>NZ_JBIAGM010000001.1:0-418651 GCF_042869815.1 Streptomyces sp. NPDC006739
AGCCGGTGGCCGTTCATCTATGCGGGCACCATCCCGATGCCGGAGCAAACCCCCGGATCAGGTCGAACCCGTACACCACTTCCCTGGACGCAACCCCCCCTCGTTGAACGGTCCGTCACCCGGCGGAGGCTAAGCGGTGCCCTTCCACTGCACGTACTTGGATACATCGTGGAGCCCGCCGACCAGCGTCGAGACAACGAAGACTGGGTTGTGGGCGTGCTGGTGGCTAACCCCTACTACGAGAACGATCTTCAGCCGCCCGACGACTGGCCCAGCGACCTCGAGAGCTCTGGCGTAATCTTCTGCGGCTTGCGGTCTCACCACCCGCTGAACGAGCTCAAAGAGCGCTATGAACTCTGGTCGTACGAACTAGCCAGGACTTCCGACGTCCACGCCCTTCACGTGATCGCGGAGTGGTGGCCGGCCGAGGACAAGTCGGCACGGAGAGGGCGACCGCTGGGAGCCGAATCCGACCTTTTCAGCGTGGTTGTGGTGGAGGAACTCTTCGATGGACCGACAATGCCCAATGCCTCGGCATGTGGAGCCGAGAGCTTCGGTGAGGGCCTGGACACAGTTGATCATCAGCATCACGATGCCAGGACTGCTGCACGGGAGAGCGGGCCAGGCGGCATCTCTGCCGACTGCTTGCCGAACGCGGAATGTTAGAGGTGCCTGGCCGCATAGCTGTTTGCGGCACCCGCGGGCACGGGTCGAGGAGGCGGTACTCAGCTCGGGGTGACCCAGGTTCACTGGTCCTTGCTGGGACATACCTTGTGGTCGGGATCCCACCAGATCGGATAGAAGATCCGGGGGCTGTCACTAGAGAGGAGTCCCCAGAGGCGCTCCATGTTTCCGGTGCGGAAGCGGAACAGCTCATCAAAGTCGTCGAGCTGCAGCTCGACCAGTCGATCCTGCGCTTCCTTGCATAGGTGATCGCGGGGAATCGACTTATGCTTGGGCCCGCGGCGCCGGCCGCCGGTCTGCTGCTGTCGTATCTCTCGCCAGGTGAGACGTTCCATCTCCGACAGAAAGTCCACGATCTTCAACAGCGTCTGATCGGTGATCTTCCATGACCACGAGCCATCGTGCTGGCGATCCAGCAGGGATGTCCGCCACACCGGGTGTTGCTCGTCCATTTCGCCGGGCACGGCGACGCCCCGGAGGCGACGGGGGACGCGCTCCGGGGCGGACGGCACAGCAACCATGGGGACCCGCTTGTTAGCAGGTCTCTTGTTGTTCCCTCCCACACGCCCCCCTGACGTGGCCTTCAGACGCTCTCTGTGTCGTTTCGGCTGGCCAGAGAAGCATAGAAGGACTGCATCGACTCAGGCGTGATCTCTGCTTCGCTGCGCTCAGTCGGCGGGATCCCGTCGCGAGCGTCGTTCCACGGGCGCTCACTGTGTGTAAGGTCGCTGAGCTGCTGGGCAGTGAGCTTCGCGTAAGCGTCAATCACAGCGTCAATCGTGGCCTTCTGGTCAGGGCTGAGCTGAGTGGGATCACCGGACGGCCAGTTGTGGATCGTGAACTGGCCTCGGTGTTGCGCATACAGGGCGCGCACCACCGGCCCATTCGCCCAAGCCTCGATGCGTTCATCGAAGAGAGGCTGCTCGTCCCAGACGAGGGACCAAGCCTGGGAGTAGTAGCACAGCTTCTGCAGCTTCATCGCGGACAGCGGACCGGTCTTCGTCAGGATGTATGCCGCTACGTCGTGTGCGTTCCCCATGATGCCCCCTTTCGTCTCGTCCCTTCCACGTTAGACCAAGCGCTTACCTATCGCGTTGGCGGGTGGCGTGGCGGACGAGACTCTCCCCCAGACAGTCTCAGCGTATCGACCCGCACTGTCACTGGTAAGTGGGTGGGTGAAGCTGTGGACGCAATGCGACCATTCGAACGAACGATCGGACGGATGGCCAGTGTAACCACAGGCGACCGGTCTGACGTGGGGCTTTCGTGAGGGGCTGACCAAGAGTCCAAAGCAATCGAGCGCCGCGAGGGGACAGGCCGGGTCTGAGGCACCCGGGGTCGTCGCTGCGCCGGCTTCGGCGTGCTCGGTTACTACCGGTCTCCATAGCACACAGGTCAGCCGTGGACTATCTGTGGACGGGTTGCGTGCCGTTGACTGCCTATGAGCCTGTGACCTGCGCAAACGCCGGAGTCCGAAGGGCCCTCCGGAGCCGTGTGCGCAGGTTCGAATCCTGCCGGGGGCACTCGCCGAAGATCAGCAGAAATCAAGCGCTGACCAGGGCGGATGCCGACATGAAAGAGCGGGAGACAGTCTCACTGTCTCCCGCTCTTTCTCGTTGTTGCGCGCCAATCGCGTGTGAGGAGCGTGTGGGCCACACACCCGCTGGCCATCCCCCTTCGTCGTGGCACCCCACTAGATCTGACACGAGTGCGGCACGGGGAGCTTCTGATCCGTAGCTTCATGTGGACCGGTCACCAGCGGTCACACCGGCCTCGCACCGGTCCTGAGCTGACCCACTCGCCCCGCCGCTACCCCGGGAAGGAGGGACCACAGCACTCTCGACTGACGGAAGCCGACGCCCGACGCGACGAGACGCGGCATACCAGCCTGCCCCACAGTGATCACGCCGCAGAGCGAACGAGCAGAAACCGGATTCCCCAGTCGACCCGCTCACCTCGGCGCACACACGTGAACGATCGAGGCCCGGCCAGCTGCTCCCTCGCTACTGGACCATCGCGAGCTGATGGGTTGCCAGGCTCGCAGGACGCGGATACCGCTGGCGCTGTGCCCGAGCCTCTAACGGGATCCGCATTCAGCTCTGCTGCGGCCAGCGGCTACGGCTCTGGAAGTACTCGAGAGCCGCGGGTTCCTCCGTGAACTCAAGCAGGCCGCCTACTTTGTCTGCCAAGAGTGCTCGAACCTCGGATGGTGTGGCGAAGAAGAACTCGCGTCGCTCGTTTACGAAGTTGACGCGTCGATCGGCGAACGCCTTATGAAGTTCGGACTCCAGTGTCACGGCGTCCTCGGAAAAGAACATGGCATGGACGTCGTACCGGAACGGCACTGATGCATCACCGAGCTCCCTGACACGGTCCATCGGTTCAAGGCGGCGGGTCATGCCGATCTTGACGATGTTTGGGCCAAATGCGCCAATGTTGGAGATGACATATACGTAGCCGGCGCGGATGTTGGCGATGCGGTAGTCGTTGGCTGCGATGGCATTTTCGATGTCCGCGAGGCGGCGGGAGAGTTCGGTGACAGCGGCGTCGTCGCCTTTGACGCGGAGGGATTCCAGGACGCTGATGTAGTGCGCTCGCTCTTTCTCAAGTCGCTCCTTCTCGGCGGCCAATTCCTGCTCAGCCCGGCGCTGTTCCCGGAGAAGTTGGCGCTCCTGGCGGGCGCGTTCGCGCTCTTCCTGAGCCTTCATCTGGAAGTCGGCAGTCAGTTCGAGCTCGGCGATTCGCAGAGCGTGATACTCGGGGTTGATCCGCATCTCCATGATCGCCCCTAGCTTCTCAATCGCCGTGACCGCCGACTCCAGCCGCTTCTGCGCGGTGCGCACGTTCCCTGACCTCAGTGAGCGCACACAGTTGTCGGCCTCCGCGTTGTAAGCCCGTAGCATCAGCTTGGACAGATCACCAATCAGTTTCCGTCCTCGTGCCAGAGATCCATCGAAGGTGAACAGGTCTGCGGCGAGGATCGCTTGACCGTTCTTGATGACGTCGTCGATCTGACCCTCAAGGCTGCGGAGCCGGTCCTTGTAGGCCGCCGCGCTCTCCAGAGGATGGTGGTAGCGATAGATGCCGACGTCCTGCAGAGCCCGCTGGTCGCTGAGATCGATCACGTCGGCGCCACTTTGTGCGGTGCCAAGCGCGGCTTCGAGATCAGCGATACGGGCCATCAGTGGCGCGGGGTCGACTCCGCGAAACGGTAGTGCAGTCGGGGGGCCAGCAAATGTCTGGTCTGGCCTAGTTCCGGGTGCCCCTTGCGCCGGGCCACTGAGAGCCTCGACGGTTGACGCGGTGGCGGACTCCTCGACGTCGTTGTCGGATTCGGACTCGTCGTCGGGCACGAAGAGAGCCCAGCCAGGTGGTGGTGCCGGCCAGGCCGGGTCGGGCTTCCATCCTGGCGGAGGAGTCCAGCCCTCGGGGGGCGTGGGCCACCCTGGCGGTGGGTTGAACCGCATCGTCACTGTCCTCGAACCCGGATGCCACGACTGGTGTCTGCCGACACTAGGTCGAATGGCGACTTCGACATCGCGGCACCGAGGTGCTGCAACGTGGCTTGCGGGACAACTTTTGCCAGATCGAACCCGTTGAAGGTCTCGCGGTCCGCGGCGACGACGGCAAGAGGCACGGTGGTCGGGAGGCCGGTGGCCGGGTCGATTGTATTGACGCCTACCGTCAACGCAATCGAGTGGATTTTGCCAGCGCGGTCGGCCTCGAAGACTTCGTGCAGACTGCGAACTGCGACCTGCCAGACCGCGTTCGCGTACCGCTCCTTCTTTTCACGAACGGGCAGGGAAGTTGAAGTAATCTCGTCCTTCGCCTTCACGTATCGGTACCCCTTCACTGAGGGTACAGTTGAGGGCTCTGGAACACTGACTGTAAGCGTCAACTCGCGAGATGCGAGATTGAACGCATGGTCGTGCTCGACCGGGAAGACCTCGGGGTAGACCGAGTTGGACAGGACTATGCCGACGTACTCCTCGATGGCGGATTCGACATCGAAAGCAAGATCGTTGATGAGCTTGGTGAGCTCGGCGTTGTGAGCTGACGCCTCAGCCTCGCGCTTCTCGCATTCCTGCCTGTATTTCTCCTCAGCGGCAGATAGTTCCGCCACGCGCTTGGCTTCCCTCTTCTCGCGCTGGGCCACT
Source organism: Streptomyces sp. NPDC006739 (assembly GCF_042869815.1). NCBI lineage: Bacteria > Bacillati > Actinomycetota > Actinomycetes > Kitasatosporales > Streptomycetaceae > Streptomyces > Streptomyces sp. NPDC006739. The sequence goes on from NZ_JBIAGM010000001.1 coordinate 4,842, forward strand.
GCCTTGGCGTAGCGGTTGTGGAGAGCATCCCTGGCGAGCTCCCACTCGCCATGCGCCTTCTCAAAGGCGACCCTGGCCCCCTCGATGGCCTGTTGGTGCCGCTTCTTCCCGCCAAGCATGGCCGAGAGTCCGCTGGGTGCACTCGGCTCCTGATAGACGGGCTCAGGGGCGTACCACGGCTCCGCAACCTCGGGCGTAGGGACAGCCAGGCCACCAGGCTCGAACGGAGGATGCTCAATCTCCGAGATCTTCAATGATTCGAGATCGACATAGTCGTCTATGTCTAGGGCCCAGGCGAGCAGACTGTCAATGTCGGCAAAATCGCTGGCCAGATCGGTGTTCATGGACTCGACCTCGGCGAGCCGGGACTCCACTTGGAGCCGCGCAGCCTCACGCTCCGCGGCCTTCTTCTCGGCGGCAGAGGCCCTGGCCGCCGCCGCCTGCGCGCGCTCGTAGGCCCTCATGGTTCGCTCGGCTGCGCGCTGCGCTGCACTATGAGCACGATGGGCGGCGGCCTCCTGCTGCCGTCGACGCTTCTCCGCCTGCTGCGCCTGGTAGTTCAGCTCCGCGAAGAAACCGCGCCGTCTGCCCATGACATCCCCCCAGAAGACCCGGTGCCTAGGACTCAATCCCTGTGAGTTTCACCGTAGCGATGATCACTGCCGCTGGAAAGTTGATCCAGGATTTAGGGCGGAGTCGCCGCAGGCCCGGGCCCGTCCCAGGGTCAGGTGTTGCCCGCTGTCTTCGCGGTGCAGGCTGCCTCGACCTCATGCTGGAGGCCGAACATCTCCAGCACCACTGGCACCCAGTGTCCCCGCGACGGGTCCCAGACAGCACCCTGCGCCGCGCCCCCGGTCGCGGCCATGGTCAAACGCGCCCGTATCGGCGCAGCAGGCCGTAGCTGGTGCACCAGCTAGACCGCTGCAGCCACGGCGTACCCCCTGGGAGCCGCGCCTAGATGATCGATTCCAAGGGATCCTCCCACCCCATCGTCTTTTCGTCGGAACGCCGACTCCGCGTTCAGACCGGCCGCGATCAGATTCGCCAGCAGCTCAGCCGCCTCAGGACGCACCGTCCCCAGCTGCACCAGCCCGTCACCGAGGACGTTCACATCGGCGACCGGGCCAGGGAAGTCGGAGTCCAGCCCGAGCAGCACGAGCTGTTCAGCCAGGGTGCCAGCGCTTTGCCGTGCGCGATTCCAGCCGCGGACGTAGGGCACGCCAGGCGACAGGTCTTCCGCTCGGTTGGCTACTACTCCGCGCCAGTCGGTCATGACGTCATGCCCCTCTCTTGTGTTCTTCGACGACGGTCGATGCGTCACCGACGTCGCTACGGTCTCGACCGAAGCCGCTTGCCAGTGCCAGGCGCAGGAGCTCGGCAAGGCGCTCGGCCGTGGCGGGGGACACTCGGCCCAGTTCGACGAGGCCATGCCCGAAGGCGTTGAGGTCCGCACGCAGGTAGGGGAAGCCCTTCTCCAGGCCGGCGCGCACGAGGACGTCTCGCAGTGCCGTGGTCGCGTTTCGGGCCGCGTACCAACCGTCGCTGTCGAGGGGCGACCAAGCGGCAGCGTCACGCCCGTCGGTCGGCTCAGTCGGCATCCGTACTCGTCTCCTCGGGGAGCGCGGCGACCGCCGCGTACGGCGTCGGGTACTGCTCGTCGAAGCGGTCGATCCTTGCCAGGAGTTCCGCGGAAGCGACCAGCGCAGTGGCCAGGGCTACGGGGCGCAGCGAATTGGCTTCCGGTCGGCGTGTAGGCGCGCGGAGCCACTGATAGCGGTCATCGGACAGCGGAATGGGGCCCGGTACAACGACGGCACAGTCGTCGCTCAGGTACCGGTACGGCGGTGGCGATGACGTTTCGCGTTCGAGGTAGTGCGTGAAGGTCTCGCGGCTCTGCGAGCAGAGGAAGAAACCGACTCGCTGTGCCTTGCGGTCGACGACCGTCGGTCCGAACGGCATCGCACTTCGGAGGAGGCGGTCAAACATCTCCATGCCGAGGCGCTGTTCCACGCTCAGCACGTCAAAGTAGCGGCCGGTCGGCAGCAGGCAGGGCGTCCGGGGATCGTCCGCCCAAATCTGCCGGCACTCGGCGGGGTTGTCCGCTGCTGCCGAAAGCCACTCCATGCCCCTCCTGGTCATCCTCTGCACGTCAACTCACCTCGGTCGAGACTCGGTTGCGGCCGCAATGCCGCCTTGCATCCAGGCTCGGGGTCGCCACCGTGGCCAGGGCAGATGACGAGAGGTGACGGGGGATGACGCGTCACGCGTGGACGCGTCATCCCCCATCACGGGTCAACAACCGTCTATCTCCGGTTACTTGCAGCGCGCAGTGAAGATCAGCGCGTACATTCGGTCGTGAGGCCAAAGAGTCGTGCGCCCCAGAAGTCGCACCCCTGCTCAGATGGGGAGGGAACGGTCACGTCTTCACTGGAGCCGGTCAGCGTTCGCTTACGTCAAGCGCGTGTCGGCCGCGGCTGGAGTCAACCGCGGTTGGTCCGCGAATTGCGTCAGGTTGCGCTCCGTCGCGGGCATCAACTTCCGTCGGACGCCAGCGTGAAACGCCGTATCGCCACTTGGGAGAACGGCCACAGCACGCCGGACGACTTCTACGGTCCGTTGTTGTGCGAGGCGTACGGCCTCAGCGCCTCCGAGTTGGGACTGAATCACGAAGGCGTGCGGGACACAGGGCTCTTGGACGCCAGCTATCCGGCGAGTCCCGAAGGGGCGATCGATACAGTCGGACAGCTTTGGCGCGCCGATCTCAACCGCTACGAGCCCCTGCTGCAGGCAGAGCCGTCCGAGCCCGCGTGGAACGAAGCCTCGCTCCGTTGGTTGGTCGCGCCCGAGCCGGCCGTTCCTCGGCAGCGTCGGGACGGAATGCGTGTCGGTTTCGGGGACGTCGCCGCCATCAAAACCACCGCGGATATGTTCGCTGAGTTGGACGACCGGTTCGGCGGCGACCATGCGCGGCACGCAGCCGTGCAGTACCTCAGCACCGAAGTGACGCCGCTGCTGCGCGGGCAGTACAGCGAGCAGGTCGGGCGGGCCCTGTTCTCCACCGTGGCAGAGGCAACTCTCCTGGCCGGTTGGATGTCGTACGACGCCTGCCGTCACGGCCTGGCACAGAGGTACTTCCTCCAGGCCCTCCGGCTGGCCCAGGATGCGAACGACCGTCGGCTCGCCGGAAGCATCCTGTCGGCCATGAGCCATCAGGCGACGTTCCTAGGTCGCTGCACGCAGGCCGCGACGCTCGCCCGCGCGGCACTCATGGGTATCTCCCCCGTGGCCACGCCGACACTGCGCGCCCAGTTCCACGCCATGGAGGCCCGCGCACTTGCCCGCACCGGCGACGTACAGGCCTGCGAAGCCGCCCTGACCGCAGCCACGAAAGCGCTGGAGAGCAGGAACAGCGACGACGAGCCCGAGTGGATCAGCTACTTCGACGAAGCCGAACTTGCTGCTGAGGCCGCCCACTGCTTCCGCGACGTCAACAGCGCCCGACGGGCTGTCGCCCACGCCGAGAACGCCATGAGTGGCAGCCATGTACGGAGCGACTTCTTCGCGACCATGGTGCTGGCCGATGCCCACCTACGCGCCGGCGACGTCGAGGAGGCCTGCCGTGTCGCCCTCGATGCGCTCGATCTGGGCGAGCAGCTCAAGTCGGCTCGCTGCATCAGCTACCTTGCCGAGTTCCGGCAGAACCTTGCCGGTGTCGGTAGCAACGGGGACGTAGAGACCTTCACTGATCAGGTCAGAGACCACAGGTTGTGGCTCGCCTCCGGCGATCACCTCGGTTCCTGAAGGGCCCGGTCAGAACGGGCCCCATTCGTCTCGACCCTCACCAGTGCGAAGGGACCTCGCTCGGCGAGCGAACTCGGCGGCAGCCCGGTCACTGCTCGTGACCTGGTGACCGAGCCAGGCAACCATCATCAGTTCACGCAGGTCTGCGAGCGTCTCGTACCCGGGCCAGTTCATCAGGTCGAAGCCGTACCGGTGCACGAACTCTGCGTACTCCGCCTTGGTGTGCCATGCGTACCGCTCGTAGAACATCGCTGTCTGGACTAGGTCCCACTCGCGTGGAGCGAGAGCGAAGCCGTCCAAGTCGATGAGCACCGCGTGCCCGTCGCGGTGGCGGAGGATGTTCCCGATGCTGGCATCGCCGTGGATCATGCCGAAGGGAAGGACGAAGTCCAGCCGGTCGTAGTCCTTGCCGAGGCTCGATGCTCGCTCCTCAAGGAACGTTCGGTCCTCCGCCGAGATGCCGTCCAACCCTTCGAGGGACGCCGCCACCTTGGCCAGCGGGTCGTAGTACGGCAGGTGCAGCGACTCGGGTTCTTCGAGCCAGTGCAGGCGACGGAGGAGATCCGCGAGCTCCCCGACAGTCCCGTACTCCTCGTTCTCCTGGACGCTCTCCCAGAACGTCACCACGAGGCCGCCGACGACGAGCGGTTGGGTGACCGACGCCGGCACGCGCATGGCCGGGAACTCCTGCGTCTCAAGCCACCGGGCCACGCTCACGGCCCGCTCCATCTCGGCGAGCACAGCCCGATCACGCGCAATGCGGACGATGACTGGTAAGGACGCCAGGCGGTAGACCGCGTTCGAACCGAGCCGCAGCAACTCGGCGCCGCGGGAGTCGAGTCCGGCCGTCGCGCATGCTTCCCGGAGAACAGGCTCCAGGCCCTCCGCCGTGAACTCCGCGCCGCCGTCCGGTCCCTCGTTGCTGCCCGAGATCATGCTTCGACCATACGGGTCGCACCGACCGCCCGACAGGCCACCCACGTAATGGGGGCGTAATGATCTTCGTCAGCAGCGACCGCGGCCACCCCTCCCCCGCAGGTCAGCACCCCAAGAGGGCAACGGTCTCTGCTGGCCTCCGGAGCCGTGTGCGCAGGTTCGAATCCCGCCGGGGGCACTCGCCGAGCCATCTACCAGGACTGGTACGTGACCGGGGCGGATGCGGACAGAAGAGGGCGGGGGTCAGTCTCACTGACCCCCGCCCTTCTCTCGTTCTCTCTCAGCGTCCACGCACTGTCTGCGATACACGCGGCACACCTCCGACGCACCCACGTGTGGACGTCACGCGACGGCGGAAGGACGTGGGCATGGGATGTGGCCATACCTACACCGAAGCGCTTCGGTGCCTGCTTGAAGGCCCACGCGATTGAAGACCCGCGCGATCAGGACAACGCCATCGGCGATCTCGGCCGGGACGTCTCGCGCGATCCCGACCGGCCCTCACGCAAGGGGCTGCCGGGCCAGCGCGCGCATCTGCCTAGCGGAGCGAAGCGTGCGCCATTTCGGCCGCCGCGGGGACTCTCGAACGCGCCTGGACTCGATACGAGCTGTACAAAGCCGCCCGAGACAGATGCCGGCGGCCCGCCTCCACGGCTGCGTGCCCGACGGGTCGGCACGGTTCCTGCGACTCTCCCGGCTCCGCCCGCGCGAGAGCGCTCCACGGCGCGTGGCTGCGGGGCGCCTTGCGGGGGTTCAGTCGATCCGCTCACCGTTGTGCGTACCGCCCTTGCAGACGTTGTCCATCGGATCGGGCGTTCCGCCGCCCTGCCTGCACTGAGAAGGGGTGACATAGGATGAGGCGCCCTGTGCGGTGGCGGAGTCGGTGGTGGCGCCCGTGAGGCCGAGTCCGGCGAGGGCTGCCGTGGCGAAGACGGCGGCGAGGATTCGTCGAATGCGCATTTCGTTCCCCTTTTAAGGGTTACCGCGGTTGGGGCACTGGTCAGCCTGGTCTTCACCCATATGGGCGGCACGTCACGTTGCTTCATTCGGATGACAGTGCTGTCGGGTGTGGGGTCGGTGACGTGACCCGTCGGACAGTGCACCCAGGCCGTATCGACGTACACCTTTGTGAGCGATGTGCGGTGCACCGTGTGCCGACCGAGTCAAGTCGGGCAGTCACTCCCAGGCGTCGCCGCGCGCGTCAGGCGGGCGTCACGGGCTCGTCCCAGTCGATCCGGTACCGGTGTGTCCAGCCGAAAATCTTCTCCGGCTTCAGGAACGTCCGCGTCGCCAGCGGCATCAGCAAGGCCATGATCTTCGTCGCGACCGGCCCCATCGACTTCTGACTGTTGGTCTTCGCGGCCTGGGCTGCGACTTTCTCCACTCTCCCCCGCCTCAGCCGCTCGTACGTCGCGAACGCCGCGCCCACGTCGGGGATGTCCCGCAGGCACCGCGCCAGTTGCACCGCGCTCTCCACCGCGAGGGACGCGCCCTGTCCGGAGCTGGCGGACGGGGCGTGGGCCGCGTCGCCGACCAGGACCATCCGGCCGCGGTACCAGTTCGGTACCGAAGGCAGGATCTCCAGCCCTCCGAACGTGAGGAGTTCCTCGTCACCGGTGCCCCGGAGCAGATCGCGGCCGGGCACGTCCTCGGCGAACTTCTCCCGCAGGATCCGCATCCATGCGGCCGACGGCGTCGCGCGGGTCTGCTCCGCGCTGAGCGGCTCGTCGTACGGCAGGTTGGCGAACCAGGCGGTGCCTCCGTCGGGCACCGGCCAGTAGCCGAGAAACGCGTGCTCGCCGAAGGCGAAGTACATGGTGTCCGGCCGTGCCTGTGGGACCTCCGCCTTGGCATGCGCACCGAAACCGAGCAGGCCGGTGGACCGGGGGCCGGGTGCTTCGGGGTCGATCAGCCGCCGGACCGTCGACCGGATGCCGTCCGCCCCGACCAGCACGTCCGCGGTCACCCGGGTGCCGTCGGCGAACTCGGCCGTGACGCCCGCCGGGGTCTCCTCGGCTTGGGCCAGGCGCTTGCCGTACACGGTCTGTACTCCCATCGCGGCGGCCCGCTCGCGGACCGCCCCGTACAGGTCCGCGCGCCACATCACCTGGCTGGCCGGCAGGCCCGCCAGCCCGCCGAACTCGCCCATCCGGCGGCCCCGCCCGTCGGTCATGACCATGTGATGGATCGGTTGACCGGCCAAGCCCTGGTGCACACCGACGACGTCCAGGGCACTGAGCCCGTTGGGTGCCACCATCAGCATGCCACCGAGGCCGTCCGCCGTGTCCTCGTAAGCTTCGTAGACGGTTGCCTCGATGCCGGCCCTGCGCAGTGCGAGGGCCGTCACCGGTCCGGCTATGCCGCCTCCTATGACGGCCGCAGTCTTGATCGCAGACATGTGTCTGCCCCCCTTTTTCACGATGGTCGGATGTTCAGTGGCCGTGCGAGCGGGCCGGGTCGTCGACGGTCGGATGACCGCCGGTCCTGTGGGCGAGGCGCAGGTCCTGGAGGTAGGCGCGGGAGCACATGGCGCTCAGGACCGCGATGCCGCCGCGGTGCACGCGGACCTCGCTGTCGGCTGCGACACCGGTCAGACGGATCCGGCGGGTCCTGGCGAGGGCCGATTCCTCGGCGGTCCGGCCCTGCGCGTCCTTGACCTTGCCTCGGGCGGACCAACGGAGGTCCCAGTGCTCGACGACGGCGTCTTCGGGCACCAGCAGCTTGACCGTGGCGCGTTGGAGTTCCAGGTGCAGCTCGATGCCGTCGGGCAGGCCCGGGGAGCGCAGGTCGAGCACGGCCAGGCCCCGACGGGCGCGCACCTGGATGCGTCCGGCGCGGGTCCAGTTGCCCAGCCGCTTGGCCGTGGCGTGGTCCGCGTGGACGCGCTCGGTGGCGGCAGGCGCCTCAGTGCTGATGGTGGTCATCTCCGTGGTCTCCGTTCGTTCGTGGGGTCGTGCTCCTTTCTGCATAGTTGCATTGATACTAGTTCTCGGTCAACTAGTTTCGGTGTCGGTAATATGCCCGCCATGAACACCCCGCCCCGCAGCTCCCCACTCGCCCTGACCGTGCTGGCCCTGCTGCACTTCCAGCCGCTGCACCCGTACGGCATCCAGAGGTTGATCAAGCAGTGGGGGAAGGACCAGGTCGTCAACGTCGGCCAGCGCGCGAGCCTCTACCGGGCGATCGACCGGCTGCTCGCAACGGACCTGGTCAGGGTGCGGGAGACCGGTCGCGACCAGCAGTACCCCGAGCGGACGGTGTACGAGCTCACCGACGCGGGGCGCTCGACCATGCGTGTCTGGCTGGGCGAGATGCTGGCCACACCGAAGCAGGAGTTCCCACAGTTCCCCGCAGCGCTGTCCTTCGTCCTCATGCTCGCCCCTGGTGAGGCCCTCGATGTACTGGAACAGCGCGCCGCTGCCCTCGCGCAGACCCTCGACGCGCGCGACAAGTCCTTGACGGAGCAGGCGAAGGTCCACGGTCTGCCGCGGGTGACCAGGCTCGAAGAGGAGTATCTGCGCGCGGTGACCGCCGCGGAACTGGACTGGGTCCGAGCCGTCGCAGACGACCTGCGCAGCGGGCGGCTCAGCTGGACTGCCGAAGAGCTGATCGGTTTCGCCCAGAGCACGGGACAGCAGGCCCTGAGCGGCCGAACACCCTCGAAGCCGGACGACGGCCTGGAGTGAGCGCACGCCGTGCGGCCCGGCCAGCACGGCACTCGCCGCCATGGTCGCGGAGGCGATCTACGATGCCTGCGACGAGCCCGGACGTGATCGGCACCGTCATGCGATCGGCAACCTCATGCGATCGGCACCGTCATGCGATCGGCACCGTCATGCGATCGGCCCCCTCGGCCTACCGCTGCCCGAACCCGCGCCTCACGGTCTCTGCGCTACTGCCGCGAAGCGCGCCGACGACGCCGGGCTGCCTACAACCGCTATGGCGGAGTGCGGCAGCCGCCCTGGACCTGGCCAGGGACAAGCTCTACCGGCCCGCCGACGACCAGCGGCTACGCATCGTCGTCGACAGGGCCAACACCGCCTCGTCCGGCGCTACACGCCGGTGGTGCCATCGATGCGTTCCCGGACCAGGTCGGCGTGGCCGTTGTGGCGGGCGTACTCCTCGATCATGTGGACGTAGATCCAGCGAAGGTTGACGTCCTGCCCCATGAAGCGACCCGTGTCGGTGAGAGCACGCTCGGCGCAGTTCTCACGGGCGCGGGCGATCTCCGCGCGCCAGGTGGCGAGGGCGTCGCCCAGGGCGGCGCCCTCGGCCACGTCGAAACCCCCGTCGGGGCCATCCGGGCCGGCCTGCGGGTCGTAGATGGGCGGAGCCTGTTCTCCGGCGAACACGCGGCGGAACCAGTTCCGCTCCACCTCAGCCATGTGCTGGACCAGACCGGTCAACGTGAAGCCGGACGGCGGCACGGACGCCGCGGCGGCCTGCTCATCGTCCAGCCCCTCGCACTTCATGGCCAGTGTGGTGCGGTGAAAGTCGAGCCAGCTTTCAAGCGTCGTGCGCTCGTCGGCGTTCAAGGGCGGCACAGGGCGGTCGAGGGCAGTCATCGGTTGATTATCGCCGGTGTCCGAAGCCGTCGGCAGGCCGGCCCTCGCTGCAGGGCGAACGTTGCCTGACGCGACACCGGGGTTCGGCCCCTACCGTGCGGATGCGTCGGCTAACGTCTGGGCATCGGGGCAGCTCGGGTGGGCGCCAGGGGTGGGGATGTCCGGTGCGGTCATCTCTGTGATCGTCACGATCGTGGGTGTGGGCGGCACGCCGGCTTCCGCAGTGGTCACTCAAGTCCTGTCGCAGCGTGCGGAGTTACGCAGGCTGGAAGAGCAGAAACAGGCTCGCCTCGCAGAGCAGCGGGCTGCTGCGGACCATCGCAGGACCGATCAGCTCCGGCACTGCTACGTTCAGCTGAACGCCCACGACCGTCACTACAGGGACGCGATGTTGGCGTACGCCCATGCCCTCGAATCGGGTTCCGCCGACGCGGAAGCAGTGGAAGCGAGTAACGCGCGGCGCGCTCAGCGGGACACCCGCGCTGAAGCACAGTTGGTGGCGAGCGACGCGGTGCTCGAACTTGAGGGCCGAGTGAACGACCGGCTCAGGACCGCCTACAGCTACCTGATGAAGGCAGCGGACGAGTCGGACTCACCTACGCGTCGGGCGCGACTTGACCAGGTCATCGGCCTTCTGGACTCGATCATCCCGCAGCAGGGTCACGTGCGGGCGCTCATGCGCCTTGAAGTGGGCAACGCCCAACAGCTCCCTGACTGGTACGACCCCGAGATCGGGCTGACCACGCACCAGGTGTCGACACAACCGTGATCACTCGCACTCGCGCGACAGCCCCTCGATCTTCGGATGACGATCTCTTTCGGTCCTCGACGCACTGGGCGTAGCGGCTGAGCCGGACTCAACGCTGTAGCCCGCGGGTTCGGCGACCCCGGTCCGGTCAGCTACCGAGTCGAGCCAGGTCGACAGCGCCGAGTGAACCGGGGTGGGCAGCGAAGTGTCACTCGTGACGCTCCGTCGGGACAGGGCCAGGGCCAGGGCCAGGGCCTGATGGCAGTGACGTTCGGGATGCCAGTTCGAGCAGGTGGTCGACCGGCCACTGGTCGTAGGCGTGTTCGCCGTACTTGGCGGCGAGGACGCGCCCACCGGGTGCGATCAGGAAGTCGGCGGGAAGGCCGAGCCGTCCGCCGTCCGGCCGGCGGGACGGCGGACGCTCCCGCCCCCCGAGGATCGTCCACGCGCTGCGCAGGACGGCCCGGACGGTCGGCGCCAAGGCCCGCGGGCTGAGCAACGCGCGGGGCGAAGACTCCACCCCGAACTCGGCGTACAGGCGCTTGGCGGGGTCGGCTATGACGGCGAAGGGGAAGTCGGTCACGTGCTCCCGCAGTTCCTCTGCGGACGAGTGGAAGACCACGACCTCACGGATGCCGGCTTGAGCGATCTCCGCGTGTCGTCGCACCACTGATCGGAGGTGCAGGTTGCAGATCGGGCAGCCGGCGAACCGCCGGAACTGAAGGTGTGTCAGCCGGTCACCGTCGGGCACGGCGGTCAGGGCGCCCGAGACGGCCGTGAGGTCACGGGCGCCGACAACTGCGCCAGGCCCCACAGTTCCTCTCCGCGTGCTCCTCCGAGTCGTTTGCATGACTCTCCTCCCCCGCGTAGGCGTGCAGCGCACGCTTACCAGCGTAGGCGTATGCCGTACGCTGTCAACCGCCATGCCTCGCCCCCGTTCACTCACCCCGGACCAGCTCGCCTCGACCGCTCTCACCGTCCTGGACCGCGAGGGTGTCGCCGGCCTGTCCATGCGCGCGGTCGCCAAGGAACTACGCATGAGCACGATGGGGCTCTACCGCTACGTGGCCGACCGCGACGAACTCGAACTGCTGGTCGTCGACGCCGTGCTCGGAACCGTCGACACCCAGCCGCCGCCCGCGGGTGCGTCATGGGAAGAGCGGGTCGAGGCCCTGGTGCGGCGCCTGCGCGACACGGTCGGCGCCCATCCCGACGTCGTACCGCTGACGGTGACCCACCGGCACCGGTCGCGCGGGGTGCTGCGCTGGTCGGAGGCCGTACTCACGGTTCTCGCCGAGACCGGTTTCGACGGCGCACGACGCGTCATCGCACTGCGGGCCCTGCTGAGCTACGTCATCGGGGCCATCCAACTGGAGCACCTGGGACCCCTGGCGGGCGAGGGTACGGTCGCCATCTCGGCGCTGCCGCCGGTCGAGTTCCCGCGCCTGGCCGAGACCGCGCACCACGCCCAGGACGTGGGGACCGACCAGGAGTTCTTCGGCGGACTCACCGCACTGATGCGCGGCCTGCGCAGGTAACGACGACGGGCTCGGTCGGCGGCAGGGGCTGGACGTGCGGCCCAACCCGGCCGGCCTGGCCACCCGGCCTTCACGGAGCGGTCTCGTTGGTGATCTTCAACATGGCCCTGACGGACCTTCCCGGCGGCCGGTGTTCCGTCTCAGACCGGGACGGCAGTGGTGTCGAGGGTCAGCTGGACGGCCTGCTCGTGGAGGGCGGCGGTGCTGATGACCGCGACCATCTCCTCCCCCACCGCGGCGAGGGTGGCGACGTGGTCGCCGCATGTGAGCCGCTGCGCCTCGACCGCCGTTCCGTCCACGACCAGATGGCCCGCTCCGGCAGCCGGATCGTCGGGCATCCGGATCGGTCCGCGGGGTGAGCAGTTGAGGAGGAACTCGTCCAGGAGCACATCGACCGGCTCCAGGGTCGCGAACACGCGGACGTGCTCGGGCAGGCGACGCTGGGTGGTGACCTGCACCAGCATGGTCCGCTCGTCGTGATAGCCGAGATCGAGCCGTTGGAGGAGGCCGTCGACCGACCTGTGGCCCACCAGGCGGCGCCATCCTGGCTCGGGCCGCGCCAGGACGGCCACCGGACGCCCGAACTCCCGCAGGGTCTCCGGCCAGCCGCGATCGGCAGGACGGCCCGGCCGGCCTGAGCTGTAGTGCATGACGACCCCCTCCGGCCTCTCGGCAGGTGCGGGCGCGGCGCCCGCTCATCGTGGCACCGGGACGGCGGTCGCGGGCCGGAATTCCGACGAACCGCACGGGCCTCACCTCGGACCCCGAGGACCTGACCGCCCGTCTCATCGGGCCACAGGCCGTAGGACCCGCCTCGTGGCAGAGTGATCACGGACACTTATTGCAATTGACTTGCATCTGAGCAGCCATTGCGGGCGATGATGGAGCCCGACATCGGGTACTACCAGGATCAAGGACCTCCATGACCACCGCTGCTCCCACACCGTCGACCCTGCGCCGTATCCGGGGAGCGCTCACCCCGCGGGAGTGGGCCAGGGCCGGGGGCCTGGCGGCCGCGATTCTCGCGCTGCATCTCATCGGCTGGGGCACGTTGCTGCTGGTGGTCGTGCCGCAGCACTTCAGTATGGGCAGTCAGGGGGCGTTCGGCGTGGGACTCGGTGTCACCGCGTACGTGCTCGGTATGCGGCACGCCTTCGACGCCGACCACATCGCCGCGATCGACAACACCACCCGCAAGCTGCTCAACGACGGCCAGCGTCCGCTGTCCGTCGGCTTCTTCTTCTCCCTCGGCCACTCCAGCGTCGTCTTCCTCCTCGCCCTGCTCTTCGCGCTCGGTGTCCGCTCGCTCGTCGGGCCGGTCAAGGACGACGGTTCGGCGCTGCACCAGACCCTCGGCCTGATCGGTACGTCCGTCTCCGGTGTCTTCCTCTACGTCATCGCCGCCTTCAACCTCGTCACCCTGGTCGGCGTCCTGAAGGTGTTCCGCCGGATGCGCACCGGCGCCCACAGCGAGGCCGAACTGGAGGCGGAGCTGAACGCGGGCGGCGGAGTGATGACGCGCATCCTGGGCCGGGCGACCCGTGCGGTCGGCAAGCCCTGGCACATGTATCCGCTGGGCTTCCTCTTCGGCCTCGGCTTCGACACCGCCACCGAGGTCTCCCTGCTCTTCCTGGCCGCGGGCGCGGCCGGCTCCGGCATCCCCTGGTACGCGATCCTGTGTCTGCCCGTGCTGTTCGCGGCGGGCATGAGCCTGCTCGACACCATCGACGGCTCGTTCATGAACTTCGCCTACTCCTGGGCCTTCTCCAACCCGGTCCGCAAGGTCTTCTACAACATCACCATCACGGGCCTCTCGGTCGCCGCCGCCCTGCTCATCGGCACCGTCGAACTGCTGTCGATCGCCGCCCAGAAGCTCTCCCTGCACGGTCTCTTCTGGGACTGGGTCGCGGCCATCGACCTCAACAGCGTGGGCTACGCCGTCGTGGCCCTCTTCGTGGTCACCTGGGTCGCGGCGCTGCTGATCTGGCGCTACGGCCGTATCGAGCAGCGGTGGACCCCCGCTCCCCAGGCTGTGGAGGACTGACGGCGGGGGGCCCACTGCGTCACCGGACGTCAGGCCCGGTAGGCCACGTTCGCCATCATCCCGGCCTCGCCGTGGTAGGCATTGTGGCAGTGCAGCATCCACTGGCCCGGGTTGTCGGCGTCGAAGAAGACGGAGAGCCTCTCGCCGGGCAGCACGATCGCGGTGTCCTTGCGCGGCCCCGAGGTGCCGATCTGGTACGTGTGACCGTGCAGATGCATCGGGTGCCACATGTCCGAGACGTTGACGAAGTCGAGCCGGACACGCCGGCCCTCCTCGATGGTGATCGGGTTCGCCTCGGGGGTCTTCATGTCGAACGGCCTGCCGTTGATCGCCCAGCTGTAGTCCGCCATGGCGCCGGTCAGCCTGATCTCGTGCGTGATGTCGGTCCTGGCGGACCGCAGACGCACGTCGTCGGCGGCGCGCAGCCGGGACGCCGTCATGATCATGCCGTCGAGTTCCTTCGGGCGGGCGTTCGCCGGGGGCTTGCTTCCCGAGCCCGTACGGACCAGGGCCCGGCCGCCGGCGTTCTTGCCCTCGGCGAGCGCGACGAGGGGGAAGACGCCGTCGCCGAGGGTGACCAGAACGTCGTAGCGCTCGCCCATGCCGACCAGCAGGGCGTCCACCTGCTGGTGCCGGACGGGGAAGCCGTCGGTGTGGGTGATCGTCAGCTTGTGGCCGCCGAGGGCGACCCGGTAGGCGGTGTCGGCGCCCGCGTTGATGATCCGCAGCCGCACCTTCCTGCCGGGCTTGCCCGTGTAGACGTCCGGGTCGGCCGCCACCCGGCCGTTGACGAGGTGGTGCGGGTACTTCACGTCGCCGGCGTCACCGCCGAGCAGGTCGCTCTTCGCGTTCATGAGCATGAAGCCGTTACCGCGCTTATCAGTGTCATCACTCATGCCGCTCATGCCGCTCATGCCGCTCATGCCGCCCATCCCGCCCATCCCCTGCCTCAGCTCGGCGTAGACCTCGTCCGGGGTGCCGGTGACGCCGTCGACCCAGTCGTCGAGGAGGACGACCCATTCGTCGTCGTAGCCGAGGGTCTCCCTGGGGTCCTCGACGATCAGCGGCGCGTACAGGCCACGGTCGAGCTGGACACCGACGTGCGGGTGGAAGAAGTAGGTGCCGGGGGCGTCGGCGATGAACCGGTAGGTGAAGGTGGAGCCGGCCCGGACGGCGGTCTGGGTGGCCGGGGGCACGCCGTCCATGTCGTTGCGCAGGGCGATGCCGTGCCAGTGGATCGAGGTCGTCGTCCGGTCCGGGAGCTGGTTGGACAGTTCGGCGACGAGGGCGTCGCCGACCGAGAGCCTGACCTCCTTGCCCGGCGTGCGGCCGTCGAAGGCCCAGGTCCTGGGCGTGAGGCCGCCGCCCAGGTCGATCGCGGCGGGCGCCGCGGTCAGGGTGAGCTCGCGGCTGCGCCCGGTGCTGGTGCGCTTCCTCTCGGCGGCGGCGACCGCCGGGCCGGACGGGTCGGCGAGGCCGTTGTGCCCCGAGCCGCTGCCGTCGGAGCCGCTGCCGCTGGAGCCGCTGCAGGCGGCGAGCGCGCCGGCGCCGGCGGCACCGAGTCCGGCGAGCAGGACGGAGCGGCGGTTGATGCCGTAGCTGTTCATTTGTCTGGGTCCTCTGCTGTGCTGCTGCGGATGCTGGCGCGGAGAGACGGCGCGTCGAGCGCCGTCGCCCGCGGCCTAGATGCGCAGTCGGGAGAGGACGGAGAGGTCCGGCGGGGCGCGGCTCACCACGGCACCGGGCGCGTGCCGGGACAGGGTGGGCGCAGGGGTCGCCGGCGTGGGGAGCGTGCTGTGGGCAGGTACGGCGAGGTGTAGCGAGTTCACGCCCGCGGCGGCGCAGTGCTGCGTGCCGGACGCGGAACACGCACCGTCGTGCGGCGGGTGCGTCGCCGTGTCGGCGCGGGACGGTTGCGCCGCGTCGGGTGACGCGTGCCGGTCAGGGGATGTCCCCGCCGGGAGAACGTGTGACATGCCCGACATCGGGGAGAGCCCGGTCGACGGCACCTCGTGGTGGACGAGCACGGCCAGCGCGGCACACAGGGCGACGATCACCCCGTATGCCCAGCGGACGGCCGTGCCGCCGCCGCGCCCTGTCCGTGCCGCCATGAGATCACCTGTGCCGTGCGTCGATCACCGGATCGGCATTATACCCCTAGGGGGTACTGCTGTCCTTGCCGGGGATGCATCGGTCCTCGCTGGTGTGGCACTTGCTGTCCATGGAGTGGACGGGTTGGACGACAGGGGTGGCTCGGCGTCATGGCCGGGCCGCCGTGGAGGCGGTGCGGCGGGCCTGGTCGGAACCGGGCCGTGAACGCGATCTGGCGGCGCAGGCCGGCAAAGCGGCGCTGGCCGCATGTCTTGCGTGGGCGGTGGCCGGGTGGTGGCTGCAGGCGCCGGTGGCGTTCGTCGCCCCGTGGGTGGCGGTCGTACTGGTGGAGTCGACGGTGTACCGGTCGCTCGCCCACGGTCTGCAGCAGGTGGCGGCGATCGCCGTGGGCACGGTGGTGGCGACGGCCGTGGCGATGGTGCTGGACAGCACGATGGCCACGATGGTGGTGGTGCTTCCGGCGGTGCTGCTGCTGGCGCAGTGGCAGCGCCTGGGCAGTCAGGGCATCTATGCCGCCACCGGCGCGCTGTTCGTCCTGACCGACGGACCGGTCACCCTCACCACCTCGGGCGCGCGCATCGCGGAGGCGGTCTTCGGAGCGGTGGTCGGCATCCTGGTCAACGCTCTGATCCGGCCGCCGTTGTACCTGCGGGACACCCGTGCCGCCCTCAAGGACGCCGCCCGCGAGGCGCGGGAGATCCTGGAGGCGGTGGCCGACGGGCTGGGCGAGGGTGAGTGGAACGGTCACGCGGCCGGGGACCTGCACGAGCGTGCGCTACGGCTGGGACGCCTGATCGAGCAGGCCCGCTCGGCGATCGGCTGGAGCCGCGAGAGCATGCGGGGCAATCACCGCGGGCGCGGCGCGGGGGCCGTCTCCCCGCCCGGCAAGGCGTACGACGACGCGCTGGCCGTACTGGACCAGGTCGCCGTGCACACCGCGGGCGTGACCCGCACCGTGCTGGAGATCGCGAGCCACCAGGACAGCGCGGCCCGCCCGGACCCGCGGATCACCCGGCCGTACGCCGAGTTCCTGCGCCACACCGGCCGGGCGATCGGTCTCTACGGCGAGACCAGGTTCGCCGGGGCCGGCACCGGGCCGGCCGCCGACGGACCCCTTCGCGAGGCTGTCGAGGAGCTGCGCCGCTGCCTCGACGAACTCCACCGGAGGCTGCCCGGCACCGTGCGGGACGATCCCGACGCACTGGCGACCCACGGCGCGCTGCTGGCCCAGGCCCGACGGCTGGCCGATCAACTGGTCCAGGACTGACACTCCGCCCGGCGCGTACGCTCGTACACATGGTTGATCATCGAATCGTCGACGTGAACGGAATTCGGCTGCACGTGGCCGAGGAAGGCGAAGGCCCCCTGGTCGTCCTGCTGCACGGCTTCCCCGAGTCGTGGCACTCCTGGCAGCACCAGTTCGGCCCCCTGGCCGAGGCCGGCTTCCGTGTGGTGGCCCCCGACCAGCGGGGATACGGGCGCAGCGACCATCCCGACGACGTCGAGGCGTACAGCATCCTGCACCTGGTCGGCGATGTCGTCGGGCTGATCCGGGCGCTGGGCGAGACGAAGGCGTACGTCGTCGGGCACGACTGGGGTGCGCCGGTCGCCTGGCACACGGCGCTGCTGCGGCCCGACATGGTGCTCGGGGTGGCGGGGCTGAGCGTGCCGCCTCCCTTCCGTGGGTCGGAGCCTCCGCTGGCCGCCATGGACAAGAGGTTCGACGGCCGCTTCTACTGGAACTACTTCAACCTGCCCGGTGTCGCCGACGCCGAGTTCGACCGGGACGTGCGCACCACGTTGCGGAAGTTCTTCTGCTTCGCCTCCGGTGACTCGCCCGACGCCGCCGCCGGCCGGCAGCCGCTGGTCGACCCCGAGCGGGGCTGGCTCGCCGCGATGCCGGATCCCGAGGTGCTGCCGGAGTGGTTCACCGAGGACGATCTGGACGTGCTCACCGAGAGCTTCTCCAAGGGCTTCACCGGGGCGCTCAACTGGTACCGCAACCTCGACCGCAACTGGGAACTGACCGCGCCGTGGCACGGCGCCGTCGTCACCCCGCCCGCCCTGTACATCTACGGCGACCGTGACGTGGTTCCGGCGTTCCCGGGCACGCCCGAACTCATCGAGCGGCTCCCCGAGCTGATGCCGAACCTGCGGCGCGAGCCCCTCGAGCTGGCCGGCTGCGGGCACTGGACACAGCAGGAACGCCCGGACGAGGTGAACGCCGCCCTCATCGCGTTCCTCCGGGACCTCTCGTAACGGACCCCTTACCGCGCTTCGCCCACGAAGTGGAATCCCGGCCTCGGGTGCATCAGGAAGTCGTGGTGGGAGATGTTCCACGCGTAGGCCCCCGCCAGCGAGAACGCCACCCGGTCGCCGGCCCTGAGTCCGGGCGCGGGGACTTCCCGGGCCAGGACGTCCTTCGGTGTGCACAGCTGGCCCGCCAGGGTGACCCGGTCCCCCTCGGCCGTCGGCCGTGGCCAGGGGTGGGGCCAGTCCTCCAGCGGCAGCAGGGAGCAGGGCTGGTCGTGGCCCTTGGTCGCCGGGGTGCGCAGGTGGTGGGTGCCGCCCCGGACGACGGCGAAGTCCTCGCCGTGGCTGCGCTTCACGTCCAGTACCTCGGTGGCGTACCAGCCGCAGTAGGCGGTCAGCGCCCGGCCCGGTTCGATGCGCAGGGTCAGTTCGGGGTGGGCCGCGGTGAGGCGGGCCAGGCCGCGGCCGTAGGAGGCCCAGTCGAAGCGGTGTTCCGGGTCGGCGTAGTCGACGCTCATGCCGCCGCCCACGGTCACCTCCGTCACCCCCGCCCCGAGGCCGACGGCCCAGTCCACGATCGTCCCGGCCACCGCCAGCTGCTCCGGTGCCTCAAGTCCGCTCGCCAGGTGGGCGTGGACACCGAGGAGTTCGAGCTGCGGGTGGGCGCCGTCGGCCAGGGCGCGGATCAGCGGGGCCGCCTGGGCGGGGTCCAGGCCGAAGGGGGTGGGGCGGCCGCCCATCGCCAGCGCGCTGCCCGCCAGTGAGCCGTCCTGGACGGGCAGGTTGACGCGGACCAGCACCCCTGTCCGCCGGTCCGGCGCGTGCTGTTCCGCGAGCCCTGCGAGCATGCGCAGTTCGTGGGCGCTCTCGACGTGGAAGCGGTCCGTTCCCCGTTCCAGTGCGGCCGTCAGCTCCTCGGGTGTCTTGCCGGGGCCGCCGAAGGCGAGCGGGCGGCCGGGGACCGCCTTGGCGACGTGGGCGAGTTCGCCGCCCGAGGAGACCTCGAAGCCGTCGACGTGGGGAGCGAGCGCGGCCAGCAGTTCCGGTTCGGGGTTGGCCTTGGCCGCGTAGTACAGCTCGACCCGTTCGGGGAGGGTGGCGCGGACGGCGGCGGCGTGGCCGGACAGGGCCGTCAGGTCGTAGACGTAGGCGGGGAGTCCGGAGGGCGGCAGGGTGAGGATGCGGTCGCGGACGGCCGGGGTGGGGTCGGTCATCGGGGGCTCCTCGTCGTGTCGCGCAGCACGTCCTCGGCCAGCGGGGAGGGCAGCCGGACATAGCCGGCCTCACGGTCGGCCTTGCGTTCCCAGCGGGTGAGCAGGTTCGCCTTCGCGGGCAGCGGCACCCCGGCGAGCAGGGCGGCCAGGCGGGGCGGGCAGCCGTACCGGTCGGCGTACGTCCGCAGGGTGGCGCGGACCTGCGCCCACAGGGTGGCTTCGGCTCGCGGGTGCAGGTCGGCGAGGGCCGCGAGCAGTTCGGCGACGTGGTTGACGAGCAGGCAGTACACGACCCGGTCCCAGCCGCGCCGGCCGTCGTACGTCATCGGGCCCGCGACCTCCGGGGGCAGGGCGGCGAGGGTGTCCCGGTGGTGCTCGGGGAGCAGCTTGGTGCCCTCCAGGTCGCGGAAGAGGACCTGGGCGGGCATGCCCCGGCCGTCGACGCAGACCAGCACGTTCTGCAGGTGGGGCTCCAGGACGAGTCCGTGGTCGAAGTAGGCGGCCAGGACGGGCGGGACGAGCAGGTCGAGGTAGGCCGACCACCAGGCGACGGCGGTGTGCTCGTCGGCGCCGGTCAGGAGGCGGGAGATGTGGGCGTCGCCGGTGGGGTACTCGTCGGCCACGGCCGCCGCCAGCAGGGGTGTGGTGCCCGGGGCCAGCCGCCGGGGCAGTCCCTCGCGGACGATGACGCCGAAGCCCTCCAGGAGCGCGCGGTCGGGTGTTCCGTCGGGGCCGGGCAGGGCCAGTGTGCGGTAGGCGGGCTCGCGGAGCACCGCGCTCGCGGGGAAGCGTCCGGCCAGTTCGGCGAGTGCCGGGGCCAGGGCGCGGGTGAGGGCGACGGCGCCGGACAGTTCGTAACTGCTGTTCTTGCGGACGCAGTTGGTGATGCGGACGTTCAGGCTGAACTTGAGGAACGTCTCGCCGTCGTACAGGGTGCGCACGGACGCGGTGGCCGCGAAGGGGCGTCCGGAGCGGCCCAGGTCGAGGACGTCGCCCCGGTCGAGGGCGGCGCGCAGCGCCGGGTGGTCGCGGAGGGTGTCGTACTGCCAGGGGTGGGCGGGCAGCAGCCGGTAGCCGTCCGGTACGTCGGTGCCGAGGCGGTCCAGGGCGGCGGTGGCGGACGGGTCGGCGGACTCCTCGGCGATCAGGTGCTCGCGGACGGCGAGGTGGCGCAGCGGGAAGGAGGCGCCGGTCTCGGGGGCGTAGGCCGCCCAGGAGCGGGGGTCGCCGGTGCGGGCCTTGGGGGTGGGGTGGAAGCGGTGGCCGAACAGCAGCGACCGTTCGGAGCCGAGGTAGGTGGGGCGGCCGGAGGGGAGGTGGCCCGGCGGGGTGCGGGAGGCGAGGTTGCCGGTGACGGCCTCGTGGCTGGATGCGATCTGGTCCAGGAACTCGTCGTTGCCGACGCCGGTGCGCAGCGAGAGTTCCTCCTGGGTGTACTCGGCCAGCCGGTGCCAGTCCACCTCCGTCCAGTCGCCGTCGCGCTGTTCGGTCACCGGGCCGGTGAACCGGTGGGCGCCGAGCAGGGAGGTGCGGCGCAGGGCGACCCGCAGGAGCACCCCGCGGCGCGGCAGCCGCAGCAGGAGCCGGCCGTCGGTGACGACGGTCTGGTGTTCCGGTCCGGACACCTCGCGCAGCAGGCAGTTGAGCAGGGTGTGGGTCACCGCCTCGTCGGCGGTGGGCAGGTCGGCGGGGGCGGCGGTGCTCCCGAGCGAGTCGGTCAGCGAGGGCATCATCGGCTCCAGCGGATGCGCGGGTGCGGGGTGGGCAGGAGGATCGCGAGGACGGTGACGGCGGCCGCGGCGCCGCCGGTCAGCACGGGTGCGGCCGGTCCGAAGCGGGCGCTGCCCACGGCGGCGGCGAGACCGGCGGCGACCGCGCCGGCCTTGGAGAAGAACTCCAGCGAACCAAACAGTCCGCCGGGGGCCCGGCCCCGGGCGCAGTCGGCGGCCAGCACCGACAGGCTGACCAGACCGAAGGTGAGACCGGCGCCGAGCAGCAGGCGTACGGCGATCAGCACGGGCAGGTCGGCGGCGACGGCGTGTCCGGCCAGGCCGAGCGCTATGCAGGCGAAGCCGAGCGCGACCCCGGCCCGGGGCCGGTCGCGGACGGCGGAGTGCACCGGCAGGGCGGTCACGAGATAGCACAGGTGGGGCAGGGCGAAGAGGACGCCGGAGAGG
The DNA here is from genome assembly GCF_042869815.1 of Streptomyces sp. NPDC006739. Classification (NCBI taxonomy): domain Bacteria; kingdom Bacillati; phylum Actinomycetota; class Actinomycetes; order Kitasatosporales; family Streptomycetaceae; genus Streptomyces; species Streptomyces sp. NPDC006739. The sequence goes on from NZ_JBIAGM010000001.1 coordinate 26,230, forward strand.
GTCGGGGAGGTGCCCGGGAGCCGGTCGTCGACGAGTGCGATGAGGTAGGGGAAGGAGATGACGGTGGAGAACACGAACGCGCACTCCAGGGCGTACAGGGTCGTCAGGGGGACGAGGGGCGGAGCCGCCGGGGCCGGGTCGGTGGCCGTCGGGGTGTGCTCCTCCCATGTGCGCTGGTCCGGGTCCGGTTCCGGGTCCGGTTCGGGCAGCGCGGCGAGCAGCAGGGCGGCGGTGAGCGGGAGGACGGCGAGCAGCGCGTACTGGCGGTGCGGGGACAGCCAGCCGGACAGGGCGCCGACGACGATCGGTGCGACGACCAGGGCGGCGCGGGCGCTGCCCTGCATCAGGGTGAGGGCACGCGAGAGGGCCGGTCCTTCCAGCGCGGCCCCGAGGTAGCCGTTGGAGGCGGCGAACGTGCCTCCCAGGATGCCCTGGATCACCAGGGCCAGGGTGAAGGTGGCCAGGGAGTCCGCCCAGCCCGCCAGCAGGAAGGCGACGGCGAGTCCCAGCTGGGCGCGCAGCAGGAGCCGTTTGCGGCCGAAGCGGTCGGCGAGCCGCCCCCACAGCGGGGCGCCCAGCGCGCCGAACACGGTCGGCACGACGTACAGGACACCGGCCCAGCGAGCGCCCCGGTCCCCGAATTCGGGGAGGATCTGGGTCAGGTACGGCGGCAGTCCGAGGGCCGCGAAGGACGCCACGAAGTAGCAGCCGGCCACCGCGTACACCTGCGGCCGGCCGAACGTGTTCCGGGGTATCCGCAGCGTCTGCGCGCTCATGAGGGCCTCCCGGCGGGGCGCAGGTAGTTGGGGCCGGTGGTGTAGTGCTTGTTGATGTCGGCGGCGCCCGAGCGTTCCTTGGTGAGCAGCGTGCCGGCGGTGACCATCGCCTTGACCGGCAGCCGGGGAGCGTCCAGCACCCGTTCGCGCAGGACGGCTCCGGCCGTGCCGCCCAGCCGCTCCACGGCCTGGGCGAGCCGGTCGCGGACCAGGTCCAGCAGCGCGGGGAGCGGGGCGTGGCCGTGCCGGGCGAGCCCGAAGGCGTAGGCGCCGGCGCACAGGTGGACGGTGATGGTGGTGAACAGGTCGGCCACCGGGCCGTCGTCCGTGCCGAGGACCCGGGCGTCGTCGAAACCCCACGGGCCGGGGAGTACGGCGTCCAGCCGGGTGGTGTTGATCCGGGGCCCGTCGTTGTCCTTGAGCAGCAGCCGTGGGCCGCCGGGTCCCAGGACCAGGGAGATGTTCTGCTGGTGCGACTCCAGGGCGATGCCGTACCCGAACAGGGTGGTCTGCCAGTCGAACAGCAGGGTCAGCACCGCGTCCAGCAGGGCGAGCGGGTCGCCGTGGTGGAAGCGGTCGGCGAGGTGGTCGAGGACCGGCCGTCCGTCGGACGCCTCGGCCAGCAGGGCCGCCATCGGGACGACGGCGCTCTCGTCGAGGCCGGCCGGGTAGCGGCGGCACAGGACGGCGAGCAGTTCGTGCCCGGCGTGCGCGTACGTGGTCTCGTCGGCGTGCAGGACCGTGTCCCGGAAGCGGGGTTCGCGGGCGGTCACCGCCCGCAGCAGCCGCTGGCCGGCCGCGCCGTCGGCGAGGGTGCCCGGCTTGATGGTCCGCTTGTTGCGCAGGCCCAGGGTGGCGGTGGCCAGCGGGAGTTTGAGGTGCAGGGTGGGGTCGTCGGTACTCGCCACGGTGCGCATGGACAGGGTGGGGACGACGTCCAGGTGGGCGCGGTCGGCGAGGACGGCGCGGCCCGTGAGGCCGCTCGCCCGCAGTGCCTCGTCCAGCGGGGCGCCGACGGTCAGCGGGTGGACCGGCAGGGCGAGGTGGGTGTCCGCCAGCCCGGGCAGGCCGAGGGTCGCCGGGGTGGGCCAGCGGGCCGGGAGCGGGCCGGTCAGGGTGAGCGCGTCCCGGGGCACGGCGAGCCAGCGCAGCTGGAACCGCGCCCCGAACTCCGGTGCGTAGAGGCGCAGTTGTTCCTCGGTGAGCCCCGAGCGGCCGCGTGCGGTCGGATAGACCGGGTGGTCCAGGCGGGCGGCGAGCGTGTCGTACGCGAGGCCGCCGCCGAGACCCGTCCAGCCGGCCGGGTCGCCCCCGAGGCCGGCCAGGACCTCGTCCTTGGTGGCCGCGTGCAGCCGCAGGGTGGCCAGGGTCTGACGGCACTCCTCGGCGAAGGCGTCGAAACCGTCCCGGTCGACGGGCTCGGCCTGCTCGCGCAGTGCGGCGAGCACGCTGCCGTACGAGGTCAGCGCGGTGCCGTCGGACTCGCGGACGAGGAGCGGCAGCCGGGCGGCGTAGGCGCACTGGAAGCCGTCCTCCTCGACGGGCATCAGCAGGGCGCCGTCGGCGGTGGGCAGCCGCAGCCAGGGGCCGTCCGGGCGGGTGAGGAGGGTGCCGCGGGTGCGCAGGCCTACGACGTCCTCCCTCAGCAGGGAGCTGAGGACGCGGATGAGCAGTCCGGCTTCCTGGGGGTCGGCGGGGGTGGTCGCGGGGGCGGGCGTCTCGGACACGGCGGTCATGGCTGGATCTCCCAGTGCCGGCTGGTCAGGAAGTCGGCCGAGACACGGTCGACCGTCCCCTGGTCGGTGCCGGTGGCGCGCAGTACGCCCAGGTAGTCGCGGTTGGTGCGGTACAGGTCGTGTCGCTCGCCGACCGCGCGCAGCGGGCGGTACGTCAGGTGCACGCCGTCGACGGTGAGTTCGGTGGCGGCGGGGGCCTCGGTGAGGGTGCCCGCGCGGTCGGCGCACGGGTAGTCCAGGCGGGCCGCGCCGTCGCGGCGGGCGCCGAGGCCGGCCGGCAGCGGTTCGCCCAGGTGGGTGCGGAGGATGTGCTCGAAGAGCGGGATGTCCAGCAGCCGGGCCAGCAGCAGGTCGCACTGGTCGCCGATGGCACGGTAGTTGACCTCGATGATCCGGGCCCGGCCCGCGTGCACCACGAACTCCGTGTGACAGGCGCCGAACCCGACGCCCAGCGCGTCCAGCTGGGCCAGTACCTGGTCCACGACCGGCTCGGGGTGGGCCGGGACGAAGGTGAGGCGCTCCTCGACGAAGTACGGCGGCGGTGACAGCTCGGTGTGGAAGCCGCCCAGGACGTGCCGGACGTGCCCGTCGCCGAGCGTCTCCAGGGTGTACAGCTCGCCGGGAAGGTACTCCTCGACGACCAGGACGGTGCCGGGGCGCCGGGCGAGGATCTCCTTGGACTGCCGTACCAGCTCCTCCGGGCCGTCGACGAGGACGACGTCCTCGCTGGCCACGCCCTCGCGCGGTTTGACTACACAGGGGTACGGCGCGTCGAGCGGGGCCGGCTCGGTGAGTTCGGCCGACCATACGGTGTCCAGGCCCTCGGCGGCGAGACGGCGTCGCATCTCGGCCTTGTCCTTGCAGCGCAGGGTGGCCCGCCAGTCCTTGCCGGGCAGGCCGAAGTAGGCGGCGGCCAGGGCGGCCTGGGTCTGGAGGTGGTCGCTGTTGGTGAAGACCGCGAAGGTCTCGCCCGGGGTGCGCGGGTGCGTGGAGACGCGGGTGACGACCGCCCGGAAGTCGCGGACGTCGCACTCCAGGACCTCGACGTCCGGGGACGTGCGGTCCGCGGAGGCCCTGCGGTGGGCGTCGGGCTGGTCGGTGAGGACGGTGACGTCCAGGCCCAGACGGGCGGCGGCGGGCAGGAAGCCCTCCGTGACGGAGTCGGTCGGGTTGAGGGCGAGGAGGTACAGGCGCATGGCTGGGGGAGGCTTCCGCTAGCGGGGTGGGGGCTCGGGGCGGGCCCTCGCGGTGCGACGGGCCCGCCCCGGGACGGCGGCGGTTACTTCTTCGGGAGTGCCGGGAGCGGCACGCCGGTGGCCTTCGCCACGTCCTTGAGCACCTGCTCGGCGGCCTGGACGCCGATGCCGGACATCCAGGTCTCGTCCGGGACCTCGAAGACCTTGCCGTTCCTGACGGCGGGCAGGTCCTTCCAGACCGGGTTGGACGTGACGTCCTTCTTCTGGGTCTTGTCCGGGGTGTCGGCGGTGGTGACGAAGACGAGGTCGGCGTCGGCCCGGTCGATCTCCTCGGGGCTGACGTCCTTCATCGTGACGGCGGGGTCGTTCGAGATCTGCGACTTCGGCCGGGCGAGGCCGATGTCGTTCAGGACGACACCGCTGTAGGAGTTGGACTGGTAGAGACGGGTGGGGCCGGCGATGAAGCGGACCACGGACGCGGTCGGCATCTTCCCGCCGTCCTTCTTCCTGATCTCCGCCCCGAGCGCCTTGGCCTGCGTCTCGTACTGCCCGAGCTTGGCCGTGGCCTCCTTCTCCAGGCCCAGCGCCTCGGCGTGCACCTTGAGGTTCTGCTTCCAGACACCGCCGGTGGTCTCGGTGAAGACGGTCGGGGCGATGGCGCTGAGCTTGTCGTAGACCTTCTCGTGCCGGACCTTGGAGGACAGGATCAGGTCGGGCTTGAGCGAGGCGATCTTCTCCAGGTCGGGTTCGAGGAGGGGGCCGACGTCCTCGGTGCCGCCCAGTTCGCCGTGCAGGTAGCCCGGGAAGCCGCCCTCGCTCTTGAAGTGCGGGGCGACCGCGCCGACCGGGTCAATGCCGAGCAGTGTCACGTCGTCCAGTTCACCGGTGTCGAGGACGACGACCCGCTTGGGCTTGGACGGGATCCGCACGTCGCCCATCGCGGTCCTCACGGTGCGCGGGAAGCCGGCCGGGTCGGCGGCGCTGTTCGCGGCGTCCTTGCCGGAGGTGCCGGCGGAGCCGGCCGGGTTCTCGCTGCCGCAGGCGGTCAGGGCGGCCGTGCCCAGCAGCAGGGCGAGCAGCGCGGACAGCGGGCGGCCGAGTCCGGGGCGGAGGGTTCTGTTGAACATGAGGGGCTTTCTGTCGATGACCGTCGGGCTGTCGATGGCTGTCGGGGGCCGGTCAGGCGGAGGCGGCGGGGTGCCGTACCGCGCTGCTTCTGGGGACGACCAGCGGGGTGCCGGTCTCCGGGTCGGGGATGACCCGGCATTCCACGTCGAACACGGACTTGACCAGCTCCGCGTCGAGTACGTCGGCGGGGGCGCCGGCGGCGGCGAGGCGGCCCTCCTTGAGGACCACCATGTGGTCCGCGTAGCGGGCGGCCTGGCCGAGGTCGTGCAGCACCATCACCACGGTGCGGCCCGCCTCGGCGTGCAGGGCGGCGACCAGGTCGAGGACGTCGATCTGGTGGCGCAGGTCGAGGAAGGTGGTGGGCTCGTCGAGCAGGAGCAGTTCGGTGTCCTGCGCCAGCGCGAGGGCGATCCAGGCGCGCTGGCGCTGGCCGCCGGAGAGCCGGTCGACGGGCTGGTCGCGCAGCGCGGCCGTGCCGGTGCGCTCCAGGGCCTCGTCGACGGCCCGTTGGTCGGCGGGCGACCAGGGGCTGAGCAGCCGCTGGTGCGGGTAGCGGCCGAGCCGTACGAGCGCCTCGACGGTGATCGCCTCGGGCGTGACCGGCTGCTGGGGCAGCAGTCCCAGGCGGCGGGCCAGCGAGCGGGCGGACATCCGGTGGATGTCCGCGCCGTCCAGCGTGACGCTGCCGGCGGCCGGGGCGAGCAGCCGGCTCAGCCCGCGCAGCAGCGTCGACTTGCCGCAGGCGTTCGGGCCGACGATCGCGGTGACCGCACCGCCCGGCAGCGTCAGATCGAGCCCGCCGACCACGAGCCGGTCGCCGTAGCGCAGGTCGAGGCCCTGCGTGGAGAGCTGGTTGGGGCTGGTCATGGTGGTGGGCTCCTGGCGGTCTTCCCGTACCCCGGGGGTCGGTGGGTGCTGTGCTCGGGTCGGTTCCCGCAGACCGGTCGTCCCGGGTTCGTGCGGGGCGGTCGTGGGCCGCTCGGGTGCGCCGCTCATCCGTGGCTCCCCCGGACCGGCGCGCTCTGGCGGAACATCAGGACCAGCAGCCAGGGCGCGCCGAGTGTCGCGGTGACCGCGCCGACGGGCAGGCCCTCCGTCGGCAGCAGGTGCTGCACCACCAGGTCGGAGGCCAGCAGCAGGACGGCGCCGGTGAGGCCGGCCAGCGCGAGGGACACGGCGGTCGGCGGTCCCGTCACGAACCGCACGAGGTGGGGCACCGCGAGCGCCACGAACGTGACCGGGCCGGCGAGCGCGGCGGCCAGGGACGCCAACGCCACGGCGACCACCAGGAGTTGGAGCCGGGCCCCGGACGTGTTCAGGCCCAGGGCGCCCGCCGAGTCGTCCCCGAGGTCGAGCACGGCCAGCCGGCGGTGCAGGGCGAGGGCGGCGGCGAGGACCAGCGCCATGGCACCGCTCGCCCCCCACACCTCCGTCCAGGTCCGCCCGTACACCGAGCCGGTGGTCCACTGCAGCGCCGAGCCGGCGAGTTCGGCGGGGAAGCGCACGATCATCAGGTTCACGGCGGCGGCGAGACCCGCCTGGACGGCGAGCCCGGTGAGCACCAGCCGGGTGACGCTGACCCCGGACCGCCAGGCGAACACGCCGAGCAGCAGCGCGGCGAGGAGGCCTCCGCCGAGCGCGCCGAGCGGGACGAGGGTCTGCGAGGCACCCGCGGCGATCAGCACGACCGCGCCCAGCGACGCCCCTCCCGTCACGCCCATGACGTCCGGGGACGCCAGGGGGTTGCGGAACAGCCGCTGCAGCACACAGCCCGCCGCGCCGAGGCCCGCACCGGCGACGATCGCCGCGACGGCCCGCGGTGCCCGGAACTGCTGCACCACCAGCACGTCACCGCGGTCCCCGAGACCGGCCAGGGCGCGCAGCGCGGTGCCCGCGGGCACCGGCATCTCCCCCGTCGTCAGGGACATGGTGAGGAGCACGAACAGGATGAGGAGACCCGACGCGGCGAACACCAGGACGCGGCGCCGCGGGCGGTTTCGGGCCGGGGAGGCGGTCGTGGGGACGGAGACGGCGGTGGGGGTGGGGGTGCCGGTCGTCATCGGGCCACCTTCCGGGCCAGCAGCGCCAGCAGGGGCGCGCCCAGGAACGCGGTCACGATGCCGACCTCCAGCTCCGAGGGGCGGATCACCAGCCGGCCGAGGACGTCGGCCGCGAGCAGCAGCAGCGGACCGGCGATCAGACAGCCGGGCAGCAGCAGCCGGTGGTCGCCGCCGAGCAGGGGCCGTACGAGGTGGGGTGCGGCGAGACCGACGAAGGCGACCGGCCCGGCCAGCGCGACCGCCGAACCGGCGAGCAGGACGACGGCGACACCGCCGGCCAGCCGGATCCGGGCCACCGGCACACCGAGCGCCTGCGCCGAGTCGTCGCCCAGGGCGAGGGTGTTGAGGGCGGGGGAGATCGCCAGCGCGAGCAGCAGGCCGAGCAGCAGCGTGGGCAGCACCGGCCACAGCACCCCGAGCGGGCGTCCCGCCAGGGACCCGGCCAGCCAGAACCGTGCCTCGTCCAGCGTCCGCTGGTTGAGCAGCATGACCGCGGAGGTCCAGGAGAGCAGCACGAGTTGCAGGACGGTGCCGCCGAGCGCGAGCCGGACGGGGTCGATGTCCCCGGCCCGGCGGGCCAGCGCCTGGGCGAACAGGGCGGCGCCCGCCGCCCCGGCGAAGGCGAACCACACGTACTCGACGGGGTCGTTCAGCCCCAGCGCGTAGATCGCGACGACCACGGCGAAACCGGCGCCGGCGTTGATGCCGAGGGTGGTCGGCGAGGCCAGCGGGTTGCGTGTGATGCCCTGCGCCACGGCTCCGGCCACCCCGAGCGCGGCGCCCACCGCGAGCCCGATCACCGTACGCGGCAGGCGCAGTCCGGTCACCACGAGCGCGTCACGCCCTCCGGCGTGCCCGAACAGCGCGTCGCCGACCGTGGTCAGCGGCACCGAGCGGGCGCCGAGAGCGAGGCTCAGCGCGGCACACAGCGCGAGGGCGCCGGCGCCGGCGAGCAGGAGGGAGAGATGCCGGAAGGGACGTGGGGACACGCCTGTGGTGGGTGCGGCCTGTGGGGTCACTGTCACAAGCCGTGAGCTTAGGTTAGCCTTGCCTTACTTCACAACCCGGCCCGCGAGACCCGCGATCCCCATGTGATCTTCAAGCTAAGGTAAGGCTTGCCTTTTCGGTTGCCTTCGAAACCCCCACAGGAGCGCCGATGCCCCTCGCCCTGGAGACAGCCCCGGGTCCCACCCTCGCGCCCGCCTACCGACGGCTTGCCGGGTTGTGCGACGCCCTGGCCGTGCGGGTCGCGGCGCCCGGCGGCGGGCCCGGCCGGCCGGGCCCGACCACGGCGGACCTGGTCCTCGACCCGTGCGCCCTCGACGCCTTCGTGGACGCGGAGGCGGACCGGATCCGCGCTCGCCACGGCGTGACCGTACGCCGCGACGTGGCCGCCTCGCGCGCCCTGCACGACTACGTGTGGTCCGTCGCGCTGCTGATGAGCGGGGTCTGGTACCTGGAGCGGCGGGTACCCCGGATCCGCCCCGAGGACGTACGGCCCGACCTCGGCTCGTGCGGGTACACGGTCACGCCCGGGACGGCCTTCGCGTGTCTGCCCGGCGACCCCGCCGCAGGCCTCCCCGGTGTCCTGACGCTCCCTCACGAGGAGGCGCTGCGGCACGAGTTGCGTTCGGCGGTGGCCGACCACATGCGCCCGCTCCTCGACACGCTCGGACCCGTCGTACGGCGCGGTCCGCGCGCCCTGTGGGGCATGGTGGCCGACGATCTCGTGTCCGGCGTCTGGTACCTGGGCCGCACGCTCGGCCGCGAGGAGGAGGCCGTACGGGCCGCCGGTGAGCTGCTGCCGGCCGCCGTGGCCCCGTACCCGGGCGGTGCCGCCTTCCGGTCCCTGACCGGTGAGGACGGCCGACGGCACCTGACACGCACCCGGACCGGCTGCTGCCTCTTCTACGCCGTCCGCCCGGCCGAGTCCTGCCTCACCTGCCCGCGCACGAGCGACGAGGAGCGGCTGCGCAGGCTGGGCACCCGGTAGGAGGTCAGGCCGAGCGCTTCCGCGCCGCCGTCTTCTTCCCCGTCGCCGCCTTCCCCGCCGCCGCCTTCTTCGGCGCCGCCTTCGTCGTCGCCGTCTTCTTCGCCGCCGTCCTGCCCGAGGAGCGGGAGGACGAGGAGGCGGCCGAGGAGGTGCCGGAGGCGGCCGAGGAGGACTTCCGGGAGGCCGTCTTCGCCGCCGCCGTCTTCTTCGCGCCCTCGGCGGTCTTCGCCGTCCGCTTCCCCGCGGCCGTCGACTTCCGGCCGCCCGTCTCCTTGGGGGTGGCGCGGCCCGAACGGCTCGGCGGCAGGGAGGTGACATCGGCCTTCCCGGCCGGTCCCTCACCCCGGGACTCCTTCGCCGCCCGGACGCTCTTCTCCAGGGCCGCCATCAGGTCGAGCACTTTGCCGCCGGCGGCGGGGGCGGGGGCCTCGGGCGGGGCCTCCCCGGCCGCCTTGGCCGCGATGACCTCCTCCAGCGCCTCCCGGTACTCGTCGTGCAGATCCTCCAGGTCGACCTCGCCCAGGGTGTCCATCAGGGCGTCCGCGAGGTCCAGTTCCTTGTCGCGGACGGTGACGTCCACGTCCGGCGCCACGCCCTCGGGGGCCCGTACCTCGTCCGGCCACAGCAGCCCGTGCATCGCGATCGCGTCCCCGACCACGCGCAGCATGCCCAGCCGTTCCCGGCCGCGCAGCGCGTACTTGGCGATGGCGACCTTGTTGCTGCGCTTGAGGGCCTCCCGGAGCAGGGTGTACGGCTTCGCGGCGGGAGCACCCCCGGCCGCCAGGTAGTAGGCGGCGTCCATCTGGAGCGGGTCGATCCGGTCCGCCGGCACGAAGGCGACGATCTCGATCGTGCGGGCGGTCGGGATCGGCAGGTGGGAGAGGTCCTCGTCGGTGATCGGGATGACCGAGCCGTCCGCGTCCTCGTACGCCTTGCCGATCTCCGCCTGGGTCACCTCGCGCTCCTCCAGTTCGCACACCTTGCGGTACCGGATGCGGCCGTTGTCCTCGGTGTGGATCTGACGGAAGGAGATCGAGTGGCTCTCGGTGGCGTTCACCATCTTGATCGGGATGCTGACCAGACCGAAGGAGATGGCGCCGTTCCAGATGGATCGCACGTGCAGCACCCTTCCTTCCGTTATGTCTGAGATTGTCATCTTATGACGCCGATGACAGAGGTGGAGGGGCGAAGGGTCGTGCTCAGCAACCTGGAGAAGGTGCTATATCCGGCGACCGGCTTCACCAAGGGGGAGTTGCTGCACTACTACGCGACCACGGCCGGGGCGCTGCTGCCTCATCTGCGCGACCGGGCGGTGTCCTTCCTGCGCTATCCGGACGGGCCGGACGGGCAGGTGTTCTTCGCCAAGAACGTGCCGCCGGGGACGCCCGAGTGGGTGACGACCGCCGAGGTGCCGCGGTCGGAGGGGCCGTCCCGGATGGTGCTGGTGCAGGATCTGGCGAGCCTGGTGTGGGCGGCGAACCTGGTCACGGAGTTCCACACGCACCAGTGGCGGGTGCAGGCGCCGGAGGAGGCCGACCGGCTGGTCCTCGACCTCGACCCGGGGCCGCCAGCGACGGTGGTGCACTGCTGCGAGGTCGCCCTGTGGCTGCGGGAGCGGCTCGCGGCGGACGGGATCGAGGCGTACGCGAAGACCGCCGGGTCGAAGGGGCTGCACCTGCTGGCGGCGGTGCGCGGAGGGTCGTCCGAGCGGGCCAGCGAGTACGCCAGGTCGCTCGCGGTGGAGGCCGAGCGGGCGATGCCCCGGCTGGTCGTGCACCGGATGACCCGGAGCCTGCGGCCGGGCAAGGTGTTCGTGGACTGGAGCCAGAACGCCGCCCGCAAGACCACGGCCACGCCCTACACCCTGCGGGCCCGCGAGGAGCCGCTGGTGTCGGCCCCGGTGACCTGGGAGGAGGTCGAGTCCTGCCACACCCCGGCACAGCTGGCGTTCCTCCCCGCCGACATGGCCCCCCGCCTCCAGGACCACGGCGACCTCCTGTCCCCCCTCTTCGCCCCGGCGGCCCCCCTGCCCTGACCCGCCGACCCCGCCGACCCGCTGACCCCGACGGCCCGTCGGCCCGCCGGGCTGCCGGGCTGCCGGGCTGCCGGGCTGCCGGGCTGCCGGCCACCGGGGGCACGACGACCGGCCACGCGCCGGCCCCCCGGAGACCGGGGCCGCGCGGTCACCCCGGTCTCACACCCGCGCCCATGTCCTGCGGTCACGGGCCATGGCGTGCAGGGCCTCCACGTCCGCCGGTTTCAGGACGCCGCCGAGGCGGGCGAAGCCCGGGAGGTCCGGGTCCTGGAGGACACGGACCCGCCGGAGGGAGCCGGTGACGGTGAGGTCCGCCGCCGGGGTCAGGGCCAGCACCGGGTGGACCTCGGCGGTCAGGGCGTGGGACGCCCGGTCGGCGTCGGCGCGCAGCCGGCGCAGCAGGGGCCGGGGTTCGCGGCGGCCGACGGTGACCATCGGGTCGGCCACCTGGACCCGCTGCCGGCGGACGTACAGGGTGTGGATCACGAAGAGGCCGCCCGGGCCGATCAGGAGGTGGTGCAGCCGGTCGCCGCCGGGGAGCGGGATCGAGTGCAGCGCGTGCCAGCCCGCACCGTCCAGTCGGTCCAGCGCGTCGCCGACCGCCTGCTCGGCGGCCAGGGCGTGCCGGCGCGGGTCGGGCCGCAGGCGGCGGGCGGGGCCGGGGTCGCGGTCCAGGGCGATCAGCAGCGCCTCGCCGGGGCGGTTGGGCGCGAGGTCGTCGTCCGGGTGCAGGGTCAGCCGGGCCAGCTCCGCGGGCGTCGGCACCGGTGGCGGGCCCACGGTCACCGGGCCGCTGAGAAAGGGCCCGAGGGCCTCCAGTACGTCCCGCTCGTGCTCCTGGCTCAGCAGGTGCACCCTGGCCGCCTCACGGTCGTACCAGGCGACGTTCCCGCCGTCCTCGAGGCAGACGTACAGCCGTTCCTGACCGTGCCGCCACGTCGGCACGACGCGCAGTCCGCTCATGCGCCATCACCCCTCGACCATGGGAACAGGCGGGGTGCTCCGGGGGCAAGAAGCCGGTTACCTTTGGGAGCGGCCGGCAGGGCGGAGCTGGGAGGCGCCGTTGCGGATCCGCGGCAGACAGGCAGACGTACCCCTTCCGGACAGCCCGTGGAGCGAGGTCGTGCCCGGTCTGTGGATGGGCGGACACGAGTTCCGGGGCGGCTCGGGCGAGGCGGAACTCGCGGTCGTGGGCGAGGAGTTCGACGTCGTACAGACCCTGCTCAGGCTTCCGGGCCACGGACCCGCGCCCGGTGTGGAGCATCACGTGTGGCCGATTCCCGACGGTCCGCTGGACGGCACGCAGCTCGCCGGCGTGATGCGGCTGGCCCGCGCCGCGACCGAGGCCCTGGACGCCGGCCGCGAGGTGCTGGTGCGCTGCTACCACGGCTACAACCGCTCGGGCCTGGTCGTCGCCCACGCCCTGGTGATGCGCGGCCGCTCCCCCGACGAGGCGATCCGGCTCATCCGCGCCCGGCGCTCCCCGTGGGCCCTGCACAACGAGCTGTTCGTCGCCTATCTGCGCGCGGGACTGCCGACCGCCCGCCTGCTGGAGGAACTGGCCGAGTAGCCTTCCTCCAGCACCGCCCCCAGGTACACAAAAAGGACTTCCCTACGAATAAGGTGTACGGGTCCCTCGACGATCCCACGCCACAGGAGCACCGTGTCCCCCCGTCGTCCCGCACGCACCGCCGTCACCACGGCCGCCGTCGCCCTGCTGGCACTGGCGGCGGCGGGCTGCGGTGACACGGGCGGGCTGCGCGGCGCCGGGGCGACCCCGACCGCCGTCAGTCCCGCCAAGCTCTGGCCGGACCTGCGGCCCGCGTCCAGCCCGGCGTATCCGTACGACGAGGCGACCAGGGAGACCGTGAAGGGCATCACGGTGCCCGGCGACGACATCCGCGAGGTCGATCCGGTGGACGTCGTACGGGCGGAGATCGCGGCGCACCCCGACGACTACGGCTCCAAGGGGGCGTTCCACGGGACGGCGAGCCGGATGAGCGACTGCGGCCGGGGCGCCGACCGGGCCCGGTGCCCGCTGCTGAAGACGTACTACCGCGACCTGACCGGGGACGGCCGGGACGACATGGCGCTGGGCTTCCGGCTGTACCCCACCAACCAGACGGCGGTGCGGATCTACACGGTCGAGAAGCACCGGCTGGTGCAGGTGATGGCCGACAACGACGCGATCACCGGAGTCGAGCTGGCCGGGCGTTCGGTGATCGTCCGTTCGCCCGCCGGGATCGTGGGCTACGAGTACCGCACCACGTGGGCCTGGGACCAGGAGCAGCGGGCGATGGTGTTCTCCCGGGACGAGTTCCTGCGCATCGGCAAGGGGCGGCACAGCCACACGCCGTCGCCGCCGTCCGGATCCGCGTCCGCGTACCCGTCCGCGTTCCCGACGGCGGCCCCGTCCGCGCTGCCCTCGGCGTCGTCGTCGGCCGCGCCGTCCCTGACCCCCTCCGCGAGCGGTCGATGAGGCTCCCCGGGTGGTCTGGGACACTCGCCGTGAAGGCGGCCGCGTTCATCACGGTGATGTGCTGCGCGCTGGCCGCGCTGCTGGGTGGCCTGGTGCATGTGTCGGTGACCGACCAGACCGTCGACCAGGCCCGTGACCTGGCGCTGTCCCGGCTGGCGGACGCGACCGAGGCGTACCAGGAGGGGGACGCGCTGCCGCCCGGCGCCGGGACCGATCCGGACGGGCTGCCGACGTCGCTGCGGGCGCTGGCCAGGCACGGGGACCGGGGGACGATGGTCGCCTCGAAAGACGGGCGCCCCACGATGTGGGCGGCGGGCCCCGCCGACGGCGGCCGGGCGCTCGCGGTGGAGGTCGACTACTCGCAGCAGGCCCGCACCATCTCCGGACTCGACCACTCCATCCTGTGGTCCTCGGCGCTGGCGATCGGGGCGACGCTGATGGTCGGCGCGTTCGCGGTGACCCGGGTGACCCGGCGGCTGCAGGACACCGCCCAGGTGGCCCGGCGGATCAGCGCGGGCGATCTGGACGCGCGGGTGGACGATCCGCGGACCAAGGACTGGGCCCGTCCGCAGGACGAGGTGGCCGCGGTGGCGGTGGCGCTGGACACCATGGCGTCCACGCTGCAGAGCAAGCTGCTGAGCGAGCAGCGGTTCACCGCTGACGTGGCGCACGAACTGCGGACCCCGCTGACCGGGCTGCACGCGGCGGCCGAGCTGCTGCCGCCGGGCCGGCCGACGGAGCTGGTGCGCGACCGGGTGGCGGCGCTGCGCACGCTCACCGAGGACCTGCTGGAGATCTCCCGCCTGGACACCGGCCGGGAGCGGCTGGAGACGGACTGCGAGGAGCTGGGCGCGCTCGCCGGGCGGGTGGTGCGGGCGTCGGGGACGGACACCGAGGTGCGGGTGGCCAGGGACGCCCGGGTGGAGACCGACCGGCGGCGGCTGGAGCGGGTGCTGGGCAACCTCGTGGCCAACGCGCACAAGCACGGCCGGGGGCCGGTGCTGCTGACGGTGGACGGGCCGGTGGTGACCGTGCGCGACCACGGGGACGGCTATCCGCAGTACCTTCTGGAGCACGGGCCGCAGCGCTTCCGCACCGAGGGCGGGGCGACCGGCCACGGACTCGGTCTGACCATCGCCCTGGGCCAGGCGGAGGTCCTGGGCGCCCGGCTGGTCTTCGCCAACGCCCTCGACGGCGGGGCGGTGGCGCGACTGACGCTGCCTCAGGCGCCGCCGGCGGCCCGCCGGACCAGCACCGGGGACAGCCCCGACGGCGAGGTGTGACGGGCGGCGCCCGCCACGCTGGAACCGGCCGACAAAGCACACAAGACACACTGTTTGGGTAAGTTCCGGACATGACCAAGGCCGGAACCACCCTGGCGGCGGCTCGGACACCCGCACCCGCCGTACGCCTCCCCCGGCGCCGTGGCATCGAACTCGCCCTGATCGTGCTGGCCGTCCTGCTCTCCGTGTACGGCTACTGCGCCGTGGGTCTGGCCAGGCGCGGCACCGTGCCGCCCGGCGCGGCCGGTTACGGCGCCGGGCTCAGCGTCCTCGCGCTCGTCACCCACCTCGCCGTACGCCTGCGCGCCCCCTACGCCGACCCCCTCCTGCTGCCCATCGGCGTGCTGCTCAACGGGCTCGGCCTGGTCCTCATCTACCGGCTGGACCTGGAGACCCCGGCCGACCACGCGGCACCGGCCCAACTCGTGTGGTCCACCCTGGGCGTGGCCCTGTTCATCGGGGTCGTCCTGTATCTGCGCGACCACCGGGTGCTGCAGCGCTACGCCTACGTCTGTGTGGTCGCCGCGCTCGGTCTGCTCCTGCTGCCGATCCTCTTCCCGGCGGTCAACGGCGCCCGCATCTGGGTCCGTCTCGCCGGATTCTCCATCCAGCCGAGCGAGTTCGCGAAGGTGCTGCTCGCCGTGTTCTTCGCCGCCTACCTGGCGGCCAACCGCAGCGCGCTCGCCCACGCCGGCCGTCAGGTCTGGCGGTTCAGACGGATCCAGCTGCCCACCGGCCGGGTGCTCGGGCCGGTCGTCACCATCTGGCTGCTGAGCGTCGGCGTCCTGGTCCTGGAGCGCGACCTGGGCACCTCGTTGCTGTTCTTCGGTCTGTTCGTGGTGCTGCTGTACGTCGCCACCGGCCGCACCGGGTGGATCGCGGTCGGCCTGCTGCTCGCCGTGTTCGGCGCGGCCGGGGTCGGCCACCTGGAACCGCACGTGCACGGCCGTATCGAGGACTGGCTGCACCCCTTCGACACGATCGAGGCGGGCCGGGGCCCCAACCAGCTCTCGCAGTCCCTGTTCGCCTTCGCGGCCGGCGGTGTCCTCGGCACCGGCCTGGGACGCGGCCACTCCATCCTCATCGGCTTCGCCGCCAAGTCGGACTTCATCCTGGCCACGGCCGGGGAGGAACTGGGCCTGGCCGGACTGTCGGCGATCTTCCTGCTCTACGGCCTGCTCGTGGAGCGCGGCTACCGGGCGGGCCTCGCGCTGCGCGAGCCCTTCGGCCGGCTCCTCGCCGTCGGCCTCGCCTCGATCCTCGCCCTCCAGGTGTTCGTGATCGCGGGCGGGGTCACCGGCCTGATCCCGCTGACCGGGATGGCGATGCCGTTCCTCGCCCAGGGCGGCTCCTCCGTCGTCACCAACTGGGCGATGGTGGCGCTGCTGATCAAGGTGAGCGACTCGGCCCGCAGCCAGTACGACGGAGAGGCGGCCTCGTGACCAAGTACATCCGGCACGCCTGGGCGTTCTGCGCCCTGCTGCTCCTCGCGCTGCTGGCCAACGCGGCCCGCGTCCAGGTCGTCCAGGCCGGCTCCTACGACGGCAACCCGGCCAACCGCCGCCCCACGATCGCCCGTTACCAGCAGCCGCGCGGTGACATCCTGGTCGGCGACGAGCCGGTCACCGGATCGACCGACTCCGGGCAGCAGCTGCGTTACGAACGCACCTACCGGGACGGCCCGTTGTACGCCCCCGTCACCGGTTTCTCCTCGCAGGTGTACGGCACCACGTTCCTGGAGCACGCCGAGGACGGGGTGCTCTCCGGGAGCGACCCGATGCTGTCGCCGTTCCCGCTGTGGCACGACGTCACCCGGGGGCCGAGGCACGTGGGGAACGTCGTCACCACCCTGAACCGGGAGGCGCAGCGGGCGGCGTACCGGGGGCTGGCCGGACGCCGGGGCGCGGTGGCCGCCGTGGAGCCGGCCACCGGCCGTGTCCTTGCCCTGGTCACCAGCCCCTCCTACGACCCGTCCGCGCTGTCCGGGAACGGCGAGGCGGTGACCTCGGCGTGGGCGCGGCTCAACGACGACCCGGAGAAGCCGATGCTCAACCGGGCGATCCGGCAGACGTATCCGCCCGGGTCGACGTTCAAGGTGGTCACCGCGGCCGCCGCGCTGGACGCCGGCGTGATCACGGACCTGGACGCGCGGACCGACTCCCCCGACCCCTACCGGCTCCCGGGCACCACCACCAAGCTGGCCAACGAGTCCGACGGCTGCCGGGACGCCTCGCTGCGGGCGGCCTTCGAGTGGTCCTGCAACACGGTCTTCGCCAAGCTGGGCGTGGACGTGGGGGTCGCGGACATGACGGCCGAGGCGCGGGCCTTCGGCTTCAACGACACCGGGCTGCGCATCCCCTTCTCCGTCGCGCCGAGCACCTTCGACACCCGGGTGGACAGGGCGCAGCTGGCGCTGTCGTCGATCGGGCAGTACAACACGCGGGCCACGCCCTTGCAGATGGCGATGGTCGCGGCGGCGGTGGCCGACGGCGGCCGGCTGCGGCCCCCGCACCTGGTCGAACGGACCACCCGGCGCGACGGCGAGACGATCACGGCGTACGGCCCGCGTCCGGAACGGCAGGTGATGAGCGCGGCGACGGCGGCGCGCCTGCGGGACCTGATGACCGACGTGGTCCGCGAGGGCACCGGCGGCAACGCGGCGATCCCCGGCGCCACGGTCGGCGGCAAGACGGGCACCGCCCAGCACGGCGTCGGCAACGCGGGGGTGCCGTACGCCTGGTTCGTCTCCTGGGCACAGGCCGACGACGACCTGGAACCGAAGGTGGCGGTCGCGGTGGTGGTGGAGGACGCGTCGGCCGACCGGGGCGACATCAGCGGCGGCGGCGACGCGGCCCCGATCGCGAAGGCGGTGATGCGGGCGGTACTGGGCCTGTGAGCCGGGGTCCGAAGCGAGGGGCTGTTGAGCCGGGGCCCGAGGCCGGGGCCGGGGCCGGGACGGGGTCATCAACGGATTGGTCAGTGGATTGGTCAGTGGATTGGTCGTACCGTCTCCGAGCGGATGCGGAGCGCCGTCCTGGCGGCCGCCTTCAGGTCCAGGTCGGCGTTGGCGGAACCGAAGGTCATCTCGGCCATGACGGCGGACGTGTTGGCGTCGGCCCAGGCGCAGACCGGGTAGGTGATCGACACCAGGGCTCCGTCCCGGCGGAGCACCTCGCAGCTGATCCGGACGGGTGATCCGGCCGGGGTGACGTCCCGGGGTCCGACCACCGTCGTGGTGCCCCTCGCCTCGCCGTCGCCGCGCAGCGCGCCGTCCCGTATCGCGCCCGGGTTCACGAACCGGCCGTACATCCCCGCGAGCACCAGGGCGCCCTTGGTCCGGTCGCCGCGCAGGCTGTACCGGCCGACGACGCCCTCGGTGACCTCGGTGGACCAGGTGTTGTTCGCCGCTGCCTTGATCTTCTCCCCGTCGACGGCGGAGAGGTCCTGGGCGAGTACGTACGTGCCGTCGTCCAGGGCGTGCGGGAGGGTGAGCCTCGTCCTGGCCTCGGGAAGCTGTTTCTCGGCATCCCGCCAGAGCACCCCGAGCCCCACGGTGCCGGCCACGAACACGACAACCAGGCCGCCGATGACGCCGAGCAGCAGGCCCATCCCGCTCTTCTCGGGCGGCGGCGTGAGCGGGGGAACCTGTGGAACCTGGAGCGCGGGCGGCGCTGGGGGCGTGGACACGTCAGGAATGTACTCCACTCGGACACGCGCCCACCGGGGACTTTCGCCCGGGCCGGGCAGCCGGTGAGGTAGACGCCACGTCAACAAGTGCCGCGCAGGGGATTGACGACCTTGCTGACAAGCAGTCTCATAAGTCTTCATGACGACCCTTTCAGAAGCCGACGCGCTCGACGGACTGCGTGACGCCCTCGGCCTGCTCAAGGACCGCGAGCAGGTGGCCGAGCGGCTGCTCGCCTCGTCCGCCAGGCACTCCTTCGACCCGGACCGGGAGCTGGACTGGGACGCGCCCTTCGAGGAGGGCAAGTGGTTCTGGCCGCCGGAGCTGGTGTCGCTGTACGGCACGCCCCTGTGGCAGCGGATGGGCGAGGAGCAGCGCATCCTGCTCTCCCAGCACGAGGCGGCGTCCCTGGCCTCGCTGGGCATCTGGTTCGAGATCATCCTGATGCAGCTGCTCGTCCGGCACATCTACGACAAGGCGGCCACCAGCGCACACGTCCGCTACGCGCTCACCGAGATCGAGGACGAGTGCCGGCACTCGAAGATGTTCGCCCGGCTGATCTCCCGCGGTGACGCGCCCTGGTACCCGGTCGCCCGCGCCCACCAGACCCTCGGCCGCGTCTTCAAGACGATCTCCACCACGCCCGGCTCCTTCACCGCCACCCTCCTCGGCGAGGAGGTCCTGGACTGGATGCAGCGGCTGACCTTCCCGGACGAGCGGGTCCAGCCGCTGGTCCGGGGCGTCACCCGCATTCACGTCGTGGAGGAGGCACGGCACGTCCGCTACGCCCGCGAGGAGCTGCGCCGCCAGATGGTGACCGCGCCGAGGTGGTCGCAGGAGTTCACCCGCGTCACCTCCGGCGAGTTCGCCCGTGTCTTCTCGGTGGCCTTCGTCAACCCCGAGGTGTACACCAACGTCGGCCTGGACAAGCGCGAGGCGATGGCCCAGGTGAAGGCGAGCGGACACCGCCGGGAGGTCATGCAGACGGGGGCCAGGCGGCTCACCGACTTCCTGGACGACATCGGGGTGCTGCGGGGAGTCGGGCGGCGGCTGTGGAGGTCTTCCGGACTGCTGGCGTGATCATCACTGGGGGGCCGCCGGGCGGAGCGATTACGCTGCCGGTCATGGCCCCTTCCGCGCCCACCCCCGCCTACCGCCGGCTCAGTGTCGAGGAGCGGCGCAGCCAACTGCTCGACGCCGCGCTGACCCTCTTCGCGCACCGCGCCCCGGAGGACGTGTCGCTGGACGACGTGGCGGAGGCGGCCGGGGTCTCCCGCCCCCTGGTGTACCGCTACTTCCCCGGCGGCAAGCAGCAGCTGTACGAGGCCGCGCTCAGGTCGGCCGCCGAGGAGCTCCAGCAGTGCTTCGACGAGCCGCGCCAGGGCCCGCTCCCGGCCCGGCTGGGCCGCGCCCTGGACCGCTATCTCGCCTTCGTCGACGAGCACGACGCCGGCTTCAGCGCCCTGCTCCAGGGCGGCAGCGTGGTGGAGACCTCCCGGACGACCGCCATCGTGGACGGCGTCCGGCGGGCCGCCGCCCAGCACATCCTCGGCCACCTCGGGGTCACCCGGCCCGGCCCCCGGCTGCGCATGACCGTCCGGGTGTGGATCACGGCCGTGGAGGCGGCCTCCCTCATCTGGCTCGACGAGGACAAGCAGCCGCCGGCCGGGGAACTGCGCGACTGGCTGGTGGAGCAGTTCGTGGCGGTCCTCACGGTGACCGCCGGACGGGACCCGCAGACGGCCGAGCTGGTCACCGCGTTGTCCGAGGATGGCTGAGACTGGTGGGGTGAAGAGTCAGGACACCCCCTTCGAGGGCGGCCCCATGGACGGGCGCGTGCTCCCCGTGCTGCTGGGTATGACCGGCCACCCCCCGAAGACGTACCGCATCCCGGTCCCGGACCCGGCCGGCGGCCCGCCCACGGTCCTCGTCTACCGCAGGGAGCCCCGCGCGCACAGCAAGCGACTCGGTGTGGTCACGGGCTGGAAGTACGCGTACGACACCGAAGGGGACAAGGGGCGCGGTCCGGCCGGGCGGATCAGGTGGCCCTGGTCCCGGCCGGGCGTCACGCCGTCCCGCAAGCCGGGTGACACCGGCGGGTGACGCGGTTGCGCCGGACGGCGCAAGCATGATGCGCGCGCCGTGCGTACACGTCTGATTATCACGGTGCGGAAGCAGGCGGACGGCCCGCCCGGCCCGCACCGGAGGTGATGACGTGCCGAAAAGGCTTCTGCGTCTGGCGTGTGCGGCCGCGGTGGCGGCCCAGGCGGCCCTCGCACCCGCCCCCGCGACCGCCGAACCCGATCCGCGGCGGCCGGTCTCCCAGCTGCTGACCGACCTTCAGCGGCTGTACCGACAGACCGAACAGGCCACCGAGACCTACGACGCCACCGCCGAGAGACTGCGGGCCCAGCAGGCCGAGGTGGCCCGGCTGGACGGCGAACTGGCCCGCGCCCGCCTCTCCCTCGACCGCGGCCGGCAGGCGGCCGGACGGCTGGCCCGCGAGCAGTACCAGAACAGCACCGCCCTCTCCCCCTACGTACGCCTGCTGCTGGCCCGGGATCCGCAGCACGCGCTCGACGAGGGCCATCTCATCGGGCAGCTGGCCCGCGAGCGGGCCGGGACGGTGGGGCGGCTGACGGGGAGCGAGCGGAGGAAGGACGCGCTGGCCCGGGCGGCGCGCAAGGCGCTCGATGCCCGGCTCACCCTCGCCGCGCAGCAGAAGAAGGCGCGCGACGACGTACGCGCCCGGCTCGCCGAGGTCGAACGCCTGCTTGCGTCCCTCACCCCGGAACAGGTCACCGCGCTCGCCGCGCGGGAGCGGAACGACACCGCCGACGCCCAGCGGAAGCTGGTGACGTCCGGTGCCCTCGGCGACGACCGTCCGCCGTCGGCCGAGGGCGACCGGGCCGTGCGCTACGCGGTACGGCAGCTGGGCAAGCCGTACGCGTGGGGGGCCGAGGGCCCGCAGGCGTACGACTGCTCGGGACTGACCGCCCAGGCGTGGGGCCACGCCGGCGCCCCCATCCCGCGCACCAGCCAGGAGCAGTGGGCCCGGCTCCCCCACATCCCCCTGCGCGACCTGCGCCCCGGGGACCTGGTGGTCTACTTCCCCGAGGCGACGCACGTGGCGATGTACGTGGGCGACGGCAAGGTGATCCAGGCACCCCGCCCCGGGGCCGAGGTCACGTTCTCCCCGATCGCGTCCTACCCGGTCCTCGGCGCGGTCCGCCCCGACGGGACCGCCCCGAACGGTCAGGCGCCCGCCACCGAGGCCAGGTAGGCCCCCGTCTTCTCGGGCTCGTAGAAGAAGTCCTCGAAGTCCGCCGGATTGTCGAAGCCGTTGGCGAAACGGTCCGCCACGGGCTGCAGCTGACCGGCCGCCCCGATGAGGTTCAGGATGTGCTCCGGAGGCGGCGCGAGCATCGCGTTGGTCCACTTCGTCACGTGCCGGGCGGTGTCCCAGTACCGCTCGAAGGTCCCCCGCATCCAGTCCTCGTCGAACTCCTTCTCACCGCGCTCCAGGATCGAGGCGAGGTAGGAGGCCGCGCACTTGGACGCCGAGTTGGATCCCTGCCCGGTGATCGGGTCGTTGGCGACCACGACGTCCGCGACACCGAGCACCAGCCCGCCGCCGGGAAGCCGGCCGACCGGGTTGCGGACCGTGGGCGCGTACCGGCCGGCCAGCGTGCCGCCGGCGTCGGTCAGTTCGGCCTTGGTGGCCCGCGCGTACTCCCACGGCGTGAACTTCTCCATGAGTTCCAGGGTCAGGGAGAGGTGCTCCGCCGGGTCCTTGACGCCCTTGAAGACGTCGAGCGGGCCGCCGGGTATGCCCTCCCAGAACAGGATGTCGGCGGGACCGGAGGTGGTCAGCGTCGGCATGACGAACAGCTCGCCGACGCCCGGGACCAGGTTGCAGCGGACGGCGTGGTGGTCCGGGTGCTCGGGGCGGGGGCCCAGGCCGTGGACGTACGCCACCGCCAGCGCGCGCTGCGGCTCGCTGTACGGGGAGCGGGAGGCGTCCCGGCCGAACATCTGGACGAGTTCGCCCTTGCCGGCCGAGACCAGGACGAGGTCGTACGTACGGGAGAAGTAGTCGAGGTCGGAGACCGCGGCGCCGTGGATGACCAGCTGGCCGCCGCGCTGGGCGAAGGTCTCCATCCAGCCGGCCATCTTCACCCGCTGGTCGACGGACTGCGCGTACCCGTCGAGCCGGCCCACCCAGTCGATCGCCCGCTGGGTCGGACCGGGGTCGTGCGAGCCGGGGGCCGCGACCGAGACGCCGAGTCCTTCGATCTTCGGGGCCTGGGACTCCCAGAAGTTCAGCTGGAGATCGCGCTCGTGCCGCAGTGCCGTGTCGAACATGCACTGGGTCGACATGACCCGGCCGGAACGGATCTCGTCCGCCGTCCGGTTCGACATCAGGGTGACCTCGTAGCCGTGCGACTGGAGGCCGAGGGCGAGCTGGAGTCCGGACTGGCCGGCTCCGACGACGAGTATCTTCCGCATGCGGGTGGTTCTCCTACTCGGGTGTTTCGTCGAGCGCGTGACCGACGAGGGCCAGAAGGGTCTCGATCACCGAGATCCGGCGCCGCGCATCCATGATCATGACAGGTACGTGCGCGGGAACCGTGAGGGCCTCGCGGACGTCCCGCGGCTCGAACAGCTCGCTGCCGTCGAAGTGGTTGACCGCCACGAGGTACGGCAGTCCGCAGCTCTCGAAGTAGTCCAGCGCCGGGAAGCAGTCCTTCAGCCGGCGGGTGTCGGCCAGGACGACGGCGCCGATCGCGCCGCGCACCAGGTCGTCCCACATGAACCAGAACCGCTGCTGGCCCGGCGTGCCGAACAGGTAGAGCACCAGGTCGTCGTCGAGCGTGATGCGGCCGAAGTCCATGGCCACGGTGGTGGTCAGCTTGCCCGGTGTGGCACTGAGGTCGTCGGTGGCCTCGCTCGCCTCGGTCATCAGCGCCTCCGTCTGCAGGGGCGTGATCTCCGAGACGGCCGTGACCAGCGTCGTCTTGCCGACGCCGAAACCGCCCGCCACCACGATCTTGGTGGCGACGGGGGCCCGGGTGCGGTCGGTCTGCCAGGACTTCAGGTCCTCGTCGGTGTCCTCAAAGACGACGGAGTCCACTCAGCACCCTTTCCAGCAGAGCGCGGTCCGGGCGGCCGGTGCCGTGACCCGTTCCGGTGCCGTACACACGGATCTTTCCCTGGTCCGCGAGGTCGCTCAGCAGGACCCGGACCACGCCGAGCGGCATCTTCAGCAGCGCGGCGATCTCGGCCACCGTACGCATCCGGCGGCACAGTTCGACGATGGCCCGCAGCTCGGGCATGACCTGGGTGGCGAGCGACCCGTTCGTCAGTTCCCTGCGCTCCTCGGGGGCCTCCAGCGCCGCGACGAACGTCTCCACGAGCAGGACGTGGCCGAAGCGGGTACGGCCGCCCGTGAGCGAGTAGGGGCGGACCCGGGCGGGCTTGCGGTCGCCGCCGCGCACGGGAAGTTTCGACGTACCGCTCATCGGGCGCTCCCGGTGGACTGGGCCTGAAGTGACTGCCTCAGCTCCGAGCGCAGTTCGGGGGTGAGGACATGGCCGGCGCGGCCCACGAAGAGCGCCATGTGGTACGCCACCACGCTCATGTCGCACTCCGCCGAGCCGTGCACGCCGAGCAGGGAGCCGTCGCTGATCGACATCACGAAGAGGCTGCCCTCGTCCATCGCGACCATGGTGTGCTTCACCGGCCCGGACTCCATCAGCCGGGCGGCGCCGACGGTGAGGCTGCCGATGCCGGAGACGATGGTGGCGAGGTCGGCGGAGGATCCGCGCGGCCCCTTCACGCGTCCTGGCGCGCGGGACTCGGTGTTCCGGGCGGGATCCGAGGAGAGGAGCAGGAGGCCGTCGGAGGAGACCACGGCGACCGACTGGATGCCGGGTACCTCCTCGACCAGGTTGGTCAGCAGCCAGTGCAGGTTGCGGGCTTCACTGCTCAGTCCGAAGGTACTGGGCGCGGTCAACTACTTGCCTCCTCGACTGTGCCCCCCGTGGCTTCATCGGTACGTGCTGTGATCTCTGCCTCTACGTCGCGGTAGCCGGCCTGGGCACCCTGGCGGAAGCCGCCGAGCCTGCGGCGGAGCGCCTCGGCGTCCACCGTGCCGGTCCGCGGACGCGGGGCCCGCGTGGGCGCGGTGATGTTCGGCGTGCGCTTGGGGAGGCCCTTCGCGGTGACGGGCTCTTCCTCGGCGCGGGCGTGTTCCTCTTCGTGGTCCTGTGCGTGCGCGCGTTCTTCGTCGTGCGCGGGTGCGGGGGCGGGTGGCGCCTGGGGAGCCGGCCCGCCGTCGGCGGCGGCCTTGGGGTCGAGGTCCGGGAGCAGCAGCTCCATGGTCATCTCGGCGGGCCGCTCGGGCGACTCGTGTACGGGCTCCGGTGCGGCCGGTGCCTCCTGTACCGCCTTCTCGGCGAGCGCGACCAGGGGGTCGCCGTCCGTGGCTCGGCCGGGCAGGACGTTCGAGTTGGCCTCGGCGTAGGCGCCCGGCAGGGAGAAGCCTTGGGTGCCGCCCGGCACCGCGGGCACCGGGACGGCCGCCGCCGGGGGCTCGGCGAGCAGGGAGGCGGGGAGCACCACGACCGCCGCCAGCCCGCCCTGCTTGTGCTCGCGGAGCTGGACGCGGACGCCGTGCCGGTGGGCGAGGCGGGCCACGACGTACAGGCCGAGGCCGAGGCCGTCCTCGCCCTCCTGGTCGTAGGGGGACTCGGGGTCGAACCCGGCGAGGCGTGCGTTGAGGCGCTCCAGGCGCTCGCCGGCCAGGCCGATGCCCTCGTCCTGCACGGAGAGCATGACCTCGCCGCTCTCCAGCAGCCAGCCGGAGACCTCGACGGGCAGGTCCGGCGGGGAGAACGAGGAGGCGTTCTCCATGAGTTCGGCCAGCAGGTGGGAGAGGTCGTCGGCGGCGAAACCGGCCAGGTGGGCGTGCGGGGGCAGGGCCGCGATGCGGACACGTTCGTAGCGCTCGATCTCGCTGACCGCCGCCCGGACCACGTCGACCAGCGGGACCGGGCCGTGGTGCTGCTGGACGTGCTCGGTGCCGGCGAGGACCAGGAGGTTCTCGCTGTGGCGGCGCATGACGGTCGCGAAGTGGTCGAGCTTGAAGAGGGTGGCGAGGCGCTCGGGGTCCTGCTCGCGCTCCTCCAGGCCCTCGATGACCGCCAGCTGCCGCTCGACCAGGCCCAGGGTGCGCAACGCCAGGTTGACGAAGGTGCCGCCGATGCTGGTGCGCAGCCGCTCCAGCCGGGCGGCGGATCCGGCCAGCTCGGCCTGGAGCGCCTCGCGGGCGTCGGCCATCTTCTGCCGCTGGCCGACCAGGTGCTTGCGGTCGGTCTCCAGGGTGGTGACCCGCTCGTGCAGGGCGACGGCGTGCGCGTGCAGGGCGTTGACGGAGCGGACGACCTGGGCGAACTCGTCGTTGCGGCCGGTGAAGGTGATCGGCTCCTGGGTGGCCGGGTCCTCGGCCTCGGCCAGGCGGGCCGAGCCCCGGCGCAGGACGGACAGCGGTCGGGTGAGGCTGCGGGCCAGGGCGGTGGCGATGCCGACGGCCACGAGCATCAGGGCGCCGAGGACGGCGACCCGGATCTCCAGCGCGGTGACGTCGTCGTCGCGCAGCTTGGCGAGGTCCTTGGTGCGGTGGTCGTAGAGCGCGGACTCCGCTCCCCGCATCAGGTCGACCCGGGCGGACAGGGCCGCGTCCAGCTTCTTGGTGCTGGTGGCCAGTTCGCCGTCGGTCAGCGTGGGCCGGTCGGTGAGGGAGGCCAGGTACTTCTCGGCGGAGTTGACCTCGGGGCCGGTGACCGTGGAGTCGTAGGAGGCGACGGCCGTCTTCGGCGCGGTGTCGTGGAAGCCGGCGAGGGCGGCGTCGGCGCGCAGCCGGGCCTGCTGGGCGGCGGCGGTGAGGGCGTCGCGCTGCTTGCGGTCGGCCGCCGAGGTGGTGGTCGTCGTACTGGACAGGCCGGTGAACGGGTTGACCACGGTCCGGGTGCTGGAGGGCACGTTCAGGGCGGCCAGCAGCAGGCCGCGGGCGGCGGCGGACTGCTGGACGGCCGTGTCCAGCTCGGCGAGCGCGTAGGCGCCGGAACCGGCCCGTGGGGGCATCCGCTCGGCCAGGTCCTGGGCGAGCCGGTGCAGTTCGGTGATGGCGGCGGAGTAGGCCTGGTGGACCTGGAGCGCGGTGCTCTGGCCGGTGAGCGCGGAGCGTCGCAGGACCGCGATGCCGTCGAGGTCGGTGCGCAGGCCGCCGGGCAGGCCGGTCTCGGCGCGCAGGTCCTCGACCTGCCGGTCGACGCGGGCGCTGCGCTGCTCGGAGGGCGCCTTCTTCTCGGGGCGGCCGGCCGCGACGTAGGAGGTGACCTCGTCGCGCTCGTCGGCCAGGGAGTGGGCGAGGGCCAGGGCGTCCTGGGTCTGTCCGGCCAGGGTGACCAGGTCCTGGGAGTCGCTCAGGTCGGCGGAGGCGGAGAGCACGGACGGGGCTCCGGCCCCGGCCACGGCGGCGGCCACCACGGCGACGGCGACGATCAGCCGGTTGCGCACATGGGTGGGCCGGCCCGTGCCGACCGGGGTGCGCCCGGCGTCCTTGGCGACGGCCGTCTGCCTGCCTGTGCCCCGAGGCCGCTTCATCTGCACCGGTGCTCGCATTCCTGAACTCGACTAGCCAAGGGCCCGGGTGGCGCCCCGTCCTGTCGCGCCAAGTGGTGCGTACACCCGGTTCGTACGGTTCCCGACCCTCCCAGCGCCGGTGAGCGGCGGTCGCGCATCACCTGACCCGCCACCCGAAGGAGTGAACATCGGAGGGGAGTTGGCGGGCAAGTTCCTGTGGCGCTTGCGACACCCTTGACCGGTGGGCCGGTTGGACGCGCGCGGCAGGCTTTGGCAGGATTCGCCACCACGCATTCCCGGAGTGCTCCATTCCACCCCAAAACAGGCGCCTGACCTGGGCTGCCGCGTCAATTCCGCGACGCATGCCAGGCTTTGGCGAAGCTTGTGGAGGGGTCGTGCAGACTGGCCGAATGCATACGGAACTCGTTTCGGAACCCGGTGACGCCACCCGCCCCAACGAGGACTTCGCCGCTGTCGCGCTGCCCGCCTCCGGGCAGGGAGGGTGTGTGGTCGTCCTGGACGGGGTGACCCCGCCGAGCGGCGACACGGGCTGTCTGCATTCCGTCCCCTGGTTCACGGCCCGGCTCGGCGGCGCGTTGACCGAACTGAGCGTTTCCGGCGGAGATCTGACGCTCGCGGACGTCCTCTCCCGGGCGATCGCGCGCACCGCCGAGGCCCACGCGGACACCTGTGAGCTTTCTCACCCGCGTACGCCCCAGGCCACGGTCGCCCTGGCCCGCTGGTCCGCGGACACCGTCGAGTACCTGGTCCTGTCCGACTCCGCGCTCCTCGTGCGGTCCCCCGAGGGCACGGTCACCCCGGTGCTGGACGACCGTCTCGACCGGATCCCGCGCGCCTGGCTGGCCAGTGACGCGATCGCCGACGCCAGGGCCCGCAACAAGGAGGGCGGCTTCTTCACGGCCGCCGCCGACCCCGCCGTGGCCGCCCGCGCCGTCACCGGCGTCCTCCCCCGCCACCGGGTCCGCGCCCTGGCCGCGCTCACGGACGGCGCGACCCGGTGGAAGGAGAAGTTCCACGAGGGCGACTGGACGGCCCTGTTCGACGTGCTGCGCAAGGAGGGCGCGCAGGCGCTGGTCGACCGGGTGCGGGAGCTGGAGGAGGCGGACCGGCAGGAGCGGACGTTCCTGCGGCGGAGCAAGACGCACGACGACGCGACGGCGGTGCACGTGGAGCTGTGAGGCTCGCCCGGCCCGAGCCGCTTCGCCCTGGCGTCCGCCGGCCGGGCGGGTCCAGGCCGAGGCGGGCCCCTTCCCTACTTCTCCATGACGCCGTTCAGCTCGTGCAGCAGCCGGGCCAGTTCCGAGACCTCGCGCCGGTCCCAGTGCGCGAGCTGGCTGACGTACCGGGCCCGACGGGCCTCGCGGACCCGGCCCACCCGGGTGTGGCCCTCCTCGGTCAGGGCCACCAGCCAGGCCCGTCCGTCGGCCGGGTCCGGCTCCCGGGCGACCAGCCCCAGCTCCTCCAGGGCACGCAGCTGGCGGGACATGGTGGCCTTGCCGACGCCGATGTAGGCGGCGAGCGCGGTGGCACGCTGGCGGCCGCACTCGTCGAGGCGGACGAGCAGGCCGTACGCGGCGGACTCCAGGTCGGGGTGGACCTCGCGGGCCATCTCCCCCTGGCTGGCCCGGGCACGCCGCAGCAGCACGGTCAGCTCCCGCTCCAGGGCCAGGAATTCCCGGTCCGCGCCACTGGGCGTCACCTCGGCGGCGACACCCTGTCCGTCGCCGTTCGCGTCCTCGTGCACGTCAGCACCCCTGATCGGTTTCGCGGTCCGGAAAATCTCTGCCAAACGCCGCGACAGCGGCAGCCCCGTAAGTATTTCGCAGGCGTGGACCACCTGCGGCCTCCGGTCCCCCGGCCGGTCGCACCGCGGCAGGTGAACCGGTCGCACCGCGGCAGGCGAAGAGGACCCGGGCCCCTCGTGGGACCCGGGTCCTCCCTCATCCGGCGGCGTCCGTCACGCCGCCGCCGGAACCTCGGGCCGCGCGCCGTTCGTGGCGGGCGCGAGGGCCAGTTCCAGCACCTGGCGGACGTCCGTGACGGCGTGGACGTCGAGCTTGTCCAGCACCTCGGCGGGGACGTCGTCCAGGTCGGGCTCGTTGCGCTTGGGGATGATGACGGTCTTCACCCCGGCCCGGTGCGCGGCCAGGAGCTTCTGCTTGACGCCGCCGATGGGCAGGACCCGGCCGGTCAGCGACACCTCGCCGGTCATCGCGACGTCCGTGCGCACCAGACGGCCGCTGAGCAGCGACGCCAGGGCGGTGGTCATCGTGATGCCCGCGCTCGGGCCGTCCTTGGGGACCGCGCCCGCCGGGAAGTGGATGTGCACGCCCCGGTCCTTCAGGTCGGCCACCGGGAGTTCGAGTTCGGCGCCGTGGCTGCGCAGGAAGCTCAGGGCGATCTGCGCGGACTCCTTCATCACGTCGCCGAGCTGGCCGGTGAGGGTCAGGCCCGCGGCGCCCGTCTCCGGGTCGGCCAGGGACGCCTCGACGAACAGGACGTCCCCGCCGGCGCCCGTCACCGCGAGGCCCGTCGCCACGCCGGGGACGGCGGTGCGGCGCTCCGCCGGGTCCTGCGCGGACTCGGGCACGTGGTGCGGCCGTCCGATCAGATCGCGCAGATCGCCGTCCGTGACCGTGAACGGCAGCTCCCGCTCGCCCAGTTCGTGCTCGGCCGCGACCTTGCGCAGCAGCCGGGCGACGGACCGCTCCAGGTTGCGGACGCCGGCCTCGCGCGTGTACTCGCCGGCGAGCTTGCGCAGCGCGCCCTCGTCGATCGCGACCTCGTCCGCCCGCAGTCCCGCGCGCTCCAGCTGGCGCGGCAGCAGGTGGTCGCGGGCGATGACGATCTTCTCGTCCTCGGTGTAGCCGTCCAGGCGGACCAGTTCCATGCGGTCGAGCAGGGCCTCCGGGATGGCCTCCAGGACGTTGGCGGTCGCCAGGAAGACGACGTCCGACAGGTCCAGCTCCACCTCCAGGTAGTGGTCCCGGAAGGTGTGGTTCTGGGCCGGGTCCAGGACCTCCAGCAGGGCGGCGGCCGGGTCGCCGCGGAAGTCGGAGCCCACCTTGTCGATCTCGTCGAGCAGGACCACCGGGTTCATCGACCCGGCTTCCTTGACGGCGCGCACGATACGGCCGGGCAGCGCGCCGACGTAGGTGCGCCGGTGGCCGCGGATCTCGGCCTCGTCCCGTACGCCGCCGAGGGCGACGCGGACGAACTTGCGGCCCATGGCGTGGGCGACGGACTCGCCGAGCGAGGTCTTGCCGACGCCGGGCGGGCCGACGAGGGCCAGGACGGCACCGCCGCGACGGCCGCCCACGACACCGAGGCCGCGGTCGCTGCGGCGCTTGCGCACCGCCAGGTACTCGGTGATCCGCTCCTTCACGTCCTCCAGCCCGGCGTGCTCCGCGTCGAGGACCGACTTGGCGCCCTGGATGTCGTAGGCGTCCTCGGTGCGGGTGTTCCACGGGAGTTCGAGCACCGTGTCCAGCCAGGTGCGGATCCAGGAACCCTCGGGCGACTGGTCGCTGGAGCGTTCGAGCTTGTCGACCTCCTTGAGCGCCGCCTCCCGCACGTGCTCCGGCAGGTCGGCGGCCTCGACGCGGGCGCGGTAGTCGTCGGACTCCTCGGCCGAGTCCTTGGAGTCGCCGTTCAGCTCGCGCAGCTCCTTGCGGACGGCCTCCAGCTGACGGCGCAGCAGGAACTCGCGCTGCTGCTTGTCGACGCCCTCCTGGACGTCCTTGGCGATGGTCTCGGCGACGTCCTGCTCGGCGAGGTGGTCGCGCAGGTGCTGGGTGGCCGTCTTGAGGCGCGCGACCGGGTCGGCGGTCTCCAGCAGTTCGACCTTCTGGTCGGTGGTCAGGAACGGCGAGTAACCGGAGTTGTCGGCCAGGGCGGACACCTCGTCGATGGCCTGCACCCGGTCGACGACCTGCCAGGCTCCGCGCTTGCGCAGCCAGGCGGTGGCGAGGGCCTTGTACTCCTTGACCAGTTCGGTGACGTGACCGGGCAGCGGCTCGGGCACGCTCTCGTCGATCCGCGTGCCCTCGACCCACAGCGCGGCGCCCGGGCCGGTGGTGCCGGCGCCGATCCGCACCCGGCTCCGGCCGCGGATCAGGGCACCCGGGTCGCCGTCGGCCAGACGGCCGACCTGCTCGACCGTGCCCAGCACACCGGTCTTGGCGTACGTGCCGTCGACGCGTGGCACCAGCAGCACCTTGGGCTTGCCGGGTTCCGAGCGGGCGGCGGCCTGCGCGGCCTCCACCGCGGCCCGTACCTCGGCATCGTTCAGGTCCAGCGGAACCACCATGCCGGGCAGCACGACCTCGTCGTCGAGCGGCAGCACGGGCAGTACGAGCGTGAACGCCGTGGACTCAGCAGCCATGATCTCCCCTTAGGCAGTCAACTTGAGCTATGCCGACTCAATGCTGATGAGCCATTGATTGTTCCCCAAGGGGTGTTCGCTGTGAGCGATCAGTGGGTGGGCGGCGGCCCGATGCCGTCACCCGGCCGGAAAAACAGTTGAGCGGCACGGATGCATTCCGGAAGCCTTCGCGCGTGACAGACACAGGCACCGACACCGACACCGCCGCGCTGCTCGCCGCCTACGACCGCCAGATGCGCGGTGTGGCGCCGTCCCTGGCGGCCGGGGTCAGGCTCGAACACGACGGCTCGCTGCGCCGGATCGTCGGGGAGTTCCGCGGGCTGGTGACGACGCCCCGCGACACGGGGCTGCGCGGGGCCGAGTTGGACGCGCTGATCGCCCGTCAGCGCGACTACTTCGCGGCGCGCGGGGAGGCGGTGGAGTGGAAGACGCGCGGCCACGACCTACCGGGCGACCTCACCGACCGGCTGCGCGCGGCGGGCTTCGTACCCGAACCGCAGGAGACGGTACTGGTCGCTCCCGTCGCGGAACTGGCCGTACGGCAGCCCGAACTGCCCGGCGGGGTCACGCTGCGCCGGGTCACCGCCGACGCGGACATGCACCGGATCGCCGCCCTGGAGACGGCCGTCTGGGGCGAGGACATGAGCTGGATCGGCGAGCATCTCGTCGGGCGCCGGACGGCGGCCCCGGACGACCTCTCCGTGCATGTCGCCGAGGCAGACGGCGAGGTCGTCTGCGCGGCCTGGCTGTCCTTCCGGCCGACCACCGAGTTCGCCGGTCTGCTGGGCGGCTCGACGCTGCCCGCATGGCGCGGCAAGGGCCTCTACCGCGCCCTGGTCGCCACCCGCGCCGCCCTGGCCGCCGCCCGGGGTGTCCGGTACCTGCACGTCGACGCCTCGGCGGACAGCGCGCCGATCCTGCGCCGGATGGGCTTTCGCGCGATCACCACGACCACGCCGTACGTGTGGTCACCCCCGGGCGAGGGCGGCCGGGAGGGAGACCGGAAGGAAGACCGGCGGGGGAATGGCTGAGCGGGACTACGCCGGCGTCGGATTCATGGTGCGGTGCCAGCGGCGGATCACCGGCCAGGCGGCGATGCCGATCGTCAGGGAGATCACGTGTCCCCAGTTGGTCAGCGGGTCCTCGAGCGTGACCAGGTCCTCGACGAGGGTGCCGGCGACCAGGGCGAGCAGGGGCCAGCGCAGCCACGGGGTGAGCAGTCCGGCCAGCGCCCCGGTACTGGCGGCCACGCCGAAGCTGATGCCGTAGTCGAGGCGGTGCAGGGAGGTTTCGGGAAGGCCGCCGACGAGCACCGCGAGACCGACCGGCCCCTCGGTCGCGAGGGTGGCCACGACGTGCCCGGAGAGGAAGACGCAGGCCGCGCGGGCCCCGCCTATCCGCCGCTCCAGGGCGGTCAGGACGAGCACGAACCCGATGGCGTAAGGCGAAAGGATTCCGCCCGCGATCCACAGCGCGCTCGCCAGCAGCACCAGGACCGGTGTGCGCAGCAGATGGGCGACATCGGTGCTGGAGTCCTGGTACAGGGCGTTCACCAGGGCCGGGTCGGCGTAGCTGGAGAACAGCGAGGTGACGGCGAGGAGGGCCGCGTAGGCGAAGGTGAACGGGGTACCGGTGGGGCTGGGCAGCAGCCGCCAGGGCCGCGGCCGGACGGAGGAGCGCCGGGGTCCGGCCGTCTCGCTCGCCGCCGGGCAGCCCGGTGCCGGAGCCGGTGCCGTGGCCTCGCGCTGGCGCGGCATGCCGTCCAGCAGGCGGGCCGGCTCCAGGGGGACGCCCGGGGGCGGGGACGTGGCCGTCGCGGGGCCCGTCACGGTCCGTTCCACGGTGAGGCGCTCCTTCCGTTCGGCCCCACCTTTCGGGTCGCGGGCGCCGCTGTCTATGACCGACGCCACCCGAGAGCGGATTCACAGCAACCTCTCATACGGCTCTTGCGTCCCGCTCGGGTCCGTCGAGACCAACTATGCGCCCCACGACGGTAATTCCCGTGCCCGCGCTGCCCGGTTCGAGCAGGATGACCCCCATGACTGCCGGGTACGACATTCCTGAGGTCCTGGACCGTCGCGAGGGTCCGTACGGTGAAGTGGTGCTGCGCAGGCACGGCGAGCTGCTGCAGATCATCGCGAACGGCTGTTTCCTGATGGACACCTCCGACGGACGCTCGGAGCGGCTGCTGGTGGACGCGGCCCGGGCGGCGCTGGACGGGCGGCCGGAGCCGGAGGTGCTGATCGGCGGGCTGGGCGTGGGCTTCTCGCTGGCGCACGCGGCGGCGGACGGCCGCTGGGGACGGATCGTGGTGGTCGAGCGGGAGCCGGCGGTCGTCGACTGGCACCGCGGCGGCCCGCTGGCGGCTCTGACGGCCGGCGCCCTCGCCGACCCGCGCACGAGGATCGTCGAAGCGGACCTCGTGGCCTACGTCCATGAGACATCCGACACGTACGACGCCCTGTGCCTGGACATCGACAACGGGCCGGGCTGGACCGTGACCGAGGACAACGACGGGCTCTACTCGCCGGCCGGACTGGCGGCCTGCGCAAGGGTGTTGAGACCGGGAGGTGTACTGGCCGTGTGGTCCGCCGAGCCCTCTCCGGAATTTGAAGGTAGCTTGCGGAATGCCGGGTTCCGGCAGGTGCGTACCGAAGAGGTGCCCGTTGCCCGGGGCGTTCCGGACGCCGTGCACCTCGCCGTACGACCTGGATAGCGGGGGCGCCACCCCTCCCCGTAATGTGCTTCCCTGACGCAGATCATTCAAGCGTCAATCGCAACCATGCGCAGACCGAGGAACCACCCCACTGGTTCCGGAAAGCACACTCAGGGGCGGGCGATGGAGCAGACACACACCTCCCACAACGGCGCGGCGACGGCCACGCCCGGCGCACAGCGCCGGGTCCTGGTCGTCGAGGACGATCCGACGATCGTCGACGCCATCGCGGCCCGGCTGCGCGCCGAAGGGTTCCTCGTGCAGACCGCGGGCGACGGCCCGGCCGCCGTCGACACCGCCGAGGCCTGGCAGCCCGACCTGCTGATCCTCGACATCATGCTGCCGGGCTTCGACGGTCTGGAGGTCTGCCGTCGCGTGCAGGCCCAGCGGCCGGTGCCGGTACTGATGCTCACGGCGCGGGACGACGAGACCGACATGCTGGTCGGGCTCGGGGTCGGCGCCGACGACTACATGACCAAGCCGTTCTCCATGCGGGAGCTGGCGGCCCGGGTGCATGTGCTGCTGCGCCGCGTGGAGCGGGCGGCGATCGCCGCGTCCACGCCGCGCTCGGGCATCCTGCGCCTGGGCGAGCTGGAGATCGACCACGCGCAGCGCCGGGTGCGGGTGCGCTCCGAGGACGTCCATCTGACGCCGACGGAGTTCGACCTGCTGGTCTGCCTGGCGAACACCCCGCGCGCGGTGCTCTCCCGGGAGCAGCTGCTGGCCGAGGTGTGGGACTGGGCGGACGCCTCCGGGACCCGCACCGTCGACAGCCACATCAAGGCACTGCGCCGGAAGATCGGCGCCGAGCGGATCCGCACGGTGCACGGTGTGGGCTACGCGCTGGAGACACCGACGCCATGAGCGAGGGGCGGACGGCCGCGCGGAGGAGCCCCGGGGAGGAGCCCTGGGGTGGCGTACGCCCGTTCTCGATCAAGACCAAACTGGGTGCGCTGGTCGTCATCTCGGTGCTGATCACCACCGGTCTGTCGATGATCGCGGTGCACACCAAGACGGAGCTGCGCTTCATCACGGTCTTCTCGATGATCGCCACACTGCTGATAACGCAGTTCGTGGCCCATTCGCTCACCGCGCCGCTCGACGAGATGAACACGGTGGCCCGGTCCATCTCGCACGGCGACTACACCCGCCGGGTGCACGAGAACCGCCGGGACGAGCTGGGCAACCTGGCCCAGACGATCAATGTCATGGCCGACGAGCTGGAGGCCCAGGACCGCCAGCGCAAGGAGTTGGTGGCGAACGTCTCGCACGAGCTGCGCACCCCCATCGCGGGTCTGCGCGCGGTGCTGGAGAACGTCGTGGACGGCATCGCCGAGCCGGACACCGAGACCATGCGCACGGCGCTGAAGCAGACCGAGCGGCTCGGCCGGCTGGTGGAGACCCTGCTGGACCTGTCCCGCCTGGACAACGGCGTCGTACCGCTGCGCCAGCGTCGCTTCGAGGTGTGGCCGTACCTCTCGGGCGTCCTCAAGGAGGCCCAGATGGTGTCCTCCGCGCGCGCGGGCCTCGCCTCGGGCTCCGGCAGCCACACCCGTACGGACGTCCATCTGCACCTGGACGTCTCGCCGCCCGAGCTGACCGCACACGCGGACCCCGAGCGCATCCACCAGGTCATGGCGAACCTCATCGACAACGCGGTCAAGCACAGCCCGCCGCACGGGCGGGTCACCGTGAAGGCGCGGCGCGGGCCGCTGCCTCAGTCGCTGGAGCTGGAGGTCCTGGACGAGGGCCCCGGTATTCCCAGGTCGGAGTGGCGCCGGGTGTTCGAGCGCTTCAACCGGGGGGCGGTCAGCCGGCCGCACGGGCCCGGCAGCGACGGCGGCACGGGGCTGGGTCTGGCGATCGCCCGGTGGGCGGTGGATCTGCACGGCGGCCGGATCGGTGTGGCCGAATCCGACCGGGGTTGCAGGATCATCGTCACCCTCCCGGGACTGTCTTCCGTGCCAAATTGACGTAAAGTTCGAACCGGAGCCACAAGATCCACGGCCGTCCGCGCAGGCGGGCACGTGTGATCAGGGACAGGCCCGGGACGCCGTCGCGCCGGGCCCCGGTCGGCGCACCCTCTCACTCGCCTTCATGTGCGGAACCACGCTTGTTTCCCGCCATATCAAGCCCCGAAACACACTTTCCGATGTGACTTACGCGACGATGAACGGGCCCGACCTGACCTTCGCGGTCTTGGAGGCGTAGCCTTTATTCCCGCTGTCCATCACCTTGTGAAGCGGAAGAGGGCGGTTGCCGCCGTGTCGCCACAGTCCCCCAGTAACTCGAGCATCTCGACCGATGACCAAGCCGGGAAGAACCCCGCTGCCGCGTTCGGTCCCAACGAGTGGCTCGTCGACGAGATCTATCAGCAGTACCTCCAGGACCCGAATTCGGTAGACCGAGCCTGGTGGGACTTCTTCGCCGACTACAAGCCCGGGGCGCCCGCCGCCCCGTCGGCTCCGGCGGGTACTGCGGCCGCGGGGGCCGCAGGGACCACCACCCCGGCCGCCCAGGCCCAGCCGGCCGCGCCCGCGGCCCCGGCGGCTCCGGCCGCCCCCGCGGCGCCCCAGGCCGCCGCCCCGGCGCCCGCTCCGGCCGCCCCCGCGGCTCCCGCGCCCGCGAAGGCCGCGCCCGCCAGGCCCGCGCAGCCGGCCGCCGCCCAGCCGAAGGCCCCGGCCAAGCCCGAGCCCGCCGGCGAGGCGAAGGAGGGCCCTGAGCTGATCACGCTGCGCGGCCCGGCCGCCGCCGTGGTGAAGAACATGAACGCCTCGCTGGAGCTGCCGACCGCCACCTCGGTCCGCGCGGTCCCGGTGAAGCTGCTGTTCGACAACCGCATCGTCATCAACAACCACCTCAAGCGCGCCCGGGGCGGGAAGATCTCCTTCACGCACCTGATCGGCTTCGCGATGGTGCAGGCCATCAAGGCCATGCCGTCGATGAACTGGTCGTTCGGCGAGAAGGACGGCAAGCCGACCCTCGTCAAGCCGCCGCACGTCAACCTCGGCCTCGCCATCGACCTGGTCAAGCCCAACGGTGACCGCCAGCTGGTCGTCGCGGCCATCAAGAAGGCCGAGACGCTGAACTTCTTCGAGTTCTGGCAGGCCTACGAGGACATCGTCCGCCGCGCCCGCGACGGCAAGCTGACGATGGACGACTTCACCGGCGTCACGGTCTCCCTGACCAACCCCGGCGGCCTCGGCACCGTCCACTCCGTGCCGCGCCTGATGCCCGGCCAGTCGGTGATCATGGGCGTCGGCTCCATGGACTACCCGGCGGAGTTCCAGGGCACCAGCCAGGACACCCTGAACAAGCTCGGCATCTCCAAGGTCATGACGCTCACGTCGACCTACGACCACCGGGTCATCCAGGGCGCCGCCTCCGGCGAGTTCCTGCGCCAGGTCGCGAACCTGCTGCTCGGCGAGAACGGCTTCTACGACGCCATCTTCGAGGCCCTGCGCATCCCCTACGAGCCGGTCCGCTGGCTCAAGGACATCGACGCCTCGCACGACGACGACGTCACCAAGGCCGCCCGGGTCTTCGAGCTGATCCACTCCTACCGGGTCCGCGGCCACGTCATGGCCGACACCGACCCGCTGGAGTACCAGCAGCGCAAGCACCCCGACCTGGACATCACCGAGCACGGCCTCACCCTGTGGGACCTGGAGCGCGAGTTCGCCGTCGGCGGCTTCGCCGGCAAGTCGATGATGAAGCTGCGCGACATCCTCGGCGTGCTGCGCGACTCGTACTGCCGCACCACCGGCATCGAGTTCATGCACATCCAGGACCCCAAGCAGCGCAAGTGGATCCAGGACCGCATCGAGCGCCCGCACACCAAGCCGGAGCGCGAGGAGCAGCTGCGCATCCTGCGCCGGCTGAACGCGGCGGAGGCCTTCGAGACCTTCCTGCAGACGAAGTACGTCGGCCAGAAGCGCTTCTCCCTGGAGGGCGGCGAGTCCGTCATCCCGCTGCTGGACGCGGTCCTCGACAGCGCGGCCGAGTCCCGTCTCGACGAGGTCGTCATCGGCATGGCCCACCGCGGCCGGCTGAACGTGCTCGCGAACATCGTCGGCAAGTCGTACGCGCAGATCTTCCGCGAGTTCGAGGGCAACCTCGACCCGAAGTCGATGCACGGCTCCGGCGACGTGAAGTACCACCTGGGCGCCCAGGGCACCTTCACCGGCCTGGACGGCGAGCAGATCACCGTCTCGCTGGCCGCGAACCCCTCCCACCTGGAGACCGTCGACCCGGTCATCGAGGGCATCGCCCGCGCCAAGCAGGACATCATCAACAAGGGCGGCACGGACTTCACCGTCCTGCCGGTCGCCCTGCACGGTGACGCGGCCTTCGCGGGCCAGGGCGTGGTGGCCGAGACCCTGAACATGTCGCAGCTGCGCGGCTACCGCACCGGCGGCACGGTCCACATCGTCATCAACAACCAGGTCGGCTTCACCGCCGCCCCGGAGTCGTCCCGCTCGTCGATGTACGCGACGGACGTGGCGCGGATGATCGAGGCCCCGATCTTCCACGTGAACGGCGACGACCCCGAGGCCGTCGTCCGGGTCGCGCGGCTGGCCTTCGAGTTCCGCCAGGCGTTCAACAAGGACGTGGTGATCGACCTCATCTGCTACCGCCGCCGCGGTCACAACGAGTCCGACAACCCGGCCTTCACCCAGCCGCTGATGTACGACCTGATCGACAAGAAGCGCTCGGTGCGCAAGCTCTACACCGAGTCCCTGATCGGTCGCGGCGACATCACCCTGGAAGAGGCCGAGCAGGCCCTGCAGGACTACCAGGGCCAGCTGGAGAAGGTCTTCACGGAGGTCCGCGAGGCCACCTCGCAGCCGGCCGCCGCCGACACCCAGCAGCCGCAGGACGGGTTCCCGATCGCGGTGCCCACGGCGATCTCCGCCGAGGTCGTCAAGCGCATCGCCGAGTCCCAGGTCAACATCCCCGACCACTTCACCGTCCACCCGCGTCTGCTGCCGCAGCTGCAGCGCCGGGCGACGATGGTCGAGGACGGCACGATCGACTGGGGCATGGGCGAGACCCTCGCGATCGGCTCGCTGCTCCTGGAGGGCACGCCGGTCCGGCTGTCCGGCCAGGACTCCCAGCGCGGCACCTTCGGCCAGCGCCACGCGGTGCTGATCGACCGCGAGACGGGTGCGGACTACACCCCGCTGCTCTACCTGTCCGAGGACCAGGCCCGCTACAACGTCTACAACTCGCTGCTGTCCGAGTACGCGGTCATGGGCTTCGAGTACGGCTACTCGCTGGCCCGTCCCGACGCGCTCGTGATGTGGGAGGCGCAGTTCGGCGACTTCGTCAACGGCGCGCAGTCGGTCGTCGACGAGTACATCTCGGCGGCGGAGCAGAAGTGGGGCCAGACGTCCGGCGTCACCCTGCTGCTCCCGCACGGCTACGAGGGCCAGGGCCCGGACCACTCCTCGGCCCGGGTCGAGCGCTTCCTGCAGCTGTGCGCCCAGAACAACATGACGGTCGCCATGCCGACGCTGCCGTCGAACTACTTCCACCTGCTGCGGTGGCAGGTGCACAACCCGCACCACAAGCCGCTGGTCGTCTTCACCCCGAAGTCGATGCTGCGTCTGAAGGCCGCCGCGTCGAAGACGGAGGAGTTCACGTCGGGTCAGTTCCGTCCGGTCATCGGCGACGCGTCGGTGGACCCGGCGGCGGTCCGGAAGGTCGTCTTCTGCGCCGGCAAGGTCTACTACGACCTGGAGGGCGAGCGGCAGAAGCGCGGCGTCACGGACACGGCGATCATCCGCGTGGAGCGGCTCTACCCGCTGCCGGGTGCCGAGCTGCAGGCGGAGGTCAACAAGTACCCCAACGCCGAGAAGTACCTGTGGGTCCAGGAGGAGCCGGCCAACCAGGGTGCCTGGCCGTTCATCGCCCTGAACCTGATCGACCACCTCGACCTGGCCGTCGGCGCGGACGTCCCGCACGGCGAGCGCCTGCGCCGTATCTCGCGGCCGCACAGCTCGTCCCCGGCGGTGGGTTCCGCGAAGCGGCACCAGGCCGAGCAGGAGCAGCTGGTGCGTGAGGTGTTCGAGGCGTAGGCCCCGGCCGCACGGACCGCACGGCACGACAGAAGGGCCCGGCCCCGAGTTCACGACTCGGGGCCGGGCCCTTCTCTCCGGTGTGCCGCCGCCAGCGTCCCGTCGCTCAGCTGAGGTAGGGCTCGAAGTCCCAGTAGGGCCGGTTGCGTTGGCGGGCGGAGATGGTGTGCGGGTGCTGGGCGCCCAGGGTGCGGGTCAGCCCGAGCAGGCCGTCCTCCTCCAGCTTCCCGGCCTCCTCCTGCTCGCGGGCGCCGCGCAGATCGGCGGCGAGGGCGACCTGGCAGGACAGGGTGAGCGGATGCTCGTCGCCCAG
This sequence comes from Streptomyces sp. NPDC006739, assembly GCF_042869815.1. Classification (NCBI taxonomy): domain Bacteria; kingdom Bacillati; phylum Actinomycetota; class Actinomycetes; order Kitasatosporales; family Streptomycetaceae; genus Streptomyces; species Streptomyces sp. NPDC006739. The sequence goes on from NZ_JBIAGM010000001.1 coordinate 66,761, forward strand.
CGAGCGCCGGGCCCGGCGCAGGGTCTCCCGGCTCAGCTCCACGGCGTCGGGGACACGGCCGTTGATGTTGCGGGCGCCGGCCGCGTTCAGGGCGCAGCCCAGCACCCAGGGGTGGTCCGCGGTGAGGGTGGCGGTGAGGCCGGCCAGGGCGGACTCGAACATCGACAGGGCCTCGGCGCGCTGACCGGCCGCCTGCATGATCAGACCGGTGTTGGAGAGCATGCCGGTGGCGACGGGGTGGGCCGGGCCGAGGAGCGCGCGGTAGCCCGCCTCGGCCTCGTCGATGAGTTCCCGGGCGTGTCCCAGGTCGCCGTGTTCGCGCAGGTAGTTGCCGTAGTTGGTGACGAAGGACAGGGTGCGGTAGTGCTCGCGGCCGTGCACCTGCTGGAGCTGCTCCAGGAGGCTGGCCATCGCGGAGCCCACGTCCTGGGTCCGGCCGCCCTCCCGGCGGCGACACATCACCAGCTGGGAGTGGGCCTCCAGGGTCTGCGGATGCTGCGGGCCGAGGACCTGGACGTGCAGCCGCAGCACCGGTTCCTGGCGGGCCAGGGCTTCCCGGTAGCGGCCGAGCAGGCGCAGGCTGTGGGTGACCGCGTTGCCCGAGCTGAGCGTGTTGATGTGCCGGGCGCGCAGGACGCTCTCGCGCCGGGCGAGGGTCTCCAGGTCGAGTTCGTAGGCCTCCGCGTAGCGGCCGAGGAGCCTGAGTCCCACGCCGAGGTTGTGCCGGGCGATCAGGGTGAGGATCTCGTCCGGTCCGAGCAGTGCCGCGTTGCCCTCCAGGACCTCCTGCTGGAGCGCGAGCGCCTCCTCGTAGCGGCCGAGCTGTCTGAGGCTGATGGCCAGCGTGCCCTTGATGGTCAGTTCGGCGAGCGGCTTGCTCTCCGGTGCCTGCTGGAGCCGTTCCAGGACGCCCCGGTCGAGGTCGTGCGCCTCGCGGAACCTGCCGCCGGCCCGCAGGATGTTGCTCTCCTGGGTGGTCAGGTCGAGCATGGGCTGCGCCAGCGGGTCCATGATCCTCGACCAGTTCTCCCGGATCCGGTGCGCGAGGTCCATTCCGGCGTTGTACTCACCGCTGCGCGAGCAGTACCGCAGGCAGTTGAGCACAGTCGCCTGAACCCTGGGCCGGCGGCTGCTCAGCGCACCGGAGGGCTCCAGGTGGGGCAGCAGTTCGGCGTACCGGGGCCAGTTCCTGCTGTCCAGCGGGTTGCCGGGGTCGGCCTCGGCGAGCAGGGTGCGCACCGCCCGGCGGTGGGTGGTGCGGCTCTCCTCGCTGGAGAGCTTGGAGACGATGTCGTGCACGAGGCGGTGCATGTGGACGGACTCCTGGTGCGGACCCATCTCGGCGACGACGGGCCCGCGGGTCTCGCGGGTGAGCACGGAGTAGTTGACCAGGGTGTCCAGGGCCCGGGTCCAGGCCGGCAGGTCGGTGGCCATCCAGCGCAGTTCCTCGGGCAGGTCGGCCTGCGGGTAGGCGCGGATGAAGCCGAGCGGGATGCGTCCGGGGGCGAACGAGGTGCACAGGCCCAGGATGTCGATGGCCTGCGGCTCGGAGCGGCGCAGCCGGTTCAGGAGTATCGACCAGGAGGTCATCGACGACTGCGGGAAGCCGTCGCCGGTGGCCGGCTCGTCGACGGTGGACAGCCGGCGTTCGCGCACCATCCGCAGGTACTCGGGCACCTCCATGCGCGACTCGCCGAGCCAGGAGGCCGCCTGCACCAGGGGCAGCGGTACGTCGCCGAACTCGGCGGCGACCTCGTCGGCCTCCGCGCCCGTGATGTGCGGGGCCCGGCGCAGCAGATAGGCGGTGGATTCCGCGCGCAGGAAGGCGGGGACTTCCAGGACGTCGGAGTGCTCGCTCCAGCCGCGGTTGCGGGAGGTGACGAGGACGTGTCCGGTGCCCTGCGGGAGCAGCGCGTTGACGCCGTCGGTGTCGTCCCAGCCGTCGAAGATGACCAGCCAGTTGCCCTGCGGTTCACCGCGCCGCAGGGCCTCCCGGACGGCCCGGATGCGCTCGCCCGGCTCGCTGCCGATGCGCAGGCCGAGTTCCACGGCCAGCTCTCCCAGACGGTCGCGCTGGATGTTGCGGTCGTCGGAGTTGACCCACCAGACCACGTCGTAGTCGGTGCTGAACCGGTGCGCGTACTCGGCGGCGAGCTGTGTCTTGCCGATGCCGGACATGCCGAGCAGGGTGCATACGGCGGCCCCGCGCTCGGCGTCGGCGAGGCGCTGGTGCAGGGCGGTGAGCAGGTCGTCGCGGCCGGTGAAGCGCGGGTTGCGGCGCGGGACCTCGCCCCAGATCTCGCAGCGCGACTCGGGGTAGCGGGCGCGGGTGCGCGTCGCTCTGGGCACTCGGCGGCGCTCCAGGCCCAGCCGGCCGAGCAGTCGGTCCTCGGCGGCCTCCTCGTTCAGCCCCCACAGGCTGGCCGGTTCGAGTACGGCGGTGGCGGGCAGCAACGGCCGGTTGGTGAGGTTGACGGCGGCGAAGCGCTCGGTGTGCGCGGCGACGAACCCGCGCAGGACGTCGTTCCACTCGGACGCCGGGCGCGGTCCCAGTTCGAAGAACCAGTCGTCCAGGACGAGCAGGACCGGCCCCGAGGAGAGCAGCAGGTCACCGAGGGAGTCCTCCAGCGGGACCTCGCGCGGCGGGTCCCAGCGCTGCAGAGTGGCCCGGTGTCCGTGACTCTCCAGGCACTGGGCGATCCACGCCGCCCACGAGCGGTGGTAGCCGGGAAAGACCACCAGGACGCGCTCGGGTGCCGATCCACCCTCGCCGTCCGACCGCCGCTGTTCCGCCATCGCACGCTCCCTGTTCCCGCGTCTGCCGCAGTGTCGCAGCACACGCTAACGCAACGCAGTCACCCCTTGACGAAGGGTCACGACAAGTTTCCGGCCGGTGTGCCGAGACTTTCGTGCCGCCGCCCCATCTCGCGGACGAACTCCCTTCCCGCATGGGTCAGTTCATCTGATCCAAGCAGGGCCGACAAGGCCTCGCCCACCTGTTCCCGGTACTTCTCGAAACGCCCCCCGGCCCGGTGGCGCCAGACCGCCGGCGCGGCGGGCTCGTTGCGGGCCCGCCGCCACAGGTCGGTGAGGGCAAGATGGGCGTACGCCCCCTGGAGCACCCCCAGCACCGGCCTCGGATCGGGCCGCCATCCCACCCGGTGCCGGGTGCCGCCGTTCTGGCGGCACAGCGGCAGCAGGTCGTTGAGGACGGTCAGCTTGGTGTGGTGCGTCTCGTGCACCAGGGACTCCGCCAGATCGCCGGCGTCGGAGGGGAACTGGGTCAGCACCGCGCCCGGCGCCGAGCGCAGGGTGGCGCTCACGGTGGTGCCGCCCGCCGGGCCGGGTGAGGCGAGCGGCACCAGGGCGAACAGCAGTGCGGTGACCTCCGTCGCCCGGTCCGGGTCGGTCGTCCGGAGTAGCGCCCGCGCCTCCCGCCAGCGCTGGGCCCACAGCCGGTGGGAGACCTCCTGGCGGCCGGCCGGCGCGAGGGCGTCCGGGCCTATCCCCCGCCCGGGCACGCGGTAGGGGTCGAGATCGTCCAGGACGGCCCGGCCGCCGGGCAGCGGCCGTACGGCGGACCAGCCCGGCCCGCCGCCCACGGTGCGCGCCGCCGGGCCGCGGGCCCGCAGCAGGACGACGCCGGGGCCGCCGGGGCGCTCCGCCATCCGGACCAGACCTGCCCGGCCGCTCAGCCGGACCCGGCCCGAGGGGCAGCGCAGGGTGCCGAGGCCGGGCAGGGCCAGAACCCCCGAGGGCAGGGCGAGCGCGGCCTCGAACCGGCAGCCCGCGCGCACGGCCGCGGCCACGGCGACGGCTCCCGTGTGCGCCAGCCGGTGTTCGAACGCCGGGCCGTCGGGGGCGCCGATCGCCTCGGCCAGCCAGGCTCCGGTCGTCGGGTAGTCGAGCACCTCCCGGACCGCCGCGGGGTCGGCGCGTTCCGCCTGTTCCAGCAGGGACCAGTGGTGCTCGAAGCGCTCGCGGGCCGTGGCCGGCAGGGCCGCGGAGTGCTGTTCGACGCGGACGAGGAGGGACTTGAGGAGCAGGAGTCGACGCGCGTGGAGCGCGGCACGCAGGGTCGCGGTGCCGGCCGGTGACGGCCGGGTACCGGCGAGTTCCGCGAGGACCTCGGGGGTGACCGGCAAGGTCACCCCCGCCCCTCCCGGCCCCGGGCGGCCGTACCGGATCCGACCGGAAACAGGCGCTCACCGGGGGCCGGCTCGTCCCAGACGGGGTCGTCGCTGTTGGAGTACCAGGTGTCCTCCAGGCCGGGTGAGCCGCCCAGCAGCCGGGCGACCGCCGCGTCCAGCTCTGGATGGCGCAGGGCACGCAAGGTCCGCAGGTCGACGTCACTGAGGTCGGGCGGGAGCACGGTCCGCCCGGGGTCGTCACCCGGGCCGAACATCCTCCCCGTACGCTCCGTCACCGTCGGCTCCTCCCTGCCCGCGCCCGCCCCGCACAGCCGCAACGGCTGCCCAGTTCTTCCCGACAGACCGGAGGCAGAAACACTGCCCGGATCAACTCCGGTCAAGCTCACCCCAGTTGCCCAAGGCCTGGGACCAGGCCCACCACGGTGGGGCGACCTCGTCCCACTCGGCCCCGGGCGGCCGCGGGGGTCGGCCCTCGGCCAGGTCCCGGGCCCTCAGCCGGGTCAGCTCCACGTCCGCCCAGTCGACCTCCCGCAGCGAGCCGACCAGCCGCTGCCACTGCTCCTGGGCCGCCTGGTACGCCACGCGGGCCGCTCCGGGGCGGCCCATCAGCGCGAGCACCGCCGCGCTGCCGTGCCGGGCGCGGGCCGCCGTCGCCGAGCCGGGTTCGCCGCCGTGGGCCGCACGGGCCTCGCGCTCGGCGTTCTCGTACGCCTGCAGGGCGTCCGTGAGCACCGGCGACCCGGCGTGGTGCCAGCCCTCCAGCCGTACCCGCCCCAACTGCAGCCACGTCTCCGCCCGTACGGCCGCGTCGGCCGCCGCGCGGACGGCCTGGCCGAGCAGGTGCCGGCTCTCGAACAGATCGGGCAGGAAGCCGAGGTGCCGGAAGCGCTGGGCCAGGGCGCTGCCCACCAGGGCCTGGAGTCTTCCCCGCTGGGCGGACCGGGCGGGCAGCGACTTCAGCGCCTCGCGCAGGACGTTCTCGGCGTGGTCCACGGCCTGGGCGCCGTCCCGCGTCGAGGCCCGCCGCAGCAGCGACTCGCCCCAGGCGGTGAGCAGTTCGCAGCGCCGGGCGCTGTCGGCGGGGGCCAGCGGCACGGCGCGCTCGTAGGCCGCGTCGGCCTCCCGCGCCTCCCCCGCCGCGTCGTGGAAGGCGGCCAGCGCGGCCAGGGTGGGCAGCAGCAGCCCGGGATCGTCACCGGCCGCCCGTTCGGCCCTCACCAGCGCCTCCCGTGTCTCGGCGTCCTCGGCGCCGGCCCCGCGCAGGGCCCGGGCCAGATCGAGCAGCGCGGGTCCGCGTACGGCGTCGGCGGCACCCTCGGCCTCCAGCAGCGCGCAGGCCTCCCGCAGTTCGGGTACGGCGGCGCCCGGGTGCCGCTGGTCGAGCAGGAGCCGGCCGCGCAGCAGGAGCCGGGCGCGGTGGGCCGTGGCGAACCAGGGCGCGCCCGGCCGCTCCGGGGGCTCGCCGGGGTCCGGGGTGCCGGTCCGCCCCGCCACCGCCGGCCAGGGCGGTGTGCCCGGGTCCAGGACCTCCAGTGCGGCGGCCAGCTGTCCGGCCTCCGCGGTCAGCCGCCACAGCTCACGCCGGCAGGCGGCCAGCTCCAGCGCCGCCTCGGCGCGTTCGGGGCCGTCGGCGGGGGCCGCGGCGTGCGCCGCCGCGAGTTCGGTCACGGCCTCGCGCAGCAGCGGTACGCGGTGGCCCGCGGCGCGGGCCGCCGCCGTACCGGCCTCCGCGCGCAGCACCCGGCCGAGGACCAGCCGGGCCCGCACCCCCGCGCCGGCGTCGGGCGGAGCCGGGGTGGCGGGCCCGTGGGCCGCCTCCTCGGCCTGTTCCCGGGCCCGGCGCAGCACCTCGGGGTCGGGCAGCCGCCGCCACTGGTCGAGCAGGCGTTCCGCCTCGGTGAGCGGGTCCGGGGTGACCAGTTCGGGCAGGTAGAAGCGCAGGACGCGGGCGGGGACCCGGGCGAACAGTTCGGCCTCGACGCTGCCGCCGCCGTCCGGTGCGCCGGTGTCGTCCGGGACGGCCCCGGCGGCGTCCGGGTCGTGGTCGGCGAGCCGGGCGGCGGCGAGCGCGGCGAAGTTGCGGGTGCCCCGGCCGAAGTGCCGTTCCACATAGGCCGAGCAGTGCTTGAGGACGAGCCCCGCGGTGGCCTGGTCGAGGGAGGCCAGCAGCAGGTCCTGCACCCGGCCGGGATAGGCGAAGCAGGGCTGCTCCTCGGTGCCGGGCAGCTGCCGCAGCAGTCCGCCGAGCAGCACCTCGGCCAGTTCCATGGGTCCGGTGTCGGGGAGCATGGCCCGCTGGACCAGTTGCATGACGGGCAGGGTCAGCGGGGCGGCGGCGAGGTAGACGGCCAGCCGGACGGCGCCGGGCGAGGCACCAGCCCGGAAGGCGCGCAACAGGTCGTCGTCGCTGCGGGCCGGGGCGGCGGGCCGGGCGCGGGACGGCTCGGGAAGCGGGGCTGGGGCGGCCGTATCAGGAGCAGGGCCAGGGCCAGGGCCAGGAGCAGTGTCAGGGCCGGTGCTCGGGCCGGTTCCGGGGCTGGTGAAGGCGGCCCAGGCGCGCTCGCTGGTCGGTCCGGTGCCGGCCAGCAGCCTGGCCCAGGCCTCGAAGGCCTGCGGGGTGGGCTGGAGCACGGGGACCGGCCGGGCCTCGGGGGCCGGTACCTCCCAGGGCTCGTCGTCGGGGAGGAAGTGGACCCGCCCGCCGACCTCCGCCGGTCGGACGAGCAGTCCGGGTTCGGCGGGCAGCGCGGTGCGGGCCCACAGGCGGGGCGGCAGCGGCTGGACGACGGCCAGCGGCGCGGCGCGCGGCCAGTCGTGCAGGAGGCGCTGGGCGCTGCCGTCCTGCCACAGGGGGCCCACGCAGTCACTGATGACGAAGGTCAGCCGCCGGCCCGTGGGATCGTGCAGCTCGTCGGCCGAGCGCAGCCGGGTGCGCCGGCCCGGCCCGGCCGTCGTACCGACCAGGGGGGCGCCGGAGCCGTCGGCGTAGAGGTGGTGGACGCGGACGGAGGCGAAGGCCCCGGACTGCTGGCAGGCCTGGCGCAGTTCCTCGACCAGCTGTCCCCAGACGGCCATGGCGGGGCCGGTGTCCATCAGCAGCTGGACGTCACAGCGGTGGCGGCGACCGGGCCGGGTGACGGGGAGCAGGATGCCGCTGGCGGCGGCGCGGTCGGCGGTGGCCGTCTCGTCGATCTGCTCGTCCGCGAGGGCGGCGGAGGCCACCCGGTAGCGGCCGAGCGCGCGCAGCGCCTTCTCCAGGCCGAGCAGCCCGGGCAGGGCGCTCGCGGCGGGGGCGCGCACCGGGAAGGCGGCCGGGGTGCCGCCGTCGGCGGGGCGGGGCGCTGCGCCCGGGGTGTGCAGGGGAACGGCGGCGGAGGCAGCGGCGGCGGACGTCCGGCGCTCGTCGGCCCGTTCCTCGTACGGTGCCGTCGGCTCGGGCGGGGACACGCCGGAGCCCTGGGCCGGAGGGGGCGCGGTGCGGTCCGGCGGGGCGTCGCGGGGCGCGCCCGCGCCGAGCCGCTGGGCCAGCCAGACGGCGTCCGCCACGTCCTCGGCGGTGGGTTCGAGACCGCCTTGGCGCAGCTTGCCGATCAGCTCGTCCAGACGCATCCCGCGCATCCGGCCATCACCTCGTACGGTCGAGCGGCTGCATGAGCATCTCGGCGATCCGCTCCCGGGTGAGGCTCTGCGCGTGCGGATCGTGCTGGGTGAGGAAGAGGGCGTTGAGGAGCTGGTCGGCGGCGAGCACCTCGCCCGGCTCGCGTTCCAGGAACCGCCTGATCAGATCGCCGCCGGCGGCGACGCCCCGCTCGCCGAGGTGCGCCTCGACCATGGCGGTCAGCTGCTCCTCGCCGGGCGGGTCCAGCTCCAGCTGGACGCAGCGGCGCAGCAGCGGGGCCGGGAAGTCGCGTTCGCCGTTGGAGGTCAGGACGATCACCGGGAAGGCCGTGCAGGCGACCCGGCCGCCGTGCACCGGGACGCGGTCACCGTCGTGGGTGAGCACCTCGACGACGGGTTCCCGGTCGGCCAGCCGCTCCAGCTCGTGGATCGAGAACTCCCCCTCCTCCAGCGTGTTGAGGAGGTCGTTCGGCAGGTCCAGGTCGCTCTTGTCGAGTTCGTCGATGAGCAGCACGCGGGGCCGCTCGGCGGGGAGCAGGGCGGTGCCGAGCGGGCCGAGCCGGATGTACGACCCGATCCCGGAAGGGGCGGGCGCGGCCGGGTCGTTGCCGCTTCGGGCCCGCTCCAGCTGGACGTCCTGGAGGCGGCCTATCGCGTCGTAGCGGTACAGGCCGTCCTGGAGGCCGGTGCGGCTGACGATCGGCCAGCGCAGCACCTTGCCCAGCCCGAGTTCATGGGCGATGGAATAGGCCAGGGTCGACTTTCCGGTGCCCGGGTTGCCCGTGACCAGCAGCGGCCGGCGCAGGTACAGGGCGGCGTTGACGGCGTCGACCTCGGCGGGCCGGGGCGCGTAGTTCTCGACGAGGCGGCGGCGTACGCCGAGCCGGCGGGCGCTGCTGGGGTCCTCGGGGCCGGACCGCGTGTCCTCCCGCGACGCCGTGAAGTCGCGCCAGGGCGGCGGCGCCGGCAACCGCCGTACGCCGTCGTGCGGCTGGCCCACTCCGCGGTAGATCCGCCAGTCGTTCACCTTGGGCTCCTCCCGGCTCTGGTGATCATGCAGCGGGTCCGGCCGTTCGACGTACGACGTTACCGCCAGGCGGCCGTGCCCGGTACGAGGTTCAGGGCGCCCGGTGTCATTTCCCGGAACGCGAACGCCCTTGCGGAACAGAAGAGTTGACGGGGGGTCGGGGAGTTCGGCCGGGGTCAGCCGCCGGGGGCGGCCAGCGGCGGGGGCCGCATGATCTCCGTTCCGTACGGTGGCCGGTCCGGCGGATCGAACAGTACGGCGAGTTTGCCCCTGAGTCCTTGAGGGCGGGCGGTCTCGGGGTCGGCCAGCCGAATGCGGAGGTCACGGACGGGGCCGTGCAGCGCGTCGGCGTGCCGGGCCAGTCCGAGCAGGTCGGCCGCCTGTTGGTGGAAGGCCTTGCACTCGTCGTGGTCGTGCGCGTCCCGGCGCCACAGCACCAGGGAGTGGCCGGCCATGAGCGCGTCCTTCAACGCCGCGAGGCCTTCTCCGCTGCCGACCGGACCGCAGTAGACCGGCACGCAGGCGTCGCCCATGGCCGACAGGGCGCGGTAGTACGGGTACTTGCCCGAGGGGCGGGCGCCCGGCGGGTGGCCGTCCGCCGGGGACCGGCCGTGCAGGGGCTCGTGGGCCATCGGGCCGAGCGCGACACCCCGCCGGCGCCGGCGCCACTCGGGCGAGGGCTGCCGGTCGCTGCGCCGGACGTCCCGGATGACGACGCTGCGGCGCAGCCCGAGCGGTATGGACCGCTCGTCGATCAGATCGGCGTCGTCGTCCTCGGCGCCGGGGCCGCCGCCGGGGCCGTCGGGAACCAGCTGCCAGTCGTCGACCGGCAGATCGAACAGCGTGCGCGGCAGGAACACCTCGACAGCGGCCAGGTGCTCCCCGTGGTCCCCCTGGCTCAACGCCAAGGCCAGCGGCTCCCGCAGCACCTCACCCAACTCCTCGGCCGGCACCCCGCGGTCGTCTCCGTCGACGGGCGTGACGTCCTGCCCGTCGTAGAGAAGCTGCACACTCCACGGATAACGCCCGTCGTACATGGCGGCCCCGACCCGGACGAGGACGTCGGTCCGGGTGGCGGGGGGTGCTGCGGGGGGCGACGGCGGCGGAGCGGCCGGGGTGGGGGTGGTCGGCGTGGGGGCGGTCGGCGTGGGGGCGGTCGGCGTGGGGGCGGGGACGGAGGTCACCAGGGCGGGCGCGGGCGCCGGGGCGGATGGCGCGGCGGCGGACGACCCGGGAGCCGGGGGCGACGGCACGGGAGCCGGGGGCGTTGGCACAGGAGCCGGGGCCGACGGCACAGGAGCCGGGGCCGACGGCACGGTGAGCGTGGAAGCGGGTGTGGGGGGCGGCGGCCCGGCGGAGCCGACGGCGTCCGCGGCCGGCTGGGCCCCGCAGGGCGCGCCGGCCCGCGCGACGTCGGACAGGCCTCCCATGGGCGGTCCCACCGGCAGCAGGCCGGACGGCGGCGCCCCGGGCAGGTCCCCGGACCCCGGGCTCCCGGACCGACCGCCGGAGGGGAAAAGACCGTCGAGCAGGTAGTGGACCGCCTCGCCCACCGCCCAGTGCCGATGGCCGTCGGCCTGCCCGGTGAGCCAGTCGGAAAACGCCCGCAGCCGCTCCCGGTTCACCTCGTCGGGCCGCTCCCGGACGGTCTTGCGGGCCACCTTCGCCGCGTAGAGCAGCACCGCGTCGAGGTCGACCAGCGTGCCGCCACCGCCGGGGTCCAGCGTGCGCAGCCCGTGCAGCAGCCCGGCACCCTCGCGCCAGGTCCGCACGTTCTGCAGGACCAGCGACCGCAGCCGTTCCCCGCGCACCTGCTCCTTGACCTCGTCGACGAGATGGACGATCTCCCCGGGCCCGGCGGGCGGCGGCAGGTGCGCGAGATGGCCGTAGAGCCGCGCCCGCGACTCGACGGTGATCCCGGAGGCCGACGGCACCTGGCCGGGCAGCGTGGCCTGGAGCGTGGTCCAGTTCGGGTACGGCGACGGGTCGTCGAGGAGGCGGACGTGGTGCAGGTCGTGTCCGCGCCGCACCGCGCGCAGGATCCGGGCGCCCCCCGGCAGGTCGAGCAGCTCGTGCAGCGCGGTGACCGGGACGGCGACCCCTTCCTCCCGGCGACGCCCCTTGATCACGCCGATGACGGAGCCGTACCGCAGATCCAGTACGGGCCCGCCGGACAGGCCGCCGATCGGCAGGTTGCCACCGAGCAGCAGCGCCCGCGCGTCGGAGCCGGTGACGTCGCCGATCCCGTGCCGAACGCCCAGCTCACCGGTCTGCAACGACCAGCCGTACAGCCCGACGGGCGCCGCGCTGCCCGGCTCACGGTCGCTCAGCCAGAGGCAGCGCACGTCGTCCGCGCCGCTCACCTCCACCAGCGCGAGATCGGGGAACGGCCAGGCATCCCGGGCGGCGCCGGGCGCGTCCGGCCCGGGCGCGACGAGGACGGCCGTGCCGGTGCCGGTACGTTCCCGCCAGGAGCCGTCGGCCGTGCGCTCCTGCCAGGTCACGCCCATGGCGCTCTCCCCTCGGCACACCCCAGCTCCCCCCTTCCCCACGACATGTGCGCAGGTCAGCAGATAACCCGGGGCTATGAAGAAGCCTGATCCCCAGTACGCGTCACGGCCCGTCGCATCCCGGTCCGTTGCATACCCGTCGGCCGAGGGGCCGATGCGTCCCAGGGAGGGGCGCACCATCTCGTCGAAGGCGCTCATTCGGCGCCGGACGCCGGGGGTCCGGGCGGTGCGTCACCGCCGCCTGCCGCGGCGGGACCGGTCCCGCCGGCCGCGCCCGCCGGTTCGGTCCAGGTCAGGGACACCGAGAGGGAGGATTTGCCGCCGCCCTCGGCGATGGCGCTCACTATCTTGCCGGACTGCGCCGTCAGTTCGATTCCGAAGCTGACGGACACCTGGACCGGGGCCGCGACATCGAGACCGGCGCGCAGGGAGCGCACGACGCCGCCGACCGTGCCGGCCAGCCCCCCGGCCATGTCGATGACCCGGTCCCCCAGCGCGGTGTCCCAGTACCCCCCGGCTTCCGGCTCGTCCTCGTCGCCGGCGCCGATCCTCGCCCATACGACGGTGCCGTCGTCGAACCGTATGCGTTCGACCCCTCCGCCCATGTCGCCCCCGTTCGCAGATGGGAGGAGAAGGCTAACCCCGGAGGAAGGGGAGAGGGAGGGGCTTGTCGGCCTCTGCTGCCCGCCCCGCCCGTTTTCCCCTCCCTACTCGTCGTCCTCGTCGTCGAGCCGGGCCAGCCAGGTCGCCAGCCGCTCGACCGGAACCTCGAAGTCCGGGTTGAGGTCCACGAACGTCCGCAGCTGCTCGGCGAGCCACTCGAAGGTGACCTCTTCCTCGCCGCGCCGCTTCTCCAACTCCTCGATCCCGCGGTCGGTGAAGTACATGGGTCTGCCTCTCCTGCAAGGTACGTCCGCGTCGTGCGCCGGGCTTCTCGTTGCGCTCGCAGACAGCCTATGCCTGCCCGAGGACCGGCGGCGGCGCCGCCCGAGTCATACGAAAGAGTGCTTGCCTCGGCGCGATATATCGTGTTCTATGGAAGACACGATATGACGTGTCGTGGCACGTCGACGCCGAGGAGGTCCCATGTCCGAGTGGTCGGTCACCGAGCCCAGGAAGCTCACCTTCGACACCCCCGTCAGCGACCTGCACGTCCGCATCGTCAACGGAACGGTCAACGTCGTGGGGACCGACGAGGGTTCCGCCCGCCTGGAGGTCTCCGACATCGAGGGGCCGCCCCTCGTGGTCACCCAGCGGGACGGCACACTCACCGTGGCCTACGAGGACCTCCCCTGGAAGGGCTTCCTGAAGTGGCTCGACCGCAAGGGCTGGCGCCGCAGCGCGGTCGTCTCCCTCGCCGTCCCGGCGGACACGCGGGTCGAGGTGGGCGTGGTCGGGGCCGGCGCGGTCCTTTCCGGACTGCGCGGGCCCACGGCGGTCAAGGGCGTGACCGGCGACACCACCCTGGTGGCGCTGTCCGGTCCGGTCCGCGCGGACACGGTCTCCGGGAACCTGGAGGCCCAGGCCGTCACCGGCGACCTGCGCTTCAACTCGGTCTCCGGCGACCTCACCGTGGTGGACGCCGCCGGCTGCGCCGTGCGCGCCGACTCGGTCAGCGGCTCGATGATCGTCGACCTCGATCCGGGCGGCCCCACCGACGTCAGGCTGACCAGCGTCTCCGGTGAGATCGCCATCCGCCTGCCGCACCCCGCGGACGCGGACGTGGAGGCCAACACGGCGAGCGGCACGGTCTCCAACGCCTTCGACGGCCTGCGGGTGCACGGCCAGTGGGGGGCCCACAAGATCACCGGCCGCCTCGGCGCGGGCACCGGCAAACTCCGCGCCACCACGGTCTCCGGCTCGATAGCCCTGCTGCGTCGCCCGCCCAGGGAGGACGAGGACGACGAAACGGGGTGGGAAGCCGCACCCCCGGCGGGGCCACAGGACATGACAGGGGACAATTCCGTTTCCGGCCCGGGCGCCGATGCCACCAGCGCCCAGGCCGACGGCACGACCGACAAGAAGGTGCTCTGACATGCCCCCCGTCTTCGCCCACGGCCGCCTCCGCCTCTATCTGCTCAAGCTGCTCGACGAGGCACCCCGCCACGGCTACGAGGTGATCAGGCTCCTCGAAGAGCGCTTCCAGGGCCTGTACGCGCCCTCCGCGGGCACGGTCTACCCCCGGCTGGCCAAACTGGAGGCCGAGGGCCTGGTCACGCACACCACGGAGGGCGGCCGCAAGGTGTACGCGATCACGGACGCGGGCCGGGCCGAACTGGCCGACCGCAGCGGCGAACTGGCCGACCTCGAACTGGAGATCCGCGAGTCGGTCGCGGAACTCGCCGCCGAGATAAGGGCCGATGTGCGCGGCGCGGCCGGTGATCTGCGGCGCGAGGTGCGCGCGGCGGCCTCCGAGGCCAGGCGCGGCACCAAGGACGCCCCGGGCGAGACCCACGGGGAGTACGGGGAGTACGGCGGCCTCGGTGACCTCGGCGACAAGGAGTCCTGGCGGGCCGCCAAGGAGGAGATGCGCCGCGTCAAGCAGGAATGGAAGGAGCAGGCCCGGCGCGCCAAGGACGAGAGCCGTCGGGCCCGTGAGGAGGCCCAGCGGGCCCGTCGTCAGGCCCAGGAGGCGCAGGCCCGGGCACGGGCGCAGGCCCAGGAGGAGGTGCAGCGCATCGCCCGCCGGGTCCAGGAGCAGGTGCAGGACCACTTCGCCCGGGGCGACTGGCCGACGGGAGTGCGGGAGGGGCTGACCGAACTCGCCAAGGAGTTCGGCGAGTTCGGCAAGGACTACGGGAAGGGGCTCGGTAAGGACTTGGGGTTCGGCCGCCCCTCGGAGGCGGCCGGCACCGGCCGGCCCGAGCCGCGGGAGCAGCCGGAGTACACGCACACCCCGCAGGACTTCCCCGCCGAGTACGAGCCGTCCTGGGCCCACGAGGACAGTACCGGCGACCCGTCCCGCGACCTCGACCGGCTCCTCGACCGGTTCCGGGACGACGTGCGGGACGCGGCCCGCGACCACGGTGTCACCCCGGAACAGCTCCGCGACGCCCGCCGCCATCTGTCGACGGCGGCGGCCCACCTCGGCGCGATACTGCGCCGCCCGAAGGTCTGACTCAGCCGCCCGTGCTGGTCAGCACGATCTTTCCGAACTGTTCACCGGAGGCGAGCCGTTCGAAGCCCTCACGGGCGCGGTCGAGCGGCAGTTCCTCGTCGATGACGGGACGTACACCGGTGGTGGCGCAGAAGGAGAGCAGGTCCTCCAGCTCGTCCTTCGTTCCCATGGTCGAGCCGACGACCTTGAGTTCGAGGAAGAAGATCCGGGTCAGCTCGGCGTGGGAGGGCCGGTCGCCGCTCGTCGCACCGGAGATGACCAGCGTGCCGCCGGGCCGCAGCGACTTCACCGAGTGGGACCAGGTGGCGGCGCCGACGGTCTCGATGACGGCGTCCACGCGCTGCGGCAGCCGGGCCCCGGACTCCACCGCCTCGACGGCGCCCAGTTCCAGCGCCCGCTTGCGCTTCGCCTCGTCCCGGCTGGTGGCGAAGACCCGCAGACCGGCCGCCTTGCCGAGCACGATCGCGGCGGTGGCGACACCGCCGCCCGCGCCCTGCACGAGCACCGAGTCACCGGGCCGGACACCGGCGTTGGTGAACAGCATCCGGTACGCCGTCAGCCAGGCCGTCGGCAGACAGGCGGCCTCGGCGAAGGAGAGCTCCCTGGGCTTGGGCAGGACGTTCCAGGTGGGTACGGCGACCTGCTCGGCGAAGGTGCCCTGATACCGCTCGGTGAGGATGGAGCGGGGTTCGTCCGGTCCGACGCCGTGGCCGGTCTGGCCGATGACGGAGTGCAGGACCACCTCGTTGCCGTCCTCGTCCACACCGGCGGCGTCACAGCCGAGGATCATCGGCAGCCGGTCCTCCGGGAGGCCGACGCCCCGCAGGGACCAGAGGTCGTGGTGATTGAGGGAGGCGGCCCGGACGTCGACGGTGCTCCAGCCCGGTCGGGCCTCGGGGGCCGGACGCTCCCCCAACTCAAGGCCGTTGAGCGGCTGGTCACGGTCGATGCGGGCGGCGTAGGCAGCGAACATGCAGCCGACGATAGGTGCGCCGTGCAGCCGACGGAACCACGAGGGGCTGTGACACATGCCCTCTTGCACCCGGCCACCCACACGGCCCAGCCGGCCGGCACGCCCGCCACACCCCCGGGCCTCACCCGAAGGGAAGGGCGATGGCCCCGCCCGGGCGGGCGGGGCCATCGGGTCACCGGCGGGCGACGCCCTCGGCTCGCGCGGCGGCCGCGACCGCCGCGGTGACCGCCGGAGCGACCCGCTCGTCGAAAGGAGACGGAATCACATAGTCGGCGGCGAGATCATCCCCGACCACTCCGGCCAGGGCCTCGGCGGCGGCGATCTTCATCCCCTCCGTGATCCGAGTGGCCCGCACCTGCAGTGCACCCGCGAAGATGCCCGGGAAGGCCAGCACGTTGTTGATCTGGTTCGGGAAGTCGGACCGCCCCGTCGCGACGACCGCCGCGTACTTGTGCGCCACCTCGGGGTGCACCTCGGGGGTCGGGTTGGCCATCGCGAACACGAAGGCACCCTCGGCCATGGAGGCCACGGCCGCCTCCGGGACCGTACCGCCGGAGACGCCGATGAAGACGTCGGCGCCGGCCAGCGCGTCCTCCAGGGAGCCGGTGACGCCCGCCTTGTTGGTGAACCCGGCGAGTTCCCGCTTGACCGGGGTCAGGTCCTCCCGGTCGGCCGACACGACGCCCTTGCGGTCGGCCACCGCCACATCCCCGATACCGGCCTCGACCAGCATCTTCGCGATGGCGACACCGGCCGCGCCGGCTCCCGAGATGACGGCCCGCAGGTCCGCGATCGAACGCCTGCTCAGCCGCGCGGCGTTGCGCAGGGCCGCCAGCGTGACGACCGCCGTACCGTGCTGGTCGTCGTGGAAGACCGGGATGTCCAGGCGCTCCTGCAGCTTGCGTTCGATCTCGAAGCACCGCGGTGCCGAGATGTCCTCCAGGTTCACTCCGCCGAAGGACGGGGCGAGCCGGACGACGGTCTCCACGATCTCGTCGACGCCGGTGCAGTCGAGCGCGATCGGCACCGCGTCCACTCCACCGAACTGCTTGAACAGAATCGCCTTGCCCTCCATCACGGGGAGGGAGGCCTGGGGACCGATGTCCCCGAGTCCCAGCACGGCCGTGCCGTCGGTGACGACGGCGACCACGGAGGACTTCCATGTGTAGTCGTTGACCAGCTCCGGCTGCTCCGCGATCGCGGTGCACACGCGCGCGACGCCGGGCGTGTACGCGAGGGAAAGGTCGTCCTTGTCACGGACCGGCACGGTGGCCTGCACGGCCATCTTGCCGCCGCGGTGCAGCGCGAACACCGGATCGAAGGAATCGAGGGGCTCGGCCCCGCCGTCCCGATCCGTACTGCCGTCGCTGCGAGGATTGACGATCTCCGCTGCCACTTCGTTTTACCCCTTAGCTATGCATGGTTTGAGGGTCGACCACTCCTGGTGAGGGGTGGGCGGGCACCGCGTAAGGCCCGGTTGCTGATACGTACGAGCACAGACGCGACGGGCGCGCCGCACACGCGCCCTGAGCCCCGGATGAGGGGTGTAAAGACCCTTCTTACCCGACGGACGGTGCCCAGGACGAGTCGAATACGGGCAAGGTCACATCGCGAGTCTCGAAGGTCACCGGCGGATGACTCGCGCATGACCTGCGGATGACCGAAGCGGCCGACCACATCGTGAGACAGACCGGAGATCTTCCGGCCGGAAACAGGGGTTCGCGCAGATGGTGCGGAGTGAGACATCCCTGTTATCCGATTTTGACATCTCCGCCCCTCTGATCCGTCTCATGCGAATGGCAAGATGCGGTAAACCCCCGAGGTCGCGACACCCGAAGGTGTGTGTTCCCGTCGACCCGTCGGCATCTCCACCCATTCGCCGGAGGAACCCACGATGACCGCAAGCTCCATCCGTCGTACGACCGCCACGCGCCCCCGTCTGGCGGCGGTAGGTGCGATCGCGGTCGCGGGCACCCTGCTGCTCACCGGCTGCGGTGACCAGACCAAGAACAGCGACAGCTCCTCCAGCGCGTCCGCCGGCTCCGCCCCGCTGGCCGGCAAGCTCCCCCAGGACATCCGGAGCAAGGGCGTCATCAAGGTCGGTTCGGACATCGCGTACGCCCCGGTGGAGTTCAAGGACTCCTCCGGCAAGGTCGTCGGTCTCGACCCGGACCTGGCCGCGGCCATGGGCAAGCAGCTCGGGGTGCGGTTCGAGTTCGACAACGGCACCTTCGACGCCCTGCTCACGGGCCTGCGCTCGGGCCGCTACCAGATAGCGATGTCCGCGATGACGGACAACAAGAACCGTCAGGACGGCGTCGACCCGCAGACCGGGAAGAAGGTCGGCGAGGGCGTCGACTTCGTCGACTACCTGACCGCCGGTGTGTCGATCTACACCCGCAAGGGCGACACCAAGGGCATCACCTCGTGGTCCGACCTGTGCGGCAAGAAGATCGCCGTGGAGCGCTCCACCGTCTCGGAGGACCTGGCGAAGGCCGAGACGAAGAAGTGTCCGAGCGGCAAGCAGATCACCATCGAGGCCTTCGACGACGACCAGCAGTCCCAGACCCGGCTGCGCTCCGGCGGCGCGGACGCGGCCTCCTCGGACTTCCCGGTCGCCGCCTACGCCGCGAAGACCTCCGGCGGCGGCAAGGACTTCGAGATCGTCGGCGCCCAGGTCGAGGCGGCGCCGTACGGCATCGCCGTCTCCAAGAGCGAGACCCAGCTGCGTGACGCGCTGCAGGCCGCCATGAACGCGATCATCAAGAGCGGCGAGTACCAGAAGATCCTCCAGAAGTGGGGCGCCCAGGACGGCGCGGTCAAGGAGTCCGTCGTCAACGGCGGCAAGTGACCGCGCACCCCGAGCGGCCACCGAGAGGCAACATCCGTGACTGACACAGAGAAGACGGCGGAGCCCAGGGACACGCCCGCGGCCGGCCCGGAGGCCATCAGGGCGATCCCGGTCCGGCACTACGGGCGGTACGTCTCCGCCGTCATCGCGCTCGCGATCCTCGCGGCGATCATCTACGCGTTCGGCCAGGGCAAGATCAACTGGCATGCCGTGCCGGACTACTTCTTCGACGACCGGATCACGACCGGCGTCGGCAAGACCCTCCTGCTGACGGTCCTGTCGATGCTGATCGGCATCGTCGGCGGCATCCTCCTCGCGGTGATGCGGCTGTCGAAGAACCCGGTGACCTCGTCCATCGCCTGGTTCTACATCTGGTTCTTCCGCGGCACCCCGGTCCTGGTGCAGCTGTTCCTCTGGTTCAACCTGGGCCTGGTCTTCGAGTACATCAACCTGATGCCGCTCTACAAGGACTACTGGTCGAACTTCATGACGCCGCTGCTGACGGCGTTGCTCGGGCTGGGTCTGAACGAGGCCGCGTACATGGCCGAGATCTGCCGGGCCGGTCTGCTCGCGGTCGACGAGGGCCAGACCGAGGCGGCGCACGCGCTGGGCATGAGCCACGGCAAGACGCTGCGGCGGATCATCATCCCGCAGGCGATGCGGGTGATCGTGCCGCCGACCGGCAACGAAGTGATCAACATGCTGAAGACGACCTCGCTGGTGGCGGCCGTCCAGTATCCCGAGCTGTTCCGCTACGCCCAGGACATCGGCCAGAACTCCGGCGCCCCGGTGGAGATGTACTTCCTCGCCGCCGCCTGGTACCTGATCATGACCTCGGTGCTGAGCGTGGGCCAGTACTACATCGAGCGGTACTACGCCCGCGGCTCCAGCCGCAGCCTGCCGGCGACCCCGTGGCAGAAGGTGAGGGCCAACATGCTGTCGCTGGGCCGGCCGAAGGGAGCGGTGGGCGTATGAGCGAGCCGCTGAGCAAGGCGGACTCCGTCGCGCCGCGCACGGTCCCGATGGTCAGGGCCGAGAACGTCCACAAGTCGTTCGGCGCGGTCGAGGTCCTCAAGGGCATCGACCTTGAGGTGAGGGCGGGCGAGGTGTTCTGTCTCATCGGCCCCTCCGGTTCCGGCAAGAGCACGTTCCTGCGCTGCATCAACCATCTGGAGAAGATCAACGCCGGCCGGCTGTACGTCGACGGCGAGCTGGTCGGCTACCGGCAGCAGGGCGACAAGCTCTACGAGCTGCGCGACCGTGAGGTCGCCCTGAAGCGCCGGGACATCGGCATGGTCTTCCAGCGCTTCAACCTGTTCCCGCACATGACGGCCGTGGAGAACGTCATGGAGGCCCCGATCCAGGTCAAGGGCGCCGGCAAGGCCGACGCGCACCACCGCGCGATGAGCCTGCTGGAGCGCGTGGGCCTGGCCGACAAGTCCGGGACCTACCCCTCGCAGCTCTCCGGCGGCCAGCAGCAGCGCGTCGCCATCGCCCGCGCGCTGGCGATGGACCCGAAGCTGATGCTGTTCGACGAGCCGACCTCGGCTCTCGACCCGGAGCTGGTCGGCGACGTCCTCGACGTCATGCGCGACCTCGCCGAGTCGGGCATGACCATGATCGTCGTCACCCATGAGATGGGCTTCGCCCGTGAGGTGGGCGACAGCCTGGTGTTCATGGACGGCGGGGTGGTCGTCGAGTCCGGCCACCCGAGGGACGTCCTGACGAACCCGCGGCACGAGCGGACGCAGTCGTTCCTGTCCAAGGTGCTGTAGACACCACGGTTCCACGACGCGCAAGGGGCGGTACGGCATCCCGTACCGCCCCTTGCGCGTCGCTACGGCCGCGGTCGCTACGGTCACGTCACTTCAGGGCGAGCAGCAAGGTGTCCGAGGGCGAGCACCACACCGGCCGGGCCTCCGCGAAGCCCTTCTCGCGCAGCACGCGCGCGTGCCACGCCGCGGACGGCATGTCGCCGTCGGCGTGTTCGCCGTAGATCTCGAAGCGGCGGGCGGTCGGCTCGGCCAGGACCGGGTCCTGGGCGGCGAGCTGCCACCACTCGGCCCAGTCCAGCGCGCCCGTCCCCTTGGCCTGATCCATGCGGGCGTGCCGCTGGGCGCGCTCGGCGGCGTTGATCCGGGGCGTGGTGTCGTCGATCATGTGGTCCGCGTTCATGAAGACACCGCCGTCGCGGACGAGTCCCGCGACCTGACCGTAGAGGGCCGCGAGGGGTTCGCTGTGCAGCCAGTGCAGGGCGGTGGCGGTGAGGACCGCGTCGTAGGAGTCGTGGGGCAGTCGCGCCGTCCAGTCGGGGTCCTTGAGGTCGGCGGTGACGAGGGTGACCCGTTCGTCGTCCGCGAAGGAGCCCTCGGCGATGGCGAGGAGGGCCGGGTCGAGGTCGACGCCGGTGCTGGTGGCGCCCGGGAGGCGGGCGAGCAGCCGGGCGGTGATGGTGCCGGTGCCGCAGGCCAGGTCGAGCACGCGCGGGGTCGTACCGACGAGGGCCTCCACCATGTCGAGCATGACGCGGAAGCGCTCCTCCCGGTCCGGCATGTACCACTCCTGCTGGCGGTCCCAGCTGGTCTGCCAGGCCGCCCAGTCGGTTCCGGTGGCGCTTCCCGTGCTGCTGCTTCCGGTGCTGTTTCCGGTGCCACTTCCCGCGTTCGCGGACATGAGATCCCCCTCTTCAGTCGCCACGTAATACCCTGAATGCACGATCAGCTGTTACCGACCGCGCATTCACGACCATAGAGCCCCTCCGTAAGGACTACAAGTGGAACTGGCCTATTACTCGGATTACGCCGTACGTCTCGTCAACAGCGAGGAACCGGCCCGGGACAAGGACTCCCTGACCTCCGTCGAGGCCGTCCGCGAACTCTTCGGCGCGAACGCCCAGGCCGCCCGCCGTGCCACCGACGCCGACGTCACCCGCTTCCGCTCGGTCCGGGCCCGGCTGCGCGCGGTCTTCGAGGCGGCCGACAAGGGGGACGAGACGCTCGCGGTCGACCTGCTCAACTCACTGCTGCTGGAGTTCCCGGTGAGCCCGCAGATCTCGGGGCACGACCACCGCGACGAGGACGGCCGTCCGCTGTGGCACATGCACCTGGCGGACCATCCGTCGAACGCGACGACCGGCTACACGGCGATCGCGGCCATGGGTCTGGCATTCCACCTGACCGAGTACGGCGTCGACCGTCTCGGCCTGTGCGAGGCGCCCCCCTGTCGCAACGCCTACCTGGACACGTCCACCAACCGCTCCCGGCGCTACTGCTCCGACCGCTGCGCGACCCGCGCCAACGTGGCCGCCTACCGGGCCCGCAAGCGCCTGGAGGCCGACCGCCCGGAGAACACCGGCCGCGCCGCCGACAGCGCCCAGCGCAGCAGCGCGAGCGGCGAGCGCTGAGCGGGCTTGAGCGGCCGGTAGCGGAAGCGGACCCGGCCGAGGATCAGGTCCTCCGGCACGGTCCCGTAGTCGGTGCTGTCCCCGCCGGCGTAGGCGTTGTCGCCGAGCACCCACCAGCCGCCCTCGCGCCGCTCCACGGCACGCTTGACGACCAGCAGGTCCTGCTGGAAGGGGTGGCGCAGGACGACGACGTCACCCGGCCGGATCCTGGTCCCGTACTGCACCAGGAGCTGGTCCCCGTGATGGAGGGTGGGGACCATGGACGGCCCGGTCACCTCTGCCAGCCCGAAAGGCGGGACGGCCCTCCCCCGCTCGGTCTCCTGCGACAGCTCCGGCATCCCCGGCACCTCCCCGGTCCGTTCATCCACCAGTCTGAGTCTGACCCCGTACTTTTGTCCTAAGCCCTAGGGGGCACTCGCGAAAACCCGTCCCTCAGGGAGTAATGTCCCACCTGAGAAGACGATCACGAGGAAGGAATGCTCCATGCTTTCCCGCCTGTTTGCCCCCAAGGTCAAGGTCAGCGCGCACTGCGACCTGCCCTGCGGCGTGTACGACCCGGCCCAGGCCCGCATCGAGGCGGAGTCGGTGAAGGCCGTCCAGGAAAAGATGGCCGCCAACGACGACCCGCACTTCCAGGCGCGTGCCACCGTCATCAAGGAGCAGCGCGCCGAGCTGGCGAAGCACCACGTCTCCGTGCTGTGGAGCGACTACTTCAAGCCCCCGCACTTCGAGAAGTACCCGGAGCTGCACCAGCTGGTCAACGACGCCCTGAAGGCCCTCTCGGCCGCCAAGGCGTCGAAGGACCCGGAGACCGGCCAGAAGGCCCTTGACTACATCGCCCAGATCGACAAGATCTTCTGGGAGACCAAGAAGGCCTGATTTTTTCCTGCGCCTTCTGACCTGCGGTTTCTTTTCATTGCAGCGTCTCCCTGTCCGCACCCGGTCCGCAGGACGCCGAGCACGGTGTCCATGGCGGTCCGGGTGCGGTCTTTGCTCTCCCGCCGCGCAATCCACGCCGCGGAATCCACGCCGCGGAATCCACAACGGCGCGCGGTGCTCGGCATCGTGGCCCGCGAGGGCTACGGGGCGCCCCTCGCCCAGGCCTTCACCGGCGGCAGACCAGAATGCCGCCCTTGGGCGTGATCTCGAACGCGCCGTGGCGTGCGAGGTGGTCGGTGAGGAGGGCGCGGGCCCGGTCGACGGTCGCTTCGAAGGGGACGTCGTGCTGGTCCGCCCAGGCCTGGTAGGAGGCCATGTAGGCGATGACCGGCTCGGGGTCGCGGACCGTGATGGTGCCGGGCAGTTCGATCGTCTCGATCCGGCCGAACTCCTCGCCCAGACGGTCCTGGGCCTGCTCCAGGGTGAAGCGGGCGCTGAGCGCGATACGGGCCGGCCCGCGTCCGGTGCCGAGGACGTCGCCCGCGGCCCGCTGCCACAGATCGTCGAGTTCGGCCTTGTCGCGGGCCCTGTTGCTGGAGACGACCACCACGCCGTCCCGGGTGACCACGCGGCTCAACTCCGCGACGGCGCGGGCGATGTCGGGCACGTGGTACAGCATGTGCATGGCCAGGGCGGCGTCGACGCTCCCCGTGGCCAGCGGCAGACGGGCGGCGTCCGCGACGGCGACCGGACCGGGAAGGGCGGCCAGGATGCCCGGGGACAGGTCAAGGCCCAGCACGGTCAGATCGGGCCGCTCCGCGCGCAGCCGCCGGAGGTACGTGCCGTTGCCGCAGCCGACGTCGACGACGCGCCCGCGCACGTCGGCCAGCTTCTCGGCGACGATTCCCTGGATGTCGTGACGCGGCGTCTGCCACTGGTAGAGCGACTGGCGGACGGCCAGGTCCCGGTCGCTGTGGTAGGCACTCCCGGCGAGACGCTCCCGGTCGGTGAGGGCGGCGTCGTGTGCGGCGGATAACTCGGTCACGTCGGCAGCTCCGGTGGCTGGGCGGCGATGGGCCTCCACCGTACGGCGGGCACCCGCCGGCGTGTGCGGCTTCGGCCCCAACGGTTCCCTCCCGTCGCCCCCTTTCCCGTGGAACTGAGACGTGATCAGGTGAGCGGCCGTGGAGGCGCTGTTCCGGTCCGTGCCATGCTGGTCCGGTGACCCTTGAGGACCTGGTACGACTGCGGCGGGCCCGCGACCGTATGGACCGCGAGTACGCCGAGCCGCTCGACATGACCGAGCTGGCCCGCACCGCCCTGATGTCCCCCGGCCACTTCCAGCGCAGCTTCCGCAAGGCGTTCGGCGAGACGCCGTACAGCTACCTCATGACCCGCCGCGTCGAACGCGCCAAGGCCCTGCTGCGCCGGGGCGACCTCACCGTCACCGAGGTCTGCCTGGCCGTCGGGTGTACGTCGCTGGGCTCCTTCAGCTCCCGGTTCACCGAGCTGGTCGGCCAGACGCCGAGCGCCTACCGGGCGAGTTCGCACGAGGCGAGCGCCCCGATCCCGTCCTGTGTGGCCCGTACGTTCACCCGTCCGCGTCGCCGCCCGTACTGACCAGGTCACTCCCCACTCCGCGGCCCTACACTGGCAGTTCTCAACACCGTTGCCGGACAGGGTCATTGAGGAAACCGGGGGAGCCGTGACCACCGCACTCATCTCCGTCCTGAGCGAGGAACCGGTCGCCGACGCCGAGTCCCTCACCGACTGGCTCAGAGGCGAGCC
This sequence comes from Streptomyces sp. NPDC006739, assembly GCF_042869815.1. Classification (NCBI taxonomy): domain Bacteria; kingdom Bacillati; phylum Actinomycetota; class Actinomycetes; order Kitasatosporales; family Streptomycetaceae; genus Streptomyces; species Streptomyces sp. NPDC006739. Next base: position 91,079 of record NZ_JBIAGM010000001.1, read on the forward strand.
CTCCCTGGCCGGCAAGGTCCGCCTGACCGGCGGCCCTCCCGCCCCCGGCCACCTGGGCGGCGCACTGGACACGGTGACCGTGCTGCTCGGCGCGGGCGGCCCGCTCACCGTGCTCGCCTCCTGTCTGCGCGCCTGGCTGACCCAGCCGCGCCGCAGCGACGTACGCCTGGAGATCCGCCGGGCCGACGGCTCGGGCGTGGAGATCGACGCCAAGCGGGTGCGCGGCGACGACCTCACCGGGCTGCTGCGCCGGGCCCTGGAGGAGGAACGGCCGGAGCAGGACGTACGGGAGTGACGTGCGCCTCCCCGACCCCCATCGCTCGCGGATCGTACTGATCGGCGCCGGCCGGTACTCCGATCCGAACCTGCCGGACCTGCCGGCCGTCCACCGCACCGTCACCGACCTGGCCGGACTCCTCACCGACCGGTACTACGGGCTGGTCCCCGAAAGCCACTGCACGGTACTGCTCGACGACGGCGACCTGCGCACCGTCGGCGGACGGCTGCGGAGCGCCCTCGCCGAGGCGGAGGACCTGCTCCTCGTCCACTACGCCGGCCACGGCCTGGTCGGCGGCCGGCGCCACGATCTGTACCTGGCGCTGCCCGACAGCGAGTGGGACGCACCGGAGTTCAACTCCCTGGAGTACGACAAGCTGCGCGGCGCGGTGCTGGACTCCCCCGCCGAGACCAAGGTGGTCGTGCTCGACTGCTGCTTCTCCGGCCGGGCGGTGGCCGACTCGCTGGCGGGCGAGGGCGAGCGGATCGGCCAACTGGAGGTGGCCGGCACCTACGTGCTGACCTCGGCGCAGCGCGACCAGGTGTCCCTCGCCCTGCCCGGCGAGGACCACACCGCGTTCACCGGGCGGCTGATGCGGCTGCTGCGCGAGGGTGTGGTCGGCGGACCCGAACTCCTCACCGTCGACGACCTCTACCAGCGGCTGCGGACCATGATGGGGGCCGAGGGGCTGCCGGTCCCGCTCAACCGGGGCGCCGGTGGCGCCCACCGGATCGCCCTGGGCCTCAACCGCGCCTTCGCCGCGACCGCCGGCCCCGAGCTGGGCCGGCGGCACCTGGCCGCGCTGGAGCAGGGCAGGGCCGGGGACTGGAAGGGCGCGGCCGGGCAGCTCCAGAAGATCCTCGACGAGCAGACCCGCCTCCTCGGCGCCGAGCACACCGACACCCTGCGCACCCGGCAGTCCTACGCGCACAGCCTGGGCGGGGCGGGCACCCCGGTGGAGGCCGCGGGGCTGCTCCGGCACCTTCTCGCCGAGCAGATACGGCTGCTCGGCCCCGACCACGAGGACACCCTGCGCACCCGGCAGTACCTCGCGGTGAACCTCGGCGAGGCCGGGCACCGGGAGGAGGCGGTGGGGATGCTGCGGGTGCTGCTCGCGGACCGGGGCCGGGTGCTGGGCGGCGAGCACGAGGACACCTCGCGCACCCGGCACATGCTGGCCCGCAACCTCGCCCTGACCGGTGCCCGGGACGAGGCGGTGGCGCTGCTGCGGCAGCTGGTGGCGGAGCGGGACAGGGTGCTGGGCGGCGAGCACGCGCTGACCCGGCGGGCGCGGGAGGACCTGGAGGGGGTGGCGGATGTCCGAGCGGTTCGGTGAGCGGGCGCGGCACGTGGTCGACGCGGCGGGCGAGCAGGCGCGGAAGCTCCGCCACGACCACATCGCTCCGGGCCATCTCCTGCTGGGGCTGCTGGAGGACGCCGAGGTGAACGGCGGTCTCGAAGAGATGGAAGGCGTCCTCGGCGTTCCGGCCGCGCGGGTCCGCGCGGCGGTGACGGGCGCTCTGGGCAGGGGGACGGCCGTACCGGGCAGCGGAACCCCCCTCACCGCGGAGACATCGGCCGTGCTGGATCTCGCGGAGCGCGAAGCCCAGGCGCTCGGTGACGCGTGGGTGCATCGCTGGCACATCGTCCTCGGCCTGATCTCCCAGGACAGCGCCACCGCCGCCGGTGCCCTGCGGGAGAGCGGAGTGGATCTCGCCCACACCCTGCACCTGATCACGGGCCTGACCCCACCCGCCGCCCCGGCCGCCCTCCTCGCCACCGTCACCCGTGACCTCTCCGCTTCCGGCACCCCGGTCGTCGGCCGCGCGTCCGAGATCGACCGCGTGCTCCAGGTCCTCACCCGTCACCACCGCAACACCCCTCTGCTCGTCGGCGAACCCGGCGTGGGCAAGGAGGCGGTGGTCAGGGGGGTGGCCCTGGCGATCGCCGAGGGCCGGGTACCGGCGCCGCTGCGCGGCCGGACCGTCCGCGCCCTCGACCTCGGCGCCGTCCTCACCGACCCGCAGCACCGGGCCCGTGGCACCGCGCTGCTCGCCGACCTCCTGAGCGACGTCGAGGCGGACGCCCGCCTGGTCCTCTGCCTCGACGGCGCCCTCACCCCCCTCCACCTGCCCGAGGGCGGCACCACCACCCCGCTCGCGCTGTTCCGCCCCCTGCTCGAAGCGCCGGAGGTCTACGTCCTCGGCGACTGCGGCCGGGCCGAGTACGACCGCCGGGACCCGGATCCCGGCCTCGACCGCCTCCTGCAGCCGGTGCCCGTCGAGGAGCCCTCCGCCGCCGACGTACTGCGCATCCTCGGCACCGTCCGGGACCGCCTGGAGCGACACCACACCGTCACCCTCACCGAAGAGGCGTTGACGGCAGCCGCCTCCCTGGCCCGCGAGCACGTCCCCGACCAGGCCCTGCCGGGTGCGGCGATCGGTCTGCTCGACGAGGCCGCGGCCCTGGCCCGGATGCGCGCGGCACGCTCGGACCCGCCGTCCGACCAGCCGCTGGAGGTCACCGAGCCGGACGTCGCACGGGCCCTGGCCGCCTACTCGGGGATCCGGCCCCCGGAGTCCCGGCCGGCCACGGCTCCCCGGATCATCGGACCCGTCGGGCACGACCCGTCCGTCTGGGCCCTGAGCTGACCGGACGGAGGCACGCGCGCCCGGCCGGCTCTAGCTAGCTAGTGCTGCGACCGGAAAGGTTCACCGGCTCGCGACGCCCGGCACGGCACTCCCCCAGCCTTCGGCCGGGGGTACCCCCACGCCGCGTTGTCGCATCACCCGAGTACATCCAGTACGCGGGCGACGCTCCGCCTTGCGATGTTCCCCCCACTGCCTGAACGGCGTGGGAGGTGCCCCCAGCACCGGACGCCGCGAGCTTCTCCGCAAACCTTTCCGGCCACAGCACTAGCGTTGAGGCATGGACCTGAAACTCGCACAGTGCTTCATCGCCGTGGACGACCACGACAAGGCCCTCTCCTTCTACCGGGACGTCCTCGGTATGGAGGTCCGCAACGACGTCGGTTTCGAGGGCATGCGATGGGTGACCGTGGGGTCACCGCTCCAGCCGGACGTGGAGATCGTGCTGGAGCCGCCCGGCGCGAATCCGGACGCCTCCCCCGCCGACCGGCAGGCCATGGCCGAACTGCTCGCCAAGGGCATGCTGCGCGGGGTCATCTTCACCACCACCGACTGCGACGCGCTGTACGAGCGGGTGCGGGAGTCGGGCGCCGATGTCCTCCAGGAGCCGACCGACCAGCCGTACGGGGTCCGCGACTGCGCCTTCCGGGACCCGGCCGGCAACATGCTGCGGTTCCTCCAGCGGGCCGAGTGAGCGGACCGCTGTGCGGCGGGCCCCGCTCACCGTGGGGATGCGCGGGACCCGCCGGGCCGGAGCCGCCGGTGGCCGTGCGGGGTCAGGAGCCGCACGGTCCCGGTGGCTCCGGGGTTCTCGGGTGGCCGGCGCCGGCGGCCTCAGCCGCTGCGCCGGGTCACGAACTCGGCCAGCGCGAGCAGACCGCCCGCCCCATCGGGGTCCGGGACCACGCGGGCCAGCTCCTGCATCGCCCGGGCCATCCGGTCGGCCGCCTCGGCCTGCGCCCAGTCACGGCCGCCCGCCCGCTCCACGGCCAGCGCCGTCCGCGCGATCTCCGCGGTGTCCCCGTCCACGTACGGCTTCCCGTACAGCTCGGCCAGTTCGGCCGAGGCCGGGGTGCCGGAGACGAGGGCCGCCACCACCGGCAGCGACTTCTTGCGGGCCACGAGGTCGGCGCCGACCGGCTTGCCGGTGCGCTGCGGGTCACCCCATATCCCGATGACGTCGTCGATCAGCTGGAAGGCGAGCCCGGCCTGCCGGCCGAAGCCGTCGAGGGCCGCGACCTCCTCATCGGTGCCGCCCGCGTACAGCGCCCCGAGCGCACAGGCGCAGCCGATCAGCGCGCCGGTCTTCGCCTCTGCCATCACGAGCACCTCGTCCAGGGTGACGTCGTCCGGGGCGCGGCCCTCCAAGGAGGTGTCGGCATGCTGTCCGGCGCACAGCTCGACCACGCACGCCGCGAGGCGGGCGGCGGCCGGGCCGGACGCCGGATGCGGATCCTCGGCGAGCAGTTGGAGAGCGAGCGCCTGCAGGGCGTCCCCGGCGAGGATGGCGTCGGTGTCGCCGAACACCGTCCAGGCGGTGGGCCGGTGCCTGCGGGAGGTGTCCCGGTCCATCACGTCGTCGTGGAGCAGGGTGAAGTTGTGGACCAGTTCCACCGCCGCGGCCGCCCGTACGGCGGCCGCCCGCGCCCCCGGCCCGCCCAGCGCGGCGGCCGCGGCGAGCACCAGCGCGGGCCGGATCGCCTTGCCCGCGTTGTCCGTCGCCGGGGTGCCGTCAGCGTGTTCCCAGCCGAGGTGGTAGCCGGCGATCCGGCGCATCGAGCCCGGCAGCGACTCGACGGCCGACCGCAGCTGTGGGTCGACGAAGGCGCGGGAGCGCTCCAGGATCGCCGAGGCCTCCTGTCCGTCGGGCGGACCGGCACCGCCGTCGCCGGCGGACACCTCCCTGGAACGCTGTTTCGTCTCCGTCATGAACTCGGCCATGGGTCCCCCTCGCGGCGTGCACGGACGGTGGCGTTTCCACCCCGACTGGGCGCATACCCCGAGGATCTACCCTCCCCGGCGGGCGGGAACACGGCCGCGAAGTGCGGAAACATCACCTCCAGCGGCCGATCTCGACGTTCTCCAGCACGCCGAGCGCGTCGGGCACCAGGACGGCCGCCGAGTAGTAGGCCGTCACCAGGTACTTGATGATGGACTGCTCGTTGATGCCCATGAACCGGACGGACAGGCTCGGCTCGATCTCGTCCGGGATACCGGACTGCCGCAGACCGATGACGCCCTGCTCCGCCTCGCCCGTACGCAGGGCGATGATCGAGCTGGTGCGGGCCTCGGTGACCGGGATCTTGTTGCACGGGTAGATCGGCACTCCGCGCCAGGTCGGGATCCGGTTGCCCGCGATCTCCACGGTCTCCGGGACCAGTCCGCGCTTGTTGAGTTCACGGCCGAACGCGGAGATCGCGCGCGGGTGGGCCAGGAAGAGCTTGGTGCCGCGCCGGCGGCTGAGCAGCTCGTCCATGTCGTCCGGGCTGGGCACGCCGTCGTGCGGCTGGAGGCGCTGCTCGTACTGGCAGTTGTTGAGCAGGCCGAACTCGCGGTTGTTGATCAGTTCGTGTTCCTGGCGCTCCTTCAGTGCCTCGACCGTGAGCCTGAGCTGGTGCTCGGTCTGGTTCATCGGCTGGTTGTAGAGGTCGGCCACGCGTGTGTGGATGCGCAGCACGGTCTGGGCGATGCTCAGCTCGTACTCGCGCGGGCTGGCCTCGTAGTCGACGAAGGTGTGCGGGATGTCCGGCTCGCCGGTGTGGCCCGCGGCCAGGTCGACGGCCTTCTCGCCGTACTTGTTGGTGCGCTGCTCGGGGACCGAGCGCTGCTGCTGGACGTGGCCCCGCAGCGAGTCGGCCCGCTCGGCGACCTGCTCGAAGTCCTGGCGGGACAGGATCAGCACCGTGCACGCGGTGTCCGCACGGGCGGTGTACTCCCAGATGGCGTCCGGGTCCACCAGCGACTGCTCGCCGAAGTAGGCGCCGTCGGCGAGGACTCCGAGGACGGCGTCGTCGCCGTAGGGTCCCGTGCCGACCTTCTCGACGCGGCCGTGGGCCAGCAGGTACACCTCGTCCGTCTGGCTTCCGAAGGAGGCGATCACCTCGCCCGGCGCGAAGTCCCGCTGCCGGCAGCGCTGCGCCAGCTCGGCGAGCACCTCCTCGTCGTCGAAGGACCGCAGGGCCGGCAGCTCGCCCAGCTCGCCGGGGACGACCTCGACGCGGTCACCGGTCTTCACGAAGGTGATGCGGCCGTCGCCGAGCGCGTACGTCAACCGCCGGTTGACCCGGTACGTGCCGCCCTGTACGTCCACCCAGGGCAGGGTCCGCAGCAGCCAGCGGGAGCTGATCTCCTGCATCTGGGGCGCGGACTTGGTCGTGGTGGCCAGGTTCCGCGCGGCCGCTGTGGCCAGGGACTGCTGCGGCTTGCCCTGTTCCGTGCGGACCTCATCGCCTACCGACATAAGGAAATGCCCTCCCATGTATGCCCGGCTCGGAATCGTGCCCGGCACCGGTCTCACGACCAGCGTTCCAGCACGGGGCGCGCTGCCGCCATTACCCGAAAGAGCGGGAATGGATCACCGCCTCGCTGGGCAGAAAGAGCGGCCCTGTCCAGGGCGCCCCGGCCGTGCGGCTTGTCCGGATCGGCTCGCACGGCGTGCGAACGACGTAGTCCTGGACGCCCGGTTTCGGTAGAAGTGTCGGCACGAGACGGCCGCGACCGGCGGCCTGTACGGCACAGTGCGAAGGAGGCGGTCATGGCCCCACCCATGTCCGCGAGCGGGTTTCTGGACGCTCTCAGAGCGGAGGGCGTCAGGGTCGTCGAGGTCGGCGACTGGGCCCACCACAACCGTGACCACAAGGGCCCGTGGGGTCCCGTGCACGGGGTGATGATCCATCACACGGTGACCCGGGGCAGCGCGCTCACGGTGGCCCTCTGCCGGGACGGCCGCCCGGGGCTGCCCGGCCCGCTGTGCCACGGGGTGATCACCAAGGACGGCACGGTCCACCTGGTCGGCTACGGCCGCGCCAACCACGCCGGGCTGGGCGACGGCGACGTCCTGCGCGCGGTCATCGCCGAGAAGGGGCTGCCGCCGGACGACGAGGCCGACACCGACGGCAACCGGTACTTCTACGGCTTCGAGTGCGAGAACCTGGGCGACGGCGAGGACCCGTGGCCCGATGCCCAGCTGGAGGCGGTCGAGAGGGCCTCGGCGGCCGTCTGCCGGCACCACGGCTGGACGGAACGCTCGGTGATCGGCCACCTGGAGTGGCAGCCCGGCAAGGTGGACCCCCGCGGCTTCACTATGGACTGGCTGCGCGAACGCGTGCGCGAACGTCTGAAGGCGTAGCCGACAATGAAGCCGTGCCCAGCGCCGACCCCCTCGCCCCGCGCCTGCCCTCCCCACTGCGGGAAGTGGCCGACGACCGGTTCGCCCGTCACGGGGTGCGGCTTCTCCTCAAGCGCGACGACCTGATCCACCCGGAGCTGATCGGGAACAAGTGGCGCAAGCTGGTGCCCAACCTGGCGGCGGCGGGCGACCGGGCGCTGGTCACCTTCGGCGGGGCCTACTCCAACCATCTGCGGGCCACCGCCGCCGCGGGACGCATCCTGGGCCGGACCACCGTCGGCGTGGTCCGGGGCCAGGAACTGGCCGACCGCCCGCTCAACGCCTCCCTGGCCCGCTGCGCGGCCGACGGCATGCGACTGCACTTCGTCGACCGGTCGACGTACCGCGCGAAGGCCGAGCCCGGGACGCTGGCCGGCATCCTGCGCGACATCGGCGCCGGGGACGCCTACGTGATCCCGGAGGGCGGCAGCAACGCCGAAGCCGTACGCGGCTGCCGGGCCCTCGGCGAGGAACTGCGCGGGCACGCCGACGTCGTCGCGCTCGCCTGCGGCACCGGTGGCACGCTGGCCGGGACCGCCGCGGGCCTGGCCCCCGGTCAGCGCGCGCTCGGCATACCCGTCGTCAAGGGCGGTTTCCTGGCCGCCGACACGGCAGCCCTCCAGGAGCGGGCCTTCGGCGGCCGGCGCGGCACCTGGTCCCTGGACGACCGCTTCCACTTCGGCGGCTACGCCCGCACCACCCCCGAACTCGACGCCTTCGCACAGGACTTCGAGGACCGGCACGGCCTGCCCGTCGAGCGTCTCTATGTCGCCAAGTTGCTGCACGGGCTCCTCACCCTCGCGAACGAGGGCGCCTTCGCGCGCGGGACCACCGTGGCCGCGGTCGTCACCGGCCGCCCCTTCCCCCGGGGCCGAGCCGACCGCTAGTGCTGTGGCCGGAAAGGTTTGCCGAGAAGCTCGCGGCGTCCGGTGCTGGGGGCACCTCCCACGCCGTTCAGGCAGTGGGGGAGCCTCGCAAGGCGGAGCGTCGCCCGCGTACCGGATGTACTCGGGTGATGCGACAACGCGGCGTGGGGGTACCCCGGCCGAAGGCTGGGGGAGTGCCGTGCCGGACGCCGCGAGCCGGTGACCCCTTCCGGTCGCAGCACTAGGCCGCCTCCCGGTAGGCCGCCGCCTCCTCCAGGTCCAGTCGGCGCAGCAGCGCGCGGAGCATCTCGTCGTCGATGTAGCGGTGGTCGCGGAGCTTGACGAAGACCTCGCGCTCGGCGCTGATCATCTCCCGGGACAGCCTGCGGTAGGTGTCGTCGACGGACTCGCCGCTGACCGGGTTGACCTGGCCCAGCCGCTCCCAGACGGCGTTGCGGCGGCGCTCCAGGACGCTGCGCAGGCGGTCGGCGAGCGGTGGGGGCAGGGCGTTGCGCTCGTCGGAGAGGAGTTCGTCGAGGCGGCTCTCGGCGGCGCGGGAGGCCTGCGCCTGGGCGTTGGCCTCGGCGAGCGTCTCGGTCTGGGCGTCCCGGCCGGGAAACCGCAGGAAGCGGATCAGCGGCGGCAGCGTCAGCCCCTGCACCACCAGTGTCCCGATGACCGTCGTGAAGGTCAGGAAGAGGATCAGGTTGCGCTGCGGGAAGGGGGCACCGCCGTGCACGGTCAACGGGATCGAGAAGGCGATGGCCAGCGACACCACGCCCCTCATCCCGGCCCAGCCCGTCACCATCGCGCCCCTCCAGGTGGGATTGTCCTCACGTTCCCTGATGCGCGCCGAGAACCGGCGCGGTACGAAGGTCGCCGGATAGACCCAGACGAAGCGGGCCGCGACGACCACCAGGAAGACGGCGACCGCGTACCAGGCGGCCTCGATGCCCTTGTACGCGCCGAGGCCCTTGAGGACGACCGGCAGCTGCAGGCCGATCAGCGCGAAGACGGCCGACTCCAGGACGAAGGCGACCATCTTCCACACCGCCTCCTCCTGGAGGCGGGTGGCGAAATCGACCTCCCACGCGCGGTGGCCGAGGTACAGGGCGACGACCACGACCGCGAGGACCCCGGAGGCGTGCACCTGCTCGGCGACCGAGTAGGCGACGAACGGGATGAGGAGGGAGAGCGTGTTCTGCAGGAGGGGTTCCGTCAGGCGCGTGCGCAGCCAGTGCAGGGGGGCCATCAGGACGAGTCCGACGCCGACCCCGCCGACCGCCGCCAGCAGGAACTCGCCGATCCCCCCGGCCCAGGTGGCGCCCTCCCCGACGGCGGCGGCGAGGGCGACCTTGTAGGCGGTGATCGCGGTGGCGTCGTTCAGCAGAGACTCGCCCTGGAGGATCGTGGTGATCCTGGAGGGCAGGCCCACCCGGCGCGCGACCGCCGTCGCGGCCACCGCGTCCGGCGGCGCCACCACCGCGCCCAGCACCAGCGCGGCGGGCAGCGGCATCCCGGGCACGATCCCGTAGACCGCCCAGCCGACGACGAAGGTCGCGAAGAGCACGTACCCGACCGAGAGCAGCGCCACCGGTCGCAGTTGCGCCCGCAGGTCGAGGTAGGAGCTGTCGCTCGCCGAGGTGTACAGCAGCGGGGGCAGGAGCAGCGGCAGGACGACCTCGGGGTCGAGGGTGTAGTCCGGGACGCCGGGGACGTACGAGACGGCCAGGCCGGCGGCCACCAGCAGCAGCGGCGCCGGCACCGGGGTGCGCCGGGCCGCCCCCGCGATCGCGGCGCTCCCCGCCACCAGCAGAAGCAGTGGCATCACGTCCATCGTCCTCGCCCGCCCTCTTTTTCCGCGCGGTCACCCGCACGACCGTCGTAATCTGGCAATCATGAAACAGTGCACGCATGCCGACGCGCTGCCGCACCCCGAACCCGAGCCGCTGAACGAGACCTGCCCGGAGTGTCTCGCGCGCGGCACGCACCCGGTGCAGCTGCGGATCTGTCTGACCTGTGGCCACGTCGGCTGCTGCGACTCCTCGCCGGGACGGCACGCGACGGAGCATCATGAGAAGTCGGGCCATCCCGTGATGCGGACCTTCGAACCGGGCGAGGACTGGCGTTGGTGCTTCGTCGACCACGTTCTCGTGTGACACTTCAAGGGACCGCCGGAGCCGACGGTTCGACCGTCTGACGTGTGGGTACGTCAACCCGGCGCGCGCTCTTCCCAATTGGGCCCCCGGACCCTCTAGACACGGAGCGTATCCACAGCTTTACTGTGAGTGACGCCAGGGGGTTGGGGTCCCGGGGACAGGAATGTTCGGAGCGCGATAGCGTCACCGCTGAACCACTCATCGCGTTACCCCGAGGGGCGACCCTCGGCCCCGTAAAGCTTGTACCACCATGGAGGTGAGGGTGTCCCAGATCGCAGGCGAGCCCGCGACCCAGGACTTCGTGGAAGTCCGGCTGCCGGCTGCGGGTGCCTACCTGTCGGTGCTGCGGACGGCCACGGCCGGTCTCGCGGCCCGCTTGGACTTCACCCTGGACGAGATCGAGGACCTGCGGATCGCGGTGGACGAGGCCTGCGCGATCCTGCTTCAGCAGGCCGTGCCCGGCTCCGTGCTCAGCTGTGTCTTCCGGCTCGTCGACGACTCGCTGGAGGTCACGGTGTCAGCGCCGACGACGGACGGCCACGCCCCCTCGCGGGACACCTTCGCCTGGACCGTGCTGTCGGCCCTCGCGGGCAAGGTCTCGTCCGCCGTCGACGAGGACAAGACCGTGTCGATCAGCCTCTACAAACAGCGCGGCGCGGGACCCGGGCCGGCGTGAGGAACGGGGACGGGCCGGTGCGGGACGAAGAACTCGGCACACGGGAGCTGCCGACCGGGGGCGTGGAGCCCGCGGACGGCTCCCGACGCATGGCGGACGGTGTCAACGGCATCCCCGACCAGGCCAGGCCGCACCCGGAGGACGACTCCGCGCGGGCCGGCCGGGACGATGCCGCGCGGAGCACGCCCGCCAAGGGACGGAACGGGATCGCATCCCCAGGCCACGCGGAGGCGAAGGCCCGGGGGAGGGCGACGGGCGGGACGATGAGCGAGCACGAGCGGAACGCCGAGGACGACACGCTGGGCGCGGAGGACGTGCAGGCCACACAGCACGACCCCGTGCAGACGAAACAGCATGATCCTCACGACCGCAGCGGGGCGCGGGCGATGTTCGTCGAGCTGCGCAAGCTGAGGGACGGCAGCCCGGAGTACGCGGAGCTGCGCAACCAGCTGGTCCGCATGCACCTGCCGCTCGTCGAGCACCTCGCGCGCCGCTTCCGCAACCGCGGCGAGCCGCTGGACGACCTCACCCAGGTCGCCACCATCGGTCTGATCAAGTCCGTCGACCGCTTCGACCCGGAGCGCGGCGTGGAGTTCTCCACGTACGCCACCCCGACGGTCGTCGGCGAGATCAAGCGGCACTTCCGGGACAAGGGCTGGGCGGTCCGCGTGCCGCGCCGCCTCCAGGAGCTGCGCCTGTCGCTGACCACGGCCACGGCCGAGCTGTCCCAGCAGCACGGCCGCTCCCCGACCGTCCATGAGCTGGCCGAGAAGCTCGCCATCTCGGAGGAGGAGGTCCTGGAGGGCCTGGAGTCCGCCAACGCGTACTCCACGCTGTCCCTGGACGTCCCCGACACCGACGACGAGTCCCCGGCGGTCGCCGACACGCTCGGCGCGGAGGACGAGGCGCTGGAGGGGGTGGAGTACCGCGAGTCCCTCAAGCCCCTGCTGGAGGATCTTCCGCCCCGGGAGAAGCGGATCCTGCTGCTGCGCTTCTTCGGCAACATGACCCAGTCGCAGATCGCCCAGGAGGTCGGCATCTCCCAGATGCACGTCTCCCGGCTGCTCGCCAGGACCCTGGCCCAGCTGCGGGAGAAGCTGCTGGTGGAGGAGTAGCCCCAGGGCCTTCCCGGGAAGGCCCCCGGTGTCCCCCGGTCCTGGCTACCGCCTAGGACTTCCCGTCCTGCGCACGGCCCGGACCCCTGATACCGAGGGCCCGGGTCGTCGCGGAGTTCACCAGCAGGACGAGCGAGGTCAGCGCGACCGCGGCGAGGACGATCCCGGCCGGGATGGCCACGCTGTCGGCCTTGAGCAGGTTGTAGGCGACCGGAAGCGCCATGATCTGCGTGATCACGGCGGGCCCGCGGCTCCAGCCGCGCATGAGCAGGAGCCCACGCGCGGCGAGCAGCGGCAGCAGGGCGAGGACGATCAGGGTGACGGCCGTGGTCGCGGCCTGCTGACGGTGGTCCGAGTCCCCGGTCAGCCCGAGGACGAGCATCCACACGCCGCCGACCAGCAGCGCCAGGCCCTCCAGCCCGGCCAGCGCGGCGGCGTACGTCAGCCGGCGCGGGCGCGGTCCGGCGGCTTCGGCGGTGTCCGGGGCGGGGTTCTGCTCGCTGCTCACCCCAAAAGGGTAGCCCTCGGCCCCCGTGGCCCCGGGGCCCGTCCCCGCCGCCCGGCCCCGAGTGGCCCCGAGTGGCCCCGGGTGGCCCCGAGTGGCCCCGAGTGTCGGGGCTCACGCCCCCCTCTCTTACCGGATCCCTAACTCGGTGTAGGACGAGTACCACCCAGTAGGTACGCTGCAATCCATGCGTGCACTTCTCGTGGTCAATCCGGCGGCAACCACCACAAGCGCACGTGGGCGCGATGTCCTGATCCACGCGCTGGCGAGCGAGATGAAGCTGGAGGCGGTCACCACCGAGTACCGCGGTCACGCCCGCGACCTGGGCCGGCAGGCGGCGGAGAGCGACGACATCGACCTGGTGGTGGCCCTCGGTGGCGACGGCACCGTCAACGAGGTCGTCAACGGCCTGCTGCACGCCGGGCCCGACCCGGAACGGCTGCCCGGTCTCGCGGTGGTCCCCGGTGGCTCCACGAACGTCTTCGCCCGCGCCCTGGGCCTGCCCAACGACCCGGTCGAGGCCACCGGCGCCCTGCTGGACGCCCTGCGCGAGGGCAGCGAGCGCGTCGTCGGCCTCGGCCTGACCGCGGGCACGCCGGGCACGGAGGACGAAGCGGTCCCGGCCCGCTGGTTCACCTTCAACGCGGGGCTCGGCTTCGACGCCGGGGTGGTCGGCCGGGTCGAGCAGCAGCGTGAACTCGGCAAGAAGTCGACCCACGCGCTGTACGTCCGTCAGGTGGTCCGGCAGTTCCTGGGCGAGCGGCACCGCCGGCACGGCCCGATCACACTGGAGCGTCCGGACGCGGACCCGGTCACCGATCTCGTCATCGCCATAATCTCGAACACGTCGCCCTGGACCTATCTCGGCAATCGCCCGATGTACACGTCACCTAAGGCCTCGTTCGATAAAGGCATCGACGTGCTCGGTCTCAGCCGCCTGTCGACGGTCACCGCTGCCCGGTATGGCACGCAGTTGCTCACTTCGTCCCCCGAGCGGGGACCCCAGGGGAAGCACGCGGTGTCCCTGCACGACCTGGACCGGTTCACCTTGCATTCGAAGGTCCCACTGCCCCTCCAGATGGACGGCGACCACCTCGGACTGCGTACCAGCGTGACGTTCACAGGCGTACGCCGCGCACTGCGTGTGATTGTGTGAGCGGAACGGGCTAAAGTCCTTTCACTCGAACGTTTAGGCCAGGATCCACCCCATGGAAGTACGGCTGTGACCCAGTCGACACCGAGGAATCAAAAAAAACTTTCCGGAAGGGGTTGTATCCGCCGCTGAGGTTTGCGAGTCTCTACGTGGCGATCGGGACGGCCCGCAACACCAGCCTCCACTGATCACCAGAACCCCTCTTCACACAAGGACCACGCCGGGGAGACTCGGTGGTCGGCCCTTCACTTGTTGAGGGATTCGTGAAAGCGTTCACATTCACAAGCAACTTGCACGTAATACCAAGGAGAGGTAGCAGCCATGGACTGGCGTCACAACGCCGTTTGCCGCGAGGAAGACCCCGAGCTCTTCTTCCCCATCGGCAACACCGGTCCTGCGCTGCTGCAGATCGAGGAAGCCAAGGCCGTCTGCCGTCGCTGCCCCGTTATGGATCAGTGTCTGCAGTGGGCGCTCGAGTCCGGCCAGGACTCCGGCGTCTGGGGTGGTCTCAGCGAGGACGAGCGCCGCGCCATGAAGCGCCGCGCCGCCCGCAACCGGGCCCGTCAGGCATCCGCCTGACACTCCCACCCCTGCGAACAGCCTGAGCTTGGCGGCGTGTACAGCACGTACACATCTCCCGCCCCCGAGCCGCAGCGCGCAGTACCCCGATGCGCTTAGCAAAGCAGCAACGAGCGACTAGCCCCGGACCACTTCAGGTCCGGGGCTCTTTGCTTTCTCGTGCTCTTCGCCTTCCGGGGCTCCCTGCCTCCGGATCAGGGCTACTTCTGCGCCCGCACCGGAACGTCCAGGATCACCCGGGTCCCCCGGCCGGGTGCAGGGACCATGTCGAAGGTGCCGCCCAACTCGCCCTCCACCAGTGTCCGCACGATCTGCAGACCGAGGTTGCCCGAGCGGTGCGGGTCGAAGCCGGGGGGCAGGCCCACACCGTCGTCCTGGACGGTGACCAGCAGCCGGGCCTCCTTGGCGGTGCCGCCGCGCACCGCCGAGACCTCGACGGTGCCGGTGTCGCCCTCGCGGAAGCCGTGTTCGAGGGCGTTCTGCAGGATCTCGGTGAGCACCATGGACAGCGGGGTGGCGACCTCGGCGTCGAGTATGCCGAAGCGTCCGCTGCGCCGGCCGGTGACCTTGCCCGGCGAGATCTCGGCGACCATCGCGAGCACGCGGTCGGCGATCTCGTCGAACTCCACCCGCTCGTCCAGGTTCTGGGACAGCGTCTCGTGCACGATGGCGATCGAGCCGACCCTCCGGACGGCCTCCTCCAGCGCCTCCCGGCCACGGTCGGACTCGATACGGCGGGCCTGCAGCCGCAACAGGGCGGCGACCGTCTGGAGGTTGTTCTTCACCCGGTGGTGGATCTCCCGGATGGTCGCGTCCTTGGTGATCAACTCGCGTTCGCGGCGCCGCAGTTCCGTGACGTCCCGCAGCAGCACCAGCGAGCCGATGCGGGTGCCCTTGGGCTTGAGCGGGATCGCCCGGAACTGGATCACTCCGTCGCCGGACTCGATCTCGAACTCGCGCGGCGCCCACCCGCTGGCGACCTTGGCCAGCGCCTCGTCGACCGGCCCCCGGGTCGGGGCGAGTTCGGCGGTGGTCCGGCCCAGGTGGTGGCCGACCAGGTCGGCGGCGAGACCGAGGCGGTGGTAGGCGGACAGGGCGTTCGGGGAGGCGTACTGGACGGTGCCGTCGGCGTCCAGCCGGATCAGGCCGTCGCCGACGCGCGGCGAGGCGTCCATGTCGACCTGCTGGTCCGGGAAGGGGAAGGAACCGGCCGCGATCATCTGCGCCAGGTCGGAGGCGCTCTGGAGGTACGTCAGCTCCAGGCGGCTCGGGGTGCGCACGGTCAGCAGGTTGGTGTTGCGGGCGATGACGCCGAGGACGCGGCCCTCACGTCGTACGGGGATCGACTCGACCCGTACGGGGACCTCTTCGCGCCACTCCGGGTCGCCCTCGCGCACGATCCGGCCCTCGTCCAGCGCCGCGTCCAGCATGGGGCGCCGGCCGCGCGGGACGAGGTGGCCGACCATGTCGTCCTGGTAGGAGGTGGGGCCGGTGTTCGGACGCATCTGGGCGACCGAGACGTACCGGGTGCCGTCGCGGGTGGGGACCCACAGGACCAGGTCGGCGAAGGAGAGGTCGGAGAGCAGCTGCCACTCCGAGACCAGCAGGTGGAGCCACTCGAGGTCGGAGTCCCCGAGGGCGGTGTGCTGGCGGACGAGTTCGTTCATGGAGGGCACATGTGCGAGCGTACCCGGGCGGCTGTGGGTGGCTGAAAAACACCCGCGGGCCGCGGCGCCTGGGAGGGACCCTCAACCCTCCCGGCACCGCAGCCCGGAGCAGAATCGGCCGTGGGGTGTGCGGTCCCAGTCGGCCGAAGGTCGAGGAGCCGGGGCAGTCAGGGCAGAGAGCACCGGTTCCTCGGTCCGCCTTCCTGTGCGGGGAAGACGGAGGACTGTGTTCGTACGCATTGTGGACTGGACCACGAGTTGTGTCCATGCGTGCGAAGTTGCAGCAACTTGGCGCTTCGAAGCCTAGCCCGCCCGGGCCATGTACGGGGCCAGATGGTCATGGCAATTTCCGGCCTGGATGCTAGATTGGTCTAAACCACATATCTTGCTCTGTTCCTCTCCCCCTCCAGCCTCCCCGGCCCTCTTCAGAACGGCAGGCCCAGCGTGGAAGTTGTCATCGTTCCGGACGCCGACGCGGGCGGCGAGCTGATCGCCGAGGCCATGGCCCGGCTGCTGCGGCGCAGGCCCGACGCGCTGCTCGGCGTGGCCACCGGCTCGACCCCACTGCCCGTCTACCAGGCGCTGACGGCCAAGGTGCGCGCCGGTGCCGTGGACGCCTCCCGGGCGCGGATCGCGCAGCTCGACGAATACGTGGGGCTGCCGGCCGAGCATCCCGAGTCCTACCGGTCGGTGCTGCGGCGGGAGGTGCTGGAGCCGCTCGGACTCGGGATGGAGGCGTTCATGGGGCCGGACGGCACGGCCGAGGACGTACCGGCGGCCTGCCGGGCCTACGACCGCGCGCTCACCGAGGCCGGCGGGGTGGACCTGCAGTTGCTGGGCATAGGGACCGACGGGCACATCGGGTTCAACGAGCCGTGCTCCTCGCTCGCCTCGCGCACCCGGATCAAGACCCTGACCGAGCAGACCCGGATCGACAACGCCCGGTTCTTCGACGGCGACATCACGCGGGTGCCGCACCATGTCATCACCCAGGGCATCGGCACGATCCTGGAGGCCCGGCACCTGGTGCTGCTCGCGACGGGCGAGGGCAAGGCGGACGCGGTCGCCGCGACGGTGGAGGGACCGGTCGCGGCCGTGTGCCCGGCCTCGGCGCTGCAACTGCACCCGCACGCCACGGTCGTCGTCGACGAGCCCGCCGCGTCCAAGCTGAAGCTGGCGGACTACTTCCGGTACACCTACGCCAGCAAGCCGGACTGGCAGGGCATCTGACCCCCGCCCCCACCCCCAGCAGCGAGGTGCCGGCCACCCGGAACGGGTGTCCGGCACCTCCGCCGTCCCGGGACGAACGCACGCCCGCCTCCACCGCCACCGAGCCGGCGAGCGGGCGGTGAAGCGTCGGCCGGACACCCGTCTCCAGCACCACCGCCACCGCATGCGACCGGGCCGGCGCCCGAGCAGCGAGGCGCCGGTCACCCCGGAACAGGGGCCGGCGCCTTCCTCGTCCCGGAGCCCCTGCTTCACGGCCGGGCCGGGACCGGGCGGCGAAGGGCCGGCCGCTCGCCGAAGAGCGACCGGCGCCTTTCCGCGCGGCACCCCCTACCCCCGCGCGATCACCTCGGCCGCCGCGCGGCCGCACACTCGGGCCGCGCCGTGGGTGGCCAGGTGCAGGGCACCCCGGGCGGGGGCCCGGGGGACGCCCATCTCGACCACGACCGTGTCGGGGCGGGCCGTGAGCAGGGTGTCGAGGGCCGCCGTCATCCAGGGATGGCGGTGCTCGTCGCGGACCACGGCGACGATGCGGCGCTCCCCCGCCGCGGCCAGCGCCTCCTGCCCGGCCCGCTCCCCGGCGAAGCCGCCGGTCTCCGTCCCGGGCAGGAGCCGGGAGAGTTCCGCGGCCACGCCCCACGGCGTCTCGTCGCCGACGGCGATGTTCGCGACCGGCGTGAACGCGGCGACGTACGGCGCCTCGGCGAGCGGGGTGAAGGACGCTCCCCCCGTCACCCGCAGGGCGCGCCGGGCCGCGCGCAGGCCCACCTCGGGGTCGGGTGCGGTCTCGGCGGTGGCCGCGGTGCTGGTCCAGCCGGCCAGCCGGCGTACCCGGTGGGCCGCGTCCGCGAGCCGTTCCTCGGGCAGTTCACCGGAGCGCACCGCCGTGACCAGGGCGTCCCGCAGGCGCCGTACCGTCTCGTCGTCGGCGAGGCCGCCGCCCACGCAGATGGCGTCGGCGCCGGCGGCGATCGCGAGGACGCTGCCCCGCTCGATGCCGTACGTGCCCGCGATGGCCTGCATCTCCATGCCGTCGGTGACGATGAGGCCGTCGTAGCCGAGTTCGCCGCGCAGCAGCTTCGTCAACGCGCCGGGCGAGAGCGTCGCCGGGCGGTCCGGGTCCAGGGCCGGGACCAGGATGTGGGCGCTCATCACGGCGCGGGTGCCGGCGGCGATGGCCGCGCGGAAGGGCGCCAGTTCGCGCTCCGACAGCACTTCGGCCGGCACGTCGATGCGCGGGAGCGCGTGGTGGGAGTCGACCGCCGTGTCACCGTGGCCCGGGAAGTGCTTCGTACAGGCCGCCACCGCGGCGGACTGCAGGCCGGTGACGTAGGCCGCGGTGTGCCGGGCCACCAGATCGGGGTCGGCGCCGAAGGAGCGCACGCCGATCACGGGGTTCGCCGGGTTCGAGTTCACGTCGGCCGAGGGGGCCCAGTTCAGGTTCACCCCGCAGGCCGCGAGGCGGCGGCCCAGTTCGGCGGCCACCTCCCTGGTCAGTTCCACGTCGTCCACCGCGCCGAGGGCGTGGTTGCCGGGGAAGGAGGAGCCGGTGCGCACCTCCAGGCGGGTCACGTCACCGCCCTCCTCGTCGATCGCCACGAGGACGTCGTCCCGCTCTGCGCGCAACTGGGCGGTCAGGGCCGACAGTTGCTCGGGAGAGGCGATGTTGCGGCCGAAGAGGCCGACGGAGGCCAGCCCCTCGCCGAGCCGGCGCAGCAGCCAGTCGGGGGCCGTGGTGCCCGGAAAGCCGGGCTGGAGGACGGTGAGCGCGTCGCGCGTCAGTGTGTCCGTGCCGCTGGCGATGGTCGTCATCGGGTGGCGTTATCCCTTCACGGCGCCCGCGGTCAGTCCCGCGGCCATCTTGCGCTGGACGAGGAGGAAGAGGACGACGATCGGCACGGCCATCATGGTGGATCCGGCCATCATCGGGGCGTACTCGGTGCCGTGCTTGGTGGTGAAGTTGCCGAGCCACACGGTCGCGGTCTGGTGCTCCTGGCTCAGCAGCATCAGGGCGTACAGGTACTCGTTCCACGCCTGGATGAAGGCGTACACCGAGGTGGCGACCATGCCGGGGGCGAGCAGGGGGAAGACGACGCGGACGAAGGCGCCCGTGCGGGAGCAGCCGTCGACCATCGCGGCCTCCTCCAGCTCCCGGGGGATGTTGACGATGAAGCCGCGCAGCGTCCACACCGTGAAGGGGAGGATGAAGGTCAGATAGGTGATGATCAGCCCGGAGAGCTTGTCGTACTGGTTCAGGTCGTTCAGCAGCAGGAAGACCGGAATGATCATGGAGACCAGCGGGACCATCTGGACCGCCAGGATGCCCACGATCACGATCTTGCGGCCGCGGAAGGCGAACCGGGAGATGGCGAGCGCGGCCAGCATGCCGACGACGACGCCGATCGCCACGACCGACAGCGACACGATCAGGCTGCGGCCGACCGGCCCCCAGAAGTCGGCGATGTCCAGCGCCCGGCGGAAGTTGGACAGGGTCAGGCCGGTGGGCAGCAGGCTCGGGTCCGGGTCGATGGCGTCCTTGGCGGGCTTGATCGCCGTGTCGAGCATCCAGTAGACGGGGAAGCCGACGGTGACGAAGACGAGGAGGCCGAGGAGGTTCCAGCCGAGCCGCGACGAGCGGCGCCGCGCGGGAGCGAGCGTGGTCATTCGACCTCTCCGATCTTCAGCATCTGGCGCATGTAGACGGCGACCACACCGAGCAGCAGTACGACGGTGATGAGGGCGATCGCCGAGCCCTGGCCGTAGTCGTTGACCACGAACGCGCGGTCGTAGGAGTAGGTGGTCAGCAGCTGGAACTCGGGCTCCGGGTGGCCGCCGCGCATGACGAAGACCTGCGGGAAGACGCCCATGTCCCAGATGACCGACAGGGTCGTGAGCATCACCAGGACCGGCTTGAGGATGGGCAGGGTGACGTACCGGAAGACGCTCCAGGAGCCCGCCCCGTCCAGCCGGGCCGCCTCCTCCAGCTCCTGGGGGACCTGGGTGAGACCGGCACTGAGGGTGATGACCACGAAGGGGACCGCTCCCCAGACCACCAGCAGCATGATCACCGTCAGGCCCTGCGGGCCGCTGGCGAACCAGTTGTGGCCGATCAGGTCGACGCCGGGCAGCTTGCTCAGCAGGGCGTTGAGGATGCCGTAGTCGGCGTCGAAGAGCCATTTGAAGAGGGTGGTGGCGACCACGACCGGCATGCCCCAGCTGGCCACCAGCGCGATGTTGACCAGGGTCTTCACCCAGCCGGAGACCCGCTGGAGCAGCAGGGCGATCAGCATGCCGGCGACCATCGTGAAGATCACCGCGCCGGCCGCGAAGAGCACCGTGCGCAGAGTGACCTGCCAGAACTCGCTGTCGCCGAGCACCTGGGAGAAGTTGCCGAAGCCGACCGACTCGGCCGGCTGGAAGCCCCACAGCTGGGACTGCCCGAACTTCTGGAAGGACAGCGTGACCAGACGGACCAGCGGATAGCCCATGACCAGCAGGAGCACCAGCAGGCAGGGGGCCAGCAGCAGCCAGGGGGTGGCGGAAGAGGACGTACGCCGGCCCGGTGGCTTTCTCAGGGTGGCCCGGGGTGGGGGTGCGGGCCGCACCGGCGGCACCTTGGCGGGGGTGGTCGTGTCTGCGGCACTCATCGCGCGCTCCTCAGCGGTCCCTCGGGTGGTACGAGAAGCAGGGCCCCGCCGCCGGGACCCCCCTGGGCCGGCGGGACCCCGCTCTCAGGTCACTTGGTGTTGATGACCTTGTCGATCGCGGCGTCCGCGTCCTTCGCGGCGGCCTGGACCGACTGCTTGCCGGTGCCGATGTTCTGCAGCATGGTCTGCAGGACCTGGGCCTTCTCGACCTGGCCCCAGCCGGGGGCCATCGGGACGAACCAGTTGGACTCGGCGGCGGTGGCCGGCACGGCGGTCGCCGGGTCGTTCTTCAGAGTGGCGAGGTCGGTCTTGTTGTTGGGCAGGTTGCCCTTGGCGATCAGCCCCTTCTGCCCGGACGGACCGGTGAAGGCGTTGATCCACTCGGCGGCGAGCGCCTGCGCCTTGGACTTGACCGGGACGGCGAGGTCGGAACCGCCCAGGAAGACCGGCATGTTCTTGCCGGAGGGGCCGGGCATCACGAAGTTCTCGAGGTTGTCCTTCAGCTTGCCGGTCTTGTCGTTCTTCGGGTCGGCGGCGGTCGCGCCCTCCCAGGCGGCGCCGAAGATCATGGCGGACTTGCCCTGGCCGTAGACGATGTAACGGTCCGACTCGTCCTTGGTCTTGTCGCCGTGCATGTACTTGTCGACGATGTCCTTGAACTCGGTCAGGCCCTTGATCGACTCGGGCGAGGAGAGGTTGGCCTTCCACTGGCCGCCCTCCTGCTTGGCGATGGAGCCGCCGGCGTCGTAGACGAACGACATGGCCGCGTACCAGTCACGGGTGGGCTGGTACCAGGCACTGAACTTGTCGCCCTCCTTCTTCTGGATCTTGTCCAGGGCGGCGGTCAGCTCGGCATAGGTCCTGGGGGGCGTCTTGACGCCGACCGAAGCCGCCACGTCCTTGCGCCAGTTGGCGACGCGGCCGCCGGCGTAGTACGGCACGCCGTAGGTCTTGCCGTCGTAGGTCACCGAGGCCTTGAGGCCGTCGAGCCAGGCCGAGGAGTTGGTGAACTGGGCGGGATCGACGGGGGCGAAGGCTCCCTTGACCATGTAGCCGAGCATCTCGGTGTTGCCCATCTCGACCACGTCGGGGGCCTTGTCGGTGGCGAGGACGGCGTCCAGCTTGGTGTTCTTGTCCGGCCAGCCGTAGTACTCGTGGTTGATCTTGATGCCGGGGTGCTTCTTCTGGACGGCGGCGTCGGCCGCCTTCACCAGGTCCGGCCAGTTGTTCTGGGCATCGACGGTGAGCCAGACGGTCAGCTCCTTGGCGTCGGCGCCGCCCCCCGAAGAACCCTTGTCGTTGCCCCCGCACGCAGCGATGGAGACCACCATGCCCGCGATACCGATCGCGGCTGCCAGCTTGCGCTTCACGCCACCCTCCTCAGGTTGCCCACACCTCCCCGCCCCATGCCGGGACCTGAACCAATGGTGTAGACCAGTGCCGGAAGCTTGAACCAGACCAGGGAGCCTGTCAAGAGTGCTCGAATGGCCTCTGACCAGCCGTTATGCGACCTACATATGCAGGAACCTTTAAGTAAGAAGCCAGCGAAATCAGCGCCGCCGGAGTAGTCTCGTCCGCTAGACCACTTGAACCTATGGACTAGACCAAAACAGGTGGCGACGGTATACAGAAGGAATCATCGAGTGACCCGCATCGGGAGCCGGGAAGGCGGAGCATGAGCACCGACGTCAGCAGTGCGGAGAACGAGGCCGGGGCGAGTGTCCGTACCGCACGCGTGCCCAAGTACTACCGCCTCAAGAAGCACCTGCTGGAGATGACGGAGACGCAGGCCCCGGGCACCCCGGTGCCGCCGGAGCGCACGCTGGCCGCCGAGTTCGACACCTCGCGCACCACCGTTCGCCAGGCCCTGCAGGAACTGGTCGTCGAGGGCCGGCTCGAACGCATCCAGGGCAAGGGCACCTTCGTCGCCAAGCCCAAGGTCTCCCAGGCGCTGCAACTGACCTCGTACACCGAGGACATGCGCGCCCAGGGCCTGGAGCCGACCTCGCAGCTGCTGGACATCGGCTACATCACCGCCGACGACCGGCTCGCCGAGCGGCTCGACATCACGGCCGGCGGACGCGTGCTGCGCATCGAACGGCTGCGCATGGCCAACGGCGAACCCATGGCCATCGAGACCACCCATCTGAGCGCCAAGCGCTTCCCGGCCCTGCGCCGCTCGCTGGTGAAGTACACCTCCCTCTACACCGCGCTGGCCGAGGTCTACGACGTCCACCTCGCGGAGGCCGAGGAGACCATCGAGACCTCGCTGGCCACCCCGCGCGAGGCGGGCCTGCTCGGCACCGACGTGGGCCTGCCCATGCTGCTGCTCTCCCGGCACTCCCTCGACCGGGAGGGCCGGCCGGTGGAGTGGGTGCGGTCGGTGTACCGCGGGGACCGCTACAAGTTCGTGGCCCGCCTCAAACGCCCGGCGGAGTAGCGGATCGGCATACCGATATGCGGGCGAGGTCTTCCACTGCCGTGACCCGGTCACCTAGATTGCCTGCGCATTACACAGGTGATCAGCGAGGGGACGGAGCCGTGGCATGTCGGAAACACCTGAAGTGAGGCCACCGGTCGTGACGCCGGTCCGGGTGGTCATCGGCCTGTGTCTCGTCGCGCCGTTCGTGGCGATGCTGTGGGTCGGCTCGTACGCCAGGACCGGTCCCACGTTCATCGGTATCCCGTTCTTCTACTGGTACCAGATGCTGTGGGTGCCGCTGTCGACCGCGCTCACCATGACCGCGTACCAACTGTGGCGGCGTGACCAGCGCGGCCGCGCCCCCCAGAAGGGCGGTGTGTCGAAGTGAAGAACGGCGTCAACGGCGTCGCGCTCGGCGTCTTCATCTTCTTCTTCCTGGCCGTCACGGTCATGGGCTTCCTGGCCGCGCGCTGGCGCAGGGCGGACAACGAGGCCAGTCTCGACGAATGGGGCCTGGGCGGACGGTCGTTCGGTACCTGGGTCACCTGGTTCCTGCTCGGCGGTGACCTGTACACGGCGTACACGTTCGTCGCCGTACCGGCGGCCGTCTACGCGGCGGGCGCGGCCGGCTTCTTCGCCGTGCCGTACACCATCCTCGTGTACCCGCTGATCTTCACGTTCCTGCCCCGTCTGTGGTCGGTGTCGCACCGGCACGGCTACGTCACGACCTCGGACTTCGTGCGCGGCCGCTTCGGCTCCAAGGGGCTGTCGCTGGCGGTGGCGCTGACCGGCATCCTCGCCACGATGCCGTACATCGCCCTGCAACTGGTCGGCATCCAGGCGGTCCTGGACGTGATGGGCGTCGGCGGCGGCGACAACACCAACTGGTTCGTCAAGGACCTGCCGCTGCTGATCGCCTTCGGGGTGCTGGCCGCGTACACCTACTCGTCGGGGCTGCGCGCGCCCGCGCTGATCGCGTTCGTGAAGGACGGGCTGATCTACCTCGTCATCCTGGTGGCGATCATCTACATCCCGGTCAAGCTCGGCGGGTTCGACGACGTCTTCGCGAAGGCCGGCCACGCGTTCAGCCAGGTCAACCCGGCGACGGGCAAGCCACGCGGCGCGCTGGCCCCGCCGGTGGCGGGCCAGTGGACGTACGCCACGCTGGCGCTCGGCTCCGCGCTCGCCCTGTTCATGTACCCGCACTCGATCACCGCGACGCTGTCCTCGAAGAGCCGTGAGGTGATCCGCCGCAACACCACGATCCTGCCGCTGTACTCCCTGATGCTGGGCCTGCTCGCGCTGCTGGGCTTCATGGCGATCGCCGCGGGCGTGAAGGTCACCAACGGCCAGCTGGCCATCCCGCAGCTCTTCGCGGACATGTTCCCGTCCTGGTTCGCGGGCGTGGCCTTCGCGGCGATCGGCATCGGCGCGCTCGTCCCTGCGGCCATCATGTCCATCGCGGCCGCGAACCTGTTCACCCGCAACATCTACAAGGACTTCATCAGGCCGGACGCCACGCCGGAACAGGAGACCCGGGTCTCCAAGCTGGTCTCGCTGCTGGTGAAGGTGGGCGCGCTGGCCTTCGTCCTGACCATGGACAAGACGGTGGCGATCAACTTCCAGCTGCTGGGCGGCATCTGGATCCTGCAGACCTTCCCGGCGCTGGTCGGCGGCCTGTTCACCCGCTGGTTCCACCGCTGGGCGCTGCTCGCGGGCTGGGCGGTCGGCATGGTCTACGGCACGTTCGCCGCGTACGGGGTGGCCTCGCCGACCCAGAAGCACTTCGGCGGCTCGTCGAAGGAGATCCCGGGCATCGGCGAGATCGGCTACATCGGCCTGACGGCGTTCGTGCTGAACGTCGTCGTGACGGTGGTCCTCACCTTCGTCCTGAAGGCGGTGAAGGCCCCCGAGGGCATCGACGAGACGAGCCCGGAGGACTACACGGCCGACGCGGGCGACCCCGGGGTACAGGTGGAACTGCCGCCGGCCACCGCCGGGGCGTCCCACTAGGTAGGGCTGTCATAGGTACGGCTGTCGTAGGTACGGCTGCCGGCGGGCCGTCGGAGAGATCCGGCGGCCCGTCGTCGTACCCGCCCGGCCCGGCAGGGACCTCACTCTCCTCACCTACGAGTTGACGCTCCGACACCACCACGACACAACATCTGGGGGTGGCACCGCAGCCCGGCACAAGATGTATGCTCATGCTCGCTGTCGCCGCAGGGGAATCCGGTGCGAATCCGGAACTGACCCGCAACGGTGTACTCGCGTGCGTACCTCCCGGTATGCGCACGCCTGTTCAGTCCGAGGACCTGCCGACCGCGCACCCGGCCGACCCCGTCCGGGTGTCCTGACGTCCGGGCCTCGTGGAATGGGCCGGTGGACGCGACGCCGCGTGCGCTCGTGTGCTGCCCCCTGCCCTCCGCCAGGCCCCCTGCCGAGCGAGGGAGAGCCCCACGTGACCATCGCGCCAGCCGATCCGGCTTCAGCGACCGCCTCTGTGGCCGACGACGGTCCCGGTGCCGCGCTGCTGCGGACCCTGACCGAGCTGACCGCCGACCTCCCGGACGCCGACCCCGGCCGGGTCGCCGCCGCCGCGCTGCGCGGCCGGTCCGCCCGGGCCGACGAGCCGGAGTTGCGCGAGCTGGCCACGGAGGCGGCCGCCGGCCTCATCTCCGACGACCCCGCCTACTCCCGGCTGGCCGCCCGCCTGCTCACCCTCACCATCCGCGCCGAGGCCGCCTCCCAGGGCGTCACCCGCTTCACCGAGTCCATCGCCGTGGGGCACCGCGAGGGGCTCATCGCCGACCGCACCGCCGAGTTCGCGCGCCTGCACGGCGAGCGCCTCGACGCGCTGGTCGACACCGGCGCCGACGACCGCTTCGGCTACTTCGGCCTGCGCACCCTGCACAGCCGCTATCTGCTCAGGCACCCGATCACCCGCAAGGTCGTCGAGACGCCCCAGCACTTCATGCTGCGCGTGGCCGCCGGCCTCGCCGAGGACGACAGCACGCGGTCCGTGGACGAGGTCGCCGCCCTCTACCGCCTCATGAGCCGCCTCGACTACCTGCCCTCCTCCCCCACCCTCTTCAACTCCGGCACCCGGCACCCCCAGATGTCGTCGTGCTACCTGCTCGACTCCCCGCTGGACCAGCTGGACTCCATCTACGACCGCTACCACCAGGTCGCACGGCTCTCCAAGCACGCCGGCGGCATCGGGCTGTCGTACTCCCGCATCCGCGGCCGGGGTTCGCTGATCCGGGGCACCAACGGCCACTCCAACGGCATCGTCCCGTTCCTGAAGACCCTGGACGCCTCGGTCGCCGCCGTGAACCAGGGCGGCCGGCGCAAGGGCGCCGCGGCGGTCTACCTGGAGACCTGGCACTCCGACATCGAGGAGTTCCTGGAACTGCGCGACAACACCGGTGAGGACGCCCGCCGTACGCACAACCTGAACCTCGCGCACTGGATCCCGGACGAGTTCATGCGCCGGGTCGACGCGGACGGCGTCTGGTCCCTGTTCTCCCCGGCCGACGTGCCGGAGCTGGTCGACCTGTGGGGCGGGGAGTTCGACGCCGCCTACCGCGCGGCCGAGGCGGCGGGCCTGGCCAGGAAGACCATGCCGGCCCGGGAGCTGTACGGCCGTATGATGCGCACCCTCGCGCAGACCGGCAACGGCTGGATGACCTTCAAGGACGCCGCCAACCGCACCGCCAACCAGACGGCGGAGCCGGGCCACGTGGTCCACTCCTCCAACCTGTGCACGGAGATCCTGGAGGTCACCGACGACGGGGAGACGGCGGTCTGCAACCTGGGATCGGTGAACCTGGGGGCGTTCGTCGACGACGGCGACCTGGACTGGGAACGCCTCGACGAGACGGTCCGCACGGCCGTCACCTTCCTCGACCGTGTGGTCGACATCAACTTCTACCCCACCGAGCAGGCGGGCAGGTCGAACGCCAAGTGGCGGCCGGTCGGCCTCGGCGCCATGGGCCTGCAGGACGTCTTCTTCAAGCTGCGCCTGCCCTTCGACTCCCCCGAGGCCAAGGCGCTCTCCACCCGGATCGCGGAACGCGTCATGCTCGCCGCGTACGAGGCCTCCGCCGACCTGGCCGAGCGCAACGGCCCGCTGCCGGCCTGGGAGAAGACCCGCACCGCTCGGGGAGTACTGCACCCCGACCACTACGGCGTCGAGTTCGCCTGGCCCGAGCGCTGGGCGGCGCTGCGCGAGCGGATCGCGACGACCGGTCTGCGCAACTCGCTGCTGCTGGCCATCGCCCCCACCGCGACGATCGCCTCCATCGCCGGCGTCTACGAGTGCATCGAGCCGCAGGTGTCCAACCTGTTCAAGCGCGAGACCCTGTCCGGCGAGTTCCTGCAGGTCAACTCCTACCTGGTCAACGACCTCAAGGAGCTGGGCGTGTGGGACGCCCGCACCCGTGAGGCGCTGCGCGAGTCGGGCGGCTCGGTGCAGGACTTCGCCTGGATCCCGGCGGACGTGCGCGCCCTGTACCGCACGGCCTGGGAGATCCCGCAGCGCGGGCTCATCGACATGGCCGCGGCCCGGACGCCGTTCCTGGACCAGGCCCAGTCGCTGAACCTGTTCCTGGAGACGCCGACCATCGGCAAGCTCTCCTCGATGTACGCGTACGCCTGGAAGTCCGGGCTGAAGACGACGTACTACCTGCGCTCCCGCCCGGCGACCCGGATCGCCCGCGCGGCCCGGGCACAGGCCACCATCCCCGTCCAGCAGGCCACCGACCCCGACGCGGTCGCCTGCTCCCTGGAAAACCCCGAGTCCTGCGAGGCCTGCCAGTAATGCCCAGCAACCAGAATCTGCTCGACCCCGGCTTCGAGCTGACGCTGCGCCCCATGCGCTACCCGGACTTCTACGAGCGCTACCGGGACGCCATCAAGAACACCTGGACCGTGGAGGAGGTCGACCTCCACTCGGACGTCGCCGACCTCGCCAAGCTCAGCCCCGCCGAGCAGCACCTCATCGGCCGCCTGGTCGCCTTCTTCGCGACGGGCGACTCGATCGTGGCGAACAACCTCGTGCTGACGCTGTACAAGCACATCAACTCCCCGGAGGCGCGTCTGTACCTGTCGCGCCAGCTGTTCGAGGAGGCCGTGCACGTCCAGTTCTACCTGACCCTCCTGGACACCTACCTGCCCGACCCGCAGGACCGCACCGCAGCCTTCGCCGCGGTGGAGAACATCCCGTCGATCCGCGAGAAGGCCGGGTTCTGCTTCACGTGGATGGACTCGGTGGAGAAGCTGGACCGTCTGGAGACGAAGGCCGACCGGCGCCGCTTCCTGCTCAACCTCATCTGCTTCGCCGCCTGCATCGAGGGCCTGTTCTTCTACGGCGCCTTCGCGTACGTCTACTGGTTCCGCAGCCGGGGTCTGCTGCACGGCCTGGCCACCGGCACCAACTGGGTGTTCCGGGACGAGACGATGCACATGAGCTTCGCCTTCGACGTCGTCGACACCGTCCGCAAGGAGGAGCCCGACCTCTTCGACGACCAGCTCCAGCAGGAGGTGACGGACATGCTGCGGGAGGCCGTGGAGGCCGAGCTGCAGTTCGCCCGCGACCTGTGCGGTGACGGTCTGCCGGGCATGAACACCGACTCGATGCGGCAGTACCTGGAATGCGTCGCCGACCAGCGTCTGACGCGGCTCGGGTTCGCCCCGGTCTACGGCTCGGAGAACCCGTTCTCCTTCATGGAGCTGCAGGGCGTGCAGGAGCTGACCAACTTCTTCGAGCGGCGGCCGTCGGCGTACCAGGTCGCGGTGGAGGGCTCCGTCGACCTGGACGAGGACTTCTGAGGGCCTTCCGGATCCCGTTCCCCGCCTGCCGGCGCGCCCGCTGGGCGCGCCGGCGGTCCGGGGTCTCAGCCGCCGTCCGTCACCACGGCACGGGCCTGAGCAGCAGCCGGTGCGGGCGGAGCGTGATGCCCACCCGGGTCGCGTCGTTCGACCCGCTGACCTGTTCGAAGCGGTACTTCGCCGAGATCGCCGCCGTGATCAGGGTCAGCTGGGCCATCGAGAAGTGATCGCTGGGGCACTTGCGGTTGCCCGTGCTGAAGGGGCTCATGGCGTGCTTCGGCACGTCCTTGACGCGCTCCGGGAGCCAGCGGTCGGGGTCGAAGTCGAGGTGGCCGGCGTAGGAGTTCGCGTCGCGCTGGATGGCGTAGGGGCTGTAGACGATGTCCGCCCCGGCCGGAATGCGATAGCCGCCGAGCGCGGTGTCGGTCACCGCTCGCCGTGTCAAAATCCATACGGCGGGCCGCAAACGCATGGCCTCCACGACGACATTGTTGGTGTGCCTGAGACTCCGGACATCCGTGAATCCGACGGGTCGGCCACCGGTCACGGATTCAACCTCCGCGCGCACCTTCTCGGCGTGTTCCGGGTGTTCCGCGAGGACCTGCAGCAGCCACATGATCGTGGAGGCCACTGTTTCGCTGCCGGGGGTGAGTATCGCGACGACCTGGTCGTGGATCTCCTGTTCCCCGATGGGGTCGCCATTGTCGTCCTTCGCCTCCAGCAATGCCGTCAGCAAATCGTCCGGCCTTTGACCGGATGCACGCCGTTCGGCGACGATCTCGTCGACGAGGAGATGCAAATCGGCCAGCGCCCGGTTGAATTTTCGGTTGGCCGGCAGGGGCAGGTTGTAGAGGGGGCCGAGCGGGACGACCATCCGCCGGTACATGCCGCGGAAGACGGTGGCGAGCGCGACGCACAGCCGCTCGGCGCGCTCGTCCATGTAGTCGCCGCGCAGCAGGCAGCGGGCGGCGATGCGCACGGCGACGCGGAAGGACTCGGAGGTGCAGTCGACCGTCTCGCCGGCCTTCCAGCGTTCGGTCAGCGCGTGCGCCTCCTCCTCCATGACGGGTCCGTAGGCGGGGATCGCGTCGAGCCGGAACGCGGGCTGGATGGTGCGCCGTTGGCGGCGGTGCCGGGGGCCGTTGGCGGTGGCCACGCCCTCCTTGCCGAGCAGGCCCTCCAGCGACTCCCACAGCGGCCCGGCGATGATGAAGTCGGGGCTCAGCGCCAGGGCGCCGGTGAGGTCCGGGGTGGTGGGGACGTACACCGTCTTGGGTCCGAGCCGCAGGCGGACGACCTCGCCGTGCTCGCGCAGCCGGGCCATGAAGGCCAGCGGATCGCGGACCAGTTGCCAGCCGTGGCCGAGGACCGGGACGCCGCCGCCGGCCAGGGGCGGTTCACGCAGCTCCGGCGCCTCGGGGGGCGCGGGCCGCACGGATTCGACGGTCATTTCTCACCTGCCGTTTCGTTGTTGACGTACGGGGGCGTGGACCGGTCGTCCCAGCCGTCGACCATGTAGCGGCCGGACTCGTGGTGGAACCAGTAGACGGAACTGAACCAGTTCCGCATATTGCCGACACAGGTCCGCACGGTGGCGGAGAGTTCCTTTCCTTCCACCGTGCCGTCGGCGAGGTCGTCGGCGAAGCGCAGGGCGTCCCGTTCGGCGTGCAGGAATTCTCGGACGCATTCCTCGACGCGTCGCCGGACCTCCTCGACCGATTCTTCGAGCGTCAGTCCCTCATGGGTGATGAGGCTGATTCCGAGGTTGTGGACCTCGTCTCCTGCGATTTCCTTCGGCAGTGAGCAGAGGTCGTTGTACCAGGCGGCGAATTCCTGGCTCAGCAGCGCCGGACGGCGATAGGCCGGGTGTTTGCGTACGGCGTCCGGGAGTTCCCGTCCGGCGCTCGGCTCCAGCAGGTCCGTCCATATCCAGTGGGCGAAGGTGAGGCGCCGCAGGGCGAGGTATTCCTCCACGCCCGGGACATATCCCTCCGTGCGGTTGCGGAACTCGCGGTCGTACGCCTCGATCACCGCGTGGAAGTGCCGGGCGAACCGCTGGTTCCAGGTCCGCGGCAGGAACGAGTAGAGCCGCACCATGCTGTCCGCGAACCCGGCGACCAGGGGGTCCGGGTGGTGCAGATGGTGCCGGGGGGCGTCGAGCGCCGTGTGCAGGCGGTTCCTCAGCCTCCTCCAGTCGGCCGCCCGGCCGTGGACGATGTCACGGTCGTGGCGGTCGTCCCAGACGAAGAACCAGGCGCTGTAGTCCGCTATGGCCTGCATGACCTCGTCGGGGGCACCCAGGTAGTACCCCGCCATGAGGTCCGTGTAGCAAAGGCTGTCGGCATATTCCCTCACCTTGTCCGCCGGCATGAGCCGCTTTTCGAGCAGCCAGAGCCGTGTCTTCTCCTGGAGTTGCGGCCAATACGGGTGCAGGTGCCGGGGAAACGCGGCCTCGATCATCGGGAGTGCCAGTGAGGGCGGAACAGCGACCGCCGTCGGCATCGATGTGGTGCTGTGTGGGAAAGCATGCACGTACAAACCCCTCTCAGCCGCCGGAAGCGCACACCCTCCCGTTGTGCCGGGCGTGCGCCGTTGCGTATCCCCGCACTTCCATTCAGCACCACAACTGACCGATCTGGGAACGGATTTGCTTCACTCACTACCCCATGGTGCCGAGAATCCCCCCTTGCGTGACTGGTTCGGGATCACTAGAGACGCACAAAGGATCGAATGTACGACGCACGGTTGAGCGAGGAGGACCGGGCCGAGCACGACGAAGGGCGCCCGGCCGGGAGTGGTCCCGGCCGGGCGCCCCAACTGCCCTGACGTGGCTCAGTCGTTGGCGACCACGGGGTAGCGTGGCTCGTTCTCGGCCATCTGCCGCAGCGCGTCCTTGCGCTCGCGCTTGGAGAGCCGGTCGATGTAGAGGTAGCCGTACAGGTGGTCGGTCTCGTGCTGCAAACAGCGTGCGAAGTAGCCGGTGCCGCGCACCTTGATCGGGTTGCCCCGCTCGTCCAGCCCGGTGACCTCTGCGTAGTCGGGGCGGGCGAGCGGCGCGTAGGCGGTCGGCACCGACAGGCAGCCCTCGTTGCTGTCGTCCAGGCGGCGCCTGTCGGCGGGCAGCTCGACCGGCTTGGGGTTGCAGACCACGCCGACGTGCCGGACGCCCTCGTCGTCCGGGCAGTCGTAGACGAAGACCTTGCGGTCCACACCGATCTGGTTGGCGGCCAGGCCCACGCCCTCGGCGGTGCGCTGGCTGGCGAACATGTCCGCGACCAGCTGCTGCAGCTCCTCGCCGAACTCGGTGACGTCCTTGCACTCCTTGTGCAGCACCGGGTTGCCGACCACCGTGATGGGCCGGGACGTGCCGCGCTCGCGCCAGGCGGCCTCGCGCTCCTCGGTGTCCTCCGTGTCGACGACGAAGCCCTCGTCGTCCACGGGGAGCACGCCCGCGTGCTGCTGATCGGTGTCCTGCTGCGCCATGACCGACGTATGCCTTCCTGCAACCATGTGAACTTCTGCCAGTACAGCCTAGACGGGGCTGACGAGCGCAGGCGGCCCGGCGGACTTTCTCGGGTTCCGGGTTCAGCAGACCTCTTCGAGGTCCCGCCAGTCCCTGGAGTCCGGGCTGTCCGCGACCCACCCGTCCAGCAACCCGCGGACCAGCGAGGCCGGCGCGGCCACCCCGCACTCCCGCTCCGGCACCCACAGCTGCCCGTCCGTCCGGTGCCCCAGCGGCCCCGGATGCCCCGGCTCGCTGTGGTCGTGCGGATCCAGGTGCACCCCGTCGCCCTCGTCGGAGGGCATCCGTGACTCGGAGCACATCCGGCACAGCAGCCGCACCGACGACGACCAGTCCTCCGCCGCGAAGCCCGCGTCGGCGGCCAGCTGCTCCAGCGCGTCCCGGTCGGCCTCGGTGGCGGCCTCCAGCAGGACCACCCAGGTGGGCACGGGCGAGGGCGCCCACAGCTCGATCTCGTCGAAGACGGGGTAGGCGGGCCCGGCGGCCGTGGTGCGCTCACCGTGCGGTACGCCGTCGTGCAGCACGACCTCGCCCCAGCGGCGCCCGGAGGACGGCAGCGGAATGGACAGCACCTCGATCCGGGCCGGATCGAGCCTGCGTCCCCACACGACCTCGGCCTCGCCCTCGGGCGACAGCCGTACGGCCGCGCTGCCCAGCTCCATGCCCAGCGGTTCCCCGGCGGCGGTGGCCCCGCCGGGCACCTTCAGGCCGTAGGCCTGCCAGGAGCGGCGGGCCAGCGGCCAGTCCTGCAGGGCGGTGGCGGCGATCCCGACGTTCCACCAGTCGGGGGCGCCGGTCTCGCGGTCCAGGAGCGCCACGGCCCGCAGTCCGGCCGCGCGGGCCTGCTCCCAGTCGTGCCGGAACTTGTGCAGCAGGGCCAGGTTGAACCAGGACTCCGACAGCCAGGGTTCCAGGTCGGCGGCGCGGGTCAGCAGCTCGCCCGCGTCCTCGTACCGGCCGTCGCCGATGAGCGTGAACGCCCTGTCGGTGGCCTGCCGCCAGGAGGCGGAGGGCCGGTGCCGTCCCTTGCCGAAGATCCTCACGATTCCCGCCTGCCAGTTCCAGTTCACAGTGGGCTGGCTTGTGCCCCCGGACACCCTCTCCCTCGCATCCAACCACGTACGGCGGGAGGGGCGCTCATTACCCATGGGTTACCCAGCCCGCACCAAGGTCAGACCGTCGGGAGAGTACCCGCGCGAGCGATTCCACCACCTCCGGCGCGTACTGTCCCGCGGTGCCCAGCCGCAGTTCCTCCAGCGCCCGCAGCGGCCCGCCGGGACCGGCGTCCCTGGCCTTCTCGTCGTAGGCGTTCACGGCCCTGACGATCCGCGCGGCGACCGGCTGTTCCCGGTAGGGGTCGGCCTGCCGCTCGACGACCACCGCGACGGCCGCGTCCACCCCGGTCTGCCGTACGACGGCCCCGCCGAGCAGCGCTATGCGCCGCTGTTCCTCGGCGGGCAGCGCGGCGGTGGCGCCGGCCGGTACCGGGTCGACGAGGCTGAGCTGGCCGATGTCGTGCATGAGCGACGCGTACTCCAGCACGGTCAGCTCGGATCCGGACAGGCCCAGGTCCCGGCCGACGGCCTGGCTGAGCGCGGCGACGCGGCGGGCGTGTCCGGCGGGGGTGTACCCGGCTATCTCGGTGGCCCGGGCTAGGGATGCGATGGTCTGCCGGTAGGTGGCGCGCACGGCCGCGTAGCGGCGCAGGGACAGCTGGGTGAGCAGCAGCGGCAGGCAGAACACCGGCAGCGCCCACAGTCCGGCGACCGCGACGGCCAGGGCCATCACGGCGCCGGTCGCGCACACCGCGGAGCCGATGCCGAGCAGGCCCCGCAGTTCCTCGCGCAGCAGCGGGCCGAACGGCCACCGGGTGCGGAAGTGGGCCAGGGCGGCGGCCAGGACCGCGTCGCACAGCGCGCTGAGGACGAGCAGGGCGACCAGCAGCGGGACGTAGGCGGGTCCGTCCCAGGCCTGGAACGGGCCCTCGTGGGCGAGGGTGTGGTGGAGGGGATGGCAGCAGACGGCGGCGAAGGCGGCGGTCAGGACGCGGCGGGTGAGGTGGTCGCGGGTCGGGGTGGCGCGGCCGCGCCAGATGTGCGGGACGCTGCCGAGCAGGGCGGCGGCGAGGACGACGGTGACGACCTGGGGCGCGTCGTGCGCGGCCGGCTGCCCGGCGTCGGCGCCCAGCAGCGCGTACCCGAGCGCCCCGGCCGCCCCCAGCGGCGCGGCCTGCCGGAACTGGGCCTCGCTCCAGCGGGTCAGCTCGCCGACGGCTATGAGGACGCCGAAGGCGAGGGCGACGCCCCGGTCGTCGACACCGGTCCACAGGGTGACGAGGAGCGAGCCGGAGCCGACGAGAAGGGCGCAGCCGTGCAGCAGCCGCAGCGCGTTCACCGGGGCGGCCCGGGACTGCTGGGCACCGGCTCGGACGCCGGGGCCTGGTGCGGTGTCTCGTCCGCGGTGACGGCGGGGTGCCAGCCGTAGCGGGCCAGGGCGTGCCGCAGCGCGGTGACCATGCGGGGGTCGAACTGGGTGCCCGCGCACCGCTCGAGTTCCTCGACGGCCGCCGCGACGGGGCGGGCCCTGCGGTAGGAGCGGGTGGAGGTCATGGCGTCGAAGGCGTCGGCGACGGCCACCACGCGGGCGCACTCCGGGATCTGACCGCCCACCAGCCCGTAGGGGTACCCGCTGCCGTCGAGCCGTTCGTGGTGGTGCAGGATCGCCGCCCGGGCCTCGCCGAGGAAGGTGATGCCGCGCACCATCTCATGGCCGTACTCGGGATGCAGTTCGATGACGCGCCGTTCCTCGGGGGTCAGCGGGCCGTCCTTGCGCAGCAGCCGGGTGGGCACGCCGAGCTTGCCGACGTCGTGCAGGATCCCGGCGAAGCGCAGCACCTCCACCCGCTCCTCGTCCATGCCGAGTTCGCGGCCGATCAGCACGGAGGCGTGTCCGACGCGCTCGCTGTGCCCGCGGGTGTAGCCGTCCTTGATGTCGACGGCCCGCACCAGGGCGCGGATGGTGGCCTGGTGGGCGGCCCGCTCCCGGTGGTACTGGGCGAAGACCCAGCAGGAGACGCACATCGGCAGCAGCACCAGCAGCGCGGCGACGGGGCCGTACGGGCTGCGCCACAGCACGGCCATCATCAGCCCGGCGAGCCCGTGCACCGCCACGGGGCCAAGCGAGCGGGACAGCAGCCCGCGCCAGGCCCGCCGCGGCGGCACCCGCTCGGCGACCACGCGGATCCCGCCGTCCAGCACGGTGAGCACCAGGCAGAAGGCGAGCACGGCGGCCCCGGCGGGCACCAGGGCGTAGGGGAAGTCGGCGCCGGTGACCGCGTCCCGGCCGCCCAGCGCCCAGTGCACCCGGGAGGCACCCCACACGGCGAGGGCCAGCTGAGCGGCCCGCCACAGGCGCCGCAGCGGTGCCGAGCGGGGTCCGGCGCAGGGGAACAGCGCGGCGGGCAGCGGTACGAGCGCGGCGGCGGGCGGGGGCAGCAGGAAAGCGCCGGCGAGCAGGACGGGGTAGAAGGTGCCCGCGAACCGGCGCCGTACGAGATGGTCGCAGCCCGCGTACAGGGCGGCGAGCAGGGCCAGTGCCCACCAGGGGGCACGGGACGCCGTCGGCAGGGGCAGCAGACAGAGCAGGGCGAGCAGGGCGACACAGGTCACATAGCAGCGTGCCCGCGCCGGAACCGCCTCCATCGCACCCCTCCCCCGACCATGCCTGTCCAGGCTTCGGAGCCTAGGGCTGAAATCGGGGGGTACGAGAGCTTATGACCCGAGGATTAGCACGTTCGGGTGATGACCGAAGGGTCAGGACTCCTGGGGCGCGGCCGGGGTGGGCCGAGCCGCCGGGGCGGCCGTCACATCGTGCTCGGGCACCGCCGCGCCGGAACGGATCAGATCGATCCGCCCCATGACCTTGGCGCGCAGGTCGCTCGGCACGTCGTCATGCCCGCAGCACCGCTTGACCAGCTTCTTCACGGCCTGCTCCAGACCGTACTTCTCCAGGCACGGCGAGCATTCCTCGAAGTGGTGCTGGAACTTGTCGCGGTCGACGTCCGGCATCTCACTGTCGAGGAACTCGTACAGATGGTCCAGGACCTCACTGCAGTCCGTCTCGTGCGGCTCTCCGCAGCTCATGAGCCCGAGCCTTTCGCTTCGTTCGACTCTCCGGCGCCGGCCGGGACCAGCCCGCGCTCACGCGCGTAGTCCTCCAGCATGCCGCGCAGTTGACGACGGCCCCGGTGCAGCCGGGACATCACCGTACCGATGGGGGTCCCCATGATGTCCGCGATCTCCTTGTACGCAAAGCCCTCGACGTCCGCGAGGTAGACGGCGATGCGGAATTCCTCGGGGATCGCCTGCAGCGCTTCCTTCACGTCCGAGTCGGGCAGGTGGTCCAGCGCCTGCGACTCGGCGGAGCGCAGACCGGTCGACATGTGCGACTCGGCGCGCGCGAGCTGCCAGTCCTCGATCTCCTCGGCCGCGGAGCGCTGGGGCTCGCGCTGCTTCTTGCGGTACGAGTTGATGAAGGTGTTGGTGAGGATCCGGTACAGCCACGCCTTGAGGTTGGTGCCCTCACGGAACTGGTGGAAGGACGCGTACGCCTTGGCGTACGTCTCCTGCACCAGGTCCTCGGCGTCGGCGGGGTTGCGCGTCATGCGCAGCGCGGCCGAGTACATCTGGTCGAGGAACTCGAGCGCGTCCCGCTCGAAGCGCGTGTTGCGCTCCGTGGTCGACTCCGCGCTGTTGCCCTGGCCCTCGGGCAGCTCCGCCTGGCCGTTGTCGGTCCCTGCGTCGGTACCGGGAACCGGACCCACCTCCTCAAGATTCCGGGTGAGGCCGAAACCGGTCCCACCAGAATCGGAGGATAGACGACGATCCGGTCCGCCCGCCGCTCGAATAGGAGCGGTCTTGGCCGCGTGCAGCACCGTCCAGTCCAGGTCACTACGGCTGCTGCGGTTCGGGCAGATGGTCGAACCCATGCGGCGGACTCCCTCTCTACGGCGTCGGTGCCGGCGATCCAGCACTTCTGTCGGCCACAACAGCGCCCCGCCGCACAACATTCCCGCCCGTCAGCCGAGTGACGAGGTCCACTCCGCGACGCCGTCCGTGATGATCTCCAGCGCGCGCTCCTGGGAGACCGGGGCGCGTTTGCGCACGGCGAACCCGTGATCGCCGTAGGGCACCTCGATGATCCGGTGCGTACCGGCGGGGAACTCCGCCGGCTTCCCGAACGGATCGTTCCCGCCCTGGACGACGAGGGTGGGCACCCCCGCGGAGAGCAGTTCCCCGGCGCGTGACTTCTCCGGCTTTCCGGGCGGGTGCAGCGGGAAGCCGAGCGCGAGGACGGCGTGCGCCCCGAGTTCGGTGGCGGTGCGGCAGGCGACCCGGGCGCCCGCGCTGCGCCCGCCGGAGATCACCGGCAGGCCGGGGGCGACGAGCGCCGGCCAGATGCCGCGCCAGCCGGTGTCCAGGGTCTTCGGCGCGGGCGCCACCTTCTTGCCGGCCACCCGCCAGGGCTGCTCGACGAGGGCGACGCTCACGCCGTGTCCCGGCAGGACCGCGGCCAGCGCCCGCAGGTCCCGGGCGTCGATGCCGCCGCCGGCGCCGTGGCTCACCGCCAGCACCAGCCGCGCCTTCTTCGCCGGGTGCCAGGTGAGGCGGGCGTCCCCCGCGTCCGTGCCGACGATCTCGGTCGTGACGTGGGAAGCGGCCGTCACGTCGGAAGCTGCTGTCACGTCGGAAGCGGCGGTCGCGTCATGGGAGGTCCTCACGTCAGAAGAGTGTGCCCTCTTCGGGGCCCTCCAGCTCCTTCAGCAGCTCGGGGCCGTTGTTGCGCACACTGCTCACCGCCGTGGACACCGGGTACGCCCGCATCAGCCCCTCGGGCGGCGGGGCCAGCAGTTCCCGCAGGTCGTCGACGTCACCGCGGGACGGGTCCAGCCACGCGTCCCAGCGGTCCGGGGTGAGCATCAGCGGCATCCGGGGGTGGATCTCGGCGAGGGAGTACGGCCCCTCGGCCGGGGCGACGGCCAGCGGTGTCCGCTCGGCCTCCGTGGTGATCACCGAGCAGGTCGCCCACCACGCCTGCGGATGGTCGTCGGGCAGCGTCCGGTCCCGCCAGAACTCGTACAGGCCCGCCATCGCGAACACCGATCCGTCGGCCGGCAGCACGAAGTACGGCTGCTTGCGCGGCCGCTTCTTCCTCCCCTCGACCTCCAGCTCCCGCTCCTGCTGCCCGGTGACCCACTCGAAGTAGCCGTCGGCGGGCAGGACGCAGCGCCGGGCGGCGAAGGCACGGCGGTAGGCCGGCTTCTCGTGGACGGTCTCCGCCCGCGCGTTGATCATCCGGGCGCCGCCCTCGGGGGTCTTGGCCCAGGAGGGGACCAGTCCCCACTTGAGCCGGCGCAGCTGGCGAACCGGACGCGGGGACCCCGCGTCTTTCAGCGGACGGTCCAGGACGGCGTAGACCTCCTTGGTCGGCGCCACGTTGTAGTCGGGTTCAAGGGTCTCCTCGGGGTCCCACTTCTCGATCTCGAAGACACCTGCGAGATCCTCGGGCCTACGACTCGATGCATACCGTCCGCACATACGTGCCACACTGCCAGGCCCACCACCCACCCGTCACCCGACCACCACCCCCACGACACCACCCCCCACGACACGACCCCCAACGACGGCGCCTGGCGCCGACCCCCATCGATTCCGGGACAGGGAGCGACCGCCGAACATGGACCGCACCGCCGCCACCGCGCTGCCCGACCTCTGGGACCGCCTGACCGGCACCCAGCCCGCCCCCGACCTGTGGGTGGTGCTCGCCACCCTGGTCGCGGCGCTCGCGGTGGTCGTACCGCACACCCTGTGGCGCCTCTCCCGCAACGCCATCACCATCGCCCACGAGGGCGGCCACGGTCTGGTTGCCCTGCTCACCGGCCGGCAGCTCACCGGCATACGCCTGCACTCCGACACCAGCGGCCTCACCCTCAGCCGCGGCAAGCCGCACGGCCTGGGCATGATCCTCACCGCCGCCTCCGGCTACACCGCGCCCCCGCTGCTGGGGCTGGGCGGCGCCGCGTTGCTGGCCGGCGGCCGCATCACCCTGCTGCTGTGGGCGGCCACCGCCCTTCTGGTGGCCATGCTGGTGATGATCCGCAACGCGTACGGCGTCCTGACCGTGGTGCTGGCGGGCGGGGCCTTCCTGCTGGTGTCGTGGCTGGCCGGCCCGCAGGTGCAGGCGGCGTTCGCGTACGCGGTGGTGTGGTTCCTGCTGTTCGGCGGGGTGCGACCGGCCTTCGAGCTGCAGGCGAAGCGCTCCCGCGGCGGCGCCGGGGACTCGGACGCGGACCAGCTGTCCCGGCTGACGCACGTCCCGGCGGGCCTGTGGCTGTTCCTGTTCCACGCGGTGTCGCTGTGCTCGCTGATCGGCGGAGGCCGGTGGCTCCTGGAGGGATGACCGCGGCCCCTCCTTATAAAGTTGCCCCATGGCCCCGAACGACGCACACACCGCCCTCTGGCCCGCCCCGCACGCGAGCGGAGCCGTCGACGCGACGGTCCACGTGCCCGGGTCCAAGTCGGTCACCAACCGCGCCCTGGTGCTCGCCGCCCTCGCCTCCGAGCCCGGCTGGCTGCGCCGCCCGCTGCGCTCCCGCGACACCCTGCTGATGGCGGGCGCCCTGCGCGCGATGGGCGTGGAGATCGAGGAAACCGTGTCATCCAGCTCGTCCCTCGCGGGCGGCCCGGACGGCACCGGCGAGGCCTGGCGGGTACTCCCCACGGGCCTCAACGGCCCGGCCACGGTCGACGTCGGCAACGCCGGCACGGTGATGCGCTTCCTGCCCCCGGTGGCCGCGCTCGCCGACGGCCCGGTCCGCTTCGACGGCGATCCGCGGTCCTACGAGCGTCCGCTGCACGGTGTGATCGACGCGCTGCGGGTGCTCGGTGCCCGGATCGACGACGACGGCCGGGGCGCGCTGCCGCTGACCGTGCACGGTGCCGGTGCGCTGGACGGCGGCCCGGTGTCGATCGACGCCTCGTCCTCGTCCCAGTTCGTGTCCGCGCTGCTGCTGTCCGGCCCGCGCTTCAACCAGGGCGTCGAGGTCCGTCACACCGGCTCCTCGCTGCCCTCGCTTCCGCACATCCGGATGACGGTCGACATGCTGCGCTCGGTGGGCGCCCAGGTGGACACCCCGGAATCGGGCGGCGAGCCGAACGTGTGGCGGGTCACCCCCGGTGCGCTGCTCGGCCGCGATCTGACCATCGAGCCCGACCTGTCGAACGCCCAGCCGTTCCTGGCAGCGGCCCTGGTGACCGGCGGCAAGGTACTGATCCCGGACTGGCCGGCCCGGACCACCCAGCCCGGTGACCGGCTGCGCGAGATCTTCACCCAGATGGGCGGCTCCTGCGAGCTGACCGAGTTCGGGCTCGTCCTCACCGGCTCGGGCTCGGTGCACGGCATCGACGTCGACCTGAGCGACGTGGGCGAGCTGACCCCGGGCATCGCCGCGGTCGCCGCGCTCGCCGACTCCCCGTCCACCCTGCGGGGCGTGGCCCATCTGCGGCTGCACGAGACCGACCGGCTGGCCGCGCTCACCAAGGAGATCAACGAGCTGGGCGGCGACGTCACCGAGACCGCCGACGGCCTGCACATCCGCCCCCGCCCGCTGCACGGCGGAACCTTCCACACCTACGAGGACCACCGCATGGCGACGGCCGGCGCGATCATCGGCCTGGCGGTGGACGGCGTCCGGATCGAGAACGTGGCGACCACGGCCAAGACCCTGCCCGACTTCCCCGACCTGTGGACCGGGATGCTGGGGAACTGACGGGCGGACCGGGATCATGCGCCGCTACGGCAAGCACACCGACGAGGACGACATCCGCAGCCGCCCCAACCGCAAGGGCAACCGGCCGCGTACGAACATCCGGCCCAAGCACGAGGACGCGGCCGAGGGCATGGTCCTCACCGTCGACCGGGGCCGCCTGACCTGCCTGGTCGAGGACCGGGTGGTGATGGCGATGAAGGCCCGCGAGCTGGGCCGCAAGGCCGCGGTGGTCGGCGACCGGGTGGCCCTGGTCGGGGACCTGTCCGGCACGAAGGACACCCTCGCGCGGATCGTCCGCATCGCGGAGCGCACCTCGGTGCTGCGCCGCACGGCCGACGACGACGACCCGTTCGAGCGGGTGGTCGTGGCCAACGCCGACCAGCTGGCCATCGTCACCGCCCTGGCGGATCCGGAGCCTCGCCCCCGGCTGATCGACCGCTGCCTGGTGGCGGCCTTCGACGGCGGCCTGGAGCCGCTGCTGGTGATGACCAAGTCGGACCTGGCCTCACCGGACAAACTGCTGGAGCTGTACGGCCACCTGGACATTCCGTACGTCGTCACCAGCCGCGAGGAGCTGGAGAACGGCGACGCGGCGGACCGGGTGCGGGAGCAGCTGGACGGCAGGATCACCGCCTTCGTGGGCCACTCGGGCGTCGGCAAGACGACCCTGGTCAACGCCCTGGTCCCGGAAGACCGGCGGCGTACGACGGGCCATGTCAACGCGGTGACGGGACGTGGCCGGCACACCACCACCTCGGCCCTGGCGCTGCCCCTGAGCGGAGACGACGGCTGGGTGGTGGACACCCCGGGCGTGCGCTCGTTCGGCCTCGCGCACATCGATCCGTCCCGGGTCATCCACGCCTTCCCGGACCTGGAGCCGGGGACGGAGGGCTGCCCGCGCGCGTGCGGCCACGACGAGCCGGACTGCGCGCTCGACGCCTGGGTGGAGGAGGGGCACGCGGATCCGGCGCGGCTGTACTCCCTGCGTCGGCTGCTGGCCACCCGGGAGCGCAAGGAAGGCGACTGACCGCCGCGTTGTTTGGGGGCCCTCCGGCCCGGTAAGTGCATAATCGCACCGAGCCGGACCTACGGGAGGACAGCACATGGCGTGGCTGCTGGTCATAGTGGCCGGAATGCTCGAGACCGGCTTCGCCGTGTGCCTCAAGCTCTCCCACGGTTTCACCCGGCTGTGGCCGACGATCGCCTTCGCCTCCTTCGCCCTCGGCAGCTTCGGCCTGCTCACCCTCTCCCTGCGCAAGCTCGACGTGGGGCCGGCCTACGCGGTGTGGACGGGCATCGGCGCGGCGGGCACCGCGATCTACGGGATGATCTTCCTCGACGACCTGGTGTCGACGCTGAAGATCGTCTCGATCAGCCTGGTGATCGTGGGAGTGATCGGCCTGCAGCTGTCGGGGTCGTCCCACTAGGGCATCCGGCCACGGAGCGCTTGCCCCGGCACTGCGCGGTACGGACGAGCCCGCGCCCCCTTAGACGGGCTGCCTCTGCAGGGCGCCGCGCACCAGCTCCGCCACCCCGCCCTCGCCCGGCGGAGCCGCCACGCAGGACAGGGCCAGCCGGACCACGAGTTCGCAGGAGCGGGCCAGCTCGGCGGTGTCGGAGCCGACGGCGACGGGGCCGGCCAGCACGGACACCGCCCGGTCCCGGACGATCTGCACGAAGTCGCCGGGCGACGGCAGCGGGCCGTCCGCGCGGCGCTGCGCCGGTACGGCGGAGGAGGACGGTACGGCGGACAGCGTCGGCGTGGGCAGGCGCTCGGTCCAGCAGCCGGTGAGCATGGCCCGTACGAGCGCGTTCTCGCGGGCGAGGGAGGCGGTCCACTCGGCGGTGGCGGTGAGCCGGTCGCGCGGCTCCGCGTATCCGCCCAGGGCCCGGTCGACCCCGGCGAGATAACCGTCCGCCTCCCGCCGCACCAGCGCCCGGGCGAGTCCGTCCTTGCCCCCGAACTCGTTGTACAGCGTCTGCCGGGACACCCCGGCCGCCGCGGCCACGTCCACCATCCGCACGGCGGACCACGGCCGACGCGCGAGCGCCGTGTAGGCGGCATCCAGGAGTGACTCCCGGGCAGCAGGCATCATCGCCTCCCTGGGGCGAGTGGCACTCCGCCCAGATTTGACGCGCACAAATGCACTGTCAAGGGCCCG
This sequence comes from Streptomyces sp. NPDC006739, assembly GCF_042869815.1. Classification (NCBI taxonomy): domain Bacteria; kingdom Bacillati; phylum Actinomycetota; class Actinomycetes; order Kitasatosporales; family Streptomycetaceae; genus Streptomyces; species Streptomyces sp. NPDC006739. Next base: position 134,748 of record NZ_JBIAGM010000001.1, read on the forward strand.
CGAAGGCACTGGGGGGCGCCTTTTCCCTGCGGCGCGCGGGCGAGGAGGAGCCGGGGGCCGCGCGCCCGGCGCCACCCGAGCGCTCTGCCTGCGGCGCCTGAGAAGGGGGCCGCCCGCCGGAGACGACACTCGGCGCGGGCCCAGCCATTTGCCTGCGGTGCTGGGGCGGGGACGGGGCGCTCGGTGGCTCGTGGCCGCTGGGGCCGGCCGCATGGCGCGGCCCCGCCCACCGCAGCACCGGCACGCCGAAGGCATCCCTGGTGTCAGGGCACCGGGAGAGCACGCCGCGTTCACCGGGGCCGGGACACGCCCGCGTGGGACCCCCGTTGGCCCGACGCCGTCACGCCCGGATACCGTTCCTCACATGGCCGACTATCTCGACGACCTCCGCCTCGCCCACGTCCTCGCGGACGCGGCCGACGCCGCGACGATGGCTCGCTTCAAGGCCCTGGACCTCAAGGTCGAGACCAAGCCGGACATGACCCCGGTGAGCGAGGCGGACAAGGCCGCGGAAGAACTCATCCGCGGCCAGCTCCAGCGCGCCCGTCCGAGGGACGCCATCCTCGGCGAGGAGTACGGCATCGAGGGCACCGGCCCCCGCCGCTGGGTGATCGACCCCATCGACGGCACCAAGAACTACGTGCGCGGCGTGCCCGTCTGGGCCACCCTCATCTCCCTGATGGAGGCGGGCGAGGGCGGCTACCAGCCCGTCGTCGGCGTCGTCTCCGCCCCCGCCCTGGGCCGCCGCTGGTGGGCCGCGAAGGGCCACGGCGCCTTCACCGGCCGCAGCCTGTCCGCCGCGAGCCGCATCCACGTCTCCCGTGTCGCCCGGCTCGACGACGCCTCCTTCGCGTACTCCTCCCTCTCCGGCTGGGAGGAGCAGGGCCGCCTCCACGACTTCCTCGACCTCAGCCGCGAGGTCTGGCGCACGCGCGCGTACGGCGACTTCTGGCCCTACATGATGGTCGCCGAGGGTTCCGTGGACATCTGCGCCGAGCCCGAGCTGTCGCTGTGGGACATGGCCGCCCCCGCGATCGTCGTCACGGAGGCCGGCGGCACCTTCACCGGCCTCGACGGCCGCCCGGGCCCGCACAGCGGCAACGCTGCCGCGTCCAACGGCCTGCTGCACGACGAGTTGCTGGGGTATCTCAACGGGCGCTACTGAGCAGCCAGAGGTGATCACGCGCGCCCTCAACTGGCTGCGCGCGCCCTCTTGTTGACCTCCGCTTTACCTGCAAACCTGGGGACACCCTCACTTGTGAACTTGTGAATCCGCGAACAACCGTGGATTCTAAGGAGGTGGCTCCCAGCCATGTTCGTCCGAGACGCCATGAGCACGGTGGTCCTCACCGTCGGCCCCGCTCACACCCTCCGTCAGGCAGCCGCCCTGATGTCCGCCCGACGCGTCGGCGCCGCGGTCGTCCTCGATCCGGACGCCGGCGGCATCGGCATCCTCACGGAACGGGACATCCTCAACTCGGTGGGTCTGGGCCAGAACCCGGACACCGAACGCATCCACGCCCACACCACCAACGACGTCGTCTTCGCCACCCCCGACTGGAGCCTGGAGGAGGCGGCCCGCGCCATGGCGCACGGCGGCTTCCGACATCTGATCGTCCTGGAGCGGGGCGAGCCGGCCGGCATCGTCTCGGTGCGTGACATCATCCGCTGCTGGGCCCCGGTACGCGAGCCTGCGCCGGCGCTCTGAACAGCGCCGGCGCACGGGAACGGGCCGGACCCCACAGCGGGGTCCGGCCCGTCGGGCCCTGCGGCACTACCTCACCGCGTCACTGCCTCACACCAGGTCGAACCGGTCCAGGTCCATGACCTTGGTCCACGCCGCGACGAAGTCGTTCACGAACTTCTCCTTCGCGTCGTCGCTCGCGTACACCTCGGCCAGCGCACGCAGCTCGGAGTTCGACCCGAAGACCAGGTCGGCCCGGCTGCCGGCCCACTTCAGCTCGCCCGTGGCGTCGTCGCGGCCCTCGAAGGTGTTCTGGTCCTCCGACGTCGCCTTCCACGTCGTACCCAGGTCGAGCAGGTTGACGAAGAAGTCGTTGGTCAGGGCACCCGGGGTCTTGGTGAAGACGCCGAGCTGCGACTGCTGGTGGTTGGCGCCCAGCACCCGCAGGCCGCCGACCAGGACCGTCAGCTCGGGGGCGCTCAGCGTGAGCAGGTTCGCCCGGTCGAGCAGCAGGTACTCGGCCGGCAGACGGTTGCCCTTGCCGAGGTAGTTGCGGAAGCCGTCCGCGGTGGGCTCCAGCGCGGCGAAGGACTCCGCGTCGGTGTGCTCCTCCGTGGCGTCCACGCGGCCCGGCGTGAAGGGCACCTCGATGTCGTAACCGCCGTCCCTGGCGGCCTTCTCCACGGCGGCGGCACCGCCGAGGACGATCAGGTCGGCCAGCGAGACCTTCTTGGCGCCGGCGTTGAACTCCTGCTGGATCCCCTCGAGGGTGCGCAGCACCAGCGCCAGCTGGTCGGGCTCGTTGACCTCCCAGCCGCGCTGCGGCTCCAGGCGGATGCGCGCGCCGTTGGCGCCGCCCCGCTTGTCGCTGCCGCGGAAGGTCGAGGCGGACGCCCACGCGGTGGACACCAGCTGCGAGACGGTCAGCCCCGAGTCGAGGAGCTTGGCCTTGAGGGCCGCGACGTCCGCGGCGTCGATGGCCTCGCCCTCGGCCTCGGGCAGCGGGTCCTGCCACAGCAGGGTCTCCTGCGGGACCTCCGGGCCGAGGTACAGCGACTTCGGGCCCAGGTCACGGTGGGTCAGCTTGTACCAGGCGCGGGCGAAGGCGTCCGCGAACTGGTCCGGGTTCTCGTAGAAGCGGCGCGAGATCTGCTCGTAGACCGGGTCGAAGCGCAGCGACAGGTCGGTCGTGAGCATCGTCGGGAGCTTCTTCTTCGACGGGTCGTGCGCGTCGGGGATGATCGCCTCGGCGTTCTTCGCCACCCACTGGTGGGCGCCGGCCGGGCTGGCGCTCAGCTCGTACTCGTACTCGAAGAGGTTCTTGAAGAACCCGTTGCTCCACTGGGTCGGCGTGGCCGTCCAGGTGACCTCCAGGCCGGAGGTGATCGCGTCGCCGCCCTTGCCGGTGCCGTAGGTGCTCGCCCAGCCGAAGCCCTGCGCCTCGATCGGGGCCGCCTCCGGGTCCGGGCCGACGTGGTCGGCCGGGCCGGCGCCGTGGGTCTTGCCGAAGGTGTGGCCACCGGCGATCAGCGCGACGGTCTCCTCGTCGTCCATCGCCATCCGGCGGAACGTCTCACGGATGTCGCGGGCCGCGGCGAGCGGGTCCGGGTTGCCGTTGGGGCCCTCGGGGTTGACGTAGATGAGGCCCATCTGGACGGCGCCGAGCGGGTTCTCCAGCTCGCGGTCGCCGGTGTAGCGCTGGTCGTCGAGCCAGGTGGTCTCGGGACCCCAGTACACGTCCTCCTCGGACTCCCACACGTCCGCGCGGCCGCCGGCGAAGCCGAAGGTCTCGAAGCCCATGGACTCCAGGGCGACGTTGCCGGCCAGGATCATCAGGTCGGCCCAGGACAGGCTCTGGCCGTACTTCTTCTTGACCGGCCACAGCAGACGGCGGGCCTTGTCGAGGTTGCCGTTGTCCGGCCAGCTGTTGAGCGGGGCGAAGCGCTGCTGGCCGGCGCCGGCACCGCCGCGGCCGTCGCTGATGCGGTAGGTGCCCGCGCTGTGCCAGGCCATCCGGATCATGAAGGGGCCGTAGTTCCCGAAGTCGGCGGGCCACCAGTCCTTGGAGTCCGTCAGCAACTCGGCGATGTCGCGCTTGACCGCGGGAAGGTCGAGGCTCTTGAACGCCTCGGCGTAGTCGAACTCCTCACCGAGGGGGTTCGCCACCGCGGGGTTCTTGGCGAGGATCTTCAGGTTGAGCCGCTCCGGCCACCACTGGCGGTTGCCGCCGCCCTGGGTCGGGTGCAGGGCCCGCCCGTGCGCGACCGGGCAGCCACCTCCGTCCTCGGTCTTCGCGTCTACGACGATTGCATCGTGGTTCTCAGACATGGGAACCCTTCCGGACTAGGTGGATCACAGGATCACGGTGTTCAAAAGATCTGCCGGCGTGGAACAGTCGTGACACAGACCGCGCAGTCGACGTCAGCAACGACACCGTACGACCGGGCCTGGCCTCCGGCCCCGGTGCGACGCACCGGTCCCACGCGTTCCACGCGTCGTCGCGGCGCCGCCGTACGAGTCCCGCTGCGGTGACTTCTGCCTGTTCCTGTCGCACTTGGCCAAAGCCGATGTCGATCCTACAATGGACAATGTCTAAGTCAAGCGAGGCTCCAAAGTCACACCCGTTCGGGACAGAGTTCCCCCACTGTTAGGCTGGTTTTCATGAGTGACCTTCTGGAACGGCTGCGCGGACGCGGATGGCGGATGACCGCGCAGCGGCGCGTCGTGGCCGAGGTCCTCGACGGTGATCACGTCCATCTGACGGCCGACGAGGTCCACGCCCGGGCCGTCGTCAAGCTGCCCGAGATCTCCCGGGCGACCGTCTACAACACCCTGGGCGAGCTGGTCACCCTGGGCGAGGTGCTGGAGGTCTCCACCGACAAGCGCGCCAAGCGGTACGACCCGAACGCGCACCGGCCGCACCACCACCTGGTCTGCGCCCGGTGCGGGGCGATCCGTGACGTCCACCCGACCGGCAACCCGCTGACCGACCTCCCCGACTCGGAGCGGTTCGGCTTCACGGTCTCGGACGTCGAGGTGACGTACCGGGGCATCTGCCCCAACTGCTCCTCGGCCTGACCCGGCCCGACAGCGACACCCGCGAAGCCCCCGGCACCGACTCGACGTGTGCGGGGGCTTCGCGTTTTTGGCCAGAAAACACCCAGGGCCGGAATCCATCTCTGGATTCCGGCCCTTGGCCTTCAGTAGCGGGGACAGGATTTGAACCTGCGACCTCTGGGTTATGAGCCCAGCGAGCTACCGAGCTGCTCCACCCCGCGTCGATGAACTGAACACTACGTGAGGGATGGCGCGGGAAGCAAATCGCTTTACGACAGGGCCCTGACCTGCGCGGAGGCCGTCACGCCGACAGCTCCTCCCGCAGCGCGTCCCGCAGCCGCCCCGCCCGCTCGGAGACCTCCGCCGGTCCGAGGGACACCGCGAGATCGGCCCAGCGCTGGCCCTCGGCCAGCTCGCCACGACGCGCGTAGACGAGCGCCAGCCGAAGTGCCGCCCGTCCGTGGCCCGCCTCGGCCGCCCGGCTCCACCACACCGCCGCCTCCGGCTCGCTCCCCTCGCGGGCCAGCAGCAGCCCCAGGTTGAACGCCCCGTTGCGCGAGCCCGCCTCGGCGGCCTCCCGGTACCACCGGGCCGCCTCCACGACGTCCCCCCGGGCCGCCGCGAGCATCCCGACCCGCACCTGAGCCCGCCGGTGCCCCTGCGAGGCCGCCCGCTCGTACCACTCCTCGCACTCGGTCTTCTCGTGCACGATCTCCCCCAGCTCGTGCTCGGACACCGGGGGCCGCCGCGCGTCCAGCACGGTGGCCAGCCGGTACGCCGCCTCCACGCTCCCCCCGCCGGCCGCGCACCGCAGATGCCGCTCGGCCTCCTGCTCGTCACCGTCCCGCAGCCGCGCGATCCCGACCTGGAGCGCCGCCTCGGCGTGCCCGGCGGAGGCCGCCCGCTCGTACCAGCCGAGCGCCACGGCGTCCGCGCCCCGCCCGGCGTACAGGATCCCGAGGTTGAACGCGGCGTCGACGCTGCCCGCCTCGGCCGCCTTCGAGAACCACGGCTCGGCCCCGGTCTCGTCGCCGGCCTGCAGCAGCAGGATCGCCAGCGCGTTCGCCGCCTCCCGGTGTCCGGCGTAGGCGGCCCGCCGGTACCACTGCTCGGCCTGCGCGACCCTGCCCTGCTCGACGCAGAGCAGGGCGAGGTTGTACGCCCCGTTGTCGTCCCCGGCGTCCATCGCCGCCCGGTACCAGCGCTCGGCGGTCTGGGTCTCCCCGCGTTCGGCGTGCAGCGCGCCCAGCGCGTTGGCCGCGTTGCCGTCGCCGTCCTGCGCGGCCCTCAGCCACCACACCGCGGCGCTCTCGGTGTCGCCGGCGTCGCGCAGCAGGAAGCCGAGCGCGCAGGCGGCCCGGGGCTCGCCGTCCTTGGCCGAGGTCAGGTACCAGCGCCCGGCCTCCTTGAGGTCACCGCGCTTCTCCAGGATCGCCCCGAGGTGCAGCGCGGCCCGCCGGTGGCCGCGCGCGGCGGCCTGCCGGTACCACTGCTCGGTCTCCTCGACAGCGTTGTCGGCTCCGCCCTCGTCCTCGTCGGCGGCCTTGCGGTCGAGCGCGCGCGCCAGCCGGTACGCGGCCTCCCGGTGCCCCCGTTCGGCGGCGGCCCGCATCCAGTGCCCGGCGGCGGCGTCCCCGCGGTGTTCGAGCAGGTCGGCGAGCGCGTAGGCGCCCAGCACATGCCCCTGCTCGGCGGACTGGCGCAGCCAGTACTCGGCGGCGGGCTCGTCCCCGCGCTCGCGGTGGTGCCGGCCGAGCGCGTGCGCGGCGGCGGCGGAACCGGCGACGGCGGCGATCCGCCACCAGCCTGCGGCCTCGTCGGCGTATCCGCGCTGGTGCAGCAGGACGCCGAGGTTGTTGGCGGCGGCCCGGTCGCCGGCGGCGGTGGCGGCACGCAGCGGGGACTCGGCACCGCCGAGGTCGCCGCGGCGCAGCAGCATGGCCCCGAGGACGCTCATCGCCTCGACGTCGCCCGCGTCGGCGGCGAGCCGGAGGCGCATCTCCTCGGCGGCGTCCCCCATCTCGTCCCCCCGGGCCGGCTCCTCACTGGAAGGCTGCACAAATCGCCCTGTCTCGCACAGAGTTGCCTTGTCCCCCATAACGTCCATCGTCGCACCACCTGCTACCTGGGTACACCTGGTATACCGCAGCCAGTGAGGTCACTTCAGCGTTTTGTCGACATGCCCACAGAGAGACAAGTCAAACACAGATCGCCCAACTCCCCATGGCGGCGCGGCGCTCTCTCCTGCCGTACATGGGTTCGCACACCACGAAGGCCCGGATCCTGTGAGGATCCGGGCCTTCGACTGCAGTAGCGGGGACAGGATTTGAACCTGCGACCTCTGGGTTATGAGCCCAGCGAGCTACCGAGCTGCTCCACCCCGCGCCGTTGCTCGGCAACCGTATCACGGCGCGGGGCCCCCTTGATCAAGGTGGTCAGCCGGTCTTCCCGCCCGCCCGGGCCTGCGCCTCCTCGGCCCGCTTCAGCGCGGCCTGCAGGTCCTTCTGCGCCTTGGCGTACGCCTCCCAGTCCGGCTTCTTCAGCGCTTCCTGGCCAGCGTCGAACGCCTTCTGTGCGTCGCTCAGGGCCTGTTGCACCGTGGGGTTGCCGGAGGCCGGCGGATTGCTCGTCCCGGTGTCCGGCGGCGGCGTGGCCGGCTCCTGCGTCCCGAAGACCTTGTCGAGCGCCGCGCCCAGGGTGTTCTCGAAGGCGGTCCTGCCCTCGTAGGTGACCAACACCTTGCGCAGCAGCGGGTACTTCAGGCCGCCGCCGCGTACGTAGACCGGCTCCACGTAGAGCAGGCCGCCGTCCAGCGGCACGGTCAGCAGATTGCCGTACTCCACCTCGGAATCGCCGCCCTTGAGCAGCTTGATCGCCGCGGCGATCTCCTGTTCGGAGTTGAACTGGCTCTGGACCTGTTTGGGCCCCTGCACGGTCGTACTGGTCGGGAGTTTCAGGATTCTGATCTTGCCGTAGTCGCTCGATCCGGCCTCCGAGTCGACCGACATGAAGGCGCTGAGGTTGTCACGGCCGTTGGGTGTGAACGTCGTCGACAGCGAGAACGCCTGCGCGTTCTGGTCGGGCATCTTCATGCTCAGGTAGTACGGCGGCACCGCGTTGCCCGACTTGTTCGTCGGGTCGTTCGGCACCTGCCACACCTCGCTGCCGGTCAGGAACGTCTGCGCGTCCGTCACGTGGTAGCGGGTGAGCAGTTCACGCTGGACCTTGAACAGGTCCTGCGGATAGCGCAGATGGGCCATCAGGTCGCCGGAGATCGCGCTCCGGGGCTGCACCGTGCCCGGGAACGCCTTCATCCAGGTCTTCAGCACCGGGTCCTCGGTGTCCCACTGGTAGAGCTTGACCTCGCCGGTGTACGCGTCGACGGTCGCCTTCACCGAGTTGCGGATGTAGTTGACCTGGTTCTGCTGGGCCACCACCGCGCGGGAGTTGTTGCCGGCGGTCAGCGAGTCGGCGGTCGTGTCCCCGAGGGTCGTGCGAGAGGCGTACGGGTATCCGTTCGTGGTCGTGTACGCGTCCACGATCCACTGGATACGGTGGTTCACCACCGCCGGGTAGGCGTCGCCGTCGATGGTCAGCCAGGGCGCTACCGCCTCGACGCGCTCCTTGGGGGTGCGGTTGTACAGGATCCGCGAGCCCTTGCCGATCGCGCCCGAGTACAGGATCTGCGGCTCGTTGAACGCCACCGCGTACGCGGCCCGGTTGATCGGGCTCGCCAGGTTGACGCCGCTCTTCGCCGTGTAGCTGGTGGTCTTCTCGCCGTTGTCGTCGGAGTAGTCGATCTCCTTCTGGGGACCGCCGACGATCGAGTACTCGGTGGTCTTCTCGCCGTAGTAGATGCGCTGCTGATACGTCCCCAGGTCGCCCTTGGACGGCAGGTCGTACTCGGTGAAGACCGGCTGCCCCTCGGAGTCCGCCTCGGTGCCCTTGGCGGCGACCACGCCGTAGCCATGGGTGTAACGGAAGTGGTCGTTGATCCAGTTGTTCTTCGGGACGCCGGCCAGGTTCAGCTCGCGCAGCCCGATGACGGTGTCCTGGTCCTTGCCGTTCTTGGTGTAGCGGTCGACGTCGAGGTTGGTCGGGAACCCGTAGTAGTTCCGCATCTGCTGCAGCTGCTGGAACGTCGGCGAGACGATGTTCGGGTCCATGATCCGGATGCTGGCCGCGTCGTCGACGTCACCCCGCAGCTTCGTGTTGTCCGCGGTCGTGGACTTGCCCTCGTACTCGGTCACCTTGGTGTCGTCGATGCCGTACGCCTCGCGGGTCGCCTTGAGGTTCTTCTGGACGTACGGGGCTTCTTTGGCCTGCTCGTTGGGCTGGACCTGGAACTTCTGCACGATCGCCGGGTAGAGGCCGCCGATGAGGATCGCCGAGAGGACCATCAGTCCGAAGCCGATGACGGGCAGCTGCCAGGTGCGCCGCCACAGGGTGGCGAAGAACAGCAGCGCGCAGATGGCGGCGATGCAGAACAGGATGGTCTTGGCGGGCAGGTAGGCGTTGGCGTCGACGTAGCGCAGGCCGGTCCAGTCGTCGGTCGCCTTGAAGTCGCTGGACTTGACGGCCAGTCCGTACCGGTCGAGCCAGTAGGCGACCGCCTTCAGGGCGACGAAGACACCGAGGAGCACTGACAGGTGCCCGGTCGCGGCACCGGTGGCGCGGGCACCGGGGCTGGTGACGCGCAGCCCGCCGTACAGGTAGTGGGTGAGCGCGGCGGCGATCAGGGACAGGATCGCGGTGGCGAAGCCGAAGCCCAGCAGGAAGCGGTACCAGGGCAGGTCGAAGGCGTAGAAGGAGACGTCGAGGTGGAACTGCGGGTCCTGCTGGTGGAAGGGCACGCCGTTGACCCACATCAGCCAGGTCCGCCACTGGCCCGACGCCGAGGCGCCGGCGATCAGACCGACGAGGGCGGCGATGCCCAGCAGCAGCCAGGTCTTGTACGGCGCGATGCCCATCCGGTAGCGGTCGAGGCTCTGCTGCTCCATGGACATGGCGCTCAGCGGGGGCCGCAGCCGGTGCGCGAGCCAGATGTTGACGCCGACCGCGACCGCCATCAGCAGGCCGAAGACGAAGAAGAGCCCGATCTTGGTCCACAGTGTGGTGGTGAACACGGACGAGTAGTGCACCGAGCGGTACCACAGCCAGTCCGTCCAGAATCCCGCGAACATGGTGAACGCCATGCCGAGAACGGCGAGGACGCCCAGTGTCACGAGCAGGGTCCGAACGCGCCGGGACGGGTTGCCCGCTCTGATCCGCGGTCCCGTCGGGCCTCCGCCGCGGTCCGGCATCTGGAAAGCCAAGGTGCGCCCCTCGAAGTTCGCTGTTGATCCGTCAGGCCCCCGGTTTCGCGGACCTTCCGTGGCCCCCCGTGATCGCGGGCCCACACCTATGCAACTTACTCACGGTTTACTCGGTTCCCGATTCCGGCCATGAACGAGGCAGGATTGTGACCATGTCCAACACTCCCATGGCAGCGAACCCGCTCACCCGGGCCGTACTCGAGATCGACGAGTACGCCTCCGGCCTCGGCTGGGACCAGCCCGCTCGCCTCTTCGCCCTCGTAGACACCGCACGGCTGCGGGCTCAGGAACCTGCCCTCGCGGCCCAGCTGGGCCTGCAGGACGAGCCCGAGACCACCGGTCTCACCCCGATCGAGCAGGACGAGATTCCAACGTCCCGGGCGCTCGACGAGTTCCTCGGCACCATCGCCTGGCCCGACGCGGTGGCCGGCTGCGCGCTCACCGTGGAGCGGATGATGCTCCCGCCGTCCGCCGAGGCACAGGTACCGCAGGGCCTGAGTGAGGCCAAGCTGGCCAAGTGGGTGGCGCAGCACCCCGAGCGCCAGGAGGTCCGGATGACGGTCGCGGTGCTGCGGGACGGCACCCGCGAGTCGGCCCTGCGGCTGCGGGAGAAGGACTCCGCCACGGAGGTCCTGACCGGGCCGGACCTGGTGCCCGGCCTGGCGGAGGCCCTGACCGCGACGTTCGAGGACTGACGGTCAGCCCTTGGTGGTGCATGTGGTCAGGGCCGCGGTGTCGCCGCTGCGGATGTCCTTGAGGGCGTCGAGCGCGTCACCGATGGTCTTGACCTTGACCAGGGTGAGCCCGCTCGGGGTGTCCTTGGCGGCGGCCGCGCAGTTGTCGGCGGGCGTCAGGAAGTACTGGGCGCCCTTGCTGCGCGCGCCGACGGTCTTCATCTCGACGCCGCCGATCGGGCCGACCTTGCCGTCGTCGTCGATGGTCCCGGTGCCGGCCACGAACTTGCCGCCGGTGAGGTCGCCCGGGGTGAGCTTGTCGTAGATGCCGAGCGAGAACATCAGGCCGGCGCTGGGGCCGCCGACGTCGGCGAGCTTGATGTCGATGGTGAACGGGAACGTGTGGTCGGTGCCGGCGGAGATGCCGACGATGGCGCGCTTGGCGCCGGTGTCGTCGGAGGTCGTCGTGGTGATCGTGACGTCCTGGGTCCGGGTCGCCGTCTTGTTCGCCTTCTCGGCGGCGGCCTGGTCCTTGGCCGGGACGACGGTGAAGACGACCTTCTGACCGGGCTGGTGCTTGGTGACCAGCTTGGCGACGTCGGACGGCTGCCTGACCGCCGCCCCGTCGACGGCCTTGATCACGTCACCGGCGTGCAGCTTGCCCTCGGCCGGGGAGCCCTTGACGACGGTGGCGACGATCACCCAGGACCTCACCGGGACGCCCAGCTCCTTCAGGGCGGCGACCTTGGCGCTCTCCTGGGACTGGCTGAACTCCTCGGCGTTCTCCTGGGTGGACTGCTGCTCGGTCTTGCCGTCCGGGTAGAGGGTGTCGTGCGGAACGACCTTGTCGTCGTGCGCGAGCCAGCCGTACACGGCCTCGACGAGGTTCATCCGGTAGTCGGCGCTGGTGACCCGGACGGTGGTCATGTTGAGGTGCCCGGAGGCCGGGTAGCTCTTGTGCCCGGAGATCTGCAGCACCGGCTCGCCGTCGTGGTCCCCGAGCGTGTTCACGGTCGGCCCGGGGGACATCTCCGAGTACGGCACGGGGATGAGCAGCCCCGCGCACAGGAGCGCGATCAGCATCAGGGTGGAGGCGAGCATCGTCGCGGTGCGGCGTGGCATGGCACGACAGTACGGGACGCCCCTGTCAGCGCACCGTCAGGGCACCCCGGCCCCGGTCTCAGGTGCGCGGGTGGGGCTTCTCCATCGCCTCGCGGAACCGGGCGTACCCGTCCAGTTCCGGCCCGTCGCTGCGCGCCCTGCGGGTCCGGTTGGCCCAACTGCCCCACATGCCCGCAGCCACCGCGGCCACCAGCGGAATCAGCAACCAGACGAGCGCCGCCATGCCGACCTCCCAACCCCATGAGCGTCCGAGACTGACTGATCAGCAGATTAACCATCCGCACTGACAACGCTCATGGCAGGGGTGCGGTTACGCAACCGGACGGACCAGGGGAACCGCCGGGGGACTCAGCAGGCCCCGACCCATTCCTCCGTGCCGTCCGAGAACTTCTGGTGCTTCCAGATGGGCACTTCGTGCTTGAGGTCGTCGATGAGCCTGCGGCAGGCCTCGAAGGCCTCACCCCGATGGGGGCACGACACGCCGACCACGACGGCGAGGTCCCCGATGCCGAGGTCCCCGACCCGGTGCACGGCGGCCAGCGCCCGCACCGGATACTCCGCGACGACCTTCTCGGCGATCCGCCGCATCTCCGCCTCGGCACTGGGATGGCAGGAGTACCCGAGCGCGTCCACGTCCGCGCCCCCGTCGTGGTCGCGCACGGTCCCCACGAAGAGCGCGATACCGCCGGCGGCGTGGTCCCCGACGGCCCCGAAGACCTCGTCGACGGAGAGCGGGGTCTGCCGTACGGCGATCAGCTTGATGGGATCCTGCGCCGCCTGCTCACCGGGGTGGTCGATCATGGGTGCCATCCCTCCATGGTGCCGCACACCCACGACATCGCGGAATGTCACTTTCACCAGGCACGCGCGCGTCGGTGTTTGGAGTGTCCTACAGGTGGCGTCCAGCCGGACGGCGTCCTGTCCTGTCGAGGTGCGGGCGCGCCCCCCTCAGATGCGCCGGCGTGCCTTGCGCGCCCGCCGCACCACGGCCGCGGCGCCCAGCAGGGCCACCGTCGCCCCCGCGGCCCCGGCCGCCGTCGCGTCCTTGCGCCCCAGCCGCCGCCCAGCCACCGTGTGCCGCCCGGAGACCTCCTCCAGCAGCTCCGCGAGCACCTCCTCGTTGGTCCAGCCAGGACGCCACCCGGCATCGTGCAGCCGGCTGCCGCTCACCACCCAGGGGTACATCGTGTAGGCCAGGTCCCCGGCCGGCGAGGGGGTGAGCCCGATCCGGTGCAGCCGCGCCGCCGCACCCAGCGCGACCGCCGACGGCAGCTCCATCCGCCGGATCCCGCTCAGCTCCTCGACCTCCTCCTGCTCCAGCCACCCGTCGCACCCGACGGTCAGCTCCCCGTCGACCTTCTCCAGGACGGCGTACTCCAGGGCGGCGCACAGATCCTCGACGTGGCAGAACTGCCAGGCGGGCCGCGACCCGGCCACGACCAGCAGCCGAGGCGACTCGAAGTACCTGGTCAGCGCGGTGTCGGTGCCCCCGACGAGAATGGCGGGCCGCACCACGGTGACGTTCAGCCCGGGATGCGCGCGCGGAGCGCGCCGCGCCAGCCGCTCGATCTCCAGCAGGTCACCCACCCCGGTGGCCTCGGCCGTCGCCCGCAGCTCGGCGTCCTCCGACAGCGGCAGCTCGTTTTCCGGCAGCGCCCCGTAGACCATCGACGAGGTGCACAGCACCACCCGGTGCACGCCGGCGGCGGCCGCCGCCGTCAGCACCGTCTGCGTCCCCCGCACGTTGTAGGCCGTACGCGCCGCCGGATCGGTCTCCAGGTCCAGGTCGAGCGCCAGATGGACGACCACGTCGGCGCCGCGCAGCTTGTCCGCGATGGCCGGATCCCGCACGTCCAGGATGTGCCAGGTGGCCGCCGCGCACTCGCCGCGCCGCTCGTCGATCGCGACGACCTGCTTGATCTCCTCGGAGGCGGCGAGCCGCTCGGTGAGCAGCGCGCCGACCCCGGTGGCAGCGCCGGTGACCGCGACGACAGGCCCGCGCACGGTGGGAGGGGTTGAAGGGTTTCGCGCTGCGCGAACCTGCGGATCTGGGGAACTCACCGGGCGTCTCCAGCGGTTGTCTTCAGTACGGGCGTGAGTGACGCGTACGTACCAGGTGGCATCCATCCTGCCGCAGGCCAAGACTCGGCGAAGCACCGAGGCCCGATCGGGTCGGGGTGTCTACGCTGGGTGGTGTTGTCGGGCAGCCGCGCCGCCGGAGAGAAGCCGGTGGCCTTACCAGCCGAGGAATCCCGTGAGTGACACCCCATTCGGATTCGGCCTTCCGCCGGAGGAGCCGGAAGACGGCGACGAGGGCAAGAAGAAGGACCAGGAGAGCGGTGGTGGTCAGGGACCGGCCAATCCGTTCGGTTTCGGGCCGTCCGGAGCCGGCGCCTTTGGCGGCCCCGGCGCCGACAATCCGCTCGCAGCCATGTTCGGTTCGCTGAACCCCACCGACCTGGGCGCCGCGTTCCAGCAGCTGGGCCAGATGCTCTCCTACGAGGGCGGACCGGTGAACTGGGACATGGCCAAGCAGATCGCCCGCCAGACGGTCTCCCAGGGCACGTCCGACGGCGTCAAGGACGCGAGCGTCGGCCCCGCCGAGCGTACGGCGGTCCAGGAGGCCGTCCGTCTGGCCGACCTGTGGCTGGACGACGCCACGTCCCTGCCCTCGGGCGCCGGCTCGGCCGTGGCATGGTCGCGCGCGGAGTGGGTCGAGGCGACCCTGCCCGCCTGGCAGGAGCTGGTCGACCCGGTCGCCGAGCGGGTCGGCGCGGCCATGGGCGACGTCCTGCCGGAGGAGATGCAGGCCATGGCCGGCCCGCTGATCGGCATGATGCGCTCGATGGGCGGCGCCATGTTCGGCACGCAGATCGGGCAGGCCGTCGGTGTCCTCGCGGGTGAGGTCGTCGGTTCGACCGACATCGGCCTGCCGCTCGGCCCGGCCGGCAAGGCCGCGCTGCTGCCGGCCAACATCGAGGCGTTCGGCAAGGACCTCGGCGTGCCGAAGGACGAGGTGCGGCTCTACCTCGCCCTGCGCGAGGCCGCCCACCAGCGCCTGTTCGCGCATGTGCCGTGGCTGCGGTCGCACCTGTTCGGCGCGGTCGACGGCTACGCGCGCGGGATCAAGGTCGACACCGCCAAGCTGGAGGACGTGGTCGGCCAGTTCGACCCGCAGAACCCGGAGCAGCTGCAGGACGCCCTCCAGCAGGGCATGTTCCAGCCGGAGGACACGCCCGAGCAGAAGGCCGCCCTGGCCCGTCTGGAGACGGCCCTGGCGCTCGTCGAGGGCTGGGTGGACGCGGTGGTCCACGCGGCCGCCAAGCCCCGCCTGTCGTCCGCCGACGCGCTGCGTGAGACCCTGCGCCGCCGCCGCGCCACCGGCGGCCCGGCCGAGCAGACCTTCGCCACGCTGATCGGCCTGGAGCTGCGCCCGCGCCGGCTGCGCGACGCCTCCCGTCTGTGGGCCTCGCTCACGGACGCGCGCGGGGTGGACGGCCGCGACGCCCTGTGGGCCCACCCGGACATGCTGCCGACGGCCACCGACCTGGACGACCCGGACGGCTTCGTCCACCGCGAGCAGCTGGACTTCTCCGAGCTGGACAAAATGCTCGGCGAGGCCGCGGACGGCTCCGCCGAGAAGCCGAACCTCAACAAGGACGAGGACGACGACTCCGAGTGAGCCTGTACGACGACGCGGTCCTCGTGCTGAAGGGGTACGAGGACCAGGAACAGCTGCGCCAGACCTATCTGGACCACTTGGCGGCCCACCCCAACGGCATGTGGAAGGCCTGCCACGCGGGCCACGTGACGGCGAGCGCCCTGGTGATCGATCCGGCACGCGAGCGGGTGCTGCTGACGCTGCACCGCAAGCTGCGGATGTGGCTGCAGATGGGCGGCCACTGTGAGCCGGTGGACACCACCGTGGCTCAGGCGGCCCTGCGCGAGGCCACGGAGGAGTCCGGCATGACGGAACTGACCCTGCTGCCGGGCGGCCCGGTCCGCCTCGACCGGCATCCCGTCCCGGCGCCGTGCCACTGGCACTTCGACGTGCAGTACGCGGCCCTGGCACCCCCGGGAGCGGACCACGCGATCAGCGACGAGTCGCTGGACGTCCGCTGGTTCCCCTACCGCGAGGTCGCGGATGTCGCGGACGAGTCCGTCGTACGACTGCTCGAAGCGGCGCGCGCGAGGCTGTGAAGGGGTAAGGGGCGCCCACCACGGCGAGCGCCCCTTACGTCTGCTGTCCGGACGCTCAGCTCCAGACGTTGCCCTGGTTCTGGCCCCGGGCCCCGTGCTGGCCCATGCCGAACTGCGCTGCGAGGCCCTGGCCGATCTGGGCGTTCTGCGGCGGCAGCAGTTCGCTGGGCTGGACGAGCGCGAAGCCGCTGCCCATGAAGCTCAGCTCCCAGCCCTCACCGGTGTTGCCGCGCCGCCGCCACACCCCGGAGGAGTGCGTCTGGGCCTGCATCTGCACCCGCAGCCCGGTCGACCAGGCCACGATGGCGTCGGCGTCGCAGTTGACGTACTTGTCGGGCGTCACCTGCATCAGCAGCGGCGCGCCCGAGGTCATCAGGGCGACCTTGCCGCGACCGGTGATGTTCAGCTGGTACTTACCCGAGCCGGAGATGCCGTAGAGGCTGTCGACGGCGATGACCTCGTGGTGCAGCGAGGAGTCCATGGCCAGGACGTAGCTGCTGTCGACCGTGAGGCCGTCCTGCTCGACGTCGAGCACATGGACCTGCTGGGCGAGGTTGGCCAGGTAGACGGTGCCCTGCCCGTGGCAGCGCATCAGGTCCAGACCCTCGCCGGTGTACGCACGCGCGCGTGCCTGGTTGTTGCTCTGGTACTCGGCGTCGAACTCGACCAGTCCCTGGTAGGCGACCATGGTGCCCTTGCGGGCGAGGATGTCGTCGTGGCCCTCCATGGTGACGCGGAGCATCTGCTTGTTCTGCAGGCTCCAGCGCTCCTGTGTCTGGAGGTCGTTGTGCGCGAAAAGCGGGCTCTGCATGGTGTTTCTGGTTCCCCCTCAGCCCCGGATCCGGAGGCGGTCGGTGCTGTCCTCGCTGGGCTGGACGACGACGATGCCCTGGCCGGAGAAGGCCATCTGGTAGGCCTCGCCGCTGCCCCGGCCGATCAGTGACTGGGCCTTGAAGCTGCGCTTGCCCTTCACCCTGAGGTTCGGGGACCAGGCCACGAGCGCGTCGGGGTCGACGTAGGTCTCGTCCTCGCCGCCACCGCAGTCGACGACGATCGGCTTGCCCCGGGAGGTCAGCGCGACCCAGCCCTGACCGGAGATCTTCGTGTTCCACAGGCCCTGTCCGGCGAACTTGGCCAGGCCCTTGACCCGCTCCACGCCCCAGGTGAGGTGGGCGTCGAAGGCGAGGAGGTTGGTGGCGTTGACCGAGATGCCGTCGCCGTTGAGGTTGATCACGACGACGTTGGCACCGTAGTCGGCGAGGTAGAGCAGACCGTCACCGGAGCACTTCATCAGCGGGGCGCCCTCGCCGGTGATCCAGTCGCGGGCGATCTGGCGGACGGCCGGCGGGTTGGGCTCGTACTGGACGAAGCCCTCGTAGGCGACCATCGACCCCACGCGCGCGAGGAGGTCGTTTCCGGTCTGCATGGCGACCTTCAGCATGTGGTCGCCGTGGTTGTCCATACGGGCGGCGACGGGTGCGGGAGCATAGCCCGCGAGTGGCTGGTTCATGACGGGCTCCCTCAGACCTCGTACGGCTGGACGACGATGAAGTTGCCGGGAGCGCCCCGGAACTGGAGGTTGACGCTCTCCCCGGTGTCGCCCGGGTAGGCGTTGCGGCGCATCCGGACCTGGCTGGAGACGATCACCTGGGAGGCGGCCGACCAGGCGACCACCGCGTTGCAGTCGGCGAAGGTCGTGGGCGTCACGGGCAGCACGACGGGCGTGCCGTGCGTCTTGACGACGATCGTGCCGGTGCCCTGGAACTGCATCGTGAACAGCGCGCCGCCGGGGATGCCGTGGCCCTCGATGCGCCGGACCTCGTACTGAAGGCTCTCGTCGAAGGCGAGGACGTTCTCGGCGGAGACGCAGATGGCGTCGCCCTGGAGTTCGACGGGGTGCAGGTAGGTGGCGTTCTCGGCGAGGAACACCTGGCCGTGGCCGGTGCAGCGCATCAGCTGCATCTCCTGGCCGGTCACGTTGCCGACGAGCCGCCCGGCGAAACCGGCGCCCTTGTAACCGAAGTCCACCTTGCCCTGGTAGAGCACCATGCTGCCCTGCCGGGCCAGCACGGGCTGGCCGCCCACACCGAGGTCGACGCGGACGAGCTTGCTGTTCTGCGACGTCCAGCGCTGCCCGGTGGGCGTCTCCTTGAACTTCTCGAGCGCGGCGCCCACTCCGGCACCGCCCTGCGGGACGCCCTGCGGCACTCCGTACGGGGCGGCCTGCTGACCGGGGACCTGGCCGTAGGGCTGCTGGCCGTAGCCGGGCGGCATGGGGGCGCCGGGGGCCGCGGGCAGGCCGTAGCCGGGCGGCATCGGGGCGCTCGGGGCGGCGAACTGGCCGCCGTACGACGGCTGCGGCGGCTGGCCGTAGGGCGTCGGAGCCGGGGGCGGCGGGGGAACGGTGCCGCCGACGGGTGGGGTCAGCGGGGCGATGACGGTCGGCGCGGCGTGCACGTTCGGCGCGGGCGCCGGAGCCGGCGGCGTGGTGCCGGGCTGCGGTGTGAAGCCCTGCGGCGCCGGAGTCGGCGGCGGCGCGAAGCCCTGGGGGGCGGGGGCCGGGGCAGGCGCGGCCGGTGCGGCGAACGCGGGCGGGGCGAAGCCGGGGGCGGCGGCGGACTGCGGCTGCTGCGGGGCGGCGGGCGCCTCCTCTTCCAGCACCTCGCCGCCGAAGTTCTTCAGCAGCGCCTCGAGACCGCCGTCGAAACCCTGTCCGACGGCGGCGAACCGCCACACGTCCTTGAAGTAGAGGTCGCCGAGCATCACGGCCCGCTCGGTGGAGAACTCCGAGCCGTTGAACGAGTACCGGGCGACTTCCTCACCACCGGCCACGATGCGCACGTACCCGGGGCTGACCTGCGACATCTGCCCGGCGCCGTCGATCGTCGCGGTGAACGACAGCTTGCGGATCCGGGGCGGGATCCGGTCCAGCGTGACCCGGAAGGACTCCGTGTCGCCCGCCTGGGCGCCCAGCAGCTGGATGGACTCCTCGGGGGACTTCGGCTGGTTGAAGAAGACGAAGTACCGGTCGTCCGAGAGACGTTCGTCGGCGTCGAGGCCGAAGCAGCTGATGTCGAAGGTCAGTCCAGGGGCGGAGATCTGCACGCCTACGTACAGATCCGTGCCCGCCGTGAGATCACTGATCCTGGCCTTGTGGCCGCGTTGGAATTCCCTGGCCATGCGTTACGACCGTCCCCCATCCCGAATGCGAGTGCGTCGCGCCAGGCTAACGGCAAACTCCGACATCGGACGCAGTCGGTACAGACCCGGTACACAACCGCGCTTTCAGCGCCGTCGCGGGCGTCGCCCCCGCCGCCGGGTCACTCGTCACCCGCGTCGGGCACCGGGGGCAGCCGGTCGGCGGCCACCACCCCTTCCAGGTAGCCACGGGCCCGCTCGGTGCGCGGATAGGACTCCAGCAGCCGCCAGAAACGCGGTCCGTGCCCGGGCACCAGCAGGTGCGCCAGCTCGTGGCAGAGGACGTAGTCGATGACGTACTCCGGCATGCCCTGCAGCCGGTGCGAGAGGCGGATGCTGCCCTCGGCGGGAGTGCATGAACCCCAGCGGGTGTTCTGGTTGGTGACCCAGCGCACGGAGCTGGGCCGGGCCCGGCCGTCGAAGTACTGGGCCGACAGCCGCCCGGCGCGCTCGGTCAGTTCGGCGTCGCCCAGCGCCCGCCTGCTCTCCTGAGCGGCCAGCTTGTCGAGCATGACGGTCACCCAGCGCTGCTCCTCCGCCTCGGACATCCGGGCAGGGATCAGCACGACGGTGCGATCGCCCTCGCGGTACGCGGAAACCGTCCGGCGTCGCCGGGCACTCCTGCGGACCTCGATCGCGCTCGCCCCGGAGCCGCTCGGCGGCTGGCTCGTCGTGCTGCGCTGTGGCTTTCCGGCGCGGTGCAGGGGGTCGGCGGGCACGCCCCGACGTTACCCGCTGCACACACGGGAAGTCCCGGCTCCGGGACGGTTCGGTGTCGATCCACCACCAAGCGTTTGATTTGTACGACGAATACCCCCGGCCTGTGGACAACTTTCGGCACACCGCGGCACGGCCCGGCATGCTGGCAGTCGTCGGCGGAGCGTGACCGGTTCCACCGACGGATGGGTACGTTCGGAACTTCCATGCACAACGGGGGTTTGTCATGCATCCGATGGTGAAGCCCGCGCTCCGGCGCGGCTGGCGCGATCTCAACACCGTGCAGTTCGGGATGACTCCCGCGCACGCGATGACGCTCGGTCCGATGGACACGGCGACAGGAAGCTTCCTGGAGCTGCTCAACGGCACCCGCGGGCTTGCGCTGCTGCGCGAGGAGGGCCACCGCATGGACCTGCCGGACGGTCATGTCGACGCGCTGGTGGAGCGCCTGGCACGGGCCGGGCTGCTCGACGACGCCCGGGGTGGCGGACCGGCCGCGGATGCCCTGCGGGAGAAGACGGACCTACTGGAACGACTGCGGGCCGACCTGTCGTCCCTTTCCCTGATCAGCCCCGAACCGGGCGGCGCGATGAGCCGGCTGGCGGCCCGCCGGTCGCTGCGCGTGCAGGTGCGGGGCGCCGGCCGGGTCGGCGCCGTACTCGCCTCCGTCCTCTCGGGGGCGGGTGTCGGCGAGGTCGACGTGCGGGACGTGGGGCGGGTCGAGCCGTGGGACGTCGCGCCGGGCGGGCTGCCGGCGGACGCGGTCGGCGAGCGCAGGGACGAGGCGGCGCGCAAGGCCGCCCGGCGCGCCGCCCCCGGCCGCCCGCCGCGCCGCACGCACCCGTCGGCGTCCGACGCGGGCGAGCCCGGCCACTCCCTGGTGATCCTCGCCCCGCGCGACGACGTCGCCGTGCACGCGCCCGACCCGGCCGCCGCCGGACCGCTCATGGCCTCGGGCACGCCCCATCTCTACGCGGGCGTCGTGGAGGGCACCGGCGTCGTCGGCCCCCTCGTCCTGCCCGGTGAGACCAGTTGCGCCGGCTGCCTGCACGAGGACCGCGTGGACCGGGATCCGGCCTGGCCCCGCCTGGTCGCGCAGTGGCGGTCCGGCAAGGCCCGCCGGGTGGGCGCGTGCGATCTGGCGCTGGCCACCACGGTCGCCGGGCTGGCCGCCGCGCACGCCCTCGCCTTCCTCGACGGTGAGTCCCCGTCCGGCGCGGGCGCCCGCTGGGAGGTGTCCGTACCCGGCCTGAACTGGAGGTCGCGGCCCGTGTGGCCGCATCCCGCATGCGGCTGCGGAGCGGCGGACAGAGGTAAAGGGGAACACTCCTCCACGAGCGGCGGACGGCACGAGACAATGGCGGTGCAACGGTCGTCGGTGAAGCCGGTACGCGAGGCGGGCGCCGCACGGCCGACTGGGACTTGGAGGGCGCATGTCTGATCTTCCCCGGAAGGCGGTCACCCGAACCGCCAAGCTCGCCGCGCTCCCGCTCGGCTTCGCCGGCCGGGCCACCTGGGGGCTGGGCAAGCGGATCGTGGGCGAGTCCGCGGAGATCGTCGGCCGAGAGCTGCAACAGCGCACGGCGGAGCAGCTCTTCAAGGTCCTCGGGGAGCTGAAGGGGGGCGCCATGAAGTTCGGACAGGCCCTGTCCGTCTTCGAGTCCGCCCTGCCGGAGGAGGTCGCCGGCCCCTACCGGGCGGCGCTGACCAAGCTCCAGGAGGCCGCCCCGCCGATGCCGACCCGCACGGTGCACACGGTGCTGGAGCAACGCCTGGGGGCCCAGTGGCGGGAGTTGTTCCTGGAGTTCGAGGACAAGCCGGCGGCGGCCGCCTCGATCGGGCAGGTGCACCGGGCGGTGTGGCACGACGGCCGCGAGGTGGCGGTCAAGGTGCAGTACCCCGGCGCCGGCGAGGCTCTGCTGTCCGACCTGACCCAGTTGAGCCGTTTCGCCCGCTTGTTGGGTCCGCTCATCCCAGGCATGGACATCAAGCCGCTGATCGCGGAATTGCGGGACCGGGTCTCCGAGGAGCTGGACTACGGCCTGGAGGCCCAGGCGCAGGCCGCGCACGCCGAGGAGTTCACCGACGACCCCGACGTGGTGGTTCCCGCGGTGGTGCACCAGTGCGAGCAGGTGCTGGTCACGGAGTGGATCGACGGGATTCCGCTCTCGGAGGTCATCTCGGACGGCACCCAGGAGCAGCGCGACCGGGCCGGCCAGCTCCTGGCACGCTTCCTCTTCTCGGGCCCGGCCCGCACCGGCCTCCTGCACGCCGATCCGCACCCGGGCAACTTCCGGCTGCTCCCCGGCGGCCCCGGCGGCAAGGAGGACTGGCGCCTGGGGGTCCTCGACTTCGGCACCGTCGACCGGCTGCCCGGCGGCCTGCCCACGCCGATCGGCGACTCCCTGCGCATGACGCTGGACGGCGATGCCGAGACGGTCTACGAGCTGCTGTGCGAGGAGGGGTTCGTCAAGGAGTCGATAGCGCTGGACCCCGACGCGGTGCTGGACTACCTGATGCCGATCATCGAACCGGCCCGGGTCGACGCGTTCACCTTCACCCGGGGCTGGATGCGCAGCCAGGCGGCCCGCATCGCCGACCCGCGCTCCCCCGCCTACCAGTTGGGCAAGCAGCTCAACCTGCCGCCTGCCTACCTGCTGATACACCGGGTGACCCTGAGCACCATCGGTGTGCTGTGCCAGCTGGGAGCCACCGTGCGACTGCGGGACGAACTGGAGGAATGGCTGCCGGGTTTCGTGCAGGAGGAGAGCACGGAAACCGCGTAACCGGGTCACCCCCTCCTTGGGCGCGATCACCACCAGGAGGAGTCCAGCCGGCCTTCGATCGCGCGGAGGTTCTCCCGGGAGCAGACGTCGCAGCAGTACTGGCGGACGCCGTCCTCGACGGAGCAGGTCCAGGTGGCGGGCGGCGGCCCGGCGACAGGAGCGCCACAGCGGGCACACACGACCTGACCGGGCTCGTCGGCGGAGCCGTCGTGATCACTGCCTCCGGGAAGACTCGTCACCCGACGACGATATCGCCGCGGCCGGCGGATCGACGGGACAACGCACCGCGGGGGCCGGTCCGTTCGGCCGGACCGGCCCCCGCGGGGAGCTTTCGCCTTCCGGGATCGGAAGGCCACCGCTTCAGGTGTGGGTGTCTTACTGCATGACCGCCATGGCGAGCGCCCGGCGGGCGCGCAGCGAGGCGCGCTCGGCCCGGCGCTGCATCCGGCGGGCGGCCGCCAGGCGCACGGCCCGGCGTTCCTGCTCGGCCTCATGCAGTCGCTCGTGCATATGCGCACGAGCCAGGGCTTCTGGGATGAGTTGCATCTCTCGGGTCCTGTTCTGACGCGAGTCGGTCGCGCCGGACGTGGTGAAGTCTGGGGTCGCGGAGCCTGTGGGCTCGCTGGCGGACGGCTTCATCGGGGCCTGCTTCTTGGGGTCGTGCGTGAGAGGGCGGTCGATCGTTCCGGTGATGTTCATGCCATGACCGGGTTCTTGCGCGGGCGACCACGCGGCCGCTTCCGGGCGACGACGACACCCTGGACGAACAGCTCGCCACCCCAGACACCCCAGGGCTCACGGCGCTCCTTGGCGCCGGCGAGGCAGGCCTCCATCAGCGGGCAGGTGCGGCACAGGGACTTGGCGTACTCGACGTCCGCCGGCGACTCGGCGAAGAAGACCTCCGGGTCGTAGGAGCGGCAGGGGACGGGCACGCCGAGGTTCTCGATGGCGTCGTCGAGCGCGGTGAGCGCGGTGAGGGGGATCAAGGTGGAGTCCTCCGTGAGGCCGGGCGGGGGGATCGTTTCGGAAGGCGGTACGGACGGGGCGTGCGCTTCGAGTTGCACGGGTCGTCTTCCTCGTCTGTCGTTCCGGCTGGTTGACCGGGTGTCGGCTTGGTACCGGGTTCTCTTTCGCCCGAGGCCCCTTCGCTCCGCTCTCCCCGTTCGGGGAAAACAGAAGGGCCGCGGATCCCGGGTGGGGTTCCGCGGCCCTGAAGGCGCCGGCCTGATCGAATCAGGCTGGATCACTCCAGGGTTCTGGCCCACGGAAGGCCCACATCTGGTGGTGCTGCGTCGTCTGCTTCCGGAATCCGGCACCGGCCGCCGCAAAGGCATAGGCCTGCGCCTGTGCCGCTACTGCTTCCAGTGCCTTGGTCGGTCGCTCATTGCGCTCACGGACGGGAAGACCCGCCAGAGACACGGAGGACGCCGGACGCACGGCGGAAATGCCGGACAGACCGGTGCCCAGGTTGGAGACGCCGAGCATGCACGCGGAGACGGCCGAGCGATCGGTCAGTTTGGCCGTGCTGATGGTCTCGATGCTGATCACTGGGCTCGCCTCCTCTCGGCGTCTTGGGGGACCGGGGTGAACCGATCCGCTCGGATGTGCAAGTACAGCACGGAATCGGGGCCTTCGAGAAGGCCGCCTGTTTCCGTGCCTAGAACCTATGGGGATTGCTGGGGCATGCGCAAACTATTTTTTCGACGAGTTCGCATCAGTCGTCCTCGTCCCCTCCGCCGGCCTCGTGGCCTGCGCAGATGGCCAGAACATCGGCGCCGTAGCGCTGCAGCTTACGGGTGAGGACGCCGGGGATGCGGGCCAGTTCGGTGGAGTCCGCCGGACGGGCTTCGGCGATGGCCATCAGGGTCCGGTCGGTGAAGACGCAGAAGTCCGGCTGTCCGCTGCGCGCGCCCTGGACCGCCCGCCATTCCCGCAGCCGCAGGTAGAGGCCCTCGTCCATGTCGGAGGGACAGTCCTCGCAGCGCATCAGCTTCATCTCGCCCGCGTCGGTGAGCGTCCGTCCGCAGACCCGGCAGCGGGCCGGGGTGCGCTGGGTGCGCCGCGGCGCGACGACGGCCGCGCCGGGAAAGCCCCGCTCGATGCCGCCGGCCGCGCCCGCGGCGGACCGGCCGACGGTACCGGTGGAACCGGGCCGCAGGCCGTCGAGGAAGTGACTGGGCCTGCGGTTCGGCCGGCCGCCCGGCGAACGGGACAGACTCCAGGAGAGATGGAGCCGTTCTCTGGCGCGGGTCACGCCCACATAGAGGAGACGGCGTTCCTCCTCGATCTGCTCGTCCGTCTTTGCGTAGGTGATCGGCATCATGCCCTCGGCGATGCCGACCAGGAAGACGACGTCCCACTCCAGTCCCTTGGCCGAGTGCAGGGAGGCGAGGGTGACGCCCTGGACGGTCGGGGCGTGCTGGGCGTTCGCCCGCTCGTCGAGTTCCGCCACGAAGTCGCCGAGGGTGGCACGGGGGACGGCGGCGGCGAAGTCGTGGGCGAGGCCGACCAGGGCGGCCAGCGACTCCCAGCGCTCCCTGACGGCGCCGGAGCCTGCCGGAGGCTCCGTGGTCCAGCCCTCCCCCGACAGGACCGCGCGCACCTGGGAGGGCAGGTCCACGACGTCGTCCAGCAGGGAGTCGTTGCCTCCGAAGCGGGCCGCGCCGCGCAGGGCGATGCCCGCCTTGCGTACCTCGGGCCGGTCGAAGAAGCGCTCGGCGCCGCGCAGCTGGTAGGGGACGCCGGCGTCGGCGAGGGCCTGCTCGTAGGTCTCGGACTGGGAGTTGGTGCGGAACAGGATGGCGATCTCGCCCGCCGGGACGCCCGCGTCGATCAGCTCCCGGATACGGCGGGCGGCGCCCTCGGCCTCGGCGGGCTCGTCGGTGTACTCGGTGTAGAGAGGCTCGGGGCCCGACGGGCGCTGGGAGATCAGCTCCAGCCGGTGGTCGGCGGCCCGGCCGGTGGCCTGGGAGAGCAGCCCGTTGGCGAGGTGGACGACCTGGGGGGTGGAGCGGTAGTCACGGACGAGCTTGACGACGGTGGCGCCGGGGTGGCGGGTGCGGAAGTCGAGCAGATGATCGGGCGTTGCTCCCGTGAACGAATAGATCGTCTGGCTCGCGTCGCCGACGACGCACAGGCTGTCGCGGTCGCCGAGCCACAGGTCCAGCAGGCGCTGCTGCAGGGGACTGACGTCCTGGTACTCGTCGACGACGAAGTGCTGGTACTGGGAGCGGACCTGCTCGGCGATGTCACGCCGGTCCTGGAGGACGGCGACGGTCAGCAGCAGGACGTCCTCGAAGTCGATGACCCCGCGGTCCCGCTTGAGGTCTTCGTAGACCGCGTAGAGGTGGGCGATCTCGGCGGGGTCTCGCGGTGCCGTGCGCCCGGTCTTCGCTGCCACCGCCGGGTAGTCGGCGGGGACGGTCTGGGTCACCTTGGACCATTCGATCTCGCCGGTGACGTCCCGCAGCTCGCCGCGGTCGAGGCGGATGCGGCAGGCGGCGGCCGCGTCGGCGACGAGCTGTATCTTGCGGTCGACGAGCCGGGGCATGGAGCCACCGATCGCTTTCGGCCAGAAGTACTGGAGCTGTCGGAGGGCGGCCGAGTGGAAGGTGCGGGCCTGGACGCCGTGCGCGCCGAGCTGGCGCAGCCGGCCGCGCATCTCGCCGGCCGCACGGTTGGTGAAGGTGACGGCGAGCACGCTGGACGGCTGGAGGATGCCGGCGCGCACCCCGTAGGCGATGCGGTGGGTGATCGCCCGGGTCTTGCCCGTGCCGGCGCCGGCGAGTACGCACACCGGACCGTGCAGGGCGGTGGCCACCTCGCGCTGCTCGGGATCGAGCCCTTCGAGCACCGCGTCGGCCGAGTCCGGTACCCGCGGGAAGAGAGGGGAGTGCGTTGCTGCTGTCACATGGCCATGCTGCCAGGTCGTCCGAGACGGCCGGGCCGGTTGTCCACAGGCAGACCCCCGCAGTCGTACTAATGCGGCAGGCGTCACGTGCGGCCTGGTACCCGTGACGGGAATGGCCGCCCTGTCGCGTACGTTCCCTTCGAGGACGACCTTCCCGAGCTGCCAGAGGAGCGCGAGCGAGATGCAGGGCACTGTGACGATGTACAGCACGACGTGGTGCGGCTACTGCCGCCGGCTGAAGAGCCAGCTGGAGCGCGAGGGCATCACGTACAACGAGATCAACATCGAGCAGGACCCGGAATCCGCCGCGTTCGTGGAGAAGGCGAATGGCGGAAACCAGACGGTGCCGACGGTCTTGGTAGTTCCCGGGGATGGCGGGGAGCCTACCACTATGACGAACCCGAGCCTTGCTCAGGTGAAGGCTGCGCTGTCGGGCGTCGGCGCCAACTAGGCGATCTTGCGCTCAGGCCCCGGCCGGTCGGCCGGGGCCCTGCTGTTTCTGCCCGTTCCTGACCGCTGCTCGTCATGCGTTGGTCACGTGGCCAACCCGCTCTGAGAGCTTCAAGTGGCTGACGATCCACACCTTGCTCGTATGTGAGGTGCGACTACTAAGCGTCACCATCTCCGAGTGAATGGCCCCTTTATATCTGGATAAGATGGGCCCATGGAGTTGCACCCCGTACCGGCTGGATGAGTGAGGAGTACTCGTCTAATGGCCCATGGTGACGACACCGCTTCCCAGCCTGCGCCTCGCGCTGATCCGGCCCTGGCCCACGGCTGTGCGGTGTGCCTCGGGTGGGGAACCGTGATCACCGACAAAGGACTGCACGAACTGTGCCCGGCGTGCCAGACAGGTGTGCGCCAGGCTGAGCCGACCAAAGATCCGCACTGAGCAGCGAGAAGCCCCCGCCATACGCCACGGGGGAAGTACACGACTGGGGCTGCCGAGGGGCCGCTCAGGCGGTCAGGCCGGGGGCGAAGCACCCCCGACGTTCGGAGCAGGTCTGTCGCTCATCATGCGTTGGTCACGTGTCCAACCGGTCCAGCTTCAGGCAGCTTGAGGCCTCCGTCTCTCGTAGAGGCGAATGTATGTGCTCGCTACTGAGGACCTGCTTCGTAGCCTCGATGAACCGGTTCCAAGAAGCCGGATCGAGACTCAGGTGACCAAATTCCCGGTGCTTAGTGTCTCGCACCATGACACGAGAGAGGTCATTGTCTGCGACTTCAACACAGCTGTCGGATTTCGTGTAGGAACTCGTACGCCAATTCGGGTTCGCGGCCAAGGTCCCGCCTCCTAATCGGTCGGCATCCTGTCGTAGTGATGGATTGCAGCAAAAATGAGGTCTCGCACAGCGGTTCCGTAGACCGCTGACTGCTTCAAGAGGGCGAATGCCTTAGCGTACAGTTCGATTTCTCGGGGTTGAGTAACGGAAAATTCTGCTGAGAAGGTCTCAACTAGAACGAGCTTGTCATCGAACATCGAGAATGAGTTACCTGGCCAGATGCGAAGGGGCGCAGACCTGGGGACGATGCCGAGGCTGAGCCTGGCCAGCCCCATGACCGACAACAGGCGGTCGAGTTGCCCCTTCATCACCTCTTTCCCTCCAAAGTTGCTGTACAGCGCCTGCTCGCCGAGCAAGACGTTAAAGATCCGATCGCCTCGGTATAGGTACTGCTGACGTTCAAGCCGCTTGGCCGTGGCGGCTTCGGTGTCGTCGGGAATCTCGTAATAGTCGACGACCTGCTTGAAGGTCTCTGCGGCGTACTCGGACGTTTGGAGCGTCCCCCATACGAGCGTCGGATGCCAGATTCGAAATATCTTAGTTTTCGAGTAGACAGGTATTGCGGCCTGCTGTCTCTTCTCTGCCCCAGTCGCCAACTGCCGGCGCCACTCAAGCCATAGTTCGTCAATGTGCCGGACCGTGGCAATGAGGTCTTCGATCTGCTCGGATCTGTTGGTCGTCGTGCACCAGAGGCGGATGTCGTCCTCGCTGGCGTTCTGCTTCCCGTTCTCGATCCGGGAGACCTTCGACTCCTGCCATCCCGTGGCCAGCGCGAATGCCCGGCCGCTCGCGAAGCCCGCATCCTTGCGGAACCCGCGAAGCCGGGCACCCAACGCCTCTCGTGCTTCTTGTGCTTGGTTGCTCACTGATGGGTCAGGGCTTGTACTCGGCGTGCGGGATGGCGATGGCCCAGAGCAGGTCTCGCAAACGGATGCACTCGGCCACGGTGTCAGGGTCTTCCACGATCTCTGACCCGAGAACTCGGCCTTCAGGATCGAAGTGCCCCACGGCAAGAAGGCGTTCGTCGTACAGCCACCAGTCGTTCCCTCTTAGGGGGAAGGCAACCCCTTCCGGCAGCCGGTGCCTCGGAAGCCATCGGATGTCCTCGCCCATCTCGATGTTGAGGTGGGTGAGCGAGTGCTCCCAAGTGACGTACTGGCTGTGGGGCTCTGTGACCACGCGAACGCGACGGACCGTCTTGCCCTCACCCGTAACGCGCTTCATCAATGTCGTCCAGTCGTCGAGCCATGAGTAGTCGTCGGGTTCGCCACGCTTCCATCGGGCGTACGGCGTGTCCTCAATGGGAGACCCGTAGTCGTCTCGCAGCTCCAGATGGAAGGCATCACGCTCGAACTGGTTGAACAGCTCGTCACGCTGCGCGGGGCTGATCAGGTCCACTGTCTTCCTCCAGGAGGGCCGTGATCGAGGACTTGGGAATCTCGATGCAGGTCTCATAGTCGGGCATGCGCATCTGGCTCAGGGCTTCAGCGTCGTGCATTTCCGGGCCTTGAAGGACGCAGGTCCCCTGTTCAGTGACGATCTTGATCGGGTCGTTGTACTTCTTGATCTCGCCTGTGGGGAGTCCGTCCTTGGTCAGGTGCTCGAACAGCTCGGTCGGCACCTCGATGACGGTCTGTCCCTCCGGCACGTCGAGCTGCATGAGGAGTTCGTTCGCATACACCTTCCAGCCTTGGATGACGTAGGTGTCCTGGTCGCTGGCGTACAGGGTGGGGCTGTCTCCCGGGGTGGAGTTCTTCCCAAGGAACCGTAGCTGCATGGTTGCTCTCCCGTCCGCTTCCTTGCGCCGGATTGCGCGACACGACGATGGTCGCGAGGCCGTTCGAGCCCGTCAATCGGCTTGCTGCAAACTGGCGCAATCTCCTTGGGACTTGGACGCCAGCCCCTCTACGTTCGTCTTCGGACCCAACCTGCTGAGGCAGCACCGAGGGGAGAATCGTGGTGGCCAGCGTGATCCGAGAGCCTGAGACAGCCAGAGAACACCTCGAAGTCGACTGGTTCAGGGACACCATCACCGTGATTCAGCTCATGGACCTCTCCCGGTCGACGCGAGCAGACATCGACACTCTGACCCAAGAGTGCATCGAGCACCTGGAAGAGCTGCTGAAGGAAGACCTGGGAGCGGACCGGGACGACACCGTGATGCAGCTCTTCCGCCGGGCCTACGCGCACTTGGAGCTGTCCAGGCGGCCAACGAACCGGACGCCGGCCTATGACGCCTTCACCTACATGCGCGACACGGCGACAGTCACCTTCGAGCTTCTGAAGGTCTACGTGGCGAAGCGCGAGGGCGAGGCCCAGTGAGAGCGGTACTGCGGTTCGTCAACTACAAGATCACCCGAGATCCGATCGGCGAGGCCACCTATAGGGCCCGCTGTGTGTCCGGGGACGAGGAGGAGTGCGGGGCCGAGTCCCTGGTCTTCGAAGGCGACGAACCCCCTGCTGACTGGATGGCCGAGCACACCAAGGAGACGGGCCACACGCGCTTCGAGCGCACCTACAAGGACTACGCCCTGGTGGAGAAGGCGGAATAGTGGCAAGCCGACCGAGTAGGCCGATGAGTTGGGGTTGGTGCGTCCTCGGCCGTCACTGGGCGATGGTCGTTTTTATAGGTCCGGTCGAGTCGGACGGCATGCAAGCCCCGGTACATGCCTGTGAAGGCTGCTGCGGCTACATGCGGAACTTCGTCCGCAACTACAACCGGCGCCGGGACAGACAACCGGCCTAGAAGCTCCCGCCCATCTGCCTCCCCCGACGGATGGGCGGGGTTCAACGCCCGCCCCCGGCCTGGGACGTCACGGTCGGGGCCTGGGGTGGGTCAGCAAGTGCACATCAGATCAGAGGAAGAGAGGACTTCCGAATGACTGTGGCACCCGAAAGGCCCGTCTCCCTGCTCCAGGGCAGGGACCTGGTGGCGCCCGAGCTGTTCGAGCGCCTGGTGGACTTCTGCGCCGAGGAGTACGGGCACGAGCGCTCGATCGCCGAGCGCATCATGAACGAGGCCCTGGCGTTCATCGATGTCATGGGCAAGACCGGTGAGGGCATGTCGCCCTCTCAGGTCGTGGATCCCGGCTGGCACACGTTCATGCTCCACACCGAGGACTACGCCGCCTTCTGCACGGCGCGGTACGGCCGGTTCATCCACCACGCCCCCAAGAGCCGCTACCGCGATCGAGCCACGATGGTCGACGTCGTGGCCAAGATCCGCGCCCACGGCTATGAGGTTGACGAGTCGCTGTGGGGCACCAAGGCCGACTGCAACGAGCCGACGTGCTGCGGCGACGGCCCGTGCTGCTGATGCGGGCCGCTGTCAGTGGCAGCCGCTAGAGTCCGGCCCTCACAATCCAGGACTCTAAGTAAAAAAGGGAGTTTTCATGGCAACTGCCGAAGCAACCAAGGGCCGGGGACGGGTAACCGTCTTTTCCATGTTCGGGCCCGTCTTCGGCTACGCGAGCACTCTGGTCGATGACCAACAGGTCGCCTACATCGGTCCGCTCACTCCGGCCGTCAATTGGCGGAAGCTCTGGCAGATGGCCGAGCGCTGCCACAACGACGGAGTCTCGGAGACCAGGAAGGCTCAGTGGATCGTCTCGCAGGCGTCCCGTGCATTCATCTGCGGCAGCGACGTTGTCGTGAAACTCCCCGACGCGGATTGGGAGATGGAGCCTGGTGGTTGGCTCGTGGAGCTTGGCGACTCCTGGTGCAATCAAGACGTATTGGTTACCGGCAACCTCACAGTGCCGGACCTCACCGCCGAGCAGATCGCCCCGAAGTTCACCTACTACCCGCAGTACGCGGGATGACGCCCCGACCACTCTCGCTCTCGCAAAGGTCAAGTGGCCGAGGCGCCTGGCTCCCCACCACCATCAGATGAAGGGAACTCACCTATGAGGGTAGACCTTCCGGCGACAACACCAGGGCCTGATCCGCCGGGCGGCCCTCCACCGGCCCGGCCGCAAGGTACCCAGCACAAGCCCCGCTGAGCCGCCCTCTGGGCATCAGCCTCTGGAGGAGTGAATTAGGCTCCATGATCGCCAATGGGACGCCGCCGTGTCCCGGAGGACAGAAACCCTCCGCAGTTCGGATGCGGGGGGTTTCTGCATTGTGACGCCTGCCAGAAGCCAGGAACGCTTTGTTTGCTAGAGCAGTGCGCGGAACGGGTTCTCTTCGAGCGGTTCGGGCCGCTCGGTCACGGAAACCGGTGGGCGAACCGACCGCTTCAGTTCCGGCGCAGGCTCCGGGGCCCCGTTCGGTTCCGGACGGTATGCGTCCAGACGGACAACCGTTGCGCGCTTCTGCTCACGCTCCGCGCTGGCCGGCTGCGGCTCAGCGTGGCGGGAAGTGTCCCGATTCCTGTCGCTGTCCGCGCTGGCCGGCTGCGGCGCAGAGTCACCGGATGTGTCACCGCGGAGTGAGAAAACGGTGGCTGGTCGGCCCGTCCTACCTGACCGCTCCACAGTCACGACGATTCCGGGCAGTGCGCGAACGTCAGCCGTGCTGGCACCCACGTACGGGAGCACCTGAGAGGACGTGGCGCGCCCCCCATGGAGTTCGATCCGGGCCCGGACCTTGTCTTCAAGGCTAAGCGGCTGCCGCTTCACCTTCGGGGACGTGGCGCCCTTGGTGATCCGCACGGCGTCCTGCACCGACCGACGGACCAAGCTGAAAGCAGCCGACACCATCTCTTCCGTGATGGTCTCGGAGCACTCGGAGGCAGCGAGGCAGGCTGCGACCCTGAGCGTCTGCTCTGCGGTCCGTTCGATGAATACGGCCTGCCCTTCCGGCAGTGCCTCACCGAGGATGCGCGCATAGCGCCGTACGATCCGCCACAAGGGCCGGGCGTCCTCCCCGAGGGTGACCACACGGGGCCGGGCCGTGGCCCAGCCGTAAGCGTCGGACAGCTCCCGTCCATCCACCTGCGGCAGGGTCACCCGGTCGTCATCGAGCATCGGCACGGAGCCGAGCAGGAACGGCAGGATGCGGTTATAGGACCCTCCGGCCGCTTCCGACTCACCCACGTACTTGGCCCAGTCGGACGGTGTGATGTGCGAGTGCAGGACCATGGCGGGGTCGCGCACTTCCTGGGGCTCATCCTTGGTGGTGTTGCGGAGAGTTGCGCCGTCCCAAGCCGCCCGGAGTCTCGAAGTGAAGGAGGGGTCACGCTTGACCCGCTTCAGGACTTCAGTCCACTCCTCCTCGCAAACGAACGTCCTCACGTCCCGACCGTGTTCAGTCTCGGAAGTGGCTTCCTGCTGGTCCCACAAGTGGTTGACCAGGCTCGCCCCGGAGGTGATCCCGCTCGTCGTGTGGGTAGCCAGGAAACGGCCCAGTGCCTTGTCTACGACGTGATGCGCAGCCCGCAGTGCAGTGCCTTTTCCACGTCCGGTACCTGCGCAGAGCGCGGACCATATGAGCACCGGCCGAGCGTTGCCACGGGATGACACCTTGACCGTGCCACCGATGGCGGCCGACCACATCGAGAGGGCGGCCACGTACACCCCCAAAGCATCCGTTTCCAGGAACGGGGCGATCCTGCGAACCGCGCGTCCGATCGGACCGTACAGAACGGGGGTGCTCATGCTGCCTGCGCTTTCTGGGAGTTGGTTTGGTTGCGAAGGGAGACGACTGGCCGCCATCGGCCCCCGTCCTTGGTCTGAAAGTTCGGCTCCTTGGCTGACTTCCGCAGCAGGGGGAGCGCGTCTCCCCCGTCCGCCGGAACGATCACAGCGGTACAGCGGGACACCTTGTCCATCGGGACGTGGCGGCGGACAGCGACCACCGATAGCGGGTCGTTGCTCACGATTCCGGTACGGCGCTTTCCCTTGGGCGTGGTCCAGGTGACCCAGGAACCGGGCGTGCAGTCGCCCTTGGAAGGCTTGCTCCCTGCCCCGTATCCCGTGGCGCTCTTCCAGGCGCTCAGGTCGGTGGGCCGGGGGTGACGGCCGCAGTCAGCGGCCGTCACAGTGGGCGCGGCGCTCACGCCGCGATTGCTTTTCCCTCCGACGCATCCAGGTGCGTCAGTTCGTACGCATGCCTCACGTTCATCGGGATTCTGCCCTTGGCAGGCACGGTGAAGCCGTTCTCTCGCGCCCACGCTCGCACGGCACGGTTTCGCTCACGCTCGCTTATACCGGAACGGTCCACCTTGGCAGGCTCCGGAAGCGGGTCACCGCCGACCAACTCACCGGCCCGAATCGCGTCACGGAACCGGCCCGGCTTCCGCACGTCCATCACAGGAATGCCACGCTCGGAAGCGTCACGCAGCTTGGTCGCATTCCGGTCGCCACCGTCGCCAAGGATGAGCAGGACCGTGCTCTCATCAGCGCGTCCCACCACCTGATACCCCATGCGGCGAACGGCCTCCCGCGCATCCTCCCAGCCGTACCCCGGAACCTCACCAGCGATCATCACAGACGGGACAGGCTCAGGGTCAGATTCCGCCACGGGAACCGCTTCCGGCTCCGGCTCCGGCTCCGGCTCCGGCTCCGGCTCCGAGACAGGCTGAACAACCGGCACGGGCTCGGGTTCAGTCGGTGTGATCTGGTTCTCAGACGGAGCACCCAACGCATCGCAGAGGTAGCGACCAAATGTGACGTCATGCTCCAAGCAGAGGTGCCACGTGTCGTTTCCCAGCGTCAGCGATGACGTGGCCTCAACCTCAGAACCGTCACGCGCAATGTGCGCATCGCAAAAGGTCAATTCGACCGGGACAAGAACCGTTTTACGCATGGCGAATAACCCCCAGGAATATACGACCGGACAGATAAGTCAGTCCGCTGGAATCGGCCCATCAACGCGACCGCCGCCCCACTTCATTTCCCCGCGAAGCGATGTATCCACCTTATCAAATGCGGGAGTGAATTCCCACAATACCAATAACGTTCCGATAACTTGAATTCTCGGTGACGAGAGAAATCGGAGAGTGATAGAGGGTGCATCGTCGCAGGTCAGAGGCGTGCCTGATGGTCAGTCAACACCTGGGGGTAATGCCTTGAATTCCTTTATGCGGACCCACCGGGGGTGCCAGCCGGCCACCGTGTGTCAGCCAATCAATTTTCGGAACTGGGTGAGGCCGCCGGAGGTGGCGACCCTCCCGTTCGGCCATTCACTTCTTCCGGCACTCGAAGCACTTTCCCGAATCGTGTCCCTGCCCGTCGCGCCACGGTTCCTCGTCACCGGTCGCAAGCCAAGCGAGATGCAAGCAGTAGAGGCCCCAGCAAACATCGCACTGAATGTGCGTTTCCCCCGTGATCCCATTTTCGAAAGTGCTGAAGTCAGGGCACTCCACTCCGTCTACATGTGACGCTCTGGGGACGGTGCCCCTTGCGCCGACAGCCTGAGCGGCCCTGCGACGAACGACCTTCCTACTCATCCCCCATCACCCACCCAAGCGTGCGCATCCCCTCTGGAGTGAGACCCAGAGCCTTCACCAGGTGCCGATATTCCATGTGCTGAGCGTTCGATGCGGTACCGGCCAGAATGGCGGACCAGTAGACGACCACAGCGGCCACGACACCGGCCGTGGAATCGTCCCACTGTGACGCCTGCGGCGTCTCCCACAGTTCAACCCAATAGGCACGCTCGTGATCCGACCAGTCACGGCCTGCTGGCAGTTCTGGTACAGGCAAATTGTGCTCCAGCGGGAGAACGGTGAGCTTCTGCGCTTCGCGATAGCGCGAGTTTGGCGAATTCGGCTGTCGAGCCTTCGGCATGCTTCCTCCGGGAAAACGGACAGTCACGGCCGGCTGAGCCGTGTGATCAACGGGTGGTGAGGAAAACCGGGCCCCCGCTGACGAGGGCCCGAACAAATCCAGGATCAGGAACCGGGAAACCACCGATTCAACAGAAAATGTCAGGCGGCGTCTTCCCCGGGTGGTGCGACGAAGTCTCCGAACTCAGCCCGGTTGCCTCGGTACTGGTCGATCAGGCCCAGATCCTTGGCGCTGTCGAAAGTGAGTCGGCCATCCGAAGTGGTCCGCCAGGCGTTCACCTCTTCGCCCAGGGCACCAGAGAATCCGCGCCACTTGGGCCAGGTCAGCTCTCCGCCCGTTGTAGCCCACAGGAAGCGGCTGACGCTGCCTGCCAACTGCGCGCGCGCCGCTTCCGCCTTGGCGATCGCGGCCCTGTACTGCTTCAGTGCACGCTCAGACTGCTCAAACCCCTGGCGGGCCAGTTCCGGCAGTTCGTTCACGATGGCGTCTGTTACTGCGGATTCGGCCTGCTCCACAGCACGGGCCAGGGCAGGCTCTACTCGCTCGTACTCTTTGACTCTGGAACGTACCTCGGCCAAATAATCATCCCGATCCGGAAGCGGTCTGCCGTCGGCTACGGCCTGCATCTCCTGCTCCCTGAGTTCCTTATCGGCCTTGCGCATCGCGGGAACGTAGTAATCACGCGACGGACGGCCGTTACTGTCGTCGACATACTGGCGAGCACAGTCCCCATTCTCCATTCTGTATTTGCGGTGGCGCTCCTCCAGCGCGTCACGCTTTTGAATCAGTTCCAGAGTCTCCTCAGAGAGCTGGAATGCCGACAGGTCAAATCCCCTGTGAATGATGGTCATGGGTCTCCTCGGGTTTCAGTTACGGCCGAACATCAGGTCGTCAAAGTGGCCCGCGCGTCGGGCCTGGGCAATCTGCTCCGGAGACATCCGGGTGAGATCGTCCCGCGTGTACTGCGCGGGCCTGGCCTCTCGCATCGATTTCAGGATTTCGTCTCGGATCATTGCGCGGATTGGGTCATCGGTCATCGTTTATCTCCTTGGCTATGCGGTGAATCTCGGCGTTCGCCCTCACAGTTATTCAGCTCTGGCGGCCGGCGTGGTGCTGCGGTGGAGGGTCTGGGGCGGTGACATCGATGTGCTCTTCGCTGATCAACGACCGCACCGGGGTGCGCAGGTGGCGGGAGGCGAGAATGAGCATGCGGAGACTCGGGCACGTCTCACCGGATTCCCAGCGGCGGACCGTGGAAGGGGCGACGAGCATTTGGTTGGCCAGGGCCTCGATAGACAGGCCCAGGGAAGCACGACGCGCGGCGAAGAAGTGGCGATCGAACATGTGGACTCCAATCCGGTAGTGCAGAAATGCGCGACAGTGGGGGAAAAGGAGACCCCGGCCCAGGGCCGGGGTCTGAAGAGGAAACCTGTTCCCAATAGAGATGTCGGTGTCAACGGAGTCAGCCCGGGACAGCACCGTCATGAAGTGAGGCGCATGTCACACGCTTGGGATACTTGCGGTCGGGCAAGTGCCCCTCGTCGGACCGTGGCCGTTCAGGCATACTGCTACTCATGAGCGAAGGCGAGAGGCATCCTGAGCAGGCACTTCCGCAGCTCAAGGGAGCTGCTCCGCAGCCTGGGGGGCCGGTTCAGTACGAGCTGAACGGCGCCTGGGTAGTGGTCGCTCAGGGCGACTACGACATGAACACGATCGATCCTCTCGCCGAGACCCTTGAGTCGGCAGCGCGGAAGCATCCGCTTGTCGTACTGGATATCTCCGGGGTCACCTTCGGAGACTCAACGTTCCTGAACCTGATCATTCGCATCCATGCCCAAACCGGCCTTCGACTAGTTGCTCCTACTCCGCAGTTCCAACGGGTGCTGGAAATCACCGGGGCTGATTCGGTACTGGACGTGCGTGCGTCTCTGGAAGACGCGACCTCGGATGCTCAGTGATAAGTACAGTAAAACCGATTCCCCGAGCGGCAGCGAGGCGCGTCACAAACAAACCCTGAAAAGGTTTCAGGAGATGGAGCCGCCCCCACGAGAAGGGGGCGGCTTCTTGATGGAGTGGAACAGGCCAGGGCTCAGGCCGCCCCGGCTGGAGTCAACTCTATTTAAGAAGGGGCGTAGGACTCGCCCTTGGAATTAAGCGGCCGAGAGGCCCGTTTCGTTAAACTTCTCGGACCTGAGTCGGACCCTCTGTGCCCACTCGTTCGAGGGGAACGGGGATCCATGCCGGGCGATGTTGTCGCACTCCGCTTCCCAACGCTGAGCAGCTTCCGGGGTGCTGAACATCCAGTCGCCGTGCCTGCCGTCCCACGGGATGTTGTGCCCGTGTGTGGCGCACTCCTCTCGCTTCCTCCTCGACGGGGCGTCCATCGCAGCCACGGTGGACGGGATGAGCAGGCATCGCGGCTTCGCTTCCGGAGCCAGAAGTCCAGCAGCCTTGAGAGACCCCAGTGCCTGGGAGTAGCGGCCAGCGCTGTACGGCTCCCCTTTCTCGTTGGTCAAGATGAGCTGCAATTCACCGGAACCCAACGGGGCATGGCCGCCCCGCTGCATGCGATCCAATGCCAGCAACCACATACGTGTTTCAAGGTGCAGAACCGCGCTCCCAATCGCGGGGTTCGAATGTTCCGGCCGGTAGACCTTGGCAAAGTGGTAGCTCAACAAGCCTCCATCGGGCATAAGAGAAGCCCCCGGTGTGGGCCGGGGGCCTGAACGGTGACCGGGGTCACCACGATTGGGGGTCTGGGACGAGTCAGGGCCCGCGCATGGGCAAGCGGGCTGGGGCTCCTAGCGTGCCTTCTGGTGTGCCGGTTCGGGGTCCTCTCGCTGCTCGTCAGGGGGCGCTGCCCTCCTCTTCCAGATGTACGCCCACCCGCCAGGCGAGTCAACCCGGTTCCTGGACGGCTAGGCCGGCATGGCCGCCACCGTGCGGGGCCCCACGTGTCGAGGCCCCGCTGAACTCACCTTCTCGGAGCCCTGAGACCTACCAGGTTCCGAACGCCTCGTGGAAGGCTTCGCGGTTGGTCAGCAGCTCATTGCGAACAAACCAAGTGGGGTCGTCTGGGCCCCAGTCGTTGTTCGCTCCGAGCCGTTCACGGAGACTCGTGCCAAAGTCAAGACGGAAACCGTCAACTCGCCGATGCGCCCGGACGCCCCACAGGATCAGCTTTTCCCGGCGCTCCTCCTCGGTGGACGACTCCCACCACTGCCGGTATGTCTGCCCGGTGCTCGTCCACACCTCGACCGGACCGGAACCGGTCGCATTGGCAGCCATCTCTCGTTCCGCTGCCGTGGTCGCCACCATGGAGGCGTATTCGACAGCCCCGATCCGGCCCGCCTTGAACTCTGCTCCAAGCTGCTCAAGGCGAGCGTCAAGCACAGCCACCTTCACGGCCACGGACTCATCTACCTTGACCGTCTTCTCCATCACGTCGAGATCGCCGATCTTGACCATCAGGAGGCGCGTCAGATCCCCGTAAAGGATCTTGGCGTTAAAGGACACACCCTTGCAGGGCGTGACCCCCTTGGACTTGTTGCCGTGGCAGCGGTACCGGGCGCTCCCGCCCCTCTTGCCCTCCTTGACGTAGTACAAGGGATTGCCGCAGCCGTCGCAGAAGAGGACGCCGAGCAGGGGGGACCGCTTGATGGGGCCCTTTGTGTACTTCACGAGCGACACAATCTCCTGCAATGCATCCCATTCGCTGTGCGTGAGTACGGGCTCGGACCGCATGACGGGGCTGCCGTCCGCGTCTCGGACCACCGTGCCATCAGCTCTCACGTATTCCCCGAGCAGGCTACGAGAGGTGAGGACGGCCTGAACAGCCGTTGGCGTCCACTTCGCCCCTCGCGGCTTTGCCTTCTCTCCGTCGAGCCGCGTCGTGGACGTTCCCTCGGCTGCCCGCATGCGCGCAATGTCCATGGCTGTGAGCACGGCCTTGCTATTCAGCCATGTGGCGACAGCCGAAAAGCTCTTGTCGCTCATGAACCGCCGGATCATCTCCATCAGCACGGGCCCGTACTCCGGATCGATACCGAGGGAGAATCCATCCTCGCCCTTCACTGAGACTCGACCGAAGGGCACCAGTCCCCCGGGCCAGCGCCCCGTAGCTCGCATGGACTCTCGCGAAGCCTTGATGCGGGCCTTGATGGCGTCTAGTTCAGCTTCGGCCAGGACAGCGAGGATCTTCGCAATCGTCTTGCCCCAAGACGTACCGAAGTCAAAGCCCTCTTCGACAGACACCAGGGTCTTGCCGTGTTGATCGCACCAGTCCAGCAGATCGCTCAGGTGCTTCACGGAACGCACGATGCGATCGATCTTGAGGACGTACAGGACGTCGAACTCGTCCCTGCGGTTGTTCAGCCAGTCGCCCAGGTCTGGACGCAGCCACGGGGGCAGGGAGGCCGATACGTCGATGTCTTCCGCAAAGCCAACGAGGTCGAGTTCGTCAGCCTCGACGCGCTTGGTGATGCGTCGCCGCTGGGTGTCGTCGCCAGTCTGGCCGACGCTGCCGACTGAGAGCCGTATGACTCCGAGTGCGCGCTTCATCTGTGGTGGTTCCTCTTGCTCAGGGTTGCCGGGTGACCGTAGCAAACCGAGTGGTGGGAACTCTCAAGACCGTTCCGACGGTCCTCTTCGCGGACGGTTCGACGCTGACGAACCCGTCGCTGGCCCAGGTGAAGCAGAAGATCGGCGTCTGACCGCTCCACGGCAGACGCGAAGGGCGGTACCCGAGAGGTCTCGGGTACCGCCCTTTCGTGCGTCGGGCGTGCCGTTTCTCACACGAAGCTGCGCATCGGCAGCGGCTGGCCGTACCACAGTTCGATCAGGCGGGCGGCGATGGAGATGCCGTACGGGGGCAGCACCTCGCCGGCCTCGAACGCGGCGTGCAGTTCCTCGCGGGAGAACCAGCGAGCCTCGTGGATCTCGTCCCCGTCGACGTTGATCTCGGTGGAGGTGGCACGGGCCGTGAAACCGAGCATGAGGCTGGACGGGAACGGCCAGGGCTGGCTGGCGACGTACTCGACCGGGCCGACGGTGACGCCGACCTCCTCGAAGACCTCGCGGCGCACAGTCTGCTCGATGGACTCGCCGGGCTCGACGAAGCCGGCCAGCGTGGAGAAGCGGCCCTCGGGCCAGTGGACCTGGCGGCCGAGCAGGATGCGGTCGTCCTTGTCGGTGACGGCCATGATCACGGCCGGGTCGGTGCGCGGGTAGTGCTCGGCTCCGCAGGCCGGGCAGCGGCGGATGTGACCGACCGCCGCGATGACCGTGCGCTCGCCGCAGCGGGAGCAGAAGCGGTGGGTGCGCTGCCAGTTCTCCAGGCCGACCGCGTGCACCATGAGGCCCGTGTCACGCGGCGAGAGCAGCAGCCCCGCCTCGCGCAGGCCCGCCGGGCGGGCGGACTGGTCGATGCGGCCGGGCAGCGAGTCCTTCTGGAGCGCGAAGTAGCTGACGCCCGCGTCGTCGATGCCGAGGAAGTAGCGGTGCGCTTCGGTGAGCGGCGCCTCGAAGGAGGGGGTCATCACGAGTACGGTCCGCCCGTCGGGCGTCTCGTCGATCAACACCTGGCCACCGGAGACCACGAAGCAGCGGGTCGTGGGGTGGCTCCACGCCGCCGCCAGCCAGGCCTCGTCGAGCCGGTGGTGGGCGGCGCGGTCGATGCCGCTCGGGGCGGTGAGCGAGATGGGTCGGTCGGCGGTGTGGTCGGTCCAGGTGGTCACGGGTGCTTCCAACTCCCCCAGTGGAACGGTTTGTTTCGGCGGGCGGTTCGGCGGGACGTAGGGCAGGGAGGGGACCGGGGCGGGCGGGGCGGTCCTTACAGTGTGCCCCCCCCGCGCGGAGCCGCTTCGGACGGCTCCGGAGGGTCAGGGCACATGGCGCCAGTTCTCGGCGAGGTCGCCCCACAGGTAGGCGCTGGCCTCGACGCCCTTGACGAGGAGGTTCAGTTCGACCTTCTCGTTCGGGGCGTGCCAGCCGTCGGTGGGGACCGAGATGCCCAGGAAGAGGACGGGCGCGCCGAGGACCTCCTGGAGGTCGGCGGCGGGTCCGGAACCGCCCTCACGGGTGAAGCGCACCGGGCGCTCGAAGGCCCGGGACATGGCACGGGCCACGGACTGCAGGGCGGGGTGGTCGAGCGGGGTGAGGCAGGGGCGGGTGGCCGGGGCGAAGGTGATCTCGTGCCGGATCCCCGCGGGCACCTGCTCGGCGGCCCAGGTGCGGACGGCCTTTTCGATGTGGCCCGGGTCCTGGCCGGCGACCAGCCGGAAGGACAGCTTCACCATGGCCGAGGACGGGATGATCGTCTTGCTGCCCGGACCCTGGTAGCCGCCGCCGATGCCGTTGACCTCGGCGGTGGGGCGGGCCCAGATGCGCTCCAGGGTGGTGTGCCCGGCCTCACCGTGGGTGGCGTACGACCGGGCGCTGCGCAGCCACTGCTCCTCGTCGAAGGGCAGCTCGGCGAACAGCTCGCGTTCCCGGTCGGTCAGCTCGACGATGCCGTCGTAGAAGCCGGGGACCGCCACGCGTGCGTGCTCGTCGTGCAGGGCGGCCACCAGGCGGGCGGCGGCGGTGGCCGGGTTGGGGACCGCGCCGCCGAAGGAGCCGGAGTGGATGTCCTGGTCGGGGCCGTGCAGTCGGATCTCGCACTCGGCGAGGCCGCGCATGCCGGTGCACACGGTCGGGGTGTCCTCGGACCACATGCCGGTGTCGGAGACGATCACCGCGTCGGCGGCGAGCCGGCCGACGTGCTGCTCGACGAGGGCGCGGAAGTTCGGGGAGCCCGACTCCTCCTCGCCCTCGATCAGCAGCTTGAGGTGGACGGCGGGAGCGGTCCGGCCGGTGGCGGCGAGGTGGGCGCGGACGCCGAGTGTGTGGAAGAACACCTGGCCCTTGTCGTCGGCCGCCCCGCGCGCGTAGAGGCGGTTGTCCCGGACTACGGGCTCGAAGGGCTCGCTGTCCCAGCCGTCCTCGCGGGCGGCGGGCTGCACGTCGTGGTGGCCGTAGACGAGGACGGTGGGCGCCTCGGGGTCGCCGGCCGGCCACTCGGCGAAGACGGCCGGGGCGCCGGGGGTCTCCCACACCTCGGCGG
Organism: Streptomyces sp. NPDC006739; assembly: GCF_042869815.1. Taxonomy (NCBI): domain Bacteria; kingdom Bacillati; phylum Actinomycetota; class Actinomycetes; order Kitasatosporales; family Streptomycetaceae; genus Streptomyces; species Streptomyces sp. NPDC006739. Next base: position 177,526 of record NZ_JBIAGM010000001.1, read on the forward strand.
CCGGGAAGCCGGTCTCCAGGAGCTTGGCGGCGAGCCAGTCGGCGCTGCGCCGTACATCGGGGGCGTGGTCGGGCTGGGCCGACACGGAGGGGATGCGCAGCCATGCCGCGAGGTCGTCGAGGAACGCGGCGCGGTGCTGTTCGATGTACGTACGGACGGCGCTGACGGCACTGTCAACGGGCTGGCTCATGTCCACGAGCCTATCGGCCCGCGCCGACATCCTCGGCGGGCGGTTCGTCACACTCGGGTTCCGCCGTGAGCAGCCGCTCCAGGGCCGACCGGTCCGGCAGGCCCTCGGGTCGTACGACCTCGCCGCTGCGCACATGGAGGAAGGCGGCCGTGACCGACTCGGGGGGCACGCCCTGCTGCTCGGCCCAGGCCAGCCGGTAGACGGCGAGCTGGAGCGGGTCGGCGGTGCGGGCGCGGCCGGTCTTCCAGTCGACGATCTCGTACGTCACGGCGTCACCGTCGCCGTTTCTGTAGACGGCGTCGATACGGCCCCGTACGACGCGGCCGGCCAGGGCGAGCTGGAAGGGCGCCTCGACGCGGTAGGGGGTGCGGTGGGCGTACTCGGTGGCTTCGAAGGCTTCCTTCAGGGCTTCCAGGTCGCGTTCGTCGGCGATCTCGGCCTCGCTGCCGGGCAGTTCGTCGGGTTCCAGCATGGGCAGCGTCAGCTCTTCGAAGCGGGCTTCCACCCATGCGTGGAACCGGGTGCCTCGGCGCGCGGCGGGTTGCGGGGGGTGTGGCATGGGGCGCGCGAGTTCCTGTGCGAGCCCGTCCGGGTCCTTGGCCAGCAGCATCAGCTGGGAGGCGGTCAGCGTGGTCGGCAGGGGTACGTCCGTGACGCTCCGCCGGGCGCGCAGCAGCTCTCCGGTGAGCGCGTCGAGGTCGCGGTCCCAGGAGGCGATGGTCCGGGCCTCCTCGGGCGTGAGGGGGGCGGCCTGGTGCGGGACGGTGGGGCGGCGGTCCGCGGGGTCGTCGTACTGGTCGGGGTAGGGGGGCTCGTCGGGGTACGGGGACTGGTCGGGGTAGGGGGGCTCGTCGGCGTACGGGAAGTCGTCGTCTTCGTACGGCGGCTCGTCCTCCGGTGGCGGGGGCCAGTCCGGGTCCTCGTGACCGGCGGGGACGTGGGTGGCCGGCGGCTGACCGTGGTCTGCGGCGGTGAGGGTGTCCAGGTGGGCGAGGACGGTTTCGGCGGCGGCGCGGCGGCGGGCCAGGGCGGCGGCGTCCAGGGGCAGCGGCCAGACCTGGTCGGCGGCGGCCGTGTGCAGCGCGGGGTTCTCCTCGTCCTCGGCGGGCTCGTCGGCCCAGGCCTCGGTCTCGCCGTGTCCGGCGGCGCAGTGGTCGTGCAGGGCCTGGAGGAAGTCTGAGGGGCCGCGTGGCTTCTTCTGGTTGGGCCCCCACCAGTGGCCGGAACCGAGGAGCAGGGAACGGGGGCGGGTGAAGGTGACGTAGCCCAGGCGCAGTTCCTCGGTGTGCTGGTGCTCCTTCATGGCCTCGTGGAAGGCCTTCATGCCCCGGGAGTCCCAGGACTCGATGTCGGGCAGGGTGTCGCTGTCGCCGCGCAGGGCGTGCGGCAGCACCTTGGCCTGCGCGGTCCACTTCTCGCGGCCCTGGCTGCTCGGGAAGGTGCCGTTGACGAGTCCGGGGACGGCTACGACGTCCCACTCCAGGCCCTTGGACTTGTGCGCGGTGAGGACCTTGACGGTGTTCTCGCCGCCGGGCAGGGCGTTGTCGAGGCCCTTCTCGTACTGGGCGGCGGTGCGCAGGAAGCCGAGAAAGGCCAGCAGGGTGGCTTCGCCGTCGCCGGCCGCGAAGGAGGCGGCGACGTCCAGGAAGTTCGACAGGGTCTCGCGGCGGCGGGCGGCCAGCGCGTGCGGGGAGGCGGACAGCTCCACCTCCAGGCCGGTGACGGCGAGGACGCGGTGCAGGACGTCCATCAGCGGGTCGGACAACGAGCGGCGCAACTCGCGCAGCTCGGCCGCCAGGCGCGCGAAACGCACCCGCGCGTCCGGCGAGAACGGCAGTCCGTCGTCGTCCCCGTTCTCGTCGTCGAAGGGCGTTTCCAGGAAGGTGTCGAGGGCGTCCGCGAGCGATATCACCTCGGCGGGGTCGACGCCCTCGACGGCCGCGGCGAGCCGGCGGTCCGGGTCGTCGGTGTCGCCCACGCGCGCGTGGGCCACCAGCAGCCGGGCGCGGCGGCCCAGGAGGGCGAGGTCGCGGGGGCCGATGCGCCAGCGCGGGCCGGTCAGCAGGCGGACCAGGGAGGCGTTGGCGCCGGGGTCCTGAAGGACCTCGCACACGGCGACGAGGTCGGCGACCTCGGGCAGGTGCAGCAGCCCGGAGAGGCCGACCACCTCGACGGGGATGTCGCGGGCGACGAGCGCGCCCTGGATCTGGGCGAAGTCGGTCGCCGTGCGGCACAGGACGGCGATCTCGCCGGGGGCGGTCCCGGTGCGGACGAGATGGGCGAGGGAGTCGGCGATCCAGTCGATCTCCTCGGCGTGGGTGGGCAGCAGGGCGCAGCGGACCGTGCCCTCGCGTTCGGCGCCGGGTGCCGGGCGGAGCGCCTCCACGCCCGCGTGCAGGGCGCGCAGGGGCTCGGCGAGGCCGTTGGCGAGGTCGAGGAGACGGCCGCCGCTGCGGCGGTTCTCGCTGAGCGCCTGGCGGGTGGCGCGGCGGCCGTCGGCGTGAGCGAAGTGCTCGGGGAAGTCGTCGAGGTTGGCGACGGAGGCGCCGCGCCAGCCGTAGATGGCCTGGCAGGGGTCGCCCACCGCGGTCACCGGGTGGCCGGTGCCGCCGCCGAACAGGCCTGCCAGCAGGACGCGTTGGGCGACCGAGGTGTCCTGGTACTCGTCGAGGAGCACCACGCGGAATTCCTCGCGCAGCAGCCGGCCCACTTCGGGGATGCGGGCCAGTTCGGCGGAGAGGGCGATCTGGTCGCCGAAGTCGAGCAGGTCGCGCTCGCGCTTGGCCGCCCGGTAGCGCAGCACCAGTTCGGCGAGTTCGCGGCGGGCGGCGGCGGTGTCGGGGACCTTGCGCAGGTCGGCGTTGGTGAGCTTGGCGCCCTGGAGCGTGCCCAGCAGGCCGTCGTCCCAGGTGCGCAGTTCCTCGGGGTGTACGAGGTGTTCGGCGAGTTCGGAGTCGAGGGTGAGCAGGTCGCTGACGAGGTCGGCGAAGGAGCGGGTGAGCGCCGGGTAGGGGCCGGGGGCCTCGCGCAGCACCCGTGCGGCGAGCTGGTAGCGGGTGGCGTCGGCCAGCAGGCGGGAGGTCGGTTCCAGTCCGAGACGCAGGCCGTGGTCGGTCAGCAGGCGGCCGGCGAAGGCGTGGTACGTCGAAATGACCGGCTCGCCCGGCGGGTTGTCGGGGTCGATGGCGTCGGGATCGGTGACGCCGGCCCTGACGAGTGCCTTGCGGACGCGTTCGGCGAGTTCACCGGCGGCCTTGTTGGTGAAGGTCAGGCCGAGGACCTGTTCGGGGGCGACCTGCCCGGTGCCGACCAGCCAGACCACGCGGGCCGCCATCACGGTGGTCTTGCCCGATCCGGCTCCGGCCACGATCACCTGCGGGGCGGGCGGCGCGGTGATGCAGGCCGTCTGCTCCGGGGTGAACGGGATCCCGAGAAGCTCTTTGAGCTGCTCGGGGTCGGTGATACGGGCGGGCATGCCGTCAAAGCTAGCGGCGGCCACTGACAACCGAGGACGCGGCGCCCCACCGCGACCCGAGAAGCGCAGGTCAGGCCCTGTGGTGGTGTGCGTCACTCAGGTCACTCGACCACGTGACGCCCCTCGGGCCGCGCGCTGCACGACGCCCGGAACGCGCAGTGCGTGCAGTGCTGGCCGGCGGTCGGGGTGAAGCGTTCGTCGAGGACCTTTCCGGCGGCGTTGGCCAGCAGCTCGCCGACCCACTCCCCCGTCAGCGGCTCCTGGGCCTGCACCTTGGGCAATTCCTCGCCACCGTCCCGTCGGGCGGCGCCCTGTCGCAGGTGGACCAGCTCGGCGCCGCCGGGTTCGGGGCGCACGCCGTCGAAGGCGGTGTCCACGGCGCCTTCGCGGACGGCGAGCTGGTAGACGGCCAGTTGCGGGTGCCGCTCCACTTCGCGCGCGGTCGGCGCCTGCTTGCCGGTCTTGAAGTCGACGACGTAGGCCCGGCCCTCGCCGTCCGCCTCGACCCGGTCCATCTGGCCGCGGATGCGCACCTGGTAGTCGCCCGCTCGGAGGGTGACGTCGAAGTCCTGCTCACTGGCCACCGCTGTGCGGCCGGTGCGGTCCAGCACATGCCACTTCAGGAAGCGTTCGAGCGCCACGCGCGCGTGCTCCTTCTCCTGCGCCGACTTCCAGGGCGCGTCGAAGGCGAGCGCGTTCCACACCGACTCCAGGCGCTCCATGAGGACGGCGAGGTCGCCGGGGGTGCGCCCGGAGGCGACCTCGTCGGCGAGGACGTGGACGACGTTGCCGAAGCCCTGCGCGGTGGTGGCGGGCGCGTCGGCCTTCACCTCCCGGCCCAGGAACCACTGCAGGGCGCAGGTGTTGGCGAGCTGGTCGAGGGCGCTGCCGGAGAGCACGACCGGCTGGTCGCGGTCGCGCAGCGGCACCTTGCTCTCGGTCGGCTCGAACATCCCCCACCAGCGGTAGGGGTGCGCGGACGGTACCAGGGGGCGGCCGTCCTCGTCGGTGAGGGCGGCGAGCCTGGCCAGCCGGCGGGCGGCGGCCTCCCGGAGGGTGGCGGACACGCGCGGGTCGACGGTCGTGGCGCGCAGCTCGGCGACGAGCGCGGCCACGGACAGCGGGCGGCGCGGGCGGCCGGTGACGTCCTGGGGTTCGACGCCCAGTTCGGTGAGGAACCGGGAGGGCTGGTCGCCGTCGTCGGCGGGGGCCTTCACGGCGGTGACGACGAGACGTTCACGCGCGCGTGTGGCGGCCACGTAGAACAGGCGGCGCTCCTCGGCGAGCAGCGCGCCCGGGGTGAGCGGTTCGGCGAGTCCGTCGCGTCCTATGCGGTCGGCCTCCAGCAGGGAGCCGCGACGGCGCAGGTCGGGCCACAGGCCCTCCTGGACGCCGGCCACCACGACCAGCCGCCACTGCAGGCCCTTGGAGCGGTGCGCGGTCATCAGGCGGACGGCGTCCGGGCGCACCGCGCGCCGGGTGAGGGTGTCGGCGGCGATGTCCTCGGCCTCGATCTCCATCAGGAAGTTCAGGGCGCCCCGGCCGCCGGTGCGCTCCTCCGCGCGCGCGGCGGTGGCGAACAGCGCGCAGACGGCGTCCAGGTCACGGTCGGCGTTGCGGCCGGCCGCGCCGCCGCGCCGGGCGGCCCGCTCCAGGCGTGTGGGCCACGGCGTGCCCTCCCACAGGTCCCAGAGCGCCTCCTCGGCCGTTCCGCCGCCCGCCAGGCGTTCCCGGGCCTTCCGGAGCAGCGCGCCGAGGCGCTGGGCCCCGCGCGCGTACGCCGGATCGTGCGCGACGAGGCGCTCCGGCTCGGCGAGCGCCCGCGTGAGCAGGTCGTCCGAGGGCGGCGGCAGCGGGTTGCCCGCGGCCCGCTCCTCCTCGCGCAGGGCACGGCCGAGGCGGCGCAGATCGGCCGCGTCCATGCCCGCGAGGGGCGAGGCGAGGAGGGTGAGCGCGGTTTCGGTGTCGAGCCAGCAGGGGTCCTGGGCGGGCCGTTCCCTGCCCTCGGCGGCCTGCTGCCGCTCGGGGGTCTCCGGGGGCCGTACCTCGTGCCCGGCGGTCGGCCAGGGGCCGTCGGGGCCGTCGGTGGCCTCTTCATGGGCCGTGGGCACCTCTTCGGTGGCGTGGGGGACCTCGTCGGAGGCGTCCTCGGGCCGCCGCGCCGCTTCCGCCGTGGCCACCGCCCGGAGCGCCGTCAGCAGCGGGGCCACCGCCGGCTCGTGCCGCAGGGGCAGGTCGTCGCCGTCGATGTCCAGCGGGACACCGGCCGCCGTGAGGGCGCGGCGCACCGTCGGGATGGTGCGGGAGCCGGCGCGCACCAGGACGGCCATGTCGCTCCAGGGCACGCCGTCCTCCAGGTGCGCCCGGCGCAGGATGTCGGCGACGTTGTCCAGTTCGGTACCGGGCGTGGGGTACGTGTAGACCTCGACCCGGCCCCCGTCCCGCAGCGGAGCGAGCTCCCGGTGGGCGCGGACCTTGTCGGCGGGGAGCCGGGTGAGCGGCATGCGCTGGGTGAGCAGACGGGTCGCCGTGAGCGGGCCGGCGGCGGAGCGGCGGGAGGTGCGCAGCACCTGGACCGGTGCCGGCCGGCCGTCCGCGCGCGGGAAGGCCGCCGGGAATTCCAGGATGCCGTTCACGTCGGCTCCCCGGAAGGCGTAGATCGACTGGTCGGGGTCGCCGAAGGCGACCAGGGTGCGCCCGCCGCCGGCCAGGGCGTGCAGCAGGCGCACCTGGGCCGGGTCGGTGTCCTGGTACTCGTCGACGTACACGGCGTCGTACTGTGCGGCCAGCCGCGCGGCGTTCTCGGGGCGGCGGGCGAGCAGGACGGCGCGGTGGACGAGTTCCGCGTAGTCGAGGACGCCCTGCAGGTCGAGCACGTCGAGGTACTCGGCGAGGAAGGCCGCGGCGGCGCGCCAGTCGGGGCGGCCGATACGGCGGGCGAAGGCGTCCAGCGCGCCGGGGGCGAGGCCCAGTTCCCGGCTGCGGGCGAGGACGGCGCGGACCTCGTCGGCGAAGCCTCGGGTGGTCAGGCAGGCGCGCAGCTCGTCGGGCCAGCGCACATGCCTGAGGCCGAGCCGCTCCAGCTCGGGATGGCCGGCGAGCAGCTCGCGGACGGTGACGTCCTGCTCGGGGCCGGACAGCAGACGCAGCGGCTCCACGAACAGCCCGCTGTCCTGGTGGGCACGGATGAGCGCGTAGCAGTACGAGTGGAAGGTGGTCGCCCTCGGCGCGCGGGCGGCCCCCATGCGCAGTGCCATGCGGTCGCGCAGCTCGACGGCGGCCTTGCGGCTGAACGTGAGCACCAGGATCCGCTCGGGGTCCGCGCCGCGGGCGATCCGCGCGGCCACCGACTCCACCAGGGTGGTGGTCTTGCCGGTGCCCGGACCGGCGAGAACGAGCAACGGACCGGCACGGTGATCAACCACGGCACGCTGAGCGGCGTCCAGACGAGGGGGATCCACTGCGGCGGCGGGGGTACGGACCAGTCGGTAAGCGCCATGGCTCCCCTGGCGCACCTGGGGGTGCGGCAGGCGCCTGAGGGAGGAAGAGGAGCTCACGTGGTTCGCCGGTCCTGGTGGGTGTGCTGGTGGGCAGGCGGTCACCGGAGGGGCGATGGCCGCGAGGTGGGAGGGACACGTCCGGTCGACGCTACGCCCGGGAACAAGGCGGAAGCGGGGTTTCCGCTTCTTCCCTCAGGGCTCTGGCGTCACGCGTGCCCCACCCCTCACGAACGTACGGCATGCCACGAACGTCCCCTGTTTCCCTCATACGGGCCACGGGTTCCCCTTGGAGGCCTCCGATGGCGGAAGCTGTCAGGTGTGACCCTCCGCGTCCGCGCCGCCGTCCCACCGCGCGCGCTTCATGTCGAGCCGCGGCAGATGGCCCTCGGCGGCCCTGCTCGCCTCCTTCAGCGGGGTGCCCTCCGTTCGGTAGTGACCGAGCGCCCGCAGTTCGTGGCCGGGCAGCAGCACTCCGTCGGAGCGCACCACGCGCCACCACGGCACGGCGCTCCCGTAGAGGGCCATCACCCGGCCGACCTGGCGCGGGCCGCCCTCCTCGAGCCACTCGGCGACGTCCCCGTACGTCATCACACGCCCGGGCGGGATCCGCTCGGCGACCTCGAGAACCCGCTCGGCGTACTCGGGCAGCGCGTCGGCGTACCCCTCTCGGGTGTCCTCGGGCAGGCTCGGCTCGCTCATTCGCCCCATCCTGCCGCACCCCACCGACAACGCGGCCCGGTCGCTGCGAGGCCGGCCCCTCGCCCCGGCACGGCGCTTGGGGCAGACTGTGCGCCCCCGCATGTGCACCCTGATGCCCCCGCGTGCGGGTGGGGCATGCCACCATCGTGCGGGCGGTGACTGGTGATACGAGACCAAGAAGAGACGACGAAGCAGCAGGGCGCGCACCCCGGAGGCGGGTCGGGCGCCCCTGCCGCCGCCGCACGCCCTGACCCGGACGCCGACGGCAGGGACGCCCCGGAGACCAGCGACACCGACGACACCGCCCAGGGGGCACACGTCCCGCACTCGCCGCGCACCGACGACCGGCCCGCCGAACCCGGACCCCCGGACGGCGGGCGCGCCGAAGCCGCCCCCGCGGACACAACACCGACGGGCGCCCCGCCGCGCACCGACAGCCCGGACAGTCCGGACGCGGACGGCACGGACACCGACGGCCCGCACGCGGACGGCTCGCACGCGGACGGCCCGCGCGCCGACGATTCGTACCCCGACGATCCGCACGCCGACGAGGTCGAGGGGGACGAACCGCTGCTCCCCGCGCGCGTGCACCGCCCCTCCGACCTCATGCGGCTGCTGGTGGGCGTGCTCGCCGTCGTCGTGCTGCTGGCGATCGCAGCGTTCGCGCACGGAACCACCTCGGGGCTCGAACAGGACATCAATAAGGGCACGGGGCAGGCCCCTGACCTGCTCATCCGGTTCGCGGGACTGGCGTCGAGCATCGCGATCCTCCTGGTGCCCGTCGCGTTCGCGATCGAGCGGCTGATCAAAAGGGACGGGCTGCGCATCGCCGACGGCGTGCTCGCGGCCGTCCTCGCCCACGGGGTGACCCTCGCCACCGACCTGTGGGTGGCGAGAGCCGCCCCGGGCTCGATCCAGGAGGCGCTCACCCAGCCCTCGCCGGGCGACCTGCACGCCCTGACCGACCCGGTGCACGGCTATCTGGCGCCCGTCATCGCCTATATGACGGCCGTCGGCATGTCCCGGCGGCCCCGGTGGCGCTCCGTGCTGTGGATCGTCCTGCTGCTCGACGCGTTCTCGATGCTGGTCACCGGCTACACCACCCCGTTCTCGATCATCCTGACGGTGCTGATCGGCTGGACGGTGGCCTACGGCACGCTGTACGCGGTCGGCTCGCCCAATGTGCGCCCCACCGGGCAGACGCTGATGGCAGGCCTCAGGCACGTCGGCTTCCGTCCGGTCAGCGCGGCCCGCGAGGAGGCCCCCGAAGCCGAGAACGGCGACCGCGGCCGGCGCTACTTCGTCACCCTGGAGGACGGCCCGCCGCTGGACGTCACGGTGGTCGACCGGGAGCAGCAGGCCCAGGGCTTCTTCTACCGTGCCTGGCGCAACCTCACCCTGCGCGGCTTCGCCACCCGCTCCAGCCTCCAGTCGCTGCGCCAGGCGCTGGAGCAGGAGGCGCTGCTGGCGTACGCGGCGATCGCGGCCGGTGCCAACGCGCCCAAGCTGATCGCCACCTCCGAGCTGGGTCCCGACGCCGTGATGCTCGTCTACGAGCACACCGGTGGGCGCACGCTGGACTCGCTCGCCGACGAGGAGATCACCGACGACCTGCTGCGCCACACCTGGCATCAGGTGCGGGCGCTGCAGTCGCGGCGCATCGCGCACCGCAGGCTGGCCGGTGACGCGATTCTGGTGGATCGTTCCGGCACGGTGATCCTGACCGACCTGCGCGGCGGCGAGATCGCGGCGGGGGAACTGCTGCTGCGCATGGACATCGCCCAACTGGTCACCACACTCGGTCTGCGGGTGGGCGCCGAGCGGGCGGTGGCCTCGGCGGTGGGGGTCCTCGGACCCGACGCGGTCGCCGACTGCCTGCCGATGCTGCAGCCGATCGCCCTGACCCGCTCCACGCGCGCGACGCTGCGCAGACTGGCCCGGGAGAGGGCGCAGCGTGAGCGCGACGCGGTCCTGGAGGCCTCCCGACAGGCCAAACAGGCGCGCCTGGAGGAGGCCTCGCAGGACGCCGGGTCCGGGCTGGAAAAGCTGGACAAGAAGGCGGTGCGGGCGGAGCAGCGGGCCGAGAAGCGGGCGCTGGACGAAGCCCTCGACGAGGCGCGCGAGGAGGATCTGCTCACCCAGATCCGGCATCAGGTGCTGCGGATCAGGCCGCAGGCGCCGGTGGAACCGGCCCGGCTGGAGCGGGTGCGGCCACGCACCCTGATGAGCTTCATCGCCGGCGCGATCGGCGCGTACTACCTGCTGACGCAGCTCACTCACATCGAGTTCGGCACCCTCTTCGCGCAGGCCCAGTGGGGCTGGGTGGTGGCAGCGGTGGCGTTCTCGGCGCTGAGCTATGTCGCCGCCGCCATGGCGCTGCTGGGGTTCGTGCCCGAGCGGGTACCGCTGCCCCGGACCATCGGGGCACAGGTCGCCGGGTCGTTCGTGAAGATCGTGGCACCGGCCGCGGTCGGCGGGGTCGCCCTCAACACGCGCTTCCTCCAGCGCGCGGGCGTACGCCCGGGGCTCGCGGTGGCGAGCGTCGGCGCGTCCCAGCTGTTCGGACTCGGCTGTCACATCATGATGCTGCTGTCCTTCGGCTATCTGACCGGCACCGAGAAGACGCCGTCGCTGTCGCCGTCCCGGACGGTCATCGCGGGTCTGCTGACGGTGGCGGTGCTGGTGCTGGTGGTGACCTCCGTGCCGTTCCTGCGGAAATTCGTCGTCACGCGCGTGAGGTCGCTGTTCGCGGGTGTCGTGCCGCGCATGCTCGACGTGCTCCAGCGGCCGCAGAAGCTGGTCACCGGCATCGGCGGCATGCTGCTGCTGACCGCCTGTTTCGTGATGTGCCTGGACGCCTCGATCCGGGCCTTCGGCCACGGCTCGGCCTCGTTGAGCATCGCCAGCGTCGCCGTCGTCTTCCTCGCCGGAAACGCCCTCGGGTCCGCGGCCCCCACTCCTGGTGGCGTGGGCGCGGTGGAGGCGACCCTGACGGTCGGACTCATCGCCGTCGGCCTGCCCAAGGAGGTCGCCGCTCCGGCCGTCCTGCTGTTCCGGCTGCTGACCCTGTGGCTGCCGGTGCTGCCCGGCTGGCTGGCCTTCAACCACCTTTCCCGCAAGGGCGCTCTGTAGGCACGGGCGCGGGCCGTACCTCGTACGGCCCGCGCCCGGCGCGCGCCCCGTCGTGTACGCCCGCACGATGGGAACATGCCCACTCCCTCCTGGCTGCGTGCCGCCGCCCTGACCACCACCGCCGTGCTGCTGTCCTCCCTGCTGGCGGGATGCGGTGACGGCACCAGGGACGGGGACCTGACAACGCAGAGGCTGGCCTGGACGGACTGCCCGGCCCCGTCCGAGGCGGAGGGCGGCGGCGGTTCCCCGTCCCCGCTGCCGAACGGCACGAAGTGGCAGTGCGCCACGATGAAGGCGCCCCTGGACTGGAGCCGGCCCAAGGGCGACACCATCGGCCTGGCGCTCATCCGGGCCCGGGCGAGCGGCCCGGCGAGCGGGCGGATCGGATCGCTGGTGTTCAACTTCGGCGGCCCCGGCGGCAGCGGCGTCACCGCGCTGCCCGCGTTCGGCGAGGACTACGCGGCCCTGCGCACCCGCTACGACCTGGTCAGCTTCGACCCGCGCGGGGTCGGCCGCAGCGCGCCCGTCGAGTGCGAGAGCGACACACAGCTCGACGAGTACTTCCAGCAGGACGCGACGCCCGACGACAGCGCCGAACGCACCCAGCTGCTCAACCGCACCAAGCAGTTCAACGCCGCCTGCCAGAAGCGCTCCAAGACGGTTCTGCCGCATGTGGCCACCGTGGACGCGGCCCGCGACATGGACCTGATGCGCCAGGTTCTCGGGGACGGCAAGCTGCACTACTTCGGCATCTCCTACGGCACCGAACTCGGCGGGGTCTACGCGCACCTGTTCCCGAAGAACGTCGGCCGGGCCGTCTTCGACGCGGTCGTCGATCCCACCGAGAACCCGGAACAGGCCGCGCTCGGGCAGGCCCGGGGTTTCCAGCTGGCGCTGGACAACTTCGCCCGGGACTGTGTGTCGAAGTCCACCGACTGCCCGATCGGCGACAGCGCGCAGGACGTGAAGAACCGTATCGCCAAGCTGCTCAGGGACCTCGACAGGAAACCCATCCCCGGTATCTTCCCGCGCGACCTGACCCAGACCGCGGCGGTCAACGGCATCGCCCAGTCCCTCTACTCCAAGGACTTCTGGGAGTACCTCACCGAGGGTCTGCAGCAGGCGTACGAGGGCGACGGCAGGGTCCTCATGCTGCTGTCGGACTCGATGAACGGCCGTGACGAGAACGGTCACTACAGCAACATCGCCGCCGCGAACGTGGCCATCAACTGCGGTGACGAGAAGCCGCGGTACGCCCCCGGCTATGTCCTGCAGAAGCTGCCCGAGTTCCGCGCCGCGTCCCCGCTGTTCGGGGACTATCTGGCCTGGGGCATGCTCAGCTGCACCAACTGGCCCGTGCCGGGGGCCGCCGACCATCCCGACGTCGGCGCCGCCGGATCGGCACCGATCCTCGTCGTGGGGAACACCGGTGACCCGGCCACCCCGTACGAGGGTGCGAGGAAGATGGTGGACGCGCTCGGCCCGGGCGTCGCCGTCGAGCTGACGTACAAAGGTCAGGGACACGGCGCGTACGACAGCAAGAACAAGTGCGTACAGAACGCCGTGAACGGCTATCTGCTGGACGGAAAGGTGCCGAAGGCGGGCACCGTCTGCTCCTGACCGATCACGGCCGACCCGGCAAACTCGCAGGTCAGAGGGTTATCCACAGGCCACCGCAGGCTCGGGGCAATCCGCCTACCATGGCCTGACAGCTTCCCGCGGCCGAGACGCGGAGGGCTCACGAGGGGGTTGCGCATGTCTCGATTCGTACGGTGGGCGGCCGCGGTCGCCGCCACGCTGCTGGTGGCCGGGTGCGGCGGTGGCTCGTCCGGTCGCGGCGGCGACGAGGGCAAGGACCGGTCCGATCCGTCCACCGCCACCCCCGCGGCCACCGCGGTCACCGGCCTTCCCGCCTCTCTCGCCTCGCAGAAGCCTGCCTGGGGCCGCTGCAAGGCCACCGGCGACTCCCCCGCGCCGAGCGGCGACTGGCAGTGCGCGACGCTCAGGACACCGCTCGACTGGGCCAGGCCGGACGGCAGGACCATCGGCCTCGCGCTCATCCGGGCCAAGGCGACCGGCGGCGACCGCATCGGATCACTGCTGTTCAACTTCGGCGGCCCGGGCGCCTCGGGCGTCACGACGATGCCGTACTACGCCGTCACCGCCTCCAAGCTGCGCGAGCGCTACGACCTGGTCGGCTGGGATCCGCGCGGGGTCGGGGCCAGCGAGGGCGTCCGCTGTCGCAGCGACCGGGACGTCCAGGCCGCCGAGGACGTGGACGTCACTCCGGACACGCCGGCGGAGGAGCGGGCCTATCTCCAGGACGCCGCCGACTTCGGCAAGGGCTGCGAGCGGGCCGTCGGCACCCTCATGGCACACGTCTCCACGACCGACACCGCCCGGGACATGGACCTGATGCGCCAGGTCCTCGGCGATCCGAAGATGCACTACTTCGGCATCTCCTACGGCACGGAGCTGGGCGGTGTCTACGCCCACCTGTTCCCCAGGAACGTCGGCCGGCTGGTCCTCGACGCGGTGGTCGATCCGACCGCGGACGCGGTGGGCCACGCCGAGAACCAGGCCCGGGGCTTCCAACGGGCCCTGGACGACTACCTCACATCCACGGGACAGGACCCGAAACAGGGCTCCCGGAAGATCGTGGACCTGCTTCGGCGGATCGACGCCAAGCCTCTGCCAACGTCCTCCGCGCGCAGGCTGACACAGACCCTGGCGATCACCGGCATCGTCCTGCCCCTCTACAGCAAGGAGAGCTGGCCCTCGCTGACCAGCGCCCTGAGGGCGGCGGAACAAGGAGACGGCTCGCCACTGCTGTCGCTCGCCGACGAGTACAACGATCGTGACTCCTCGGGGCACTACGGCACGACGACCCAGGCACAACGGGTCATATCGTGCCTGGACGACAAGCAGCGGCCCACGCTCGCCCAGACGAAAAAGCTGCTGCCCGCATTCGAGAGGATCTCGCCGGTGTTCGGGGACTTCCTGGGCTGGGACACGGCCGGCTGGTGCCACGACTGGCCGGTGGCGGGACAGTCCGACACCCCGGACGTGAGCGCGCCCGGCGCGGCACCCATCCTGCTGGTCGGCAACACCGGCGACCCGGCCACCCCGTACGAGGGCGCCCGCAGGATGGCGGACGCCCTGGGCAAGGGCGTCGGTGTCGAACTCACCTGGAAGGGCGAGGGACACGGGGCGTACGGCAGCGGCAGCGACTGTGTCGACGCGACGGTGAACGCGTACGTGCTGAACGGGACGGTACCGAAGGACGGCAAGGTGTGCTCATGACCCATTCGGATGAGGTGGACCAGGCGATCGCGGCCGAGTTGGAGCTCATGGATCCGCGGGTCCGCGCCTCACCCGAACGCGCGGGACAGCTCCTCGACCCGGAATTCGTCGAGGTCGGCGGGTCGGGACGGCGGTGGACGTACGAGATCATGCTCGCCGAACTGGCCGACCATCCCGGCAGTTCGCCGGACGCTCCCCGGTACGAACCCTCGGAGATCTCGGGCGCGCTGCTCGCACCGGGCCTGGTGCACCTGACGTTCGAGACGATGCTCGGCGAGCGCAGGACCAGGCACAGTTCGATCTGGCGGAAGAAGGACGAGACCGAGGGCTGGCGGATGTACTACCACCACGCCACGCGCGTGCCGCCCGGCGTCGACTGACTGCCTGCGTCCGCCCGGTCCTGCCTCCCGCTGCCCGGCAACGGCAGAGGCCCACGGCATCTGAACCGGTCAGAGCCGTGGACCTCTTCAGTACTGCTGGTCAGCCAGCAGGCCGTTTAATACACCGGCTTGTGCGGCTCGATCTGGTTGACCCAGCCGATCACGCCGCCGCCGACGTGCACGGCGTCGGCGAAGCCGGCGGACTTCAGGACCGCGAGGACTTCCGCGCTGCGGACGCCCGTCTTGCAGTGCAGGACGATCTTCTTGTCCTGCGGGAGGCCCTCCAGGGCGGTGCCCATGAGGAACTCGTTCTTGGGGATCAGCTTGGCGCCGGGGATCGAGACGATCTCGTACTCGTTGATCTCGCGGACGTCGATGATCTCGATGTTCTCGCCGTCGTCGATCCACTCCTTGAGCTGCTTGGGAGTGATCGTCGAGCCGGCGGCCGCCTCCTGGGCCTCCTCGGAGACGACGCCGCAGAAGGCCTCGTAGTCGATGAGTTCGGTGACGGTCGGGTTCTCGCCGCAGACCGCGCAGTCCGGGTCCTTGCGGACCTTGACCTGACGGTACTGCATCTCCAGGGCGTCGTAGATCATCAGGCGGCCGACCAGGGGCTCACCGGTGCCGGTGAGGACCTTGATCGCCTCGGTGACCTGGATGGACCCGATGGACGCGCACAGCACGCCCAGCACGCCGCCCTCGGCGCAGGACGGGACCATGCCGGGGGGCGGGGGCTCCGGGTAGAGGCAGCGGTAGCAGGGGCCGTGCTCGGACCAGAAGACGGAGGCCTGGCCGTCGAAGCGGTAGATCGAGCCCCACACATAGGGCTTGTTCAGCAGCACGCAGGCGTCGTTGACCAGGTAGCGGGTCGCGAAGTTGTCCGTGCCGTCGACGATCAGGTCGTACTGGCTGAAGATGTCCATCACGTTGTCGGCCTCGAGCCGCTCCTCGTGAAGGATCACGTTCACGTACGGGTTGATCCCGAGGACGGAGTCACGCGCGGACTCGGCCTTGGAGCGGCCGATGTCGGCCTGGCTGTGGATGATCTGGCGCTGCAGGTTGGACTCGTCGACCTCGTCGAACTCCACGATGCCGAGGGTGCCGACGCCCGCGGCGGCCAGGTACATCAGCGCCGGCGAGCCCAGACCGCCGGCGCCCACACAGAGCACCTTGGCGTTCTTCAGCCGCTTCTGCCCGTCCATCCCGACATCGGGGATGATCAGGTGGCGGGAGTACCTGCGGACCTCGTCTACGGTGAGCTCAGAGGCTGGCTCGACCAGGGGTGGCAGCGACACGGGGACTCCGTTGGTCGGTCGATCACTACGGTTGTTCTCCCTGTAACACTGCCACGGCCTTCTTCATTCCGAGACACCCGTTCCGACTCGCGAGACGAGTTCGTCCCAGTAGCCGGGCATGGTCTCCCAGGGATCGGTGCGTCCGCAGCGGTCGGTGCGGTCCGTGAAGTAGATGGTCGCGGCGCCCTGCCAGCGGGCGATCCGCAGCGCCTCGTCGAGGTGGCCGCGCGGCACGCCGTGCACGAAGTGGCAGAAGCGGTCGGGCGGGTAGTCGGCGGTCCACTCGGCGACCTGCGACCAGCGGTAGTCGGACCAGGAGCCGCGGAAGGTCACCAACTGGTCGGCGTTCTCGGCGTAACCCGGGTGCGGGTGGGTGTCGTGACCCAGGACCAGATGAGCGCCCTCGCTGATCGCGCGGAGGGCGCCGATCGTGCGGCGGACTGCCGGCAGGGCGGTGCGCTCGGTGGGACAGCGGTCCAGGAGGAAGCCTCCGACGTGGTACCAGTCGAGGTAGCGGCGGGCGTCGGAGAGCAGGTCGCCGACGGGGCGGGCGTCGTGCGCGGTGTCCAGGCGGCCGAGGACGCGGACGCCCGCGGCGGCCAGCCGCCCGGCCGCCTGGAGGCAGTGCGGGTCGGGGCGGCTGCCGGGGCCGGCGGCCACGTCGAGGACCACCCAGTCCAGGGGCGTGCCGGGGCGGGTGAGCGCGGCCCACTCGGTGGGGGCGAGCAGGGGGTGGGCGTAGCCGGGGACACCGAGCGCGGTACGCACGCCGGTGCTCGCGAACCCGGCCTTGGCCCTGGTCAGATGCGGCACGCCGCCTCCATCCAGATGTCGGCGAGGGATTCTTCGAGGTTGATCCGGGGACGCCAGCCGAGCCGGTCGCGGGCGGTGCGGACGTCGGCCTGCTGCCAGCTGCCGCAGCCGTCCGGGTACGGGTACGCGACCGGGGGCACATGGTCGGGATCGGTACGGGGGTGCCCGATGGTCGCCCGCAGCGGGCCGGGCGGCCCGTCGAGTTCGTGGAGGGCGCCGCCGTATCCGGCGACGCGGGCGAGGACGGCGGCGGCGTCGCGGAGGCGGACGGCGCGGCCCGAGCCGATGTTGATGACGCCCTGCGCGGCGGAGAGCGAGGCCGCGTGCACGGCGCGGGCGACGTCGCGGACGTCGATGAAGTCGCGCTGGGCGCCGAGGCCGCCGAGTTTGAGTTCGCCGTCACCGGACTGCATGGCGCGGCGCATGGCCTCGGCGAGGCGGCCCAGCGGGGAGCCGGCCGGGGTGCCGGGCCCGGCGGGCGAGAAGACGCGGAGCACGACGGCGTCCAGGCCGGAGCCGAGGACCAGTTCGGTCGCGGCGAGCTTGCTGACGCCGTAGGGGCCGCCGGGGCGGGGGACGGCGTCCTCGGCCGTGGAGGAGCCGGGCTGGCTCGGGCCGTACTCGGCGCTGCAGCCGATCTGCACCAGACGGGCGCCGCAGCCGCTGCGGCGCAGGGCCTCGCAGACGGTGGCGACGGCGACGGTGTTGTGCCGGGTGAGTTCGCGGGCGCCGCCGCGGGTGGCGCCCGCGCAGTTGATGACGACGCCGGGGTGGACCGCGTCGAGGAAGCGGGTGAGCGCGCCCGGGCTGCCCGTGGCGAGGTCGAAGCGGACGTCGGCGTCGTCGCCTCGGCCGAGTGCGGTGAGCTGGACGGCCGGGTCGGCGAGCAGGCGGTCGGCGACGAATCGGCCGAGGTATCCGTTGGCTCCGATCAGCAGAACCCTCATCGGGCGGCCCCCGGGGTGTGCGCTCCGGAGGCTCCGGGTCGGGAGGTGGTCATCTGGCGTTCTCCTTCAGGGGGTGTTGCGGTTGCCTGGGGCGGTGCGCCGGGCGCCTGCGACTGCGGTGGGCGCTTGTCGCCCCGGGGTGCGGGGGCTTGGGGGTGTGTGCGGCGTGGGGTCGTGCGGCGTGCCGGAAGGTTCACTCGTCCGCTCCGGTCGGCCCGTGGGCCGAGGCCCGGGTGAGGGTGCGGGTCGCCTGGACGAGCAGGGTCAGGGCGGCGGTTCCGCAGGCCAGCGTGGGGACGCTGCCCGGGCCCAAGGTGTCCACGAGGGTGTCGACGGGTGCCGCCAGGAAGGCGCAGCCGGGGAGGCGGCCGGTGAGAGCCAGCGCCGGCGCCGCCGCCTCGGTCAAGGCCGCGACGGCGAGGGTCGGCGACGGGCCACGCCGGACGTGGTGGACGGTCAGGAGGCGCGCGAGCAGCAGGAGTGCGCCGAGGGTGAGCGCTTCGGGGTAGGCGGCGGCTGCGCGCAGGGCGGCGGCGGACAGGGCGAGCAGGGCGGTGAGCGCGCCCAGGAACAGGGCGAGGGCGCCGAGCAGCAGGGGTCGGGCGGCGGCCGTGAACTCCGCCAGGCTCCGGCTGCCCGCGAGCCTGCGGCGGGCGCCCGCCGCGAAGAGGTGGGCGCTCCAGGCGGCGGGGGCGAAGGCCAGGGTGAGGGCCAGGACGGGGGCGGTGGCCAGGGGCCACGGGCCGTCCGGCGCGCCGGACGGCAGGCCGTCGGGGCCGCCGTTCACGACGGCGCGCAGGAAGCCGTCGCCGAGGAGGGCGTAGGCGAGGAGCCAGGTGGTGCACGCGCGCGTGCCGGTCGCCGTGCGCCAGGCACGGGTGCCGGGCGGCAGGCCGAGCGGTCCTCGGCGCAGTACCGTGCGTACGGCCAGGCCCAGCGTGAGGACAGCCGCGGCGGCCACCAGCAGACGCGGTCGGCCGTGGGTGAGGCGCAGGCCGGTCACGGCCGCCGCGCTCAGGGCGCCGGGCAGGAGAGCCAGCAGGAGCCAGTCGGCGCGGACGCGGGGAGCGGGGACCGGCTCGGGGCACGCGCGGGGTTCGCCGTCGTGGGGCACGCGCGCGTACAACTCCTCGGCGAGCGAGAAGACGTCGCGGTGGCGGTAGCGGGCGGCGGTCCGGTCGGTGAGGCCGTGCGCCTCCAGCGCCGCCGCGATCTCCAGCGGATCCACGGCCCGCCGGCACAGGTCGCGGTGGCGGTGGAGCAGTGCCTTCACGGGATCGGCCGCGCCTCGTCGGGCGGCGGGCCCGCGGTTCCGGCGGCCGCCGGTGGCGCTCGCCCCGCGTGACGGCGGCTCGTCCTCGTCGCCGTGAGCCGGTTCACCCCGGCCGGGAGCGGCAGTCGGCCATCCGTGCGCCCGCGCGTCCCAGGGGCCGGGGTTGCCCGGCGTCCCTGGCCGGTCCAGTCCGTCGAGTTCGGTCATCGCGCGCCTCCGGGCGCCGCGGCGGCCGCGGTCCGCACCGGCCTGCCGGTCGCCCAGGCGGGGCCGCCGGGACCGCCCCGCGACACGACCCGGGGCATGGGGCCCGCCCAGCGGCCGGGGACGTGGGCCTCGGCGGGTGCGGCGAAGGGGAGGGGCTCGCCGGCCCGGTCCAGCACGACCCGGCGCACCGGGCAGTGGGAGACGATCTCCAGGTAGATGCTGTGGAACGCCGCGATGTTCTGCTCCACGGTGAACAGTTCGAGGGCGCGGGCGCGCGCGGCGGCGCCCAGGCGTGCACGGCGCTCGGGGTCGCGCAGCAGTGTCACGCACGCCTCGGCGAGCGCCCGGGGGTTGCGCGGGGGCACGACCAGGCCGGTGCCGCCGATGGCCTCCACGACCGCGCCGACGTCCGTGGAGACCGTGGCCCGCGCGCAGAGCATGGCCTCGACCAGGCTGATCGGAAAGCCCTCGACGACGCTGGACAGCACGACGACGGCAGCGGAGGCGTACGCCTCGGGCAGGGTCGGGGCCTCCGGGCCCCCGATCTCCTCGAAGGAGACCGGGTTCTCCCCTACGGCGTGCGCCCCCTCCGCCTCGTCCGGGAAGAGCTGCGCGGCCAGGGCCCGGCAGTGACCCAGGTAGGCCTCGCCCTCCGGGCCGGCCGCCGCGCCGACGATCCGCAGCCGGGCCTTGGGCTCCTGCCTGCGGACCTCCGCGAAGGCGTGCAGCAGCGAGACCAGGTCCTTGACGGGTTCGACGCGTCCGACCCAGACCAGGGTTTCCGGGTCGGCGCGGTCCGGGGACTCGCCCGCCTCCGTGAACCGGGAGGCGTCCATGCCCGGGTGGACCGTGCGGATCCGGCTCCGGTCGGCACCGCAGCGTTCCTGCCAGCGGCGGGCGTGTCCGTTGCCGGGGGTGACGATCGCGGCGCGCCGGTAGAGCTCGGCGGCCAGCGCGCGGTGGAAGCCGGTGAGCAGGGTGCGGACGGCCGGGGTGGCCGCGTCGGGGCCCAGCGCCAGGTAGCGCGCGCGCAGGTGCACGCCGTACTCGGTGACCAGCAGCGGTACCTCGGCGAAGTGCCGTGCGAGCAGGCCGGTCAGGGCGGCCGGGCCACCGGAGGTCGCGTGGCAGAGGTCGGCGGCACCGAGGCCGTCGTCGTCGTACCAGTCGAGGGAGAGCGGGCGCAGGGCGCGTTCGAGGTGCGCGGCGACGGCGAGCAGATCCGGTACCCGCGCCTCGCGCGCGGTGCGCGGTGCGCCGGGCGCGCGGCAGGCGCGCTCCAGCGCGCGTACGGCGGTGTCGGAGCGGAGTGCGCCGACGAGTCCGCCGCCCTCTTCCCGGGCCAGTTCCGCCAGGCCGTACAGCGCACTGCCGAAACGGTCCGCCTGATGTGGGGCCGCTCCCTCGGCGGGCCTCGCGCCGAATCCCCCGCCCGATCCGGCATGGGCGTCGACCCCGGTGCCGACCCCGGTGCCGACCTCCGCACCCACCCCGGCGCCGACGTCCGCGCCGCCTCCGGCGTCGATCTCCGTGCCGGAGCACAGCGCCCCGACCAGTTCCCCGTAGCAGTCGCCGAAGCGCCGGCGCGCGCGCCGACCGTACGCGCCCCCGTCGTCCGGGGCCGTCCACAGCGGTGCCGTTCGCACCCGGCCGACCTGCTCGGGCAGCGGGATCCAGCCTTCGTCCTCCTGGCGCCGGCTGCGGCTGAGCGCGTAGATGTCGAACTCGTGCTGCCCGAGCCCGCGCACGAGCCGGTCGCACCAGAGCCTGGCGTCACCGCTCACATACGGATAGCCACCCTCCGTAAGCAGTCCGATGCGCACGAGCGCACCCCCGATCTCCCGTGTGGGGAGCCGCCGTTGCGCCGGCGGCTCGCAGCGGGACGAAGGTATGCGGACAAGGCGGTGGCGCGACGGACGGTTGTCCATCGCGCCACCAAAAGGGGTGAACGGTCGTAACTTTCGCTTACGGATGGCGTTCCGACGCGCTAAGAGATCGCAGGGTGATCGCTCGATCGCGAAACGTTACGCCACGGGCGTCGCGGACAGCTCCAGCCGGGCCGCCCGCCGCTCCGCCGCCAGCCCCGGGTCGAGGACCGGCACGGCGGCCAGGAGCTGCTTGGTGTACGGGTCACGCGGGTTGTCGTACACCTGGTCGGCGGGTCCCGACTCGACGACCCGGCCCCCGCGCATGACCGCGACCCGGTCGCTGACCTGCCGTACGACGGCCAGGTCGTGCGCGACGAAGACCAGCGCGAGCCCGAGTTCGCGCTGCAGTTCGGCGAGCAGGGCGACCACCTGGGCCTGTGTGGTGACGTCGAGGGCGGAGACCGGCTCGTCGCAGACGATGACGCGCGGATCGGCCGCGAGCGCCCGCGCGATGCCCACGCGCTGGCGCTGTCCGCCGCTGAACTCGTGCGGGTAGCGGTCGTAGTGCGCCGCTTCGAGCCCCACCCGCTCCAGCAGTTCCGTCACCCGCCCCCGGACGCGTTCCTCGTCCTTGTGCCCGCTCCGCGCGCGGAGCGGGTCGGCGATGGACTCGCCCACGCTGCGGCGCGGGTTGAGGGAGGAGACGGGGTCCTGGAACACCATCTGCAGGGCGGGGTTCACACCGGTGTGCGCCTGCCCGGCATAGCGGATCCGCCCGGCGGTCGGCTCCAGCAGCCCGACCAGCATGCGGCCCAGGGTCGTCTTGCCGCTGCCGCTCTCCCCCACGACGCCCAGGGTCTCGCCCCGGCGGACGGTCAGCGAGACGTCGTCGACGGCCGTGAAGGTCCTTTTGCCGCGCCCGAACTCGCGCCTGAGCCCGGTCGCCTCCAGGACGACCTCGTCGGACGCCGTCGAGCGCGCACGGACCGCGTCCACGCGCGGCACGGCGGACAGCAGCTCGCGCGTGTACGGCCGCGCGGGCGAGCCCAGGACGGCGGCGGCCGGACCGTGTTCGACGACGCGCCCGTGGCGCATGACGAGCACCTCGTCGACGCTCTCGGCGGCCACTCCCACGTCGTGCGTGACGAGCAGCAGCCCCATGCCGGTCTCCTCGCGCAGCGTGTGCAGCAGATCGAGGATCTGGGCCTGGACGGTCACGTCGAGCGCGGTGGTCGGCTCGTCGGCGATCAGCAGCTCCGGCTCGCAGGCCAGCGCCATGGCGATGAGCGCGCGCTGGCGCATGCCGCCGCTGAACTCGTGGGGGCGCGAGCGGGACCGGCGTGGCGCGTCCGCGATTCCCACCCGGTCGAGCACCTCCACCGCACGCGCGCGTGCCGCCCGTCGTGACACGCGCGTGTGCACGCGGTACACCTCGGCGATCTGGTCGCCGATCGCGTAGTACGGGTCGAGGGACGACAGCGGGTCCTGGAAGACCATCGCGGCCTTCTTGCCGCGCAGCCGGCGCAGTTCGTCGTCCGTCGCCTTCCGTACGTCGACTCCGGCCACCTCGACCGACCCGCCGACGCGCGCGCCCGTGCCCCGGTGCAGCCCCAGCAGGGCCGAGGCGACGGTGGACTTGCCCGAGCCGGACTCGCCGACCAGGGCCAGGGCGGCGCCCTGCTCCAGACGGAAGGAGAGGCCGTCCACGGCCCGCAGTTCGCCGAACTCGACGGACAGGTCCGTGACCTGTACGAGACTCATGTCAGCACCACCCGTCGGTCGGCCACCGCGTACAGGACGTCCGCGACGGCGTTGGCGAGGACCACGAAGAAGCCGACGACCAGGACCATGCCGACGACGACCGGGAGATCGACCACATTGACGGCATGGACGAGCTCCTGGCCGATGCCGGGCAGGCCGAACAGCGTCTCGGTGAGCACCGCGCCGCCGACCGCCGAGCCGAAGTTGTTCGCGTTCAGCGCGATGACCGGCGCGAACGCTCCGCGCAGGGCGTGCCGTTCGACGATCGACCGCTCCCCGACGCCGTACGCCCGGAAGGTGCGGATGTGGTCCTCGGCGAGCGTCTCCAGCATCGACGCCCGGGTCAGCCGGGCGAACGAGGCGGCCTCGATCAGGGCGAGCGAGAGCCACGGCAGCAGCAGGTTCCACGCCCACTGTTCGGGGTCGTCGGTGAGGTTCACGTACTGCGGGAAGGGCAGCAGCCGCAGTTCGCCGCAGACGACGATCATCAGGATCAGACCGATGACGAAGACCGGGGTGGCCCAGCCCGCCAGGGTGAGGGCGGTCAGCACCCGCTCGGTGAGCCGGCCGCGCCGCCAGGCGGAGAGGATGCCGGTGCCGACGCCGAGCACCAGCCACAGCACCATCGCGCCGAGGACCAGGGAGAGGCTCACCGGGAGCCTGGTCAGGATGATGTCGGTGACCTGCTGGTCGGTCTGGTAGGAGAGCCCGAGGCAGGGGGCCGGGCAGTGCTCCACCGAGGTGCCGGTGGAGTAGTCCCGGCCGACGACCAGACCCTGCAGGAAGTGCCAGTAGCGCACGTACAGCGGGTCGTCCAGCCTCAGCTGCTGGGCCACCTGGTGCACCTGCTCCGGGGAGCAGCGCGGGCCACAGGTGATCTGGGCGACGTTGCCGGGGGTGGCGTAGAAGACGACGTAGACGATCACCGAGATGGCCAGCAGGGTCACCACGGCGCCGACGCCGCGACGCAGGAGGAAGCCTCCGAAGCCGCTCATGCGGTGGCCTCCTCGGGGGTCCCGGTCTCCCGCGCGCGGCCCGTGCCGACGCGCAGGCGCGAGGCGGCCCGTGGGTCCAGGGCGGTGCGCACGCCGTCGCCGAGTACGGCCAGCGCCAGCACGGTCACGAACAGCGCTCCGGCCGGGAGCAGCAGGTACTGCGGGGCCGCCTGGTACCAGACGTCGGCCGCGGTGAGCATCTGTCCCCACGAGGGCGTCGGCGGCTTCACACCGACGCCGAGGAACGACAGGGCGGACTCGACGCTGATGTTCACCGGGATGAGGATCGCGGCGTAGGTGATCACCGGGGCGGCGAGCCCGGGGAGCAGCTCCCTGCGGGCGATCCGCCAGGTGCCCCAGCCGCTGAGCCGGGCGGCGGAGACGTAGTCGAGCCCCTTCAGGGTGAGCGTCTGCGCCCGCACGATCTTCGCGATGTTGCCCCAGGCGAGGAGGCCGATGACGAGGGTGACCAGGACGGGGCGCGGGAAGCTCGGCGGCACGATCGCGAGCAGCGCCAACGACATGATCATCAAGGGCATGGCGACGAAGATGTCGGTGACCCGGCTCAATAGTTGATCAACCCATCCGCCGCCGAGCGCGGAGGAGACACCCATCACGACACCGAGGGCGACCTGGATCACGGTGGCCGCCAGGGCGACCCCCAGGGAGACCCGCGCGCCGTACACCAGGCGGGCGAACAGGTCGCGTCCGGTCTGCGGTTCGACGCCCAGCCAGTGGTCGCCGCCGATGCCGCCGAAGGAGCCGATGGGCACCCCTCCGCGCGCGGAGTCGACGAGTGACGGGTGGTAGGTGGTGGGGTCCTGGCCCTCCAGGGCGGTGAGCAGCGGCGCGGCGAGCGCGACCAGGACGAGCAGGGCGACGACGGCCGCCGCGACCAGGGCGGCGCGCTGCGTGCGCAGCCGCCGCCAGAACCGACGAGCCCCCGAGGAGCCCGGGACGGCTGTGCCCGTCCCGGGGACCTGGGAGGCGACGAGTGCCTCGCTCACGGCGCTACTTCACCGCGACCTGGGAGATGTCCAGGACGCCGGTCCAGTCGCTGATCACGACGTTCTTGACGTCCGAGCCGACCAACCGCTTGTAGACCGGGTGGAACAGCGGCACCACGAGGGCCTGCTCGCCGATCTTCTTGTCCAGTGCGCCCCATCGCTTGGCGGCCGCGTCAAGGTCGGTCAACTTGTTGATCGCGTCGATCTCGTCATTGACGGACTTGTCGTTCAGCAGACCGGTGTTGAAGTTCGCTCCGTCCTTGACGATCTGGCGGCCGTCGAAGATGGGGGCCAGGAAGGGGCCGCCGGAGGGCCAGTCGGCGCCCCAGTGGGCGAGGAAGAAGCCGGGCTCGGTCTTGACGCTGTGGATCTTGTCCTTGTAGTCGTTCAGCTCCAGACCCTGCAGCTTGACCGTGATGCCGGCCTGCTTGAGCGCGTCCTGGATCGCGGTGGCGATCTCCGGGCTGGTTTCGAAGTCCTTGCTGTTGGAGTGGGTCAGGGTCACCGTGAGGCCGTTCTTGTAACCGGCCTGGGCGAGCAGTTCCCTGGCCTTGGCCGCGTTGCCGGTGCTGCCCGCCGGGAAGGGGTCGTACGGCGTGTAGCCGAAGGACTTCTGGCTGGGCAGGAAGGTGGTGGCGGGCTCGGCCAGCGCCGAACCACCCGCCGCGTTGACCACCGAGGACCGGTCGACGGCGTAGGAGACCGCCTCCCGCACCTTGGCGTTGTCGAACGGCTTGACCGTCGGGTTGAACGCTATGTAGTTCGTGTAGCCGAAGTGGCCGGTGCCGACGCGCGCGGCCAGCTGCTTGTCGCCCGTCACCTTGGCCAGCTCGGCGGGACCGAGGTTGGTGTCCGTCGTCACGGCGGCCGCGTCCGCACCCTGGGACGCGGACAGCCGCTGGTTGATCACCGACGAGTCCAGGCCGGACCGCACGTCGACCCTGTCCGGGTACGCCTTGCGCTCGACGTCCGTCGCCGTCGACCAGTAGGTGTTGCGCTGCAGGACGAGGTGCTCACCGTCGTTCTCGTTCGTGACGACCTTGTAGGGGCCGGACGAGACCGGGTGCTCCTCGTACTTGGTGCCGGTGTCCTTGCTCTTCGGTACGGGCGCGAACTGCGTCTGGGTGGCCAGGTACGGGAACTCGCCCTCGGGCTTGTCCAGGTGGAAGACGATGGTCCGGCTGTCCGGCGTCTCGATCGCGGACAGGCCCTTCTTGTCCTTGTACGGCCCCTGGTAGCCGGCCGCACCGACCAGCCAGTCCCGCAGGTAGGGGGCGCCGCCGGAGAGTTCGGGGGCGAAGGAGCGCTCGATGCCGTACTTGATGTCGGCGGACGTGATCGGCGTGCCGTCCTCGTACTTGAGGCCCTTCTTCAGGGTGTACGTCCACACGGTCGCGTCCTTGTTGGGGCGCCCGGTGTCGGTGGCGAGGTCCGGGACGACCTTGGCGCCGGCCGCGCCGTTCTCGCGGTTGCGGGTGGTGAGCGTGCGGAAGACCAGGGAGGGGACGTTTCCGCCGCCGGAGGTGTAGAGGCGGGCGGGGTCGAAGTCCGTCTGGGCCTCGGCGTTCAGGACCGTGAGCGTGCCGCCCTTGTGGGGCGTGGAGTCGCCGGTGGACCCCTTGGCATCGTTGTCCTTCGGCCCGCAGGCGACGGCGCCCGCTGCCACGACCAGGCCGACGGATGCCGCTGCCAGGCGGCGCGCTGTGAGGGACGGTTGACGCATCGGGATGACGACCTCTCGGTTGGCTTCTCAACCTGTCTCTCGGATGGTGAGACAGATGGACGAGGAGTGAGACGAAAATGAACAGACGTCTGCCCCGGCGCCGGGTCGTCGAAAAGCCGTGACCGAGTCACGGAGGGGTGGTGAGAAGTCGCGACGCGAACGCCAGGGGCGGCGTCAGCGACAGTGGATGTCGGACACGCAGAGCGCGGTCACGCCGATGAGCGCCAGCTCGATGGCTGCGCTGTCGACGGCATGACTAGACCACATGCGCAGAAATATGAACGAACTTTCTGCGCATGTCAACGTGGGTCAGGTGACGCCTGTCAACTCGTGGGAAACGGCCAGGGGTTGGGCAGGCAGTGGATTCCGTCGTGGTCGAGGAATTTCGTCTGCTGCTGCATGACCGGGGCCGGCTCGCCGTTCTTGTCGCAGGTGACGTGGCCGTGGCCGAGGCGGTGGCCGACCTCGTGGTTGATGAGCATCTGCCGGTAGGCGTGGATCTTGTCGCCGTAGGTCTTCGAGCCCTGCGCCCAGCGGTAGGCGTTGATCATCACGCGTTCGGTGGCGGCGGAGTCGCAGGAGACGTTGTCCTCGGTGGTGTCCAGGCCGGACTTGGCGCACCACTGCGCGGTGGTGCCGGGGCTGGCGAGGGTGATGACGAAATCGGGCTTGCCGGTGGAGACCCGTTCGAACGTCTTGGCGCCGTGGTGGGCCCAGCTTCGGTCGTCGTTGAGCGTCTTCTGCACGGCCTCGGCGAACAACCCGCCGTCCAGCCCCAGCCCCTGCTCGACGTCCACGCGGTAGGTGTACTTCTGTCCCTTGCCGGGGGCCTTGTCGAACCCCGGGACCACGTCGAACTTCCCCGAGGCCTTGAGCGTGGCGCTGAGCGGGTACGTGGTGTCCATCTTCTGTTCGTACGTCAGCGTCACGGCGCCGGGCGCGGCGGACGGGACGGCGGTCCGGGCGTCAGAGGCCTGCTCGGGCACGGACCGCGACCGTACGGCGGTGTCGTGCCGGCCGTCGGCGACCTGCCCGGCGACGATCACCGCGAGCACGGTGGTGACGGCGGCGGCCACGACACCGGTGAAGGCCCGGCCCTTGGCGCCGCCCTTCTGCGGTGCGGCGCCGTCGGCGGGTGCGCCGTGCGGAGCCGCGGCGGGCGGGTACGGCCGCACGGCGTCGGCGCGCGAGGTACGTGCGCGGGGCACGAAGACGTCGACGTCCAGGTCGAGGACGTCCGGGCCGAGGGTGCCGCGGTCGCGGACGTCCCGGTCGGAGAGGTTCTGGTCGGAGAGGTTCCGGGCGGAGAGGTTCCGGGCGGAGAGGTTCTGGTCGGAGGCCTTGTGGTGGGTGACGTCCTGGTCGGAGAACTTTTCGTCGAACGCGTCGAGGTAATCCTGCCGGGGCCCGACGGCCCGCCGCTGCCTCGGCAGGCGCGGCCCCTGCCGCTCCCCTGCGGCAGCTCCGGCGAACTCCCCCCATCCCCCTCCCGCCTCACGCAGCTCGGGGTGGGCGCCCCGGACATGGGGGGTGCCCCGGCCCGGGGTGCCGTCGGGAAGTCCGGGCACGCCCCGCGCAGGGGTGCCGTCCGGCAGGCGCGGGGGCTGGGGCTGTGGTGCCCTCGGTGCCTGCGCCGGCCTGTCCGCCCCTGGGCGCCCCTGACGTCGTACCCCTACCTGGGTCTGCCCCTGCGCGCCACCGCCCTGAGAACCCGGTACGTCGAATCGTGCCCCGTCCGGCGGTGCCTGCCGTTGTCCCGGCAGTCCCGGCGTCGCTCGCCGCGCTTCGGGACCGCTCCGAGCGGTCCCGGAATCCGGGCCCCGCTCTCCCGCGGCCGCGGGGTCGCCCTTGGGGGCCGGGCCGCGACGGCTGTGGCGTCCCACCTCGCCCCTCAGCTCCCCGCGCCCGGGGCGGCGGCACCGGAACCGGCCGGCTCACCCGAGTCCGCCAGGAGCTGACGGAACGCGTCGGCCACCACCTCCGGGTACTCCATCATCGCCACATGCCCCGCGTCCGGCAGGGACAGCAGGCGGGAGTCACGGAAGGTACGGGCGGCCTTCTGGGCCATGCGGTAGCCGACCAGCTGGTCACGGCCGCCGTAGATCAGGAGGGTCGGGGCCAGCACCCGCTCGGCCTGGCGCCACAGGCCGTGCTGCCCGCCCAGGGTGTACGCGTTCACCAGCCCGCGCGCGGAACGCGCCATCGCGTCCCAGAAGTACGGCAGTTGCAGCCGCCGCTCCAGTTCCTCCACCGCATGCCCGAACGCCTCGGCCGACACCCGCCCGGGATCGCCGTAGCACAGGGCCATGACCCCGCGCACGCGCTGCTCGGCCGTCCACTCCCTGGTGAGCCGGGTGAAGAGCGCGGCCACGCCGGGCACGCCGAGCAGCCCCGTCGGCACCGCGGTGCGCTGCACGCGCAGCTCCGGCAGGGCGGGCGAGACGAGGGTGAGCGTGCGCACCAGGTCGGGACGGACGGCGGAGATCCGGGTGGCGACCGCTCCGCCGAGCGAGTTGCCGAAGAGGTGGACCGGGCCGCGGCCGGACGCGTCGAGGTAGCGGATGACCGCGCGCGCGTGACCCGTGACGGAGTAGTCGCCGTCGTCGGGCGGCGGGGAGTCGCCGAAGCCCGGCAGGTCGACCGCCTCGCTGTCCACGACGCCGTCCAACTCGGCCATCAGCGCCGACCAGTTCTGCGAGGAACCGCCGAGCCCGTGGACGTACAGCGCGGCCGGCAGCCCTTCGCGCGCGGGGGGCCTGGAACGGACCGAAAGCGTCACCCCCGGCAGTCCCGCGGACCTCAGCCGCTCGCCCTCCGCCACCCTGACGGGCGCCACCCTCGGGAGCACACTGGCGGCCGAAACGGACGGCGACTCGGTCGAAGACATGCGGCAATGTTACGAGACGATCACACACTGGTTCATGTGTTCGCCGTCACAGAGCGGCAGGGCGTCCCCACGGCTTGGTCGCCGGCACGGATCCGGCATGGCGTCCAGATCGGGTGTCTCCTAGGCTCGTACAGAGGGCACCCGTATGTGGCCCCTGTGTTTCTCAGGGACGTTCGTAGGAAGGGAGCCCACCATGGCCTATGACCCCACCGACCCCGAGGCGCTCGCCGAGCGGGAGGTCGACAACGCCCCGGAGATCGACGTCGAGGCCCCCGCCGACGACGCCGCCGAGCAGCTCGCGGACGTCAAGCCGGACCGCGACGACCCCCTCACCGGAGTGGACCCGGACCGCGCGAACGAGGCCGACCTCATCGAACAGGCTCGCGTCGTCTCGCTCGACGAGGACGACTACCGGTGACCCCGAACGGCTGATCACCGGGGGATCACCGGGGGATCACCGTCGAACGACCCGGAGATACCGTCGGATGAGCCGGAGATAAGGGACTCTTCGTCCCGTTTACTGCACTCTGTACCACTTTCGCCATCGTCCGGTACGTGAAATTCTGCGCTCGCACCGCGCACACCGGGGTTACCGAAAAGTACGATGGCCGCGCGGCGCACACCGCACTGTGGACGACTTTGGGAGGCGGCGTGACAGCCATCGAGCAAACTGAGGCGGCGCGCCCACGCGGCACCCGTCTGCCGCGCCGAGCCCGACGGAACCAGTTGCTGGGCGCCGCCCAGGAGGTCTTCGTCGCGCAGGGCTACCACGCGGCGGCGATGGACGACATCGCCGAGCGGGCCGGCGTCAGCAAGCCGGTGCTCTACCAGCACTTCCCCGGCAAGCTCGACCTCTACCTCGCCCTGCTGGACCAGCACTGCGAGTCGTTGATCCGGGCCGTGCGCGGCGCGCTCGCCTCGACGACCGACAACAAGCAGCGGGTGCGGGCGACGATGGACGCCTACTTCGCGTACGTCGAGGACGACGGCGGCGCCTTCCGTCTGGTCTTCGAGTCCGACCTGACGAACGAGCCCGCCGTGCGCGAGCGCGTCGACAAGGTCACCAACGAGTGCGCCGAGGCGATCTGTGACGTCATCGCCGAGGACACCGGCCTCTCCCGCGCGGAGTCGATGCTGCTCGCCTCGGGCCTCGGCGGTCTCGCCCAGGTCGTGGCGCGCTCCTGGCTGCACAGCGACCGCAGCGTCCCGCGCGATCAGGCGGTGCAGCTGCTGGCGTCACTGGCGTGGCGGGGCATCGCCGGTTTCCCGCTGCACGGCACCGATCACCACTGACGGACGTCTGTTCCCCCCACGTGTTCGCTGATGGCGTTCCGGCCCGGAGCGTCCGCGTCCCCTCACCGGGCTAATGTGTGCTGCGTACGGCGCGGAAGATCGCGCACATCACTGACCGTCGGAGGGACATAGCCGTGGAGGTCAAGATCGGCGTGCAGCACGCGCCCCGCGAGATCGTTCTGGAGAGCGGTCAGAGCGTCGAGGAGGTCGAGCGCGTCGTGTCCGAGGCGCTGGCCGGGAAGACGCAGCTGCTGAGCCTTGAGGATGAGAAGGGCCGCAAGGTCCTGGTCCCGACGGACCGTCTGGCTTACGTGGAGATCGGCGAGCCGACGGTCCGCAAGGTGGGCTTCGGCGCGCTGTAGGTCCGAGTCGCGGAAGGGCCCGGTGGCAGTGTGCCGCCGGGCCCTTCCGCGTGGAACACCCACACGGACGGAGCACGACTCGTCCACGGAGGAGGATTGCATTCCGCAGGTCACGGGTATGACGGGCTACGACCGTGATGCGCGGGCCGGCCGTGGGAGGGACTCAGCATGATCCTGGAAGTTCTCGGATCCGCCCTGCTCGGAATCGTTCTCGCCTGGGCGGCCGCACACCGCCTGCCACACCGTCTGCCGGCCCGCCCCCTGGTGTTCTCCACGGGTGTCGCCGGAGCCCTCTTCGGTGACTTCGTCACCCACAGCGCGCTGGGCCCCGGCACTCCCCTGCTGAGCCTGCTGGGCGCAGCGATCGTCTCGGCGGCGTCGCTCTCCCTGCTGCTCCGCCCGGCGGGCCGCCTGCGCCGACGATCGATCCCGGCGTAGTCACGCAGACGGCGCCCACAGGACGCGGGCCGCCCGCGGCTAGGCCGCGAGACCCAGCGCGGCCATCCGCTTGGTGTGCGCCTCGGTGATCCGCGAGAACATCCGCCCGACCTCCGCCAGGTCGAAGCCGTCCGCGACACCGCCGACCAGCATCGTGGACAGCGCGTCCCGGTCGGCGACCACCCGCTGGGACTGCGACAGGGCCTCGCCCATCAGGCGCCGCGCCCACAGCGCGAGCCGGCCGCCCACCCGCGGGTCGGCGTCGATCGCCGCGCGCACCTTCTCCACCGCGAAGCCGGCGTGCCCGGTGTCGTCGAGGACGGCCAGCACGAGTTCGCGGGTGGCGGAGTCGAGGCGGACCGCGACCTCCCGGTAGAAGTCGCTGGCGATCGAGTCACCGACGTAGGCCTTGACCAGGCCCTCCAGCCAGTCCGAGGGCGCGGTCTGCTTGTGGAAACCGTCGAGCGCGGCGACGAAGGGGTCCATGGCCCCGGTCGGCTCCTCGCCGATCTCGGTCAGCCGGTCCCGCAGCCGCTCGAAGTGGTGGAACTCGGCCGACGCCATCTTCGCCAGCTCCGCCTTGTCCGCGAGCGTCGGCGCCAGCTTGGCGTCCTCGGCGAGGCGCTCGAACGCGGCGAGTTCGCCGTACGCGAGTGCGCCGAGGAGGTCGACGACCGCGGCCCGGTACTGGGGGTCCGCGGAGGCCTGGGCCCAGTCCTGGGCGGCCACTCCGGTGCGTTCGGCGGATGCGTCAGAGGTGTTGTCAGGCGTCGTCATGAAGCGCACAATAGTCCGCTTGCCGGGCCGTGGAAGTCCCTGGTCAATCAGTGTGATGACGACTACGTGACCAAATCGGCCATCGCATGTGCGCGTTTCCGGGGTATGGTGGTAATGCGCCTGCTGAGTAGGTCGATGTTCCTCGACGTACTTCGACAGGCCGCACGCATGAGGATGCCCGGTCGGTGGCCCGATCGGCTCCGACCCGACAGCCCTCCTGACCCGTACGGCACTGTGCGTACGAAAGCCGGAGGGACACCCTCAGCGGTGAGAGCGCTAGAGCGTCGGCAGAGGTCCCGTGCTTTACGGCTGGCCCGAGAGGTTCGCCCGTATGGCAGCCGACGTCCCCCGGCACGGTCCGTCAAAGACCCCCGCGCTCGCCTCGCACCGCGCCACACAGAAGAGGCAGCACCCTGACTACGACGTTTCGAGAACTCGGAATCCTTCCCGAGACCGCCGAGGCCCTGGAGGCCGTCGGCATCGTCTCCCCCTTCCCCATCCAGGAGATGACCCTTCCCGTCGCCCTCTCCGGCACGGACGTCATCGGCCAGGCCAAGACCGGCACCGGAAAGACGCTGGGCTTCGGCCTCCCGCTCCTGGAGCGCGTCACCGTCCCCGCCGACGTCGAGGCCGGACGCGCGGCCCCCGAGGCCCTCACCGACGCCCCGCAGGCGCTCGTCGTCGTCCCCACGCGCGAGCTGTGCACTCAGGTCACCAACGACCTGCTGACCGCGGGCAAGGTGCGCAACGTGCGCGTTCTCGCGATCTACGGCGGCCGGGCCTACGAGCCCCAGGTCGAGGCCCTCAAGCAGGGCGTCGACGTGGTGGTCGGCACCCCGGGCCGGCTGCTGGACCTCGCGGGCCAGAAGAAGCTCAACCTCAAGCACATCAAGTCCCTCGTCCTCGACGAGGCCGACGAGATGCTCGACCTCGGCTTCCTGCCCGACGTCGAGAAGATCATCAACATGCTTCCGGCCAAGCGCCAGACCATGCTCTTCTCGGCCACGATGCCGGGCGCGGTCATCGGCCTGGCCCGCCGCTACATGTCGCAGCCCACGCACATCCGTGCCACCGCGCCGGACGACACGGGCGCGACGGTCGCCAACACCAAGCAGTTCGTCTACCGCGCTCACTCCATGGACAAGCCGGAGATGATCGCCCGCATACTGCAGGCCGACGGCCGCGGACTGGCGATGATCTTCTGCCGTACGAAGCGCACGGCGGCCGACATCGCCGAGCAGCTCCAGAACCGTGGCTTCGCCTCCGGCGCGGTCCACGGCGACCTCGGCCAGGGCGCCCGCGAGCAGGCGCTGCGCGCCTTCCGCAACGGCAAGGTCGACGTCCTCGTCTGCACCGACGTCGCCGCGCGCGGCATCGACGTCGAGGGCGTGACCCACGTCATCAACTACCAGTCCCCCGAGGACGAGAAGACGTACCTGCACCGCATCGGCCGTACGGGCCGCGCGGGCGCGAAGGGTACGGCGATCACGTTCGTGGACTGGGACGACATCCCGCGCTGGCAGCTGATCAACAAGGCGCTGGAGCTGGGCTTCCCGGACCCGGTGGAGACGTACTCCACCTCCCCGCACTTCTTCGAGGACCTGAGCATTCCCGCGGGCACCAAGGGTGTCCTGCCCCGCTCGGAGCGCACCCGCGCCGGGCTGGACGCGGAGGAGCTGGAGGACCTGGGCGAGACCGGCGGCCGTGGCGCACGCGGTCGCGGTGGCCGGGGTGGCGGCCGGGCCGGTCGCGACGAGGCGCCGTCCGCCGAGCGCGAGCGTCCGGCGCGTACGCCCCGCCGTCGCCGCCGCACGCGCAACGGAGCGCCGCTGGAGTCCACCGCGAGCCCCGTCGCGGAGACGGCGGAGACCGGTGGGCCCGAGGAGCCCTCGGCAACCCGTACCCCGCGCCGCCGTCGCCGTACCCGCGGCGGAGCGGCGGAGACGGCCCCCGTGGCGGCCACCGGAACCGCCGAGGCCGTCGAGGCCGTCGAGGCCCAGGTGACCGTGACGGCGGAGACCGCCGTGCAGACGGCGGAGGGTCCGGCCACGATCGAGGCCCCCGAGAAGCCGCGCCGACGCCGCACCCGCAAGACCGCGGAGAGCCCGGTGGCCGAGACCGCGGTGGCCGAGAGCCCGGTGACCGAGGCCGTCGCGCCGGAGGTCACGCCCGAGCCCGAGGCGACACCGCGCCGCCGCACCCGCAAGACGGCGGCGACGGCCGTCGCTGTCGCCGAGCCGGTCGAGGCCACGGCGGAGGCGGCTACGGCGACCAAGCCGCGCCGGACCCGCAAGACCGCGGCCACGGCGACCGCAGCGGAGACGGCGGTAGACACGGCCGAGGCCACCGAGGCCAAGCCGCGCCGCACCCGCAAGACCGCGGCCACCGCTCCGGAAACCCCCGTGGCCGAAGCCGAGGCCGAGGCCAAGCCCAAGGCACGCCGCACGCGTAAGACCGCGGCCACCGCTCCGGAAACCCCCGTGGCCGAAGTCGAAGCCGAGGCCGAGGCCGAGGCCAAGCCCAAGGCACGCCGCACGCGTAAGACCGCGGCCACCGCGATCACTGCCGAGACGGCGGTCGACACGGCCGAGGCCACCGAGGCCAAGCCGCGCCGCACCCGCAAGACCGCGGCCACCACCACGGAAACCCCCGTGGCCGAAACCGCCGTGTCCGAGGCCGAGGCCGAGGTCAAGCCCAAGGCGCGCCGCACCCGCAAGACCGCGGCCACCGCCCCGGAGGCCCCCGTGGGCGAGGTGGCAGCCGAGGTGGCCACCGAGGTCAAGCCCCGGGCGCGTCGGACGCGTAAGGCCGTTGCCGAAACGGTCGTCGCGGAGATTCCGGCACAGGCGACCGAGGAGCCGGTGGTCAAGCCCCGCCGTGCCCGCAAGGCCGTGGCCGGCACCCCGGAAACCCCCGTGGCCGAGGTGGCCGCCGAGGTCAGGCCCAGGGCGCGCCGGACGCGTAAGGCGGCCGCTGTCGTGGAGGCCCCCGAGGCCTGATCCACCGCCTCCGCTCCGCAGGCACCGTCGACGGCCCGGCCCACCCACGTGGGACCGGGCCGTCGGCGCGCCCGCGCCGGATAACCTCTCCCCCATGAGCAGGCCTCCCACCTTCGTGCCGCCCCCCGGCTCGCGCGCGTACTCGCTGTCCACCGCGCGGGGCGAGTTCGCCGTCGTCGACGCGCCCGCGGCCGACGGTGTCGAACCCCGGGGCGTCGCGTTGCTGCTGCCGGGGTTCACCGGCAGCAAGGAGGACTTCAATCCGCTGCACGTGCCGCTGGCCCGGCGCGGATACCGGACGGTGGCCGTGGACGGGCGCGGGCAGTACGAGTCGGACGGCCCCCAGGACGACGAATCCGCCTACGCGCAGGAGGAGTTGGCACGCGACGTGCTGGCGCAGGCGGCGGCGGTCGGCGCGCCCGTGCACCTGCTGGGGCACTCCCTGGGCGGTCAGATCGCGCGCGCGGCCGTACTGCTCGACCCCGAACCGTTCCGGTCGCTGACCCTGATGTCCTCGGGGCCGGCGCAGATCTCCGAGTCCCAGCAGCAGCGGGTGAAGCTGCTGCGGGACGCGCTCACCGTGATGACGATGGCCGAGGTGTGGGACGCCATCCAGGCCATGGAGACCCCGGAGGAGACGGACACCGGCGAACTCGACGGCGGCCTGGACGACCGCGAGGACCTGCGACGCCGCTGGCTGCGCACCAAGCCCGCCCAACTCATCGCCACCGGACGCCAGTTGTGCTCCGAGCCGGACCGGGTCGCCGAACTCGCCGCCCTGCCCCTGCCCTTCCACGTACTGTCGGGCGCGCTGGACGACACCTGGCCGGTGGCGCTGCTCGACGAGATGGCCCTACGGCTGCGGGCTCGCCGTACGGTCGTCGAGGGCGCCGAGCACTCCCCGAACACCGACCAGCCGCTCGCCACGGCCCGCGCGCTCGCCGGTTTCTGGGACGCCCACCCCAGCCGCGGCGCCCATGCGGACCGCGACGCCCATCAGGGCCGCGGTTAGTACTGCGTCTGCAGGTGCTCCCAGAAGCCGTCCCGCAGGGCGCGGCGCAGGTCCGCCTGGCCGCGCAGGGAGTACTGGAGCAGACCCTCGGCCTCGACGAGGAGGTCCTGGTCGACGGAGCCGGGCAGGTAGGGATGGCCGGGGAGCAGTTCCACCAGCGCCTCGCGGCCCCGCGCGGCGAACCACTTCGCCGCGATCTGGGCGCCGACGAAACGGACGTCCTCCCGGGTGGGCCGGCCGGCCGCGGAGTCGTAGGCGGGTGCCGTGCGCCGCGAGACGTACGGCTTGAAGAACTCCAGGTCGAAGGTGCGCTGGCTGTCGACCTCCCAGAGCAGCGGTTCCGCCTGGTTGCGGCCCTCCGGGGCCTCGATGCCCCAGAGGTGGACACGGGCGCCGTACCCCTGCGCCGCCTCCACCGCCGAGACCAGGTCCTCGTCACCGCCGAGCAGGGCCGCGTCACTGATCGCGCGGTGGCGCGCGAGGGACTCCAGGTCGGAGCGGATGAGGGAGTCGACGCCCTTCTGCTGGTTGTTGGCGTTGAGATTGCCGAGGCGGACCTTGACGTCGGGCAGTTCGGCGATGGACTGCTGCTCGGCGGTGTGGATGCGGCGCCGGGCGCCGTCGTACCAGTAGACGCGCAGCAGCCTGCTGTCCGCGAAGATCGTGCGGGCGCGGTCGATGAGCGCCTCGATCAGGCCCTCGGCGTCGAGGTCGAAGGCACGGCGGTCCTCCGTCCCGGCGATCAGCCGGCCCGCGGCCGCGTAGAGGTACCCCGCGTCGACGAAGATCGCGTGAGTGGAGGGCGTCTTCGCCACCTCGGCGAGCATCCGCTGAAGCAGCTCGTTCGTGCGGTCGATACCGGCTCGCAGGGCCGCCAGGTCGTCGTTCATCGCCTCCATTGTCCCGGCGGTCACGCTGTGAACACAACCGGCCCCGGTCGGTCCACCGCGCGAACCGCTTACCAGTCGGTAATTAGTCGTTCGAAAAATTTCTTTAGCGTAGGGAATGTTTGTAACACGCAGCCCGTTGCATACGAGTGACATCAAGTCGCCCCAGTAGTTCTCCTCAGGAGGATGACCAGACGAAGGGAGAGGCCATGCGCTTCGAAATCATGCGACTCGACGAGGTCGACGGCACGACCGTGGACAGCACCGTCGTGGACGCCGCCTCCGTCAACCGGATCGTTCAGCAAGCCGCTGCCATAGGGCAGCGCCTGTGGATCCGGCCGGCCGACACCCCGGCCTCATAACAGACGCGGATCACCGCAAAGCTTCGAAGCCCCCGTACGGCACGGTCGCCGTACGGGGGCTTCGCGCATGCGGGGGGGCTCAGCCGCCGTGGATGACCTGGGTGATCCCGTTGATGATCTGCTGGACGGCGATCGCGGAGAGCATCATGCCCGCGAGCCGGGTCACCAGGACCACGCCGCCGTCCTTGATGACCCTGATGATCAGCAGCGAGTACCGCATGACCAGCCACAGCACGACGTGGATCGCGAGGATCGCGGACCACACGGAGACCTGGGTGGCGACACTGCCGGCCTTCTGCACGGCCAGGATCACGGACACGATCGCTCCCGGGCCCGCCAGCAACGGCATGCCCAGCGGCACGAGCGCCACGTTGACGTCCTTGGTCTGCTTGGGCTCGTCGGTCTTGCCGGTGAGCAGGTCCAGCGCGATCAGCAGGAGCAGCAGGCCGCCCGCGATCATCAGGGCGGGGACGGAGACGTGCAGGTAGTTGAGGATCTGGTGGCCCAGGACACCGAACACGGCGATGACCCCGCCCGCCACGCAGACGGCCTGGAAGGCCATCCGCTTCTGCACCTTGGCCGGGCGGCCGGCGGTCAGCGCGAGGAAGATCGGGGTGATCCCCGGGGGATCCATGATGACAAAGAGAGTGAGGAAGAGGGAGCCGAAGACAGCGACGTCGAACATGGTGGTGGCGGGCCTTGCGGGGAGAGGGACGGACGATGAAGGGGTGGAGCCGGGCCCAGTAGGGGACCGACCCAGGGCGGGGCGGAGCATCAGGCGGGGCGGAGCATCGAGCGGGGCGGAGCATCAGGCGAGGCCCAGACCCACGCAGGGCCCAAGCCCCATGCGGAGCCGAGCCCTGTATGAGGCCCGGCCCCGGGCGGAGCGGAGAGCCCCGTGTCGGGACAAGGACAGGCCACGCGAGGCCGGGCCTCAGGTCAGGGCCGAAGCACCGGGCGGGGCCGGGACTTCATGAGGGCCGGAGTTGCGAGCGGTGCCTGGCCCGGTCAGGGACCGGCCTCGGACGGGGCCGGAGCCTCGCGCGGAGCCGAGCCCCCCACGGGCCCGCGGCCCATACGGAGCCAAGACCCATGCGGGGCCGACCCGGACCGGGGCGGTCCTCTGGCGAAACCGGAGCTTCACGAGGTGCCGAACACCGGGCAGGGAGACGAGCGCCCGAGCCCAGGCCGAAGCCGAAGCCCAACGGGCCGGATTCCATGGGACCGAGGCCGCGAGCGGGGACCCGGGACCCGGAACGGGCGGCGAAACCCCGGGCAGGGGCTGTGCTCCGGGTGGGCGTCAGATTCCGCCGGTGCCCGGGACGGGGAACGCTCCCGTGGCGCGTCGCGTGATCTCGCCGTAGACCTCGGGGTCCGTGGCGTACTGGCCGAGGGAGACCGTCTTGCGGCTGCCGTGGTAGTCCGAGGAGCCGGTGACCAGCAGTCCCAGTTCCTTGGCCAGACCGCGCAGCCGGGCGCGGGCGTCGGCGTCGTGGTCCATGTGGTCGACCTCCAGGCCGTCCAGACCCGCCTCGGCCATCTCGGCGATCCGCGACTCGGGCACCGTACGACCTCGCTTGGCGGCGGCCGGGTGCGCGAACACGCAGACACCGCCGGCGCCCTTGACCAGCCGGATGGCCTCGAAGGGGTCGGTCTCGTGCTTCTCCACGAAGGCCCGGCCGCCGTCGGCCAGCCACTGCTCGGTGAACGCGTCGTCCACCGTGGCCACCACACCCAGCTCGACCAGCGCGGTGGCGACGTGCGGGCGCCCGACCGAGCCGTCCCCGGCGATCCGCCCCACCTGCTCCCAGGTGACCGGAACGCCCAGCTCGTTCAGCTTGGCGATCATGCCCTTGGCCCGGGGCACCCGGTCGTCCCTGACCAGCTCCCGCTCGGCGAGCAGGGCCGGCTCCTCGGGGTCGAAGAGGTAGGCCAGCATGTGCATGGAGACGCCGTCGACACGGCAGGACAGCTCGGCCCCGGTGACCAGGGTGAGCCCCTCGGGCAGCGCGGCCGTCGCCTCGGCATACCCCCGGGTGGTGTCGTGGTCCGTCAGCGCGACGACGTCCAGGCCGGCGCGAGCCGCGTTGCGCACCAACTCGGCAGGGGTGTCCGTGCCGTCGGAGGCCGTGGAGTGGCAGTGCAGGTCGATGCGCACACGGGCTCCAAGCGGTGACGGGACTGACGGGACTGACGCGGTCACCCAAGGATAGCGGGAAGAACGGGGTGCCCTGTCACACCCGCAGGGCCGGTACGCCCCCTACATGGGCTCAGGGCTCCAGCAGCCTCGGCGACAGCGCCCCGCACGGCACCAGGTCTATCTCCGCCCCCGCGTCCCGCAGGTCCGTCAGCACCAGTTCGTCGTACATCAGCAGCCCCGACTGCTCGGGCCACGCCACCGCCCACAGCCACAGCCCGCACGCCTCGCCCGCGAAGACGGCGCGGTCGTCCGGGGTGCCGGTGACATGCCAGAGCGGGGTCGGCCGGCCGGCGGCCAGGACCTTGGCCTGGGGCGGCTTCTCGACGTTCAGATAGGGCCCCGGGTCCGGGCCGTCGATGCCCGCGTACCGCGCGCCGAGACCGACGCCGAGTTCCTCCGCGACCAGGATCAGCTCGCCCATGCCGCCCAACGGGCCGGGCCCGGAGCAGGCCACGGCGGTGGCCCGACCGCCGCTGCGGTCGTCGCCGGCGTAGGCCACGCCCGTGAACAGCCAGCCGACCGGCAACGGCCACGGCATCCAGACGGGCACCTGCGTCCGGTGCACCACCACGCTGAGGGCCTCGACGCTGGGCGGGATCACGGGCTGCAGCGGCTGCACCGTCCCGTGCACATCACACTGCCAGGAATCGGCGAAGAGTCCGGGAGCCCTGACCCGGCCACCACACTTCGGGCAACTGGGTTCGCCCCTCATAGGGCCCCACGGTCCTACCCCTGCCCGCCCACGTCAAGGACGATCACCCGTCCGGAGGGAAGGACCGCGCGGCGGGCGGCGGACCTGCCCACCGGCCAAGACTAGATGCATCTTGCATTAGTTAGCCGCTCTAACGTACTATGTGTATATAGCAACTATCATCCCTGCCTCGGATTGGAGACACCTCATGGCTGACCCCTTCGACGCCGGAGCGGGCGGCATCCTGCGACAGCCCAAGGCGGTGTGGGCCACGGCCGGCGCGTCCGTCGTCGCCTTCATGGGCATCGGACTGGTCGACCCGATCCTCCCGTCCATCGCCCAGGGCCTGCACGCCACCACCAGCCAGGTCTCCCTGCTCTTCACCTCCTACTTCCTGATCACCGCCGTGGCGATGCTGCTCACCGGCTTCGTCTCCAGCCGCATCGGCGGCCGCAGGACGCTGCTGCTCGGCCTGGCCTTCGTGGTGGTCTTCGCGGGCCTGGCCGGCACCTCGGACACGGTCGGCCAGCTCGTCGGCTTCCGGGCCGGCTGGGGCCTGGGCAACGCCCTGTTCGTGTCGACGGCCCTCGCGGTCATCGTCGGCGCGGCCGCGGGAGGAAGCGCGGCGGCGATCCTGCTCTACGAGTCCGCGCTCGGCCTCGGCATGGCCTGCGGCCCGCTGCTCGGAGCGGTGCTCGGCAACATCAGCTGGCGCTACCCCTTCTTCGGCACCGCCACCCTGATGGCGATCGGGTTCCTGTGCATCACGGCGTTCCTGAAGGAACAGCCGAAGCCGGCCCGCAAGACCTCACTCCTGGACCCGCTGAAGGCGCTCGGCCACGGCGGCCTCGCCTCCGCCGCCGTCTCCGCGTTCTTCTACAACTACACGTTCTTCACCGTGCTGGCCTTCACCCCGTTCGTGCTGAACATGACCCCGTACAAGTCGGGTGCGGTGTTCTTCGCCTGGGGTGTGCTGCTCGCCGTCTTCTCGGTGCTCGTGGCACCGCGTCTGCAGGAGCGGTTCGGCTCGCTGAAGGTGCTCGGCGGCTCCCTGGTGCTGCTCGCCGCCGACGTGCTCGTCCTCGGCTACGGCAACCACACCGCGGCCGTCGTCTGCACGATCCTGTCCGGCGCGTTCATCGGCGTGAACAACACGGTCTACACCGAACTCGCCCTGGGCGTCTCGGACGCGCCGCGCCCGGTGGCGAGCGCGGGCTACAACTTCGTGCGCTGGTTCGCGGCCGCCGCGGCCCCCTACTTCGCGCCCAAGATCGAGGAGTGGACCGACATCCACGTCCCGTTCGTGGTCGCGGCGGCGACGGCGGTCCTCGGCGCGCTGGTGGTCGTCGTACGGCGCGAGGCCCTCTCCCACGAGGCGCGGGAGCTGGAGCCGCGGCACGCCACCGAGGACGGCGTCGCGGTCTTCGCGAGCTGAGCCGCCCGCGCCGGCCGAACCTCGGCGAACCGAGGCGAACCGAGGTGAGCCGAGGTGAGCCGTCAACCGTCCGGTGCCGGCCGGGTGTTGGTGAGATGGCTCACGCCGGACTCAGTCCAGCGGGACGGACCTGCGGGAGGGATCCCTCAGGTCCGTCCCGTTCGTCAGCCAGCGCTCCTGGAGGGCCTGCGCGCCGTGCACGCGCTTCCAGGCGGCCTCGTTCGGGGTCATCGGGAGCAGCGGCAGGAACCGTACGGGATCCATCGGCTCCGCCAGCTCCAGATCCTCGACCAGGCCGCCCGGTTCGGCGACCAGGACCGAGGTGAAGGGAGCGCCGGGCCACAGCGGCTCGCCGACGTCGAGGGAGGCGCCGGGGGCCACCACCACGCCCTCCACCTGCGGGGAGGCGGCGAGCACGGCGAGTGGGCGGAGCACCTTGTCGGTGTCGGAGTGGCCGGCGCGGACGGACAGGACCAGCTCGGCGCGGGGGCCCCTGACCGGATCGGCGAGCGTCGCCGTGGGATCCGTCATGGGGTGCGCGGACATGCCGAGCGTGGCGTAACGGATCAGGTCCCCCTCCTGGAAGCGGAGGACCTCGACCCGGTCGGTCCCGAGGAAGGTGACCGCGGCACGCGCGTCGGGCTCCCCCAGCGCCGTACTCAACCTGGCCTCGACCAGCGGCAGAACATCAACCATGCGGTGAGCATAGAACTCGTCAGTACCGGGCAAAGCGGCGCCTTGACAGTTCGGCCGGCTGGTACTCTGGGCCGGTGGTTCGGGGCAGCACGCAGAAGCGTCGCGGTCAGGCCCCGACGCCGACGAGACTCCCTTACGAGGGACCGGCCGGAGGAGGTGGGGCTGTCATGGATCGAAGTCGACCGTGCAGTACCACTCGCTCTTCCGGCTGCTGATGTAGCTGCTCCGGCTGCGCCGCTTCCGCTGCCTGGCTGACGGCCACCTCTCACGCTCGCGCCGCGTCCTACGCGTCATTCGGAAGAGCACTCGTTTCGCTTTGCCTGATCCGTCTGATCTGCATCTGGTCTGCATCAGTTCTGAGTCAGTAGCGAAGTCGCCACCGCGACGATGCGGTGCTCCCCGCTTTGTGGACGTGCCAAACATCCCCAGTGCAGACGTCCTCATTCCGGGTAGTTCCACCCGTCGCCGGCGGTCTTTCGTTGCTCGCCCGCGAAGGAGCCTGCCCATGTCGATGATCCGCGACCTGCGCGCCGTCGTCCGCCCCTCCCGTGTCTCGCTGCGCAAGGACACCGGCCTGCGCAAGGACACCGGTGCGTACGACACCACCCGCGATCCCGGCACACCGTCGGCCGTGGTCGACTGCGCCGTCTACCGCGACGGCGCCCGCGTGCAGAGCGGCAGGCCGCTGACCCCGCAGGAGGCGATGCGGCTGGTGCGCCGCGACGGAGGCTTCGTGTGGATCGGGCTGCACGAGCCGACCGAGGCCGAATTCGCCGGTATCGCGGGCGAGTTCGGGCTGCACCCGCTGGCCGTGGAGGACGCGGTCCAGGCCCACCAGAGGCCCAAGCTGGAGCGCTACGACGACTCGCTCTTCACGGTGTTCAAGACGATCCACTACGTCGAGCACGACCGGCTCACCGCCACCAGCGAGGTCGTGGAGACCGGTGAGGTGATGTGCTTCACCGGCCGGGACTTCCTCATCACCGTCCGGCACGGCGGCCAGGGCTCCCTGCGGGCGCTTCGGCACCGCCTCCAGGACGACCCCGAACTGCTCGCCAAGGGCCCCTCGGCGGTGCTGCACGCCATCGCCGACCACGTCGTCGACGGGTACATCGCGGTCGCGGACGCGCTGCAGGACGACATCGACGACGTGGAGACGGAGGTGTTCTCGCCGGGGCCGGGAGGCGGGGTGTCGCGCGGTGTGGACTCGGCGCGTATCTACCAGCTCAAGCGCGAGGTGATGGAGTTCAAGCGGGCGGTGGCACCGCTGCTGCGGCCCATGCAGCTGCTCAGCGAGCGGCCGATGCGGCTGATCGACCCGGACATCCAGAAGTACTTCCGGGACGTGGCCGACCACCTCGCCCGGGTGCAGGAGCAGGTCGTCGGCTTCGACGAACTGCTGAACTCGGTCCTCCAGGCCAACCTGGCGCAGGCGTCCGTGGCGCAGAACGAGGACATGCGGAAGATCTCCTCCTGGGCGGCGATCTTCGCCGTTCCCACCATGGTCGCCGGGGTCTACGGCATGAACTTCACGAACATGCCCGAACTGCACTGGAAGTACGGCTACCCGGTGATCATGGGCATCACGGTCGTGCTGTGCCTCGGCATCCACCGCACGCTGAAGCGGAACGGCTGGCTGTAGGACCCTCTCGATAGACCCTCTCGATAGGCTGGGCGCATGACAAGTGAGCTGCTCGACCAGGCCCTGATCGAGGAGGCCGCGAAGAAGTCCGGTCTCGTCTGGGTCAGGGGCGCCGGGGCCCCGGCCGCGCGTGCCCTGTGGCATGTGTGGCACGAGGGTGCCGTGTGCCTGGTCGGCGACGGACCCGGTGAGCAGCCGCTGCCCGGTCTGGCCGACGGCGGCTCGGCCGAGGTGACCGTCCGCAGCAAGGACAAGGGCGGCCGGCTGGTGACCTGGACCGCGGCCGTCTCCGAGGT
Source organism: Streptomyces sp. NPDC006739 (assembly GCF_042869815.1). Taxonomy (NCBI): domain Bacteria; kingdom Bacillati; phylum Actinomycetota; class Actinomycetes; order Kitasatosporales; family Streptomycetaceae; genus Streptomyces; species Streptomyces sp. NPDC006739. Next base: position 222,071 of record NZ_JBIAGM010000001.1, read on the forward strand.
CGCCCCCGGCTCGCCCGAGTGGGAGGCGGCGGTCGCCGAACTGAAGGGCAAGCGGCTGAACGCCCCGGACGGCGAGGCGATGACGGAACGCTGGGCGCGTGAGTGCCGGGTGCTGCGCCTCGCGCCGACGGGGCATACGTCGCCGTTGCCCGAGGGCAGCCTGGCCGAACCGCCGCTGCCGTCCGCGGCGACCACCCGGCGGCCGGCCCCGGCGGGGCTGCCGAGGCTGCTGCTCAGGCGCCGTAAGCCGAAGTAGGACGAGGTGGCGAGGAGACGAGGGAGCGGGAGGTCCTACGACGTCGGCAGCTGCCTGCCGTAGTCCACCGTCTCGCCCGCCGCGGGTTCCGTGACCGCGAAGTCCTTGTCCCAGTCCGCGAAGCGGAGCGTGCCCGCGCCGCCGCCGCGCACCAGGCGGAGCGGATACGGCTTGCCCTGGAGGGAGACGTCCAGGGTGCCGCCGGAGCCGCCGTCGCCGCTGATGCGGACGGTGGGGGTGCCCGACTGGTCGTGCCGACCGTCGGTCGCCAGGGTGCCGTGCAACGTCAGCAGGCCGTCGAGCAGGACGCTCTTGTCCGTGAAGCCGCTGAACTTCTTGTACGAGGGGTCCTGCTGCGGCACTTTGACGTACTTGCCGCCGAGCTTGTCCACGGCCGCCGCGTTCCCGTCGCTGCCGTCGGCGTGGCCCCAGAAGCCCGCGTCGGCCTTCAGGTACAGCTGCTCACCGATCCGCAGCAGCCGGAAGGTCGCCCCCTTCGAGGTCACCGAGCCGGTCCCGCCGTCGGCCTTCAACTGCATGTCGAGGGTGTAGGTGCGCCCGCTGGTGACCACGGTCCCCGACAGCCGTACCGCCGCCGCCGAGTCCGCCGCCGCGCGGCTCTTCGCCTGGATCTGCGCGGCGGGCAGCTTGCCGACCCCGTTCGTGTCCGCGTTCGGATCCCCGCCGCCGCACCCCGCGAGCGTCCCCGTAGCCGTCACGACCAGTACGCAGGCCACCGTCACCGGTGCGGCACGGCGGGTCCGGCGCTGGGGAATCGCAGTCACAGGTGGGGCTGCCTTTCTGACGGGTCCTGAGCGGCGTACGGCAGCGTACCGGTGTGCCGGCCGCCGGGCGGAGCCGGTCCGTCCGGACCGCCCGCCAGAGCACACCGGATCCGCACGGGCTAGCCTGAAGCCCACCGGGCGGGCAATTCGGAAGACGAGCAGGCACGAAGACAAGCAGGCACACAGAGCACGTCACACGCAAAGGAACCACAGACATGGCAGCCGGCGCCCCACGGATCTTCGTCTCGCACCTCGCCGGTGTCCCCGTCTTCGACCCCAGCGGCGACCAGGTCGGCCGGGTACGCGACCTCGTCGTCATGCTCCGCGTCGGCCGCAGGCCCCCGCGCCCGCTCGGGCTGGTCGTCGAACTGTCCACCCGGCGCCGCATCTTCCTGCCCATGACCCGGGTCACCGGCATCGAGTCCGGCCAGGTCATCACCACCGGCGTGGTCAACGTCCGCCGCTTCGAGCAGCGGCCCACCGAACGGCTCGTCTTCGGGGAACTGCTGGACCGGCGGGTGCAGCTGGTGGAGAGCGGCGAGGAGGTCACCGTCCTCGACCTGTCCGTGCAGCAGTTGCCGGCCCGCCGTGAGTGGGAGGTCGACCGCGTCTTCGTGCGCAAGGGGCGCAGGGGCAGCGCCTTCCGGCGGGCGAGGGGGGAGACGCTGACCGTGGAGTGGTCGGCCGTCACCGGGTTCTCCCTGGAGGAGCACGGACAGGGCGCGGAGAGCCTGCTGGCCACCTTCGAACAGCTGCGCCCCGCCGACCTCGCCAACGTGCTGCACCACCTCTCCGCCAAGCGGCGCGCCGAGGTCGCCGCCGCCCTCGACGACGACCGGCTCGCCGACGTCCTGGAGGAGCTGCCGGAGGACGACCAGATCGAGATCCTCGGCAAGCTCAAGGAGGAGCGCGCGGCGGACGTCCTGGAGGCCATGGACCCGGACGACGCGGCCGACCTGCTCTCCGAACTGCCCGAGGACGACAAGGAGCGGCTGCTGAGCCTGATGCAGCCCTCCGACGCGGCCGACATGCGGCGCCTGATGTCGTACGAGGAGCACACGGCCGGCGGTCTGATGACCACCGAACCGATCGTGCTGCGGCCCGACGCCACCGTCGCCGACGCCCTCGCCCGGGTCCGCAACCCCGACCTCTCCCCCGCCCTCGCCGCCCAGGTCTACGTGTGCCGGCCACCGGACGAGACGCCGACCGGGAAGTACCTGGGCACCGTCCACTTCCAGCGGCTGCTGCGCGACCCGCCGTACACCCTGGTCAGCTCGCTCGTCGACGACGACCTGCAACCCCTCGACCCGGACGCCGCGCTGCCCGTCGTCGCCGGGTTCTTCGCCACGTACGACATGGTGGCGGCGCCCGTCGTCAACGAGTCCGGGGCGCTGGTGGGCGCGGTGACCGTGGACGACGTACTGGACCACATGCTGCCGGAGGACTGGCGGGAGACGGAGTTCCACCTGGACGAGGGGGAGGGGGCGGCCGTCCATGACTCCTGAGCGCGACAGCAACCGTGAGCGCACCCCGGCGGGCGCCACCGCCGCCCCCCGCCCGCGCACGCCCCGCCTGGACCAGCCGCGGCCGCCCCGGCGCAGGATCGTGCCCGAATGGGATCCCGAGGCCTTCGGGCGGCTGTCGGAGAAGATCGCGCGGTTCCTCGGCACGGGACGGTTCATCGTCTGGATGACCGTCGTGATCATCGCGTGGGTGGTGTGGAACATCGCCGCACCCCACCACCTGCGCTTCGACAACTACCCCTTCATCTTCCTGACCCTGATGCTGTCCCTCCAGGCCTCCTACGCGGCCCCGCTGATCCTGCTCGCGCAGAACCGGCAGGACGACCGCGACCGGGTCAACCTCGAACAGGACCGCAAGCAGAACGAGCGGTCCATCGCCGACACCGAGTACCTGACCCGCGAGGTCGCCGCGCTGCGCATGGGCCTGGGCGAGGTGGCCACCCGGGACTGGATCCGCTCGGAACTGCAGGACCTGGTCAAGGAGCTGGAGGAGCGGCGGCGGGGGGACGGTCACGCCGGCCACGCCCTATTCCCGGCGGAACGGTCAGAACGGCCACCGGGGCGTGACGCAGACGACCGCTGAGGGGCTACCCGCCGCCCCCTCCGGTCGCCGTACCATCGTCCTTATGGCTACGGAAGACGCGGTGCGCGAGGCACTGGCGACGGTGAACGACCCCGAGATCAACCGACCCATCACCGAACTGGGGATGGTCAAATCGGTGGAGATCGGCGCGGACGGAGCGGTCTCGGTCGCCGTGTACCTGACGGTCTCCGGCTGCCCGATGCGCGACACGATCACGCAGCGCGTCACCGAGGCGGTCTCCCGCCTCGACGGCGTCACCCGCGTCGACGTCACGCTCGACGTGATGAGCGACGAGCAGCGCAAGGAGCTGGCAAGCGCTCTGCGCGGCGGCCAGACCGAGCGCGAGGTCCCGTTCGCCAAGCCCGGCAGCCTGACCCGGGTCTACGCGGTCGCCTCCGGCAAGGGCGGCGTCGGCAAGTCCTCGGTCACGGTCAACCTCGCGGCGGCGATGGCCGCCGACGGCCTGAAGGTCGGTGTCGTCGACGCCGACATCTACGGCCACTCGGTGCCGCGCATGCTGGGCGCCGACGGTCGCCCGACCCAGGTCGAGAACATGATCATGCCGCCGTCCGCGAACGGCGTGAAGGTCATCTCCATCGGCATGTTCACGCCGGGCAACGCCCCGGTCGTCTGGCGCGGCCCGATGCTGCACCGCGCTCTCCAGCAGTTCCTCGCGGACGTGTACTGGGGCGACCTGGACGTGCTGCTGCTTGACCTGCCGCCCGGTACCGGTGACATCGCGATCTCGGTGGCCCAGCTGGTCCCGAACGCCGAGATCCTGGTCGTGACGACCCCGCAGCAGGCGGCGGCCGAGGTGGCCGAGCGCGCGGGTTCCATCGCCGTCCAGACCCACCAGAAGATCGTCGGCGTGGTCGAGAACATGTCCGGGCTGCCCTGCCCGCACTGCGGCGAGATGGTCGACGTCTTCGGTACGGGCGGCGGTCAGACGGTCGCCGACGGGCTGACCCGCACGACCGGCGCGTCCGTGCCGGTCCTCGGCGCCATCCCGATCGACGTGCGGCTCCGTGAGGGCGGCGACGAGGGCAAGCCGGTGGTCCTGACGGACCCGGACTCCCCGGCGGGCTCGGCACTGCGCGCGATCGCGGGCAAGCTGGGCGGACGGCAGCGTGGGCTTTCGGGGCTCTCGCTGGGCATCACGCCCAAGAACAAGTTCTGAGGGCCTGTCCTGAAGGCCCGGTGACGAAGCGGGGGCGCCGAATCCCACCGGCGCCCCGCGATCTCACGCGTACGCGGTGATGTCCTTCACCACGGCGAAGGCCAGCCCGTACGCGCTCATTCCGCGCCCGTAGGCGCCCAGGTGCACGCCCACCTCGGTGGAACCGGCGAGCACCCAGCCGAACTCCGACTCGCGGTAGTGGAACGGCGTCGGCACCCCGTCCACCGGCAGGGACAGCGTGGACCACTCGGGCCCGGCCAGGTCGTCCGCCAGCGCCCAGGCCGTCTCCGTCTGCTGCTCCAGCCAGTCGTCGCGCAGGCTGTGGTCCATCTGGCCGGGCCAGGTGAAGGACAGCAGCCCGACCCCGGCCAGCCAGGCCGCCGAGGAGACGGACGTCGCCTCCAGCAGACCCGTGCCGTCCGCGCTCCGGCGGGACGGATTCGCCGCCACGGTGACCACGACCGCGAACTTCTCCCTGGGCTCGTCCGTGGACGCGGCGATGTGCTCGTTGCGTACGGTGGGCTCGTCACCGTGCCCTATCGACCCGTGCTCGACGGCACCGTCGGCCGCCGTACCGACCTGCATCAGCCAACGCGGCCCCGCGAAGGCCTCGTCGAGGCCGTACCACGGGAAGGGCGCCTCCAGGTAGGCGCCGACCGTGCGCCGGTTGGAGGGGACCTGTTGTCCGCCCTCCGCCGCCGGCGGCTCCGCGCCCACCCGACTTGTCGTCTCCATGTGCCGGACGCCTCCTCGCTCTCGTCGGACCGGGGCGGCCCGCCCCCCTTCGGGCGTACTCCTCCGGTCCGCACAACAACTCGGCAGCATATCCACACCGCTGAGAGCCGCTGTGAAGCCGCCCGGCGCGTGAGCCGCGCGGGCGGCCCGTTCACGCCGTGGGTGCAGCCATGTGGCTAGGTGGCGTCCGCGTCGAAGGGCGGCCGCTCGTCCTTGCCGGGGTCCTCCGGCTTCTTGGTCATGTCGATGCGCCCACCGGACGAAGAGGAGGACGACGAGGAAGACGGGGACGACGAGGACGGGGACGACGGCGAGGAGGTGTCGCTCTCGCGGCCCTGTACGACGTCCGTGATCTCGGCCATCTCCTTCTTCAGGTCGAAGCCGTTGCGGATCTCCTTCAGCCCCAGCTCGTCGTTGTCCAGCTGCTTGCGCAGGAACGCCTTCGGGTTGAGGTCGTCGAACTCGAAGTCCTTGAACTCGGGACCCAGTTCGCTGCGGATGTCCGCCTTGGCGCTCTCCGAGAACTCACGGATCTTCCGGATCGTGCGCGTCACGTCCTGGATGACCTTCGGGAGCTTGTCCGGACCGAAGATGAGCACGGCGAGCACAATGAGCGTCACCAGCTCTAGCGGCCCTATGTCATTGAACACCTGAAGCTCCTTGCGATGTCCTCGGTCGCTCAACGGTACCCGGCGTACCAGTCGGATCGGTACCGTCCCGAGGTGAGACTTCTGTCAGTTCCGGTCGGACGCTCCGAGCACCAGCGAGACCTCCCGCGTCCCGCCGTCGCCGCGGACGGTGAGACGCAGGCGGTCGCCGGGGCGGTGGGCGCGGGTCCTGACGATCAGCTCCTCGGCGGAGTGCACGCCGACGCCGTCCACCTCGGTGATGACGTCGCCCGCCTTCAGGCCCGCCGTGTCACCCGGGCCGCCCTTGGTGACCGCCGGGCCGCCGTCCGCCCCCTGGGTGTCTATGCGGGCGCCCTCGCCGGTGTAGCTCATGTCGAGGGTGACACCGATCACCGGGTGCGTGGCCTTTCCCTTGCTGATCAGCTGTTCGGCGACGCGCCGGGCCTGGTTGACCGGGATGGCGAAGCCCAGGCCGATGGAGCCCGCCTGGCCGTCCTGGCTGTCGGTTCCGTCGGCGGCCGAGCGGATGTCCGAGTTGACGCCGATGACCAGGCCCTGGGAGTCGAGGAGTGGGCCGCCTGAGTTGCCGGGGTTGATGGGGGCGTCGGTCTGCAGCGCGTCGACGTACGACACGTCGCTCCCGTCGCCCTTGTCGCCGCCGGCGGTGACGGGCCGCTCCTTGGCGCTGATGATGCCGGAGGTGACGGTGTTGGCCAGGTCGAAGGGGGCGCCGATGGCGACGACGGGGTCGCCGACGTGGACGTCGTCGGAGTTCCCGAGGGGCATGGGCGTGAGCCCGCGCACGCCCTGGACCTGTACGACGGCGAGGTCGTAACCGCTGTCGCGGCCGATCACCTTCGCCCTGGCGGTGTCGCCGCTGCTGAACGTCACGGTTATCCCGACGCCGGTCCCGGCGGACTCGACGACGTGGTTGTTGGTGAGGATGTGGCCCCGGGTGTCGAGCACGAAACCGGTGCCGGTGTCCTGTTCGCCACCGCCGCCCACGTGCAGGGTGACGACGCCGGGCAGGGCCCGGGCGGCGATCCCGGCCACGCTGTCCGGCGCCCGTCCGGCGGGCACCTTCCCGGCCCGCGGCAGTTGTACGCCGCCGAGACCGCCGTTGCGCTCCAGCCAGGCACCGGCGATCCCGCCGCCGGCCCCGGCGGTCACGGCGATCACCAGAGCCCAGCCGAGAAGCACCCCCCTGGACCGGCTACGAGGCCGCCGCTCGGCCGCCACGGCATCCCCGGTCTGCTGAAGCGGCGCCGGCACGGCCCAGGGGTCGTACCGCTGCCAAGGCGCCGGGGTGGCATCCCCCGCGGACGAGGGAGGCGTCGACGGGTGTGCCGCCGGGTGCTGCACGGGCGGGGCGGGCGCCCAGGGGCCCGGGCCGCCGTAGGGCGGGGTGCTGTAGGGGTCGGGGTCGTGCAGGGGCTTCGGGCAGTCGGCGCGGGGGCCTACCGGACCTGCGTCCGGGCCCGCCAGACCTCCGGCGGTGCCCGCCGGACCTGCGTCGAGGCCCGCCGGACCTCCGGCAGAGTCTGCCGGACCTGCAGCGGCGTCTCCCGGACCTGCGGCAGAGCCTGCCAGACCCCCGGCGGGGCCCGCCGGGCCTGCGTCGAGGCCTGCCGGACCTGCGGCAGAGTCTGCCGGACCTGCAGCGGCGTCTCCCGGACCTGCGGCAGAGCCTGCCAGACCCCCGGCGGGGCCCGCCGGGGGTGCGGCAGAGCCTGCCAGACCCCCGGCGGGGCCCGCCGGACCTGCGGCAGAGCCTGCCGGACCTGCGGCAGAGCCTGCCAGACCCGCAGCGGCGTCTCCCGGACCTGCGGCAGAGCCTGCCAGACCCGCAGCGGCGTCTCCCGGACCTGCGGCAGAGCCTGCCGGACCTGCGGCAGAGCCTGCCAGACCCCCGGCGGAGCCCGCCGGACCTGCAGCGGCGTCTCCCGGACCTGCGGCAGAGCCTGCCAGACCCCCGGCAGGTCCTGCCGGACCGGTGGGCGGTGCCACCGGTACGTCCACGGTCCCCGCCGGCCTCGCCAGCTCGAAGTCGCCGTCGGTGTCCTGGGGAGCGGACCGGGGACCGGATGCCCCGGCCGGTGTCGCCGCGCTGTCCGCCCCCGGCTCCCGTTCCGGACCCGCCGGTGTGTCTGCCTGCCCGTCCCCGGGCGGGACACCGTTCCCCTTGTCCATGCTCTCCCCACAGCCGGCCGCGGAACGTCGGCTCCGCGCCGGACCACCGGCGCGGGCGCGCGGCCCTCACCGGATTCAACCAGGTTCGCGGCCGGGGACGCAGTGGCTGGTCAGGGAGCCGACGGAGAGGGGGAGGCGGAGGAGGAGGGGGAGGGAGCGGACGCGGGGTCGGGGACGGGCGCGGACAGCAGGCTGGGCCCGGTCACCCCGGGGGCCGTGGACCAGGAGGTGAGGGCGAACGGCGGGGTCGCGGTCAGCGAACGTATCAGCGGGGAGACGGCGGCCGCACCGGCCATCACCGGCGTGGTCAGCTCATGGGCGGTGTCCTGGAGCCGGCCCGCGCCCGGCGCCGGTACGCCCGGCAGCAACGGTGCCGACACCGACGTGGGCGCCACCGGTGCCCCGCCGAGCGCCGCGCCCTGCGCGAGCAGCGGACCCACCGTGCGGCGGCGCTGTGTGTCCGCCGACGCGGCCCCCGCACCCGCCGCACGCGACGGGATCACATTGCTGCCGGCCCCGGCCCCGCCGCGCGCGTCCGCCGAGGTGTCGGTGGGGATGCCGGTGGTCACACCGCCGAGGGCGACCGCGGCCAGCGACACCGCCCCGGCGGCGACGAACGCGAACCTGAGGCCGCGCGAGGCGGACCGGTCGGCGTCCGGACGGCCGACGGGGTGGATACGGAAACCACGGTCCTCCGGCGCGGTGTGCGGGCCGGCGGGGACGTAGCCGAACTCGAAACGGTCGCCGCGGTTCACGTCGAAGACGCCGGCGTCGGCCCCCCGTCCGGAGAACCCTCCCCCGTCGAGCGGCGTGCCACCGCCGTCGAGGTCACCTCCCCCGGGAAGCCCCTGGAGGCGGGCCAGGAAGCTCTCGGAGGGCGGCGGGGGCGCCGCTTCCGCGAAGACGTTCTTCAGCCGGCGCTGGGCGTCCGCCTCCGCCTTGCACCGGGCACAGGTGGCCAGGTGGGCGAGGACGCGTTCGCGCGACTCATGACCGAGCTCTCCGTCCACCAGGGCGGAGAGGCGGTCTCCCAGGTGCTGCTCTGCCAGTTGTCGCCCGGCAGGTTTCGGCCGTGATCCACTCACGCGGTCGCGCCCCCTCCTCCCAGTGCGGGAATGCGGGGCACGAAGGACCGGCGCTCGGCGGTCCTGGCCTGGGGCGCGCGGTGGGCGAGGGCCTTGCGCAGCTGGGAGCGGCCGCGGTGGATGCGCGAGCGGACCGTGCCGAGCTTCACACCGAGGGTGGCGGCGATCTCCTCGTACGACAGTCCCTCGATGTCGCACAGGACGACCGCGGCGCGGAACTCCGGCGCGAGGGTGTCGAGGGCCTGCTGGACGTCCGCGTCGAAGTGGGCGTCGTTGAAGACCTGCTGCGGAGTGGGTTCGCGGCTGGGCAGGCGCTCGGCCGCGTCCTCCCCGAGCGCGTCGAACCGGATGCGCTGCTTGCGCCGGACCATGTCCAGGAAGAGGTTGGTCGTGATGCGGTGCAGCCAGCCCTCGAAGGTGCCCGGCGTGTACGTCGACAGGGAACGGAAGACACGGACGAAGACCTCCTGCGTGAGGTCCTCGGCGTCGTGCTGGTTGCCCGTGAGGCGGTACGCCAGCCGGTAGACCCGGCCGCTGTGCGTGCTGACGATCTCCTCCCACGTGGGCGGAGTCCACGCCTGCCCGTCCGCGTCGGTGGAGAAGGTCGCGGTCTGGGGGTCGCCCGCGGCGAAGCCGGTGGCGGCGTGGCTGTGGTCAGCGATGTTGTTCACGGATTTCGGCCTGCCCGCCGACCCGAGGAAGCGCCGCAGCACTCCTCCCCGATCCACAGGTGCGGCCGCACCTCCCCTGTCGGCTCTGGTGGTGTCCAGTGGAGCCCCTACCATAGCCACCTCGCCCGTTAGCTCCGGATAAGCGGTTTTACGAGAATTTGATTCTGGCCCATGGTGTCCCCACTGCCGGGCCACTCCTTTTAACGCCCGGTCCCATCTGCGGGTTCCCGACGCCAACGGATACAGTCACGCCCAGGCAACCAGGGGACGGGAGAGGGTCATTACCGCCAACCGGCAGACGAGCTGGGCGTTCGCCGACGCCTTTGTCGCCGAGGACGAAGCGCTGCGCTGGGCCCGCGACCGGGCCCGCGAGGCAGGGCTGCGCTCGGTGTCGCCCGGCACGGGCGCCGCGCTGGGGTTGCTCGCCGCCACCGTGGAAGCGAAGGCGGTGGCGGAGATCGGCACCGGTACCGGGGTGTCCGGCCTCCATCTGCTGCACGGCATGCGCCCGGACGGCGTGCTGACCACCGTCGACCCGGAGCCGGAGCACCAGCAGTTCGCCCGGCAGGCCTTCCGGGCCTGCGGGTTCGCCAGCAACCGGGCCCGATTCATCCCGGGGCGCGCCCTGGAGGTGCTGCCCCGGCTCGCGGACGCCGGGTACGACCTCGTCTTCTGCGACGGCGACCGTCTGGAGTACCTGGACTACCTCGCTGAATCGTTGCGCCTGCTGCGTCCGGGCGGTCTGGTGGTCTTCGAGGGGGTCTTCGCGCACGGCCGCACGATCGACTCGGGGCCGCAGCCGACCGAGGTGCTGCGGCTGCGCGAGCTGCTGCGCACGGTCCGGGAGAGCCAGGAACTGGTGACGTCGCTGCTGCCGGTGGGCGACGGCCTGCTGTGCGCCGTCAAGCGCTGACCCGGGGCCCGCGGCGCCGGTCCGGGAAGGCAACCGCCCCGGTACCGCGTGCGGTACCGGGGCGGCCGGAAGGTTGGGATCGCCGGTGCGTCAGACGACGACCTTCTTGAGGGCGTCGCCAAGCGCCTCGGCCTCGTCAGGGGTCAGCTCGACGACGAGCCGACCGCCGCCTTCGAGCGGAACGCGCATGACGATGCCCCGCCCCTCCTTGGTCACCTCGAGCGGGCCATCACCCGTTCGCGGCTTCATGGCCGCCATGCTCGTTCCCCTTCCTGAAACCCAGCTCAACGTCAGCCGACGGCCCTGGAGGGCATGCGCGGTCCGACAGGACACGCGACACCGGCATCGAACACATTGCTTCCCAGCCATTATCCCGCATCTCAGGACCCGATGACCAACATCAGAAGGCATCGCTTGGGCAACGCGCGCGAGCAAAACCACTCAATTCGGCGATGTGACTGCGATACTGCGTCGCCGCACCGACCCTGGCCGGCCGCACCCGGAGCGGCAATCTTTGACGCAGGTCACACGTCGGGTCCGGTCCCCGGGCGGCGATCTCCGCCATGCTGTCCTTCAGACAACGGCGTACCGAGCGGTACGTCGGAGCCGCGACACCGGAGGGGATACGCCATGGCCGACACCGTGCTCTACGAGGTGAGCGACGGGCTCGCGACGATCACGCTGAACCGCCCGGAGGCGATGAACGCGCTGAACATCGCGACCAAGGTCGCCCTCCGGGAGGCGGTCGAGTCCGCGGCCGGCGACACCGCCGTACGGGCGGTGCTGCTGACCGCGGCCGGCGACCGGGCGTTCTGCGTGGGCCAGGACCTCAAGGAGCACATCGGGCTGCTGGCCGCCGACCGGGAGACCGGGTCGCGGCACACGATGAGCACGGTGGTGGAGCACTACAACCCGATCGTGCGGGCCCTGGCCGGGGCGGCGAAGCCGGTGGTCGCCGCGGTGAACGGGGTCGCGGCCGGGGCCGGCTTCGGTTTCGCGCTCGCCGCGGACTACCGGGTGGTGGCGGACACGGCGGCCTTCAACACCTCGTTCGCCGGGGTCGCGCTGACCGCCGACTCGGGTGTCTCGTGGACGCTGCCCCGGGTGGTCGGCCCGGCCCGGGCGGCCGACCTGCTGCTCTTCCCGCGCAGCATCAGCGCCCAGGACGCCCACGAGCTGGGGATCGCCAACCGTGTGGTGCCCTCGGCCGAGCTGCGCGCCGAGGCCGAGAAGGTGGCCCGGGCGCTGGCCGAGGGGCCGACGGTGGCGTACGCGGCGCTCAAGGAGGCGGTGGCCTACGGGCTGACGCACTCCCTGGAGGAGACGCTGCAGAAGGAGGACGAGCTGCAGACCCGCGCGGGGCGGTCCGAGGACCACGCCATCGCCGTCCAGTCCTTCGTCAACAAGGAGAAGCCGAAGTACCTGGGCCGCTGACCCTTCCCCGAGCGGGCCGTTCTCAGGCGCCGCGCGGGCCGGTTCTGCCGACGCACTGCTCCAGGTGGTCGTCGACCAGCCCGCACGCCTGCATCAGCGCGTACGCCGTCGTCGGACCGACGAACCGCAGACCGCGCTTCTTCAGGGCCTTCGACAGGGCCGTGGACTGCGGGGTGACCGCGGGCACGTCGGCCAGGGTCCTCGGCACCGGGCGGCCCGCCGGGTCGGGGGCGTGCGACCAGATCAGCTCGTCCAGCTCGCCCGGGGCCCAGTCGGCGAGCACCCGCGCGTTGGCCAGGGTCGCGTCGATCTTGGCGCGGTTGCGGATGATGCCGGGGTCGGCGAGCAGCCGGTCGCGGTCCTCGTCGGTGAAGGCCGCGACCTTCTGGATCCGGAAGCCGGCGAAGGCGGCGCGGAAGCCCGGGCGGCGGCGCAGGATGGTGATCCAGGACAGGCCGGACTGGAAGGCCTCCAGGCTGACCCGCTCGAAGAGGGCGTCGTCGCCGTGGACCGGGCGGCCCCACTCCTCGTCGTGGTACGACACGTAGTCCGGGGTGGACAGGGCCCAGGGGCAGCGCAGCACGCCGTCGGCCCCGGCGAGGGCGGCACCGTCGCTCACCGCTGGTCCTCCGGTCCGGGCCGCTCGGTGCGGGCGTGCGCGGCGGCCTGGGCGCCGGCCAGCGCGGACTCCAGGTCCGCGATGCGGGCGTCCCGCTCGGCGAGTTCGGCGCCGAGGCGGCCGAGGGCGTCGTCGACGTCGGCCATGCGGTAGCCGCGCGCGGCCAGCGGGAAGCGCAGGCTCTCCACGTCCGCCCGGCCGACGGGGCGGTCCGGGGGCAGCGGGTCGTGCAGCCGCTCCGGCGCCGCCTCCGGCAACGGACCGCTCTCGCCGCCGCCCACCACGGCGAGTGTCACCGCGGCCACCACGACGGCGAGCGCGACGACCAGGAACAAGAACATAACCATCGCTGAGGGTCCCCACGCTCGGTGTGCCGCACGGTCTGCCGCGGCACGGTGTGCTCGGTGCGCACGCTGTCGAAAGTATCCGGCTCCGATCGTGCCATGCGAGTCTGACAGTCGGGGTCGCAGGCGACCGTACTGCGGGACGCACCAGGAGAGGTCACAGCGGATGCTCAGACTGGGCAGGCGGGAATTCGGGCCGCACGAGCCGGTGGTCATGGCGATCGTGAACCGGACGCCGGACTCCTTCTACGACCAGGGGGCCACGTTCCGCGACGAGCCGGCGCTCGCACGCGTGGAGCGGGCGGTGGCCGAGGGCGCCGCGATCGTCGACATCGGCGGGGTGAAGGCGGGGCCCGGGGAAGAGGTCTCGGCCGAGGAGGAGGCGCGGCGCACGGTCGGCTTCGTGGCGGAGGTACGGCGCCGGTTCCCGGACCTGGTCATCAGCGTGGACACCTGGCGGGCCGGGGTCGGGGCGGCGGTGTGCGAGGCGGGCGCCGATCTGCTGAACGACGCCTGGGGCGGGGTGGATCCGGAGCTGGCCGAGGTCGCCGCGCGGTTCGGGGCGGGGCTGGTGTGCACGCACGCCGGCGGGGCCGAGCCGCGGACCCGGCCGCACCGGGTGACGTACGACGACGTCATGGCGGACATCCTGGAGGTGACCGTGGGGCTGGCCGAGCGGGCGGTCGGGCTCGGGGTCCCCCGGGAGTCGGTGCTGATCGATCCCGGGCACGACTTCGGGAAGAACACCCGGCACAGTCTGGAGGCGACACGGCGGCTGGGCGAGATGGTCGCCACCGGGTGGCCGGTGCTCGTCTCCCTGTCCAACAAGGACTTCGTGGGCGAGACCCTGGACCGGCCGGTGAAGGAGCGGCTGATCGGGACCCTGGCCACGACGGCGGTGTCGGCGTGGCTGGGGGCTCAGGTGTACCGGGTGCACGAGGTCGCGGAGACCCGGCAGGTGCTGGAGATGGTGGCGGCCATCGCCGGGCGCCGTCCGCCGGCCGTCGCCCGCCGGGGGCTCGCGTAGGTCTCCCGGGGCCCGGGGCCCAGGGGGGCTCCCGCCCCCCTGGACCACACCTTCTAGCGCGCCGCTTCCTTGGACACCAGTGCCACCGCCTCGTCCACCTCGTCCGTGACGTGGAAGAGCAGCAGGTCCTTCTCCGCCGCCTTGCCCTGGGCCACCAGCGTGTTCTTCAGCCAGTCGACCAGGCCGCCCCAGTACTCGGTGCCGAACAGGACGATGGGGAAGCGGGTGACCTTCTGGGTCTGCACGAGCGTCAGGGCCTCGAAGAATTCGTCCAGGGTGCCGAGGCCGCCCGGCAGGACCACGAAGCCCTGCGCGTACTTGACGAACATCATCTTGCGGACGAAGAAGTAGCGGAAGTTGAGGCCGATGTCGACGTAGGGGTTGAGCCCCTGCTCGAAGGGCAGCTCGATGCCGAGGCCCACGGAGGTGCCGCCCGCCTCGCAGGCACCCTTGTTGGCCGCCTCCATGGCGCCCGGCCCGCCGCCGGTGATCACGGCCCAGCCCGCCTCCACCAGGCCTCGGCCGAGGCGGACGCCGGCGTCGTACTCCGCCGAGTCCACCGGCGTACGCGCCGAGCCGAACACACTGATGGCGGGCGGGAGTTCGGCCAGCGTGCCGAAGCCCTCGATGAACTCCGACTGGATGCGCAGGACCCGCCAGGGGTCGGTGTGCACCCAGTCCGAGGGGCCCCCGGCGTCCAGCAGCCGCTGGTCCGTGGTGCTCGCCGTGACGGCGCCCCGCCGTCGGAGGACCGGCCCCAGCCGCTGCTCGTCCGGCGGCTGCTTCTTCCCCTCGGGGTTACCGGTAGGCATGTTGCGCTCCCTCCGCTTGCGGGCGTTCCTGCCTCAGCGTAGATCCACGCGGGTTACGGAGGGGGGACGTACGCATGTCCGCCGTGGAGCGCCGTGCGGGACGTCAGCGCGTGAGCCAGGCCCGCAGGCGTTCCTCACCCGCCAGCACCTTGTCCGTTTCGACTCGTTCATCCCGCTTGTGCGCCAAGAGCGGGTTGCCGGGGCCGTAGTTGACGGCGGGGGTGCCGAGGGCGGCGAAGCGGGAGACGTCCGTCCAGCCGTACTTGGGCCGGGCGGTGCCGCCCACCGCCTCCATGAAGGCGGCCGCCGCCGGGTGGGACAGGCCGGGCAGCGCGCCGGGGCTGTGGTCGACGACGACGAACTCCTTCACCCCGCAGTCCGCGAAGACCTCGCGGACGTGCGCGACGGCCTCCTCCTCGGAGCGGTCGGGGGCGTAGCGGAAGTTGACGGTCACCACGCACTCGTCGGGGATGACGTTGCCGGCCACTCCGCCCGAGATGCCCACCGCGTTCAGGCCCTCGCGGTACTCCAGGCCGTCGATGACCGGGTAGCGGGGCTCGTACGCGGCCAGGCGGGCCAGGATCGGGGCGGCGGCGTGGATCGCGTTGGAGCCCATCCAGCCGCGCGCCGAGTGGGCCCGTTCGCCCTCGGTCTTCAGCAGGACCCGCAGGGTGCCCTGGCAGCCGCCCTCGACCTCGCCGTCGGAGGGCTCCAGCAGGACCGCGAAGTCGCCCTCCAGCCAGTCGGGGTGGGCCTCGGCGACGTGCTTGAGGCCGTTCAGTTCGGCGTCGACCTCCTCGTTGTCGTAGAAGACGAAGGTGAGGTCGCGGTTGGGGGCGGGCACGGTGGCCGCGATGCGCAGCTGCACCGCGACGCCCGACTTCATGTCGCAGGTGCCGCACCCCCACAGGACGCCGTCCTCGTCCAGCCGCGAAGGGACGTTGCCGGCGATGGGGACGGTGTCGATGTGGCCGGCCAGGATCACGCGCTCGGCACGGCCCAGGTTCGTCCGGGCGACCACGTTGTTGCCGTACCGGTCCACGGTCAGGTGCGGCAGGGCGCGCAGCGCGCTCTCGATCGCGTCCGCGAGGGGCTTCTCGGTGCCGCTCTCGGAGGCGAAGTCGACCAGCCGCGCGGTGAGCGCGGCGGCGTCCAGGGTGAGGTCAAGCGAGGTGTCGGTGTCGGCCATGACCTCGACCCTAGCCCCGCGACAGGCCCTGTCGTCTCTCCAGTACCTTGTACGCGTGCCAGAGCCGTCACCCACTTCTCGCAAGCGTCGCGGACGTCTCCTCCGTTTCGGCGCCGCCCTCCTGGTCCTGTCCGCCGTCGCCGCCTACCTGGTGGTGCAGTACGTCACCGGGGGCGGGGGCGCGCCGGGATGCAAGGTGGTCTCCGGGACGGGTGACGGGGCGGCGTACGAGTTCACGCCCGAGCAGGCGGTGAACGCGGCGACGATCGCCGCCGTCGGCACCGACCGCGGGATGTCCGAGCGGGCGGTGGCCATCGCGCTGGCGACCGCGCTGCAGGAGTCGGAGCTGCGCAACATCGAGCACGGGGACCGGGATTCGCTGGGCCTGTTCCAGCAGCGGCCCTCACAGGGCTGGGGCACCGCGCAGCAGATCATGGACCCCTCGTACGCGGCGGGCATCTTCTACGCGCATCTGGCCAGGGTGCCCGACTACTCGGCCCTCCCGCTCACCGTGGCCGCGCAGCGCGTGCAGCGCAGCGGCTACCCCGAGGCGTACGCCAAGCACGAGCCGGATGCCACGCTGCTGGCCGCCGCGCTGACCGGCCGGGCGGCGGCCACGCTGACCTGCGACGGGCGCCCGGCGACCACGGCCGCCGCGACGGGTCCGGACGCGGTGCGGGCGGCGCTGGTGCGGGACTTCGGCCGTGACGCGCTGCAGGAGACCGGCGCGGAGGTGAGCGGCGTACCCGTCCGGTCCCCCTCGCCGACGCCGAGCGTGACCGCGACGGCGCACGGGCGGACGGTGACCGTACCCGTGCCCCGGGGCCGACGGAAGGACGTGGCGGGGCGCGGCGAGCGGGAGCGGGGCTGGCAGCTGGCGCACTGGGCGGTGGCCAACGCCTCGGCGCTGCACATCCAGCGGGTGTCCTACGCCGGGCGGGAGTGGGCGGCAGGCAGCACGGACAGCCAGTGGCGTGCGGGCGGTGCGGCCGGGGACACGGGGACCGTTCGGATCCTGACCGGGCAGTAGTACGAGGGGTCACTCGCGGGGGTCATGTCGGGTGCACCGGCCCGCAGCGTGGGCAGGCTTGTCCCGGGGTCGTTCCGACGCCGCGGGAACCCCTTGGAAACAGGGGGCGGTAAGGATTCTGCACGGTTTCCGGCAGGTGCTTTATGCCGGTTTTATCCACAGCAGATAATGCGATGCGTTATCAACTCTTTACCTTTGGCCTCCGCAACCTTCGCGGGCTTCGAGCGGTAGTCACTGCGTCCGAGACCGGACGATCAGTTCATCGTTCCCCTTCCGCGAAGGAGCATCATGTCCCTCCCCCTGACCCGCCGGATCGCCCGTGCCGCGCTGATTGTCGCAGCAGGAGCGGCCGCCGGGGTCGGTGCGGCCGGCTCTGCCGGAGCGGCCACGAACCTGCCGGCCGCCACTCCGAACCTGGGCGGTCTGTCCGCGCTGGACGGGGCACAGGTCGGCAACACCGTCGACGGAGCCACCCAGCACGTCACCGGGCTGGCGAGCGAGGCGGGCAGCAAGGCCGTCAAGCAGGCGGTGCCGGCCGCGACCAAGACCGGTGGCAAGGCCGTGAAGACGGCGGCGCCGGCCGTGCAGAAGACCGCCGGTGAGGCGACGGGGGCGGCCGGGAGCGTCCTGGGCGACACCGCGGCCTCCGCGACCAAGGGCGGGCTGCCCGCGGGTGGTTCCCTCACTCAGGGCGTGCCCACGTCGTCGCTGCCGGGCAAGGGACTTCCGCTCGGCTAGGTCCGGCTGGTCCGGCTGTGACCGTTGACGGGGTCCAGGGTGTTCCCTGGGCCCCGTCTTCCTGTCCGCCTCCCCGTCCTGGCGGCGCGGTGCGGGCGGTCAGCGCAGGCGGGCCACCGCCGCCGCCACCCGCTCGTCCGTAGCCGTCAGGGCCACCCGCACGAAGTTCGCGCCCGCCGGGCCGTAGAAGTCGCCGGGTGCGACGAGGATGCCCAGGTCGGCCAGGTGGGCGACGGTGTCCCAGCAGGGCTCGTCACGGGTGGACCACAGGTACAGGCTCGCCTCGCTGTGCTCGATGCGGAACCCGTGGCCGAGCAGCGCCGCGCGCAGGGCCGTACGCCGGGCCGCGTAGCGCTCGCGCTGTTCCTGGACGTGGGCGTCGTCACCGAGGGCGGCCACGACCGCCGCCTGGGTGGGTGCCGAGGTCATCATGCCGCCGTGCTTGCGGATCTGCAGGAGCGGCCCGAGGACGGCCGGGTCGCCGGCCACGAAGGCCGCGCGGTAGCCCGCCAGGTTGGAGCGCTTGGACAGCGAGTGGACGGCCAGGATGCCGTCGTAGGAGCCGCCGTTGACCTCGGGGTGCAGCACCGAGACCGGGTCGGCCTCCCAGCCCAGCTCCAGGTAGCACTCGTCGGAGACCAGCAGGACGCCGTGGGCGCGGGCCCAGGCGACGATCCCGGTCAGCTCGTCCTTGCCCAGCACCCGGCCGGTGGGGTTGGACGGCGTGTTCAGCCAGAGCAGCCGCAGGCCCTCCGGGTCCAGGTCGCGCGGGTCGTCGTAGACCTCGTACGCGGCACGGGCGAGGCGGGCGCCGACCTCGTAGGTCGGGTAGGCCAGACGCGGGTAGGCGACCCTGTCGCCGGGGCCGAGGCCCAGCTGGGTGGGGAGCCAGGCCACCAGTTCCTTGGAGCCGACTACCGGCAGCACATGGCGGTGGGTGACCTCGCGGGCGCCCAGGCGGCGCTCCAGCCAGCCGGTGATCGCGTCGCGCATGGCCGGGGTGCCCCAGACCGTCGGGTAGCCCGGCGAGTCGGCCGCGTCGATCAGCGCCTTCTGGATCAGTTCGGGGACCGGGTCGACCGGGGTGCCGACCGAGAGGTCGACGATGCCGTCCGGGTGCGCCGCGGCCGTCTTCTTGTACGGCTCCAGCCTGTCCCAGGGGAAGGTGGGCAGGCGGTCGGAGACTGCTGACACGGGATCTGGCTCACTTTCTGGTACGGCACGAGGCCCTCGTACGGCGAACGCCTCGGCCCCGTACGGTGATCGAGGTCGATCGGGCCGTACGGGACCGAGGCGGCGCTGGGGGTCCCCCCGCTCGAGCGGAGCCGAGAGTGGGGGAGTGCGGGCCGCCCGCGTGGCTACTCGGCCTGCGGCGGCAGCGCGGCGATGAAGGGGTGGTCCCGCTCGATGAGACCCAGCTTGCTGGCGCCGCCGGGGGAGCCCAGCTCGTCGAAGAACTCGACGTTCGCCTTGTAGTAGTCCTTCCACTCCTCCGGAGTGTCGTCCTCGTAGAAGATCGCCTCGACCGGGCAGACCGGCTCACAGGCACCACAGTCGACGCATTCGTCCGGGTGGATGTACAAGGACCGCTGGCCCTCGTAGATGCAGTCGACCGGGCACTCCTCGATGCACGCCTTGTCCTTGACGTCGACACAAGGCTGCGCGATGACGTAGGTCACGCTGTCGTTCCTCCTCGATAGGGCGCTGGCGGGCCTCCGCAGGCTCCGCCGCCTGGCGCGCGGGAGCGCGGCGTCGTCGATGCCCGCCCCTAGTATCTCCGTTCCGGGGCAAGATCCGAACAGGAGGGGTGAACTGACCTGTGGAAATCTCGGCCGGTGGGCGCTTCGAGGTCCGTATCACCGCCGCTGACGTGGGCAAACGGGTCTCCGTACGACGCTTGAGCGACGCTGGAAGCGCGGGAGAGAAGTTCACCGACACGGTCGGTGTTCTCACATCATGGGACGACGGCGTGCTGCTGATCACACGGCGGGGCGGGGAGAGCGTCCGGATCGCCGAGTCCGCGCTGGTCGCGGGCAAGGTGGTGCCGGCCGCGCCGGCCCGGCGCCGCGGCCCGGCCGCGTCCTACCCGGAGCTGGCCCGCGTCGCCTCGCGCGCCTGGCCCCCGCTGGAGAGCGAGCGGCTCGGCGAGTGGGAACTCAGGGCGGCAGTGCAGAAGGTGCCGCGCGAAGCGCGTCCGTGGGGGGCGGTGGCCGGGCGACGGGCGGGGTTTACACGGCGGGCGAACAGTGTGCTGCCGCTCGGTGATCCGGGTCTTCCGCTCGACGCGGCGCTGGTGGCCGTACGACGCTGGTACGGCGAGCGTGGCCTGCCCGCCTACGTGCAGACCGCGACCGGAGCCGAGGGCGCGCAGGACCGGCTCTGCGCGGAGCTGGAGCGGCGCGGCTGGGTGCGTGAGGTGACCGCCGAGCTGTGGATCGGCGCTCTGGCGCCGGTCGCGGACCTGGCGGAGGGCGGCGGGGTGCTGCTGTCCCGGACGGCGGACGAGGCGTGGCTCGCGCGGTACCGGCGCAAGGGGGTGAGCGAGGTGGCCCTGCGGGTGCTGAACGGCGGGCCCTCGGTGTGGTTCGCGACCGTGCCCGGCGCGGGCGGTGAGGCGCCGGCGGCGATCGGGCGGTGTGTCGTGGACGGGCGCTGGGCCGGGTTCGCCGCCGTCGAGGTGGATCCCGGGCAGCGGCGCCGGGGGCTTGCCACCGAGGTGATGGCCGCGCTGGCCCGGCGGGCGCTGGACGAGGGCGCCTCGGCCGCGTGGCTGCAGGTCGAGGAGGACAACGAGGGGGCGCGGGCGCTGTACGCGCGGACGGGGTTCGGCGCGCACCACGCGTACCACCACTACCGCGAGCCGGGCGCCGGTGCCGCCGCTGTGCCCGGCGGCCGGCCGCGCGGATCGGAGTGACCATGCGTTCCCCCTGTCCCCCGCCGCCGGAACGCTCCGCCGAGCTGCGGCAGCGGTTCGCCGAGGAGGCGCGCTCCGGGCGGCCCGACCTGTCGGCGCTGTGCCTGCTGCTGGCCGCGCAGGCGGACGGCACGCTGGACGAGGCGGGCATGGACGCCGCGCAGATGGAGCTGGACCGGCTGGCCGGGCAGCTGCCGTACCGGCCGGGCGGCCCGCGGGCCTGGGCGTCGGCCCTGTGCGAGCTGCTCGGCGAGTGGTACGGCTTCCACGGCTCGGCCGCGGACTACCAGCGGCTGGAGTCCTCGCTGCTGCACGACGTGCTGATACGGCGGCGGGGGCTGCCGATCCTGCTGTCCGTGGTGTGGATCGAGGTGGCCCGGCGGGCCGGCGCTCCGGTGTACGGGGTGGCACTGCCGGGGCACTTCGTGGTCGGGTTCGGCGAGGCGCGGGAACAGGTGCTCGCGGACCCGTTCGACGGCGGCCGGGTGCTGACCGGCGCCGACGCGGAGCTGCTGGTGGCCGGGGCGACGGGCGCTCCGCTGGATCCGGGGATGCTGGTGCCGGCGGACCCGCTGGACGTCGTACGGCGCATCCTGAACAACATCGGCGCGTGGGCCACGGCCCGGCCGGAGCGGTCGGACGTGGGGCTGTGGGCCGTGGAGCTGGCGCTGCTGCTGCCCTCGCACCCGGCCCGGTTGCGCTATGAGCGGGCGCGGCTCCTGGTGCGGCGCGGTGAGTTCGTCGAGGGGGCGGTGGAGATGGAGGCGTACGCCGATCTGGTCGAGGTGGTGGATCCGGCGCTGGCCGAGCGGGTGCGGGGGGAGGCCTCGGAAGCCCGGTCCCTGCTGAACTGAGTGTTCCGCGGGGCCTACAGCCAGCCCTTCTCCCGCGCGATGCGTACCGCCTCGGCCCTGTTGCGTACCGCGAGCTTCTGGATCGCCGTCGACAGGTAGTTGCGGACCGTGCCCTGGGACAGGTGGAGGGCCTTGGCCAGCTCGGCGTTGGTGGAGCCGTCCGCCGCCGCGCGCAGCACCTCGCGTTCGCGGTCGGTGAGCGGGTTGGCCCCCTCGGCGAGGGCGGCGGCGGCCAGGGTGGGGTCGATGACCCGCTCGCCGGACAGGACCGTGCGGATCGCGGCGGCGAGCTGGGCGGCCGGGGCGTCCTTGACCAGGAAGGCGTCGGCGCCCGCCTCCATGGCGCTGCGCAGATAGCCGGGCCGGCCGAAGGTGGTGAGGACGACCAGCTTCACGGCGGGCAGTTCGCGGTGCACCTGGGCCGCCGCCTCTATGCCGGTGCAGCCGGGCATCTCGATGTCGAGCAGCGCCACGTCCACGCCGTGTTCGCGTACCGCGGCCAACACCTGGTCCCCGCGGGCGACTTGGGCGACGACCTCGATGTCGTCCTCAAGGCCGAGCAGAGCGGCCAGAGCCTCGCGGACCATCGACTGGTCCTCGGCGAGGAGAACCTTGATCGTACTGCTCATGCCCCGGATCCTACGTCCACCGGGGTGACCGTGAAGACGTGGGGACGCGGGCGACCAGCCGGAAACCGTGCCGGACCCGGCCCGCCTCCAGGGTGCCCCCGGCCTTCTCCAGCCGTTCGGTCAGACCGGTCAGGCCGTTGCCAGGGCCCGTGCCGGAACCGCCCGAACCGTTGTCCTCGACGGAGAGTTCGAGGACCGGGCCGTCCAGGGTCTGCCGGTGCACCAGCTCCACCACGCAGCGCTGGGCGCCGCTGTGCCGTACGACGTTGGTGATCGCCTCGCGCAGCGCCCAGGCGAGGGCGGACTCGCGGTCCTCGGGGACACCGGTGAGGTCCGGTTCGGCGGGCACCTGGGCGGTGACGCCGGCGGCGGCCAGGGCGACCTGGGAACCGGCGAGTTCGGCGGCCAGGCGGGGGCGCCGGTAACCGGTGACGGCCTCACGGACGTCGACCAGGGCCTGCCGGCTGACCTGTTCGATGTCGGCGACCTGCTGGGCCGCCTTGTCGGGGTGGCCGGGGAGCATCCGGCCGGCCAGCTCGCTCTTGAGGGTGATCAGGGAGAGCGAGTGGCCGAGCAGGTCGTGCAGGTCCCGGGCGAGACGCAGCCGCTCCTCGTTGGCGGCGAGCTGGGCGACGGTGGCGCGGGCCTTGCGCAACTCGACGGTGGTGCGCACGAGCTGCCGTACGCCCGACATGGAGTAGCCCACCAGCAGCACCACCAGGAACAGGCCCCAGGCGTCGTTCAGGTCGTGGTCGCGCCATCCCGCCAGCATCATGGCGGCGGTGGTCAGCGGGATCGTCCAGTACGCGGCCCGCAGCGGGAGGGTCACCCCGCAGGTGACGGAGACGTACACGAACAGACCGAGCCAGGAGCTGCCGAGGCCGAAGGCCAGCACGACCGCGAGCACCCACAGCACGGCGACCAGGGCGGCGAGGAGCCGGCCGGAGAAGGGCCGGCCCATGGAGCGGAAGACGACGGCCAGGTAGGTCCCGACGAACGCCACCAGGCCCACCCAGCCGGCGACCGTGGTCGAGGTGGTGTGGTGGCCGGACACCAGGTCGTCCACGGGCGAACCGAGGAACACCAGCCAGGGCAGGACCCACACCAGCTTGCGCACCGCCTCGCGCGCGTTGCGCGGCGACTGCCCGATCCGCATCAGCCGCTCCGCCCGGGCTTCGTCGTCGGGCCTCAGTTCGTCCGTCATCGTGCTCACGCCTTCAGCGTGTCCTTCCGGTACAGCCAGGCCGCGCCACCCGCGAAGAGGACGAAGTAGACGACGAGGACGGCGACGTCGGTGGCGTGCGGTGCCTGGCTCTGTTCGATCGCCCGTCCCAGGGCAGCGTACGCGTGCGTGGGCAGCCACTTCGCGATGTCCTGGAGCCAGGACGGGAACGAGGAGGACGGCATCCACAGGCCGCCGAGGATCGACAGACCGAAGTAGATGATCATCGTGATGGGACGGACGGCGTCCCCGGAGGCGACGTAGCCGAGGGCGACGCCGAGCGCGGCGAAGACCAGGCTGCCGGCCCAGATCGCGCCGGTCAGCGCGACCCACTGCCAGACGTCCAGCCGTACGTCCTTCACGGCGGCGGCGACGAGGAAGACCACCACGATGGACGGCAGGCTGACCACGGCGGCGCTGGCGGTCTTGGCGAGGACGTACCCGCGTCCGGGCAGCGTGGTCAGGCGCAACTGCCGTACCCAGCCGCCCTCCCGCTCCTTGGCGATGCGCTCGCTGTTGCCCATCAGGACGGCGGTCAGGGCGCCGAAGGAGGCCATGGAGACCATGATGTACTTCGCGACGCTCAGACCGGTGCCGTCGACCTTGCCCGTCTGGTTGGAGACCAGCAGGAAGATCACTGACGGGTAGATCACCGAGAAGAACAGGAACCTGCGGTTGCGCAGGGCGCGGGTGAGTTCCAGTTTGATCAGGCTGTTCATGACTGCTTGGCCTCCTCGGCCTCCGTGATGGCGACGAAGGCCTGCTCCAGACCGAGGCCGGCGACTTCGAGGTTGCGGGGGTAGACGCCGAGGCCGTAGAGGGCGTGGACGGTGGCGTCGGCGTCGGTGGACTGGATGCGGACGGTCTGGCCCGACACGTCCACGGAGGTGAGGAAGGGCAGGGCGCGCAGGGCCGCCTCGTCGATCTCGCCCTCCAGGTCGAAGGAGACCCGGCGGGCGCCCGCCTTGGCCTTGATCTCGGCGGCGGTGCCGTCGGCCAGCAGCCGGCCCCGGTGCAGGACCAGGACGCGGTCCGCGATGGCGTCGGCCTCTTCGAGGTAGTGGGTGGCGAACAGGACCGTGCGGCCCTGGTCGGCCTGCTCGCGCATGGTGGCCCAGAAGGCCTGGCGGGCGGAGACGTCCATGCCGGTGGTCGGCTCGTCCAGGACGATCAGGTCGCTGTCGCCGGCGGTGGCGAGGGCGAAGCGGACGCGCTGGGCCTGGCCGCCGGAGAGCTTGTTGACCTTGCGGTCGGCGATCTGGGTGACGCCCGCCCGGGCGAGCACGTCGGTCACCTTGTACGGCTTCGGGTGCAGGGAGCAGGCCAGCTTCACCAGCTCGGTGACCGTGACCTCGTCCATCAGTCCGCCGCTCTGCAGCATGGCGCCGACGCGCCCGGCGACGATCGCCTCGCGCGGGCTGGTGCCGAACACGGTGACCGTGCCGGTGTCGGGGCGCTTGAGGCCGAGCAGCAGATCGAGGGTGGTCGACTTGCCGGCCCCGTTCGGCCCCAGCAGGGCCACGGTCTCGCCCGGGTGCAGCCGGAGCGAGAGCCCGTCGACGGCCCGTGTGCTGCCGTACGTCTTGCTCACCTGATCGAATCCGACCACCGTGGTGGCGGCCGGCGCCGCTGTCGTTGTCATGCCCACCATGCTGGCCTGCCGGCCCGGGGGTCCGGCAGTGTCGGCGGTCCTCGGTGCCGGATGACAGATGTCATGTGTCCGGCGTGACATGCCCGAAGGGGGCGCCCGGCGGTGTACCCGACGCCCCCTGCACGGCCGTGCGCCGCGCGCTAGTTCGGGGTCGTGCTGATGACCGCGACCCGGTTGGTCCTGCTCATCAGCGCCTGGCGCAGGGCGTTGTAGACGTCCTCGGGGGTCACGGGCGTCTTCTTGCCGTTGCCCCGGGTGATCAGCACATGGTCGAACGCCTGGCCGTAGAGCCCCTGCAGGGCGGTCAGGTCGGGCTTGTCGACCAGCTTGCCGTTGACCGCGGTCACCCTGAGGAACTTCCACAGCGACTTCTCGGGGCTCATCAGCACCACGTGCGCCGGGTCCGTCTCCACCTTCACCCGGGCCGACATCGCCGGCTCGGCGAAGGCCTTCATCTCCCGGTCGACCTCGGCGTTCGAGACCGTCGGCTGCTTGGTGGTGGTCGGTACGGCCACCGGGGTCGCCGTGTCCGTCTCCACCGTCGTGCGGTACGCCTGCACGACCGCCTGCGCCGACTGCGTCGCGTCGATGGCCTTGCCCGCCTTGCCGTAGACGGCGACGGCCTTGCCGGCCTCGAAGGTGATGCCGCCCTCGGTGACCGAGCCGGAGCCGCCTCCCGCCTGCTGCAGGGCCGCCTGGAGCTTCTCCTCGTCGACCGGCATGACCGGCTCGACGACCCGCTTCTGGCCGAAGAGCGAGCCGATCACGGAGACCGGGTTGTAGTCGCTCTTGGCGGCCGCGCCGACCGTGGCCTGTGTGTCGAACTGCAGGCCCGCCTGGTCCGGCGTGAGGGCGACCGTCCTGCCGCCGACCGACAGCTTCAGCGGCTTGTTCACCCGGCTGCCGAAGGCGTCGTCGAGCTTCTTGACGGCGTCGTCGCGGGTGCCGCCGCCGATGTCGACGCCGAGCACGGTGGTGCCCTTGGGCACGTCGGAGTGGTTCATCAGCAGCCCTGCGCCGTAGGCGACACCGGCGACCACGACCACACCGCCGCCGAGCAGGGCCAGCTTGCTGCGGCCCTTCTTCTGGGGCTTGGCCTTGCCCTTGGCCTGCGCGGGGGGCGGCGAGACGGGCTCGGGCAGCTTCGGGGGCGTGTGCGGGACCGGGCCGTCGGTGCGGGCGCCCGGACCGAACGGGGAGTTCCCGGCGGACGGGACGACCGGGATGCCGCTGGTGACGGTGTGCCCGGAGACGTTGTCCGGGGAGCGGTAGCCGGGCATGCCGGGTTCGGGGGCCGGCTTCTGCGGGGTGAGGATCGCGGTGTCGTCGCTCATCCCGCCACCGGGGCCCAGACCGGCGCCCGGGGCTCCGGGAGCGAGCGGTCCGCCGTGGCCGCCCGGGCCGGCCGGGCCGCCGAAGGACTCGCCGAGGTCCATGCCGGTGCCGCGCGGGCCGCCGCCGGCCGGGGAGACGAAGGGGCCGTCGCCGGTGACCGGACCGCTGGTCGGGCCCGCGGGGCCCTGCGGGCCGCCGGGGCCGCCGGGGCCGTTCGGCCCGTTGAAGCCGGTGGGGCCGCCCGGGCCGCCCTGGCCGTTACGGCTGCCGGAACCGGAGCCGGTGCCCGTGCCGTCCCGGCCGCCGAGGCCGCCCTGTGCCCCGCCGCCCTCCGAGAAGTACGGCAGTTCGTCGCGGCGCGGCTCACCGGCGCCGCTCGCACCGGCACGGGTGCCGCCGCCGAGGGGGCCCGCGGCCAGCGCCTCGGTCACGTCGAAGGAACCGGTGCCGCCGCCGTGCCCCGGGGCCACGGGCCCGCCGGTGGCACCGGGCAGCCCCGCGCCGTTCGTGCCGCCGCCCCGGGAGCCGGGCGCGCTCATGGAGCCGACGACGCCACCGGGACGGCCGCCGCCCGGACGGGCACCGCCCTGCGGGGCACCCGGAGCACCCGGCGCGGTCGGCGCCGCCGGGGCGCCGGAGGGGGAACCGCCGGGGACTGCGGCGCCGTTCGTGCCGCCGGCGCCCTGACCGCCCTTGGCCGGGCCCGACTTGCGGGGTGCGAACCAGTCGCTGGTCTTCTCGTCGCCCTGGGCCCCGGACTCGGCGGGGGCCTCGAAGGTGCCGGTGGCCATCGCGGTGGGCGCCGGGCGCGGCTCGGCGGCGGTGTCGCCGTCGGCGGTTCCCTCGGTGCCCACGACGGGCGTGCGCACGACGACCGGCGGAATGGGCCGCGACCCGGGGATGTTGATCCGGATCCGGGTCGTCAGCGTGGTCTCGGTCTTGCGTTCCTCCGGCTGCGCGGCCGAACGGCCCGCACCCGCGACGTCGTCGGAAGCCATGGGGGTCCCGTACGGCGGCGTGCCGGACGGGTATGCGGCTCCGCCGCGCCCGTTGGGCCCGGAGGACGGAGTGTCAGTTTCACGACTCAAGGCAGGTTCTCCCGGTTGGCTCCGCCGCCGTTACGACCATGCTCGGGCGGCCCGGCGGCGCGCACCACCATACTGGCCACTTCTGGCCCGTATCCCACGACCGCCGGGGAAACCCACACCGGACTCGCACGTGCGCCGTGTGGCGAAGTGGTACGTCACTTGCCAAGTCGGGCGGGACCGCCGTCAGGTTGCCGCCCGCCGCCGATGGTGGCGCAGATCACAGCGAGGGCCATGCCGCCGAGGAGGAAGAGGTAGGAGCCGCCTCCCGCGCCGAACAGGAAGTCCCCTTCGGGACGGCTCGCGGTGAGCAGGATGACGGTGACGATCCAGCCCGCCGCCCCGGCGACCGCCCCGGCCCGCCCGCCGGTGGCCCGCGCCCCGCCCAGGAACAGGCCGGCCGCGCCCGCGAGCCCGAGCAGCAGCCCGCCGGGGAACCAGCCGGCCTGCACCAGTGCCCCGGCGGCCCCGACCACGGCGCCGAGCACGAACAGTCCGAGGTGGGCGACGACGCGGCCGGCCGACGGCCGCTGCAGGGGCTGGGCGAGCATGGACCCGCGTACCGGCTGGCTCATGAGGCCTCCTCGATCCCGGCGAACAGGTCGCTCTCCCGCCCGGCCGGCCGCTCCCCGCTCACCAACTCGTAGTACTCGGTGGTGAAGAGGGGCTGGGCGAGGTCGTTGGAGAGGGCGAAGTAGGCGTCGATGACGTCGATCTGGGTGGCGTGGGCCCGCATGGCGGCGGCCTTGGCGCGGGCGTGGGCGGTGCCGTCGATCGCCGTGGTGATCCGCTCGTCGTCGACGACGCCGGGGAGGTCGTCCACGCTCGCGCTCTGTTCGAACGACAGTCCGGACAGCTCGCCCTTCAGACGGTCGAAGGCGGCCTCGGCGACGGAGCGCGGGATGCGGTTCCAGTAGACCTTGTCGACGCGGTGCCCGGCCTCGGCGGCCAGCTCCACCGCGCGCATGGCGACCCGGTGGGCCTGGATGTGGTCCGGGTGCCCGTAGCCGCCGTCGCTGTCATAGGTGACGAGGACCTGGGGCCGGACCTCCAGCACCATCTCGGCGAGGAGGGCGGCCGCCTGGTCGAGGTCGGCCTGCCAGAAGCAGCCGGGATCGTCGTTGTCCGGCAGGCCCATCATTCCGGAGTCCCCGTACCGCCCCGGGCCGCCGAGCAGCCGGAAGTCGTCGACGCCCAGCTCACGCAGGGCGGCGGTCAGCTCGTCGAGCCGGTGCCGGCCGAGGGCGGCGCCCGT
Source organism: Streptomyces sp. NPDC006739 (assembly GCF_042869815.1). Lineage (NCBI taxonomy): Bacteria > Bacillati > Actinomycetota > Actinomycetes > Kitasatosporales > Streptomycetaceae > Streptomyces > Streptomyces sp. NPDC006739. The sequence goes on from NZ_JBIAGM010000001.1 coordinate 250,756, forward strand.
CAGATGCCGCAGCGGCGGCGGGATGACCTCGCCCCGCTCGCCGAGAGTGCAGGTGACCAGGGTCACATGGGCACCCTCGGCCGCGTACTTGGCCATGGTCGCGCCGTTGTTGATCGACTCGTCGTCCGGGTGAGCGTGCACCAGCAACAGCCGCCGGCCGGGCATGTCCTTCATGGGGCCACCCTACGAGGCGCTTCTTCCGGCCGCTTCTCAACCTGTGCTGTCGAGAACGCGGGCGATGGCCAGCGCGATCCGCTCGATCCAGTCGATGGCGTCGGTCACCTCCGCCTCGTCGATGGGGCGGCGCTGCTCCAGATCGCCGTCGATCAGGTCGGCGTCGTGTGCGATCTTGTTGCGCCGCTGGGTGATCTCCAGATAGCGGCTCCGGAGCTTCTTCTCGTTGAGTGTGGTGCGGTCCTGGAAGAATTCCTTGTTGATGCACCCCGCAGCCTCGTACCAGACCTTCTTTTCCGTCACCAGTTTGAGCACCTCGGAAATCTTTCCGGGGTGCTGGAGTGCCTGCCCCGAAAGTTTCTCCCGCAAGTGCTCGACCACTGCGTCGGACAGTGTCACCTCGCCCCGCCGTACGGCCTCGACCCTGTGCAAAGGCAGCTCGTAGACGCGGAGTTGGTACGGCATCTCGGGGCTGTCCTTCGCCGCCAGTTCGGCGACCCGACGCAGGACCTCTTCGTGCAGCCAGTGGTCGATGGCACCGACTGCCTGGACCCACGCCGCCCGATAGAAGTCGTCGATGTCGATGGTGGGAGACCGGAACGGATCCAGCATCGCCCCTGCTTTGACCATGCGCCGGGCGTAGGACAGGTTCGTCATGAACGCCTCGAACTGCCGTGTCTGCGGTCTGGAAATAGCCATGCCCACCCCGTACCAACTCTTCGTCACGATCTCTGCGAGCACGATTCCCGAGACGTACGGGGGTCAGTCAAGTGAGGTGAGCCGACTTGGACCAAGGTGACCGAAACCTGCTCACGCGTATCCGGAACATGCCCTTCAGGACTGGGGCTCCGTGCTGCTCTCGTCCTGGTAGCGCGGCAGACCGTCCGTTTTGATCGTCCAGTCGGCAATGGTGACCTCTTCGCCGTAGACGAAGTCCTTGCGGGTGGCGTAGCGAGGGCCGTCAGGGGTGGGATGGATGTCCGTGAGGACGGCGCCGGTGCCGGTACGGGGGTCGAAGATGGCGTAGACGGGGATGCCCATCAACGGATAGTCGCGTACCTTGCCGACCCAGTCGTTGTCCGGGTTGGAGCGGGAGACCACCTCGACGGCGGCGAGTAGCGTGCGGGGATCGAAGGATCCGGGGACTTCCATGTCCGCCCAGGCGATCACCATCACGTCGGGGCGGCGCATGATTCCCTCGGACTCGTTCTCGACGTCGGGTTCTCCGGTGTGCGCCACGATCTCGTCCGGCATGACTTTTTCCAGCCGTTTCCGGAGGTGCAGAGTGGTCAGCTCATGCGGACCGACAGGCGCCATCATGTCGTGGACGATCCCCTTCTTCGTGATCTCGAATTTGCCCGGAACGGTGTCGTCCATGGACTGAACGAGGTCCCGCATGGCCCGGTAGATGTGCGGGCCACCCTGCCGGGCGCTGTCCGGTGCGATGGTCATGGCGCTCGCTCCTCGTCGTCTGTGCCCAGGGGCAAGGATCGTCGCTCTCATGCTAGGCGGCCTCCAGAAGATCGGTTCGGCAGTCTCGGCAGCGGCCGGGTTCGGGCGCACGGAAGGCACGGTCACAGCCGTCGCAGGTCTGGAGTGGCTGCCGTGCGGGAGGCGGGGCGGCAGGCGCCCGGAACGGTGGTGGGGCTGGGAGCTGGGTCGCCAGGCGGTGGGCCAGCACGGATGCCGGCCGCCCGAGGCGCTCGCCCCGCAGCCCTGCGGTCAGGGCATGGCGTACGGCTGTCGGGCTCGCATCCCGTTCCAGCCAGGCCGCGACACCGGGAGCCAGATGTGCCGCGTCAGCCTCGGACAGCAGGAGGCGGTCATCGTGACGGTGCAGGTCCGCCAGCAGGTCGTTGGCGGCCTGAAGGAGGGCGGGGGCGGTGCAGGCGGGCTGCGGTACGGCGGGGAGGGCTTTGGGGGTGGTGCCGACGGTGCGCTTGGCCGGGACCGCCGCTGGTGATGTCGGCCGGTTGGCCGCACGGTCAGGGCAGCTGGACCTGTTGGCGTGGCGCCGGGCCGCCGGCTGGTTGCAGGAGACCGTACGGGTGACGATACGGCCGCCAGGGATGCGTTCGCGTTCGCGGCGCAGGTAGCCGTGCGCCTCCAGTTCACGGAGGGCCGCGGCGATGCGGGTCGCTCCCTCGGGGAAGCGGGCGGCGAGGGTCTTGATGTCGACGCGGGCGCCCCTCGGCAGCGACTGGATGTGGCAGGCCAGACCGATCGCGAGAAGGGAGAGGTCCGGGTGCTGGGTGAGGTGGTTGCCGATCACCGTGAAGCGGGTGGTGTGACGGGTGTTGTCGTGGATGACTCCGCCGGTGCGGGCGCCCCGGTTGGGGTGCTTGTTGCCCGCGACAGGGGGCTGAGCGTGCGGGGACAGGCTAGGGTGCTGGGTACCCATCAGGAAGGTGCCTCTTCCTCGGTGGTCAGGCCCTCGCACTGGGATTGCCGTCCCGGCGGGGGCCGTCGCATGTCTGCTGTGATGTTGCGCTGAGCGTAGAGGTGTCGGGGGTTGCAAAATCCAGCCGAGCCGGAGATGTTCACCCGCCCGGGTGAGAGTGGGCCACGGGCGGAGGGGTGGGGCTTGGCCAGGTTCTTTCCCCGTCGGTTCTTTGCCTTTCAGTCGCTGGCGGCACCGGGCTTCGTGGGGCCGGGTTCCGGTGCCGTAAGGCCCAGTTCGGCCCAGACGGTCTTGCGTGGGAAGCGCCCCTCGGTGACACCCCAGCGGTCGGTGAGCGCGTCCACGAGCACCAGGCCACGGCCGGACTCCGCGCTGAAGCCGGGCTCTTGGAGCTTGGGGAGACGATCACCGCGTGCGTCGGTGACTTCGATGCGAAGCGTGCGGCCGACCACGTAGAGCGTGATGCGGAAACTGCGGCCGGGGACGCGCCCGTGGGTGGCCGCGTTGGCCGCCAGCTCCGCCACGACGTGAGTCGCAGCCTCGCCCGGAAGTCCCCAGTCGCGGAACTGGTCGGCCGCGAGCAGACGGGCGAGGCGGGCGCCGCGCGGGGTGCACGACAGCAGGACGCTGAAGTTGCTGACGCAGCCGTCGTGTTCGGGCGCGGTCTCGGCGATTTCCTGATTCACGTCACTCAGCGTGGCTGGTGACGCATACCGTGGTGAGTGACTACGCCGTTGCGTACGGTGACTGTCCACAGGTCGTCCGGCGCTGTCCGGGCTGTCGGCAGAGGGCGCACGGGTAGGGCCTGACGGCGCGACGCGGCACGACGGAGGGGCGCGAATGGCGGTGGACGGCGAGGCGGTACGGCTCCGGAGCGAGGCGGACGAGCCGGGGTGGGAGGTGGATCCGGACGACGACTGGGGCGTGGCCGTGGTCGCAACGGTGGGGCGGCAGTTGAAGCTGCGGCGGGAGGCGGCGGGCATGCGGGCCGCTGAGTTCGGGACGGCGGTCGGGTACGGCGAGGATCTCGTCTACAAGATCGAGGGCGGCAAGCGGATTCCCCGGCCCGAGTATCTGGACAAGGCCGACAAGGTGTTGAGGGCGGGCGGGCTGCTCTCTGCCATGAAGGAGGACGTGGAGAAGGTCCGGTACCCGAAGAAGGTGCGAGAACTGGCGGAGCTGGAAGCCAAGGCCGTGGAGATGGGGGTGTACGTCGGGCTCAGCATCCATGGCCTGCTGCAGACGCCGGAGCATGCGCGGGCCTTGTTCGAGGTGTCCCAGTCCGCCTACTCGGAGGCCGAGTTGGAACGTCTGGTGGCTGCACGCATGGGCCGTAAATCGATCTTCGGGCAGGACCCCGCACCGGTGCTCAGCTTCGTTCAGGAAGAGGTGACGCTGCGCCGAAGGGTTGGAGGCACAATGGTGTGGCGTCAGCAGCTCGAACACCTGCTGGAAGTGGCTGAGTCACGCAATGTCACGCTTCAGGTGATGCCGACGGACTCCGGTGCTCATCCCGGGCTGAGCGGCAAGATCGAGGTGCTGAAGTTCGAGGACGGTACGGCGGTGGGCCGCTCCGACGGAGCGTTCAACGGCCGCCCGACTTCCGATCCGAAACAGCTCCGCATCCTTGAGTTGCGGTACAGCACCATCCGGGCTCAGGCTCTCTCCCCACGGGAGTCGCTGGCCTTCATCGAGCAACTGCTGGGAGAAGCATGATCCGCGAGACCGTTGCGAGTGACACCTCCGGACTGACCTGGTTCAAGAGCACTTACAGCGACGGCCCCGAGGGCGACTCCTGCGTGGAGATCGCCATAGCACCCCGCGCTGTCCACGTCCGCGACTCCAAGAACGTGGAAGGCCCCCGGCTCACGCTGACGCCGGGGGCCTGGACTCACTTCGTGTCGTACGCGCCCGAAGACTGACCCGACGGGTCGGTCACTCGACCTCGGCCTCCGGTACGTCCACCTCGCCACCCAGGGAACGGGCGATGGCCGTGAACTCGTTCAGGGCGGACTGGAGGTCACGGACGATCTCCTCGGCGATCACCTCGGGCGGCAGGCCGCTGTCGGCGTCGTCGAGGGCGGGGTCCTTCATCCACGTGATGTCGAGGTTGACCTTGTCGCGGGCGATCAGTTCCTCGTAGCTGAACTTCTTGAAAGGCCCGTTCTCGTCCTCGGACTCGACGCGGGAGGAGCGGGGCTCGCCGGGGCGGTAGGCCGCCACGAAGTCGTCGAGGCTGGCACGGGTGAGCGGGCGCTGCTTCTGAGTGAAGTGCTGGCCGGTACGGAAGTCGTATACCCAGGTTTCCGTAGTGTGCGGCTTGCCGTCCGCGCGTGGGGACTTCTTCTCGAAGAACAGGACGTTGGCCTTGACACCGCCCGCATAGAAGATGCCGGTGGGCAGCCGCAGGATGGTGTGGAGGTCGAACTCGTCGAGGAGCTTACGGCGGACCTTCTCGCCGGCCCCGCCCTCGAAAAGAACGTTGTCCGGGAGGACGACGGCAGCACGTCCGCCGATCGCCGTGAGCGACATGATGTGTTGGAGGAAGTTGAGCTGCTTGTTGGTGGTCGTCGCGGTGAAGTCGTCGCGGTCGTACTGGATGTCCAGTTCCTCGTAGCGCTGGGCGCGCGTCTGCCGGTCTCGGATGCGGACCGTCGTACCTGCCTCGATCTTCGCGCCGCCGCCCTCGCGGAGGTCGGTGTTGAGGCGCACGATGTCGAAGTCGACGTTGACCCCGTCGGCGACAGCCTGTTCGTAGGTGTACTTCGAGACCTCGTTGTGGTCGAAGAAGCCCTTGGTCTGCCGGGTGGGCGTGGCAGTGAGGCCCACGAGGTGGGCGTCGAAGTAGTCCAGGACGCCGCGCCACAGTCCGTAGATCGAGCGGTGGCACTCGTCCACGACGATCACGTCGAACGACTCGATCGGTACGTCCCGGTTGTAGTCGACGCTGATCGGCTCGTCCGTCGCGTAGCTCTCGTCCAGCCGCGACGCATTCTTGTCCTCGCGGTCCTCGGCCTCCGGCTCGTCCATCAGCGGCTCGCCCTTGAGGAGTGCGTACATACGCTGGATCGTCGAGATCACGACCGAGGAGGTCTCCTGGAGCCCGCTCCGGCCGAGCATGTCCACGCTGTAGAGGTCGGTCAGCTTCCGGTTCTCGTCCGGCGTCCGGTACTTGTCGAACTCCGCGCGGGCCTGGCGGCCGAGGTTGTTGCGGTCTACGAGAAAGAGGACCCGGCGGGCACCCGCGTGACGGAGCAACCGGTAGGTCTCTGTGACGGCCGTGAAGGTCTTGCCGGCGCCCGTGGCCATCTGGATCAGGGCACGCGGCTTGTCGGCGGCCAGAGAGTCCTCCAGGCCCGTGATCGCCTCCACCTGGGCCATGCGCAGGCCGTGCGTCTCCAGCAGCGGCATGCTCGTGCGCAGGGCCGCCCGGAACGTGGGGGCGTCCGGGTGCTCGTCGGCGTACCGCATCCATGCCGCGAGGGTCTCGGGGCGGTGGAAGGTGAAGACCTCACGCGAGCGGGCCTCGGGGTCGATCCGGTTGAGGAAGTACGTCTCCGTACCAGTAGTCGCGTAGCGGAACGCGAAGGGCTCCTCGCGGCGCCACACAGCCATCGCGTGCTCCTTGAGCACACCCGCCGCGTACCGCTCGTTCTGGGCCAGGGCACCGGCCAGCGGTGTGCCCTCGCGCTTCGCCTCGATGACGCCGACGATCTTCCCGTCAACGTAGAGGACATAGTCGGCACGGCCGGTCGCCACGGTGAACTCGCGGATGGCGACGCCCCTGCTGCGCTCGTCCAGCGGATTGGCGTCCGCTTTGTCCTGGATCACCCAGCCCGCCTTGGCGAGCATGGCGTCGATCTTCACCCGCGCCTGCACCTCGTTGAGCGGTGCCGGGCGCTGGGCACGCTCCACGATGGCGTCTCGCGCGGCGGAGGCGACCTTGCGGGGTTGCAGCCGCTCGCGGTCGTACTGCTGCTGGTGCGCGGCCCGCAGTTCGGTGACCTGTGCCCGCAGCTCTTCGATCTGCGCCGCGTACGTGGCCTTGGCCTGCTCGACGTTGGCGATGAGTGCCTCGGCCTCGGCGCGGGCCCGCCGCTCGGCCTCCAACCGGTCGCTGGTCTCCGACAGCTTGATGCGGGACTCGGCCAGCGTGCGCCGGTGCCCGTCCAGCGCCTCCCGCAGTTGCGCGATCTCCTCGGGATCGGTCGGTGACGCCTCAGCGGGCAGTGTGGGCGGTACGAACGCCGTTACCGCGCGCGTGCCACCCATGGCCCGGTCAAAGAGGTCACCGAGCTGCCAGCACAGCTTCAGGGCCTCAAGGGCCATCGTCGTGTCGAAGAGATGGTTGTGCGCGGCTTCGTTCCGGCCCCGGCGCAGCTTGTGGAAGGCATCACGGCTCCAGCCGACAAGGACGCCCGCCCGGGTAAGCGCGTTGATGCGGTCGACCTGGTTGGTGCCCTCGACACGGGTCCCGGTACGCGTGACGAACTCTTCCGCAAGCACCTCACCGAACTGGCCTGCACTGACATAGGCCGCGTTGGGGTTGGTCAGGACGGTCAGCTCGGCCTGCGAACCGTAGATGGCAAGAAGTGGCTGGTACCCGTACAGGCGCCCGAAGTTGGCTGAGGCCTTCGCCAGTTCCCTGAGCCGTCTGTCCACGTCCTGCTCGTCCACCCGCTGCCCCCGCTCGACCGTCCTGAGACGGTAAAGCTTACGAAGCCGGGCAGCGGGAAGCAGCAGAACGGGTCAGAACTTGATACTGCCGATCATGCTGGCGACGTTCGTCGTCAGCTGGCTGATCGTGGGAGCCACTGTCGAGGAAGCGAGATAGAAGCCGAGCAGCATGCAGACGAGCGCATGACCGCCCTTGAGCCCGGACTTCCTGATCAACAAGAAGACGACGATCGCCAGCAGCACCACCGCCGAAATCGAGAGTGCCACGGCGGCTCACCTCCAAAGATCCCAGGGACACGGGGGGTTCGGACTATGGGGGTTGTGACTCCACGCAGATGCCAGCGGGTTCATACCCACTTAGCGGTAGTGATCATAACTATGCGTGCTCGCGCATCGCTCGGCGCACGGCCGCACAAGGGGGCGCATGGCCAATATGGTCGGGGCATGACGGATGAGGTTGACTCCTTCCCCCGGCGGCACGCCCGCACCCAGCGGTTCACGCTCGGCGCGCCGCGCGCGTTCACCGTGGCCCCCGACGGTTCCCGTGTCACGTTCCTGCGCTCGTCCTCGGGCACCGACCGCGCCAACTCCCTGTGGGTGCTGGACCTGCCGGGTGGCGCGGAGCGCGTCGCGGCCGACCCGCGCACCCTGCTCGAAGGCGCCTCGGAGCAGCTCTCGCCCGAGGAACGCGCCCGCCGCGAGCGCAGTCGCGAGGGCGGCGCCGGCATCGTCGGCTACGCCACCGACGCGGCCGTGGAGTTGGCCTCTTTCGCCTTGTCAGGGCGGCTTTTCACGGCCGAGCTGCGGGCCGGCACGGCGCGTGAACTGCCCGTTCCCGGGCCGGTCATCGATCCCCGGCCGTCCCCCGACGGCCGGCACATCGCGTACGTCGTGGGCGGTGCCCTGCGGGTCGTGGGCGCCGAGGGCGAGGGCGACCGGCCGCTCGCGGAGCCGGAATCGGACGCCGTCACCTACGGCCTCGCCGAGTTCATCGCGGCCGAGGAGATGGGGCGCACCAGGGGCTTCTGGTGGGCTCCGGACTCGGACCGGCTGCTGGTGGCGCGGGTGGACGACACGCCGGTACGGCGGTGGTGGATCGCCGACCCCGCCCATCCGGAGCGTGAGCCACACCACGTCGCCTACCCGGCGGCGGGGACGGAGAACGCCGAGGTGCGGCTGTTCGTGACGGGGCTGGACGGCGGCCGGACCGAGGTCGTCTGGGACCGGGCGCACTACCCCTACCTGGCGCGTGTGCACTGGTCAGAGGCGGGTGCGCCGCTGCTGCTCGTACAGGCGCGGGACCAGCGCAGCCAGCTGTTCCTGGCCGTGGACCCGGAGTCGGGGACGACCCGGATGGTGCACGCGGACGAAGATCCAACTTGGCTTGAACTTTTCGCCGGAGTGCCCTGCTGGAGTCCGTCCGGACGGCTCGTGCGGATCGCCGACGAGGGCGGCGCCCGAGTCCTCGCGGTGGGTGAACGGCCTTTCACCGGCGCCCAGTTGCACATCCGCGCAGTGCTGGATGTCACCGCCGACGACGTGCTGGTCTCGGCCTCGGCGGGCGAGGAGGCCCAGGAGCCGGAAACCGGCGAGGTGCACGTCTACCGGGTGAACGAGCTGGGCGTGGAGCGCGTGTCGCAGCGGCCCGGTGTGCACTCGGCGGTCCGCGCCGGGGGCGTGACCGTGCTGGTGTCGGTGACGCCGGACACCCCGGGCGCCCATGTCCAGGTACTGCGGGACGGAAAGCCGGTGACGACTGTCCGGTCGTACGCCGAAGATCCTGGTTTGTCCCCGCGCGTGACGCTCACCGAGGGGGGCGCACGTCGAATCCCGTGCGCCGTGCTTATGCCGCGGGACTACCACGGGGACGGTCCCCTTCCGGTTCTGCTGGACCCCTACGGCGGTCCGCACGGCCCCCGGGTGGTCGCCGCGCACAACGCGCACCTGACCTCGCAGTGGTTCGCCGACCAGGGCTTCGCGGTGGTCGTGGCCGACGGCCGGGGCACGCCCTGGCGCTCCCCCGCCTGGGAGAAGGCGGTCCGCCAGGACTTCACGGTCAGCCTGGACGACCAGGTCGAGGCGCTCCGGGATCTCGCGCAGCGGTATCCGCTCGACCTGTCCCGGGTCGCGATCCGCGGCTGGTCCTACGGCGGCTGGCTGGCCGGTCTCGCGGTGCTGCGCCGCCCGGACGTCTTCCACGCCGGCATCGCGGGCGCCCCCGTCACCGACTGGCGGCTCTACGACACCCACTACACCGAGCGGTACCTCGGCGACCCCGCCACGGACCCGGAGTCGTACGCCCGCAGCTCCCTGGTCACCGACGAGGGCCTGTCCGCCCCCGCCGAACCGCACCGGCCGCTGATGATCGTGCACGGCCTCGCCGACGACAACGTGGTGGCGGCCCACACCCTGCGGCTGTCCTCGGCCCTGCTCGCCGCCGGACGGCCGCACGAGGTGCTGCCCCTGTCCGGCGTCACCCACATGACCCCGCAGGAGCAGGTCGCGGAGAACCTGCTGCTCCTCCAGGTGGACTTCCTCAAACGTTCGCTCGCATAACCCCGCAAACGCCGTTAACTGCGTTAACACGCAGGCAACTTCACGGAAGCGGTACCGATATACGGACGCGCGAGGCTACAGAGCGTACGGCCGTGCGGGTGCCGTGAACGGGCCGGGATGCGCCATGTCATCCCGGCCCGTTGCCGTACCCCTCGGGGGTGCGCACCACCGCCTTCTCCTCCGCGAAGTGGCATGCCGAGTCGTGCGCGGCCGGGCCCGTCGCGCCGCGGAACTCCTCCGGCACCGCCAGCGCCGGCACCTCCAGGGCACAGCGCTCCCGCGCCTTCCAGCAGCGGGTCCGGAAGCGGCATCCGGAGGGAATGTCCGTCGGCGACGGGACGTCCCCCGTGAGGATGATCCGCTCCCGCCGTTCCCGCGCCTGGGGGTCCGGCACGGGGACCGCGGAGAGCAGCGCCTGGGTGTAGGGGTGCGTCGGGTGCTCGTAGATCTCCTCGTCGCTGCCGGTCTCCACGATCCGGCCCAGGTACATCACCCCCACCCGGTCCGAGATGTGCCGCACGATCGACAGGTCGTGCGCGATGAACACGTACGAGAGGTCGAACTCGCTCTGCAGCCGCTCCAGCAGGTTGACCACCTGCGCCTGCACCGACACGTCCAGCGCCGAGACCGGTTCGTCGGCGACGATCACCTCCGGCCGCAGCGCCAGTCCCCGCGCGATGCCGATGCGCTGGCGCTGGCCGCCGGAGAACTGGTGCGGATACCGGTTGATGTACTCGGGGTTGAGCCCGACCACGTCCAGCAGTTCCCGCACCCGACGGCGCCGGTCGCCCTTGGGGGCCGCCTCGGGGTGGATCTCGTACGGCTCCCCGATGATGTCGCCCACCGTCATCCGGGGGTTGAGGGAGGTGTACGGATCCTGGAAGACCATCTGGATGTTGCGGCGCACCGCCTTCAGGGCGCGGCCCGACAGTTTGGTGATGTCCTCGCCCTTGAACCTGATCGAGCCCGCCGTCGGCTTCTCCAGGTTGCACAGCAGTTTCGCCACCGTCGACTTGCCGCAGCCCGACTCGCCCACGATGCCGAGCGTCTCGCCCCGGCCCAGCGTGAAGTCGACGCCGTCCACCGCCCTGACCGCGCCGACCTGCTTCTTGAAGAGGATTCCCCGGGTGAGCGGGTAGTGCTTGACGAGCCCGCTGACCTCCATGATCGGCTCAGCCATCGAGGCACTCCCGCCAGAAGTGGCAGGCGCTGCCCCGGTCAGCGTCGACCCCGTACAGCGGGGGCTCGTCGGTGCGGCACACGTCCCGGGCCATCGGGCAGCGCGGGTGGAAGGCGCAGCCCGGCGGGATGTCCATCAAGTTCGGCGGCAGGCCCTTGATGGCGTACAGCTCCCGGCCCTTGTGGTCCAGGCGGGGGATGGAGTCCAGCAGTCCGCGGGTGTAGGGATGGGCGGGCGCCTTGTAGATCTCGTGGACCGGGGCCGACTCGACGATCCGGCCCGCGTACATGACGGCGATGCGGTCGGCCACGTCCGCGACCACGCCCAGGTCGTGGGTGATCAGGACGAGGCCCATCCGGTACTCGCGCCGCAGTTCCGCGAGCAGGTCCATGATCTGGGCCTGCACGGTGACGTCGAGCGCGGTGGTCGGCTCGTCGGCGATGATGAGGGCCGGCTCCAGGGCCATCGCCATGGCGATCATGATGCGCTGGCGCATACCGCCGGAGAACTGGTGGGGATAGTCCCGCACCCGCTGGGCCGCCCCGGGGATCCGCACCCGGTCCATCAGCTCGACGGCCTCGGCGCGCGCGGCCTTCCTCGACATGCCCCGGTGCACGACGAACATCTCGCCCAGTTGATCGCCCACCGAGAGCACCGGGTTGAGGGACGACAGCGCGTCCTGGAAGATCATCGCCATCCCGGCGCCCCGGATCCTGCGCCGCTCCTCCTCCCTCAGCTTCAGCAGGTCCCTGCCCTGGAAGAGGATCTCGCCGCCGGTGATCCGCCCCGGCGGCATGTCCAGGATGCCCATCACCGCCTGGGCGGTCACCGACTTGCCGGAGCCGGACTCGCCGAGTACGGCGAGGGTCTCCCCCGCGTCGACTTCGCAGGAGACCCCGTTGACGGCGTGCGCCACCCCGTCCCGGGTGCGGAACTCCACGCGCAGGTCACGCACTTCGAGCAGCACGGCACCCTCACCTCAGCTTCGGGTCGAGGGCGTCGCGCACCGCGTCGCCGAGCATGATGAAGGCCAGGACGGTGACCGCCAGCGCGCCGGAGGGCCACAGCAGGGCGTGCGGGGCGTTGCGGATGTAGGGGGAGGCGGCCGAGATGTCGATGCCCCAGGAGACGCTGGGCGGTTTGAGACCGACGCCGAGGTACGACAGGGTCGCCTCCAGAGCGATGTAGGTGCCGAGGGCGATGGTGGCCACGACGATCACGGGCGCCACCGCGTTGGGCGCGATGTGCCGCAGCAGGATGCGCGAGTTGGAGGCGCCGAGGGCACGGGCGGCCAGCACGTAGTCGTTGTGCTGGGCGCCGATGACCGCGCCCCGGGCGATCCGGGAGATCTGCGGCCAGCCGAGCAGCACCATGAACCCGATGACCGGCCAGACCGTATTGCTGGTCACCACGGAGAGCAGGACCAGACCGCCGAGGACGACCGGGATGGCGAAGAAGATGTCGGTGACGCGGGACAGCAGGGCGTCCCAGGCCCCGCCGAAGAAGCCCGCGAGGCCGCCCAGCACGGAGCCGAACAGCGCGACCCCGAGCGTGGCGCAGACGCCCACCGTGACGGACGTACGGGCGCCGTACACGGTCCGCGTGTAGACGTTGCAGCCCTGGCCGTCGTACCCGAAGGGGGCGCCCGGCCCGGAGCCGTCCTGGGCCTTGGCGAGGTCGCAGGTGAGGGGGCTGCCGGAGGCGATCGCGGAGGGCCACAGGGAGATGAGGACCAGGAAGACGATGAAGAGGGCGGACAGGACGAAGACGGGGTTGCGGCGCAGGTCCCGCCAGGCGTCGGACCAGAGCGAGCGCGCCCGTGCGGCGGCGGCCGGTGACCGCTGCTCCAGCGTGGTGGCCTCGCCGGCCGCCAGGTCCATCGCCCCGCCCATGCCGGTCCCCGCGATGGCGCCCTCGGGCTCGTACGGCTGCTCAGGCATAGCGGATCCTCGGGTCGAGTACGGCGTACAGCAGGTCGACGAGCAGGTTGGCCACCAGGAAGACCAGGACGAGCACGGTCACGAAGCCGACGACGGTCTGGGTGTTCTGCCGGAGGATCCCCTGGTAGAGCTGGAAGCCGACGCCGTGGATGTTGAAGATCCGCTCGGTGACGATCGCGCCGCCCATCAGGGCGCCGATGTCGGTGCCGATGAAGGTGACCACGGGGATGAGGGAGTTGCGCAGCAGGTGCCGGGTGATGACCCGGTGCCTCGGCAGACCCTTGGCGACGGCCGTGCGGACGTAGTCGGACCGCCTGTTCTCGGCGAGGGAGGTGCGGGTCAGCCGGGTGACGTAGGCGAGCGAGACGGACGCCAGGACCAGGCCGGGGACGATCAGCTCGCCGAAGCCGGCGTCCGGGGAGACGGACGGTTTGATCCAGGCCCACTGGACGCCGAGCAGGAGCTGGAGCAGCAGACCGGTGACGAACGTCGGTACGGAGATGACGACGAGCGTGCCCAGCAGCACCCCGGTGTCGACGGGCCGTCCGCGTCCGAGGCCGGTCAGCACGCCCAGCGCGATGCCGACGACGACCTCGAACAGGATCGCCACCACGGTCAGCCGGACGGTGACGGGGAACGCCGACGCCATCAGCTCGGTGACCTTCTGTCCGTTGAACGCCGTACCGAAGTCGCCGGTGAACACGTTCCGCATGTAGGTCAGGTACTGCTGCCAGACCGGCTGGTCGAGGCCGAACTCCCGCTTCAGCTGGGCGGCCGTCGCCGGGTCGCAGGACCGTTCGCCGCACAGCCCGGCGACGGGGTCGCCCATCACGTTGACCATGAGGAAGATCAGCAGCGTGGCCCCGACGAACACCGGGACCATCTGGAGCAGTCGTCGCACGACATAGCGCCCCATGGCGGGTCAGCCGACCTTGATCTCGTCGTAGACGGGGACACTGAACGGGTTGAGCGCCACGCCGGACAACCGCTGCGAGTAGCCGGCGCTGCCGTTCTGGTACCAGAGCGGGATGGCGGCCATGTTGTCGCGGACGACCTTCTCGGCCTCCTGGAAGGTGGTGACGGCCTTGGCGGTGTCGGTCTCGGCGTTGGCGCGGTCCACCAGCTTGTCGAAGTCCTTGTTCGACCACTTGCCGTCGTTGGAGGAGGCGCCCGTGTAGTACAGGGGCTGGAGGAAGTTCTGGATGAGCGGGTAGTCCATCTGCCAGCCCGCCCGGAACGGCCCGCTCAGCTTGTGCTGCCCGATCCGGTTCCTGAAGTCCGCGAAGGTGCCGACGGGATTGCCCACACACGCGTTGTCGTCGCCGAGGGCGTTGTTGATGGAGTTGCACACGGCGTCCACCCACTCCTTGTGGGAGCCCGTGTCCGCGTTGTACGTGATCTTGACCTGACCGCCGGGGATCCCACCGCCCTCCTTGATCAGCTGCTTGGCCCGGGCGGGGTCGTAGTCGCAGGCGCTGCCGCACAGACCGTCCTTGAAGCCTCCGGCGGTGCCGAGGACCGGCGAGGTCCAGTCGGTGGCCGGGGTCCGGGTCCGGTGGAAGATCGTGTCGGTGATCTGCCCGCGGTTGATCGCCATGGACAGACCGGTGCGGACCTTGGCCGAGCCGCTTCTGTTCCAGGCCGGGTCGTAGTACGGGAAGGCGAGGGTCTGCAGGATGCCGGCCGGGGTGTTGAGGTAGCGGCCGCCGAGGTCGCTCTTGACGTTCTTCAGCTGCGCGGCGGGAACGTCGTCGACGAGATCGAGGTTGCCGGCCATCAGGTCGGTGTAGGCGGTGTTGCTGTCGGTGTACACCTTCAGGGTCACCCCGTCGTTGTGCGCCTTGTCGGCGCCGGGGTAGCCGTCCCACTTCCTCAGCACCATCTGCGAGCCCCTGGTGTAGGACTCGATCGCGTACGGTCCGTCGCCGACCGGTTTCCTCAGCCAGGCCGCGTGGTCGGAGAAGAACGCCCGGGGCAGCGGCGCGAAGGCGGCGTAGCCGAGGGTGTCCGGGAAGCTGGAGAAGGTCTGGTTCAGCCTGACCGTGAAGGTCCGGTCGTCGACGACCCTGAGCCCGGAGAGGGTGTCCGCGCTCTGCGAGCCGGTGGCCGGGTGGACCTTGTCGTACCCCTCGATGTAACCGAAGAAGTACGCGTTCTTCTGGTTGTTCCTGAGGCTCGCCCCGTAGTTCCAGGCGTCCACGAAGGACCTGGCGGTCACCTTCTCGCCGTTGGAGAAGGTCCAGCCGCTCCTGAGCCTGACGGTGAAGTTCCGCGAGTCCTTCGTGTCGATGCTCTGCGCGAGCATGTCCTTGGCCGCGCCGGTCTTCGGGTCGTACCGCTTCAGACCCCGGAAGACCATGTCGAGGACCTTCCCGCCCTGCACCTCGTTGGTGTTCGCCGGCTCCAGCGGGTTCTGCGGATCACCCCAGGAGGAGCTGAGCGTCGCCCCGCCGGCGCCGCTGCCGCCGGCTGAACCGCCCCCGCACCCGGCGGCGGCGAGCACGGCCAGCACCGCACAGACGGCCCCTGTGGCGTGCCTGGCTCCACGCATGGCGTGCCTCCTCCGCGACGGGTGATCCATCACTCGTCAATATCGTCCGATACCGCACATATCGCAGGTTTGACGACCCTTTAGAGGGACACGTCAGCCGATTGCAGGCACATTGCGGATACATTGCGGCACCCCCGGCCGAGGGGTCGCCCGACGGGCCGGACCGATCTTGGTTCCGGGCGCAATGGATCTCCGCGTAACGATGCCGAAACGTTGGATTACGACCCGTCGATGTACGCATTTCGACACACAGCCGTCCGCATAACGAACTCATTGACCGATTAGCCCGATTAGCCCGATGTGAAGCACGGATTGATTACAGCGCGCTACCCGCGTAGCTACGGAACAGTCAAGTGCGAGTAAAAAAGGTAAATAGACAACCAAGGCGCCCGAGAATTTATTGACCTTGAATGAATTGCGTTGAAAAAGTCCGGCGTAGCCCGTAGGGGAGTGCCCTGCGGAGTCATCAGACCCTCCCTGGGCCAGGAGCACCATGACCCTCCCAACTTCATCTACGGCTGTCCCCCTCGAGGTGACCGACGAGTCCGCCGCGAAGTCGATCACTTCCGGCGTTCCGAAGGGCAGCGAGGGACGCTCCCCCGGGCGACTTGCCTGGAAGCGCTTCAAGCGCGACCGGACGGGCGTAATATCCGGTTATGTCGTGATCTTCTTCTTCGTGATCGCGATAGCGGCGCCGCTCATATCCAAGCTGTACGGCAAGAACCCGTACACCACCTACGCGAGCCAGGACCCGAGCCTGCTCGACGCGTTCGCGTACCCGTCGGGGCCGAACGGAGGCATGAGTTCGCAGTTCTGGTTCGGCGTCGAACCGCAGCTCGGCCGAGACGTCTTCACCTTCCTGCTGTACGGCATCCGCACCTCGCTGAGCATCGCCGTCGCCGCCACGATCCTCACCGTGATCGCCGGTGTCGTGATCGGCGTGACGGCCGGCTACCTGGGCGGCAAGACCGACTACCTGGTCGGCCGGGTCATCGACATCCTGCTGTCGTTCCCGTCCACCCTGTTCTTCATCGCGTTCATGCCTGTCGTCTACGGCCTCTTCGTCGCCCCGGACGACAACATCCCGACGTGGCTGCGCGCCACCGCGCTGATCCTGGTGCTGTCCACGTTCGGCTGGGCGTCCATCGCGCGTCTGCTGCGCGGGCAGGTACTCGGCCTGCGTGAGCGCGAGTTCGTCGAGGCGGCCAAGGTCACGGGCGCATCTCCGATGCGCATCGTCTTCAAGGAACTGCTGCCGAACCTGTGGACGCCGATCATCATCCAGTCCACGCTGTTGCTCCCGGCCCTCGTGACCACCGAGGCAGGTCTGTCCTTCCTCGGCGTCGGCATCATCGACCCGACCCCGGACTGGGGCGTGATGATCGCCCGGGGCTCACAGTTCTACTCCGAGGACATCACCTTCATGCTCTTCCCGGGCATCTCGATGGTGCTCTTCGTGGTCGCCTTCAACCTGCTCGGCGACTCGGTACGCGACGCGCTCGACCCGAAGTCCAAGCGGTAGCAACTCCTGTACCACCCGGCCCGGCTCGATGACGTCCGGCTGGTTCCGACCGTCCGAATTGACCCTCATAGGCAGGCTCAGCATGTCCTTTTCTCGCAGAAACTTCATGATCGCCACAGGTGTGGCCGCGGCCTCCACGACCGTGCTGAGTGCCTGCAGCAGCGGTAGCAAGAGCTCGACGGACAAGAACGTCCCGTCGGTCGGCGACGCCAAGACCATGAACATCCCGGTCGGCACCAAGGCCGACTCGACGGGTCCGGCTCCCGAGGTGCCGGGCGCGGTCAAGGGCGGGACGATCTACGGTCTCGACCAGTTCGACATGGACCACCTGGACCCCGCCCAGATCTACGTCTCGACCGAGGGTGCCATCACCCGTCCGATCCTGCGCGGCCTGACCGGCTACAAGGTCGACGACAAGGGTGGCGCCACCCTCGTCGGCGACGTCGCCACGGACGCCGGCACCATGAAGGACGGCGGCAAGACCTGGTCGTTCACGATCAAGGACGGCATCAAGTGGGAGGACGGTTCCGACCTCTCCATGGACGACGTCCGCCACACCTTCGAGCGGCTCTTCGCCTCCTTCGTCACCGAGGGTCCGCGCTACGTCCAGCAGTGGCTGGTCGGCGGGGACAAGTACAAGGGCCCGTACGACGGCAAGCACATCGACTCGCTCGAGGTCTCCGGGAAGACGATCACCTTCCACCTCACCGAGCCGCGTACCGACTTCAACTTCACGCTCGGCATGCCGGGTTACGGTCTCGTCAACAAGAAGCAGGACACCAAGGAGAAGTACGACAAGCGTCCGTTCGCGCTCGGCCCCTACAAGATCGGTGACCGTCAGATCGGCAAGTCCCTGACCTACGTGCGCAACGAGCACTGGGACCCGAAGACGGACTCGATGCGCAACGCCTACCCGGACAAGTACCTCTTCCAGTTCGGTTTCGAGCTGGTCGCCTCCACCGACCGCTACATCTCGGACAAGGGCAACGACCAGTTCACGGTGTCGATCTTCAACGAGGTCGCCCCGGAGCGCACGGCCCAGGTCCTGACCAACGCCACGCTGAAGAAGCGCGTCCTCACCCAGGTCGACACGGTCACCTACTACTGGCCGATCAACATGACCCGGATCAAGGACCTCAAGGTCCGCCAGGCCATCAACTACGCATGGCCGCACCTGCAGTTGCAGACCATCGGTGGCGGCCCCGCCACCAGCGCGATCGCCACCACGATCCTCAGCCCGGTGACCCCCGGCTACCAGAAGTTCGACCTGTACGGCACGGACAAGAAGCCGGGTGGCGACCCCGTCAAGGCGAAGGCCCTGCTGAAGGAGGCCGGCAAGATCGGCCAGAAGCTGGTCATCGCCTACCAGGCCTCGGACACCGCGGTGAAGAGCGCCGTCGCCATCAAGAACGCGCTGGAGGCGGCCGGCTTCCAGGTCGTCAACAAGCAGGTCGACAAGTCGACCTTCTACACCCAGATCGGCAAGATCGACAACGGCTACGACCTGTTCGCGGCCGGCTGGAGCCCGGACTGGCCGAACGGCTACTCGGTCTTCTACCCCTGCTGGAGCGGCAAGAACATCGGCGACGGTCGCAGCAACTACGCGCAGCTGAACGACCCGACCATCAACAAGGCGATCGACGCGGCAGCCAAGATCGCCGACACCACGGCCGCCAACAAGGCCTGGGGCGACATCGACCGTCAGATCATGGAACTGGCGCCGGTCGTCCCGGACTACCACAAGATCCGTAACTGGATGTACGGATCCAAGGTCGGCAACGTCGTGTACGACGCCGGAAACACCTGCATCGCGCTCTGCAAGCTGTACGTCAAGAAGTAAGCGCTGAACCCGTGGGGGCGGCCACGACCTGGCCGCCCCCTACGGCCCACCCCCCTTGCCACCGGCGACGGCGCCCCGTCCGGAAAGTCACGCCCCATGCTCCGCTTCCTTGTCCGCCGAGTCATCGGCGCGCTGGTCATCCTGCTGGTCATCAGCGCCGTCACCTTCTGGCTCTTCTACGCCATTCCGCGTGACCCCGCCATGATGTCCTGCGGCAAGAACTGCACGCCCGACATGCTCAAGCAGGTCCGGCACAACCTGGGCATCGACCACCCGGTCCCGGTCCAGTACTGGTACTGGCTCAAGGGCCTCTTCGTCGGGCGCAGTTACGGCGACTTCGGCAACTGCAACGCCCCCTGCCTGGGCTACTCGTTCGCCAACCGCGAGCCCGTCCTCGGCACGATCCTCGACCGGCTCCCGCTGACCCTCTCCCTCGCCTTCGGCTCGGCCGTCGTCTTCCTCGTCTTCGGCATCGGCGCGGGCATGATCGCCGCGGTGAAGCAGGGCAAGTGGCAGGACAAGTTCGCCAGCTCGGCGTCGCTGGTCGCCTCCTCGCTCCAGATCTACTTCGTCGGTTACATCGTGATGTACTTCCTCGTCGCGAAGCTCGGTGTCCTCGACAACCCGTCGTACACGCCGATCACCGACAACCCCGTCCAGTGGGCCTCCGGTCTGCTGCTGCCCTGGCTCGTCCTGGCCCTGATCTGGACCGCCAACTACACCCGTATGACGCGCTCCCAGCTGGTCGAGACGCTCAGCGAGGACTACGTCCGCACGGCCCGTGCCAAGGGCCTGTCCGCACGCAACGTGTTCTTCCGGTTCGCCTGGCGCGGCGCGATGGGCCCGATCGTCACGATCTTCGGCATCGACCTCGCCACGCTCATCGGCGGCGCGATCATCACCGAATCGGTCTTCAGTCTCCAGGGCGTCGGCCGGCTCGCGCTGGACGCCGTGAACAAGAGCGACCTCCCCATGGTCCTCGGTGTGAC
The DNA here is from genome assembly GCF_042869815.1 of Streptomyces sp. NPDC006739. NCBI lineage: Bacteria > Bacillati > Actinomycetota > Actinomycetes > Kitasatosporales > Streptomycetaceae > Streptomyces > Streptomyces sp. NPDC006739. Next base: position 270,586 of record NZ_JBIAGM010000001.1, read on the forward strand.
CCTGCTGTCCGCCGGCGCGATCGTGATCTTCAACATCATCGTGGACGCCGTCTACGCCTTCATCGACCCGCGGATCCGGCTCGCCTGACCTCCGCCCCACCCCCGACCCCTCGCATCACCCCCAGGAGCGTCCCCGTGACGAGCACCGATCAGCAGCCGTTCCTCTCCATCAAGGACCTCAGGGTCCACTTCTCCACCGAGGACGGCGTCGTCAAGGCCGTCGACGGGCTCAGCTTCGACCTGGCCAAGGGCCAGACCCTCGGCATCGTGGGTGAGTCGGGCTCCGGCAAGTCCGTCACCAACCTGACGATCCTGGGCCTGCACGACCGCGCCCACACCGCCATCGAGGGCGAGATCCTGCTGGACGGAAAGGAGCTGCTCACCGCCTCCGAGAAGGAGCTGGAGCAGCTGCGCGGCAACAAGATGTCCATGATCTTCCAGGACGCGCTGGCCTCGCTGTCGCCGTACCACACGATCGGCACGCAGATCGCCGAGACCTACCGCAAGCACACCGGCGCCTCCAAGTCCGAGGCCCGCAAGCGCGCCATCGAGATGCTGCGCCGGGTCGGCATCCCGCAGCCGGACATGCGGGTGGACGACTACCCGCACCAGTTCTCCGGCGGTATGCGCCAGCGCGCGATGATCGCCATGGCGCTGGTCTGCGACCCCGAGCTGCTGGTCGCCGACGAGCCGACGACCGCGCTGGACGTGACCGTCCAGGCGCAGATCATGGACCTGCTGAAGGACCTCCAGCAGGAGTTCGGCACGGCCATCATCTTCATCACCCACGACCTCGGTGTCATCGCCGACATCGCGGACGACGTGCTGGTGATGTACGGCGGCCGGTGCGTGGAGCGGGGCACCAAGCGGGAGGTGCTGCGCGATCCGCAGCACCCCTACACCGTGGGCCTGATGAACTCCATGCCCAGCCTGACCGGGCCCGTCGACGTCCCGCTGTCGCCGATCCCCGGCTCCCCGCCGTCGCTGCTGAACCCGCCCAGCGGCTGCCGCTTCCACCCGCGCTGCTCCTTCACCGAGCAGGTCGCGGGCGACAAGTGCTCCACCGACCGGCCGGCGCTCGAACTCACCGACGGCCGTGGCGCCGCCTGCCACCTCACCCCGGAGCAGAAGCGGGAACTCTTCGCCGACTTCGCCGGAACCCGGCACAACTGACGGACACGAGACGGGACTTCACGATCATGAGCAACACGAACCCCCTCCTGGACGTCTCCGGGCTGACGAAGCACTTCCCCATCAAGGGCGGCTTCCCGATCCGGCGCACCGTCGGCGCGGTGCAGGCGGTGGACGGGCTGGACTTCCAGGTGGCCGAGGGCGAGAGCCTGGGCCTCGTCGGCGAGTCGGGATGCGGCAAGTCGACCACGGGCCGGCTGATCACCCGGCTGCTGGAGCCGACCGGCGGCAAGATCACCTACCGCGGACAGGACATCACCCACGCGGGCCGCAAGCAGTTGGCGCCGATCCGCTCCGAGATCCAGATGATCTTCCAGGACCCGTACGCCTCGCTGAACCCGCGGCAGACGGTCGGCAAGATCGTGGCGGGTCCGATGGAGATCAACGACATCAACCCGGCCGGCGGCCGCGAGAACCGCGTCCGGGAGCTGCTGGAGATCGTGGGCCTCAACCCCGAGCACTTCAACCGCTTCCCGCACGAGTTCTCCGGCGGCCAGCGCCAGCGCATCGGCGTGGCCCGGGCGCTCGCCCTGGAGCCGAAGCTGATCGTCGCGGACGAGCCGGTCTCCGCCCTGGACGTCTCCATCCAGGCGCAGGTCGTGAACCTCCTGCAGAAGGTGCAGAAGGAACTCGGCATCGCGTTCGTGTTCATCGCCCACGACCTGGCGATCGTCCGGCACTTCTCGCAGCGCGTGGCGGTCATGTACCTCGGCAAGATCGTCGAGATCGCCGACCGCGAGGACCTGTACGACAACCCGCGCCACCCCTACACCCGGGCGCTGCTCTCCGCCGTGCCCGAGGCCACGGTGGAGGACGAGGCCCCGCGCGAGCGCATCCGCCTGGTCGGCGACGTACCGTCCCCGATCAACCCGCCCTCCGGCTGCCGCTTCCGCACCCGCTGCTGGAAGGCCACGGAGAAGTGCGCGACGGAGGCCCCGCCGCTGGTCCAGGTGGAGGGCAACAAGGCGGGCCACCTGACGGCCTGCCACTACCCGGAGACGTCGGACACGGTCCCGGCCACCACCCTCTCCAAGGACGCCGAGAACGCCGTCTGACAGGGCGTACGGCTCTCAGGTCCCAGGACAAGGCCTGCACCTCCACACAGGAGGCGCAGGCCTTGCCCACTCCCGCTTCGGCCTGACCGGACACTGTGTCGCAGAAGGGACACTCGCCGGCAGGGGCTGGCGCCACATGCCTTCATCGTGCTGGCGGCCCCCTTCCGGTGCCACGCCCGGCGGGCAGAGCAGGTCCGCCGACGCGGAGGGGATGTCGTCGGACGTCGGCTGGACGAAGTGATGACCGTACTTTGCCGATGGTTTTGCGTCCATGCGCACGCGGCACGGGAAGACGGCTCACATGACAGTGAACGAATTTCCGCGCGGCGCGGCCCTGCTCGCAGACCCCCTGCGCAACAAAGGCACCGCTTTCAGCCTCCGGGAGCGGGCCGACCATGGTCTGGACGGGCTGCTTCCGGCCGCCGTGGAGACGCTCGATGAACAGGCCGACCGCGCGTACGAGGCGTTCCGCGGCTACGACAAGCCGCTGAACCGGCACGTCTATCTGCGCCAGTTGCAGGACACCAACGAAGTCCTCTTCCACCGCCTGGTCACCCGGCACCTGGAGGAGATGCTGCCCGTCGTCTACACGCCGACCGTCGGCGAGGCGTGCCGGCGCTTCAGCGAGATCTACCGCCGCCCGCGCGGACTGTTCCTGTCCTACGAGGACCGGCACCGCTTCCGGGAGATCCTGCGCAACCGCCCGCACCCGGACGTGGACGTCATCGTCGTCACCGACGGGCAGCGCATCCTGGGCCTGGGCGACCAGGGCGTCGGCGGCATGGGCATCCCGATCGGCAAGCTCAGCCTCTACACCGCCATCGGCGGCATCCACCCGGCCCGTACGCTGCCGATCCTGCTGGACGCCGGGACCGACAACGAGGAGCTGCTGGCCGACCCGCACTACCTGGGCCGCCGGGAGCGTCGTGTCACGGGCTCCGCGTACGACGAGCTGGTGGAATCGCTGGTGGCGGCGGTGGAGGCAGAACTGCCCGGCACGCTGCTGCAGTGGGAGGACTTCGCGACCGCCCACGCCCGCCCGATCCTCACCCGCTACCAGGACCGGCTGCTGACCTTCAACGACGACATCCAGGGCACGGCAGCCGTCGCCCTCGGGGCACTGACCACGGCCACCACGGTCGCGGGCACCCGCCTGACCGACCAGCGGATCGTGATCCTAGGAGCCGGTTCGGCGGCGGTCGGGGTGGCCGACATGATCCGAACGGCGATGACGGACGAGGGCCTGTCGCCGGACGAAGCCCGCTCACGCTTCTGGTTCGTGGACGTCGACGGGCTGCTGACCGCCTCCCGCGACGGGCTCAGTGAGGAACAGCGTGTCTACGCCCGCGACGACGAGCAGGAGTCGTACGGCCTCGCCGAAGTGGTCCGGCGGGCGGAGCCGACCGTGTTGATCGGCCTGTCCACCGCGAAGAACGCCTTCACCGAGGACATCGTCCGGCAGATGGCGTCCGCCTGCGAGCGGCCGGTGATCTTCCCGCTGTCCAACCCGACCTCGCACGCCGAGGCCGACCCGGCCGACCTCGCCCGCTGGACGGACGGCAAGGTCCTGGTCGCCACCGGCTCGCCGTTCCCGCCCCTGAAGACCGACGGCCGCGAGGTGCCGGTGGCGCAGGCGAACAACGTGTACGTCTTCCCGGCCATCGGCCTTGCGGTGACGGCAGCCCGGGCGACCCGGGTCACCGACCGGATGATGGTCGCCGCCGCCCGCGCCGTGGGCCGGTGCGCCGCACGGTCCGCGACGGACGACGCCGTCCCCCCGCCGCTGCTGCCACCGCTGCGGGAGATGCGCGACGCGGCCCGGGAGATCGCCGTGGCCGCGGGGATGGCCGCCGTCGAAGACGGCGTCGCCCCGCACGCGACCGAGGACGAGCTGCGGGCAGCGGTCGAACGCGCCCAGTGGACCCCGCGGTACGAGTGATGACCCATGCCGAATCGTCTCCAGATCGGCCGAGCCGACCATCAGCCCTCCCTTTTCGTCCGATGTGATCAACGAGCTACGCCGCCGCGAGTTCGCACCACACAAATTTGCCGCGATCACCGAACCTGGCCGACGGCTGCCAGCCCCAGTGCGCCGCGCACGCACTGACCAGCACCAGGCCCCGCCCCTCCTCCAGTTCCGAGGCCTCCTCCGTCCGTTGCGGCGGCCGAGGTGGCTCGGGGTCCGCGTCCCACGCCCCGATCCACACCGCCCCCTCCGCCGACCGGCGCACCCTGAGCGCGGCGGGCCCCTTCGTGTGCCGTACGGCATTGGAGACCAACTCCGCCGCGAGCAGCTCCGCCGTGTCGACCAGCCCGATCAGTCCGTGCATCGTCAGGATCAGGCGGAGGGTACGGCGGCAGATGGTGACCGCTCTGAGGTCGTTGGGCACGTAGAGGGTGTAGTCCCAGGTTTCCGACATGCGTCAGCTCCGTTCGGCGAGTGGGGATTTCACACACGGTGGCAATGCCGCAGCCGTCGTGGCAGGACGGCACGGTGCGCTTCCGCTGCGTGTGCGGTGCGTCACCGACGGTAGACCTTAGATTTAAGAGAGTGCAAGCCGGTCCCGTAACCTGACCCCGAACGAGTCGCGTTGAACCGAGGAGTGCCTGATGGGGACCAAGCGCGAGCCCACAGCGCGACAGATGCGGCTTGCCGTCGAGTTGCGCAGGCTCCGCGAGGCGGCGGGCCTCAGCTCCCGTGAGGCGGCGATCTTGCTCGGCGTGAACTCCGTACAGATCAGTCAGATCGAGTCGGGCGTCTCAGGAGTGAGTGAGCAACGTTTGCGCCGCATGGCCGCGAACTACGCCTGCACGGACGAAGAGTTCATCGACGCCTTGGTTGCCATCGCCACCGGTCGGACGAGCGGCTGGTGGGAGGAGTACCGCGAGCTGCTGCCCGCACCCTTCCTCGACCTCGCGGAGTTGGAGCATCACGCCACTTTCCTGCGGGAGGTCCAGTTCCTCTTCGTCCCCGGCCCGCTGCAGACAGAGGACTACGCGCGTGCCGTCTTCTCCTACCGGGCCCCGGAACCTCCGGCTGAACAGCTCGAGCTGCGCGTGCGCCACCGCATGCAACGCAAGACAGCCATCGCAGGTACCCCGTACGAGGCAATCATCCACGAGGCCGCACTGCGCATCATGGTCAGCGACCGCACGGCCTCACGCGCCCAGCTCGCACACGTTCTGGAGCGTTCCGAAGCGGAACACGTCTCCGTACGCGTCATCCCCTTCCAGGTGGAAGGGTTCGCCGGCGCCGCGAGCGCCATGACGTATGCAGGAGGAGCCGTACCGAAGCTGGACACCGTCGTACGCGACGGCCCTCAGGGTGCAACCTTCATCGACTCCGAAGCCCAGCTCGGCGCCTTTCGAACGCTCTTCCGTAAGGTGGAGGCAGTGTCGCTCGATCCCGAGCGCTCGCGCGATTTCATCCACAGGCTGGCGAAAGAGCTGTGAGGCACCCATGGGTATCCCCGACGAGTGGCGGAAGTCGTCCCACTCCGGACCTGGCGACGGCGACTCCTGCGTAGAGATCGCCGACTCACCGCATCGGATATCCATCCGCGACTCCAAAACCCCCGCCAGAGCCACCCTCACCTTCCCACCCCACGCCTTCACCCCCTTCATCGAAGCCCTGAAGAGCAGCTTCTCCACCGAGAGTTGAGAGTCGCTCAAGAACCGCGGCCGAAACTGACACACCGTCCGACGCCGTATGGCACACTGCGCCGGTGGTCGATCACTCGTTCGCCGATCTTTCGCTCGCCGCGCTCTACGACACCCTCAACCCCTGGGGGCCGGGTGACGACTTCTACCTGGGCCTGGTGATGTCCGCCGGGTCCGTGCTGGACGTCGGCTGCGGTACCGGGCAGTTGTTACGGCGGGCGCGCGCCGAGGGGCACTCGGGGGTGTTGATGGGGATCGATCCGGCCGCCGCCATGCTCGTACAGGCGCGGCGGGCCGCACCGGACGTCCACTGGATGCTCGGGGACATGCGGGCCAAGCTGTGGGACGCGGACTTCGACCTCGTCGTGATGACCGGACACGCCTTCCAAGTACTCGTCAGCGACCAGGAGTTGCGGCTCTGCCTGCGAGCCGTACGGGACGCCCTCGCCCCCGGTGGCGGCCGGTTCGTCTTCGACACGCGCAATCCGGCCGCGCGGCCCTGGGAGGCCTGGACACCGGACCGCGCGCGGGAGATCACGAGGGCCGACGGTACGGCCGTACGGGTCTCGCACGAGGTGCGGGCGGTGCGGGGCGGGCCGGCCGGGGAGTGGGTGACGTTCACCGAGACCTTCGAGGCGGACGCGTGGGACCGGCCCAGAGTCAGCACCGCGACCCTGCGCTTCCTCGACGGCGAGATGCTGGCCGACTTCCTCGCCGAGGCCGGACTGCGCGTCGTCGAGCAGTACGGGGACTGGGCACGGGAGCCGGTGTCCTCCAGCAGCCCCGAGATCATCACCGTGGCCGCCGCCCTGGCACCCTAGCCGTCCCCCTCCCCCTCCGAAGCCGCCAGCGCCGGATCCAGCACGATGTCCTCCGCACGGGCCTCGGTCGTCGGGTCCTCCGGGAAGTGGCAGGCCGTCAGGTGACCGGCCCCGTTCCCCGGGATCCGCGCCAGCGGCGGCTCCTGCACCGCGCACCTCTCCTGCGCCTTCCAGCAGCGGGTACGGAAGCGGCAGCCCGAGGGCGGGGAGATGGGGGACGGTACGTCGCCGGCCAGGCGGATGCGCTCCCGCCCCGCCGAGTCGGCCCCGGCCTCCGCCAGGTTCACCTCCGGTACCGCCGACAGCAGCGCGTGCGTGTACGGGTGACGCGGCCGGGCGTAGATGGCCTCCCGGTCCCCCACCTCGATGATCTTGCCGAGGTACATCACCGCCACCCGCTGCGAGAAGTGCCGGACCACCGCCAGGTCGTGCGCGATGAACAGGAAGGCGATGTCCAGCTCCTTCTGGACCTCCTGGAGCAGGTTCACCACCTGGGCCTGGATCGAGACGTCCAGCGCCGACACCGGCTCGTCCGCCACGATCAGCTTCGGCTCCAGCGCCAAGGCCCTGGCGACGCCGATGCGTTGGCGCTGGCCGCCGGAGAACTCATGGGGGAACCGGTTGTAGTGCTCGGGATTCAGGCCCACGATCTCCAGCAGTTCCCGGACCCGCTTCTCCCTCCCGCCCTCCGGCTCGATGCCGTTGATCTCCATCGGACCGGCGATGATCTTGCCGACCGTCTGGCGTGGGTTGAGGGAGGAGTAGGGGTCCTGGAAGATCATCTGGATCTCGGAGCGGATCGGCGCCAGTTGTCTGCGCGAGGCGTGGCTGATGTCCTCGCCCCGGTACAGCACCTGGCCCGCCGTCGGCTCCAGCAGTCGGGTGATCAGCCGGCCCGTCGTCGACTTGCCGCAGCCCGACTCGCCCACCAGACCGAAGCTCTCGCCCGCGTGCACGGTCAGGTCGATGCCGTCCACCGCCTGGACCTGGCCGATCGTGCGGCGGATCGGGAAGCCGCCCTTGACCGGGAAGTGCTTGGTCAGCCCGGAGACCCGCAGCAACGGTTCCCCACGCACGCCTTCAGCCCTCCCGGCGCCCTCGGCATTCTCGACACCCTCGGCCTTCCCGGCGCTCTCGGCCTTCCCGGCGCCCTGGGGCGTCAAGTCGCCCTCCCCACGCGGCCCCTGCGGTATCAGGTCCTCCGACATGGCGTGTCCTCCTCAGGAGCCCTGCCCCGGCCCGACCGGCTCACGCCGGCCGCACCCGTGGGTCGATGAACGCGTACGTGGCGTCGACGACGATGTTGAACAGCAGGATCATGGTCGCCGAGAACAGCATCACGCCCAGCAGCAGCGGCAGATCGCTGAAGAAGACCGACTGGACGGCCAGGTTGCCCAGGCCCGGCAGGCTGAAGGTGTACTCCGTGATGATGGCGCCGCCGAACAGGGAGCCGAGGTCGATGCCGAAGACGGTGACGAGCGGGATCAGCGAGCCGCGCCAGGCGTAGCGGAAGAAGACGTACCGCCGGGACATGCCCTTGGCCCGGGCGGCGCGCACGTGTTCCTCCTGGAGCTGTTCGATCATCGACGAGCGCGCCATCCGGGTGTACTGCGCGGCGAAGATCGTGGACAGCACGACCCAGGGGATGATCAGGCCCGTGAACCAGCTCACGGGGTCGGCGGTGAAGTCGTTGTAGGCGGGCTTGTCGAACCAGTGGGTCCGGTAGACGAGGAGCGCCAGGGCGAGGGGGCCCAGGAAGTAGATCTGCATCGAGCTGATCACCATGGCGCCCGCGGTGGCCGTCCTGTCGATCAGCGTGCCGCGCCGCCAGGCGGCGAGCAGGCCGGTGCCGAGGCCGACGGCCAGGAAGCAGACCGCGCCGCCGAGGGTGAGCGAGACGGTGGTGGGCAGCCGGTCCATGAGGGTCGGCCAGACCGGCTCGCCGGTGTGGTACGAGTACCCGAAGCAGGGTGCGGGGCAGGGCCCCTGGGCGAACCGGTCGCTGCCCAGGACGAGGTTGTGCAGGAAGATCCCGTACTGCTCGGGGATGGACTTGTCCAGGCCGAGTGCCTGGTGGATCTCGGCCAGGCGCTGCGGGTTGCAGGTCTTGCCGCACATCAGCAGGGCCGGGTCACGGGGTATCCCGAAGAACAGCAGGAACGTGACGATGCTCAGCAGGAACAGGATGACGACGGCACCGAGGATCCGGCGGACGAGGAAGCGCAGCATGACGGGGGCGGCTCTCTCGGCTACTTGAGGTAGAGGCGGCGCGGGTCGACGCCGCCGATCACGGCGTCGTAGACGAGGCCGCCGACCCTGGAGCCGGCGATCTGGGTCTGCTTGTAGTAGGCGGTCGGTACGACGTTGACGACGCCCTTGACGATGTAGTCGTCGAGCTTCTCCCACTGGTAGGCGGCCTGGGTCGGGTCGGTGATCCTGCTGGCGCTGTCGATCCAGCTGTTGATCTTCGGGTCGTCGACCTGGGAGTAGTTCGCGGCGCCGTCGGCGATCACCCGGCCGTCGAACGTCGGCGGGATCACGGTCGAGGGGGACGGCCAGTCGGCGGCCCACGCCGTGTGGAAGATGTCGTAGTCGTTGTCGAGTTTGCTGACCTGGTCGTAGTAGGTCTCGGCCGGGATCTCCTGGCGCTGCACGTCGAAGCCGGCCTTCTTCAGGCCTGCCGCCATGGCGGTGGAGTACTGCTGTCCCTCGGGCGTGTTGACGTAGCCGAAGGTCAGTTTCAGGCCGAGCTTGCCGGCCTGCTTCAGCAGTTCCCTGGCCTTGTCCGGGTCACCGGCGGGTCTGCGCTTCTTGCCCCACGGGTCGAAGGACGGGTCGTAGCCGGGGACGGTCGGGGAGATCACGCCGCCGGCGACCTCCATCGCGTCGGTGCCGCCGTAGGCGCGGAGGAACGGGGTGATGGGCAGGCCGTAGGCGATGGCCTCGCGGACCCGCCTGTCGCGCATCGCCGGGTGGCTCATGTTGATGTTCATCTGGCCGACGTACGCCTGGTAGCCGGAGACGGTGCGGGACCTGAGCCTCGGGTCCCCGCGGACGTTGGAGAGGTCGCCCGCGTCGACCTGGTTGGTGAAGCTGACGCCGGCCCGGTCGGCGCCGGTGTCCGCGAGCAGCGCCTTGGTCGAGGTCTCGTACTGCTGGTTGAAGAGGATGGTGAAGCCGTCGACGTACTGGTGACGCAACGGGTCCGTCCTCGCGTCCCAGTTGGGGTTGCGCACCAGGACCATGGACTTGCCGGACTTGAACGACCGGATCTCGTACGGCCCGGTCGCCAGCGGTGCCTTGTCGTACTTCTCCTTGGTGTCGCCCTTCTCGGAGACCATCGCGTACCCCGCCATGGCCAGCGCGTACGGCAGGTCGGGGTGCGGGGCGCGGAAGTGGAAGACGACCGTCTTCGGGTCCGGGGTCTCCAGCACGCTGTCCGGCAGGTGCCGGCCGTTGTAGGGGCCGCCCTTGAGGAGCTTGCGGTAGCCGGTGCCGGCGGAGTCGGCCAGCCACTGCTGGAGGTAGGTGGGGCCCTGGTCGATGAAGGGGGCGAAGAGCCGTTCGACGGTGTGCCGGACGTCCCGGGAGGTGATCGGGGAGCCGTCCTGGAACCTGATGCCGTCCTTGAGCGTGTACTTCCAGGTCCGGCCGCCGTCGGTGGCGGTCCCCGAGTCGGTGGCCAGGTCGCCGACCACCTCGTGCCTGGTGCCGTCGTCGCTGGTCGCCCTGTAGCCGGTCAGCCCCCGGTGGAGCAGCTGCGCGACGGACATCTCGCTCTGGACGTAGATCTGCGCCGGATCCAGGTGGGCGTAGGTGTCACGCTGCAGGACCTCCATGGTGCCGCCGGAGCGGGCGCCTGGCACCGGGGCGGCGGGGCCCCTGGAGTCGGCCGCGTCACCGAATCTGATCGGGGCCTGCTGACGTCTGGCGTTCTGCTGGTCCTTCTTGTCGTCGCCACCGTGGTCGCTGCCGCCCTTGCTGCAGCCGGCGAGGACCAGAGCCCCGGCCGCGAGCACGCAGAGCGCGCCGTACGCGGGGCGTCCGCCTCTTCTCGTCACTGGCTCATCACGGGATTTCCCACCCATCTGTCGGAGGGTCAGCGTGCGGTCCTGGGGTCGAAGGCGTCTCTGAGCGAGTCGCCGAGCAGGTTGAACGCGACGACGAAGACGATCATGGAGATGCCGGGGAAGAACATGTAGGTGATGTCGTCGCGCATCACGAGTTCGGTGGACGCCTTGGCGAACATCTGTCCCCAGTCCGGCGTCGGTTCGACGATGCCCACCCCGAGGTAGGACAGCCCGGCCTCGGCGGTCACGAAGCCGGGCAGCAGGTACGTCGCCTGCACCAGGAGGGGGGTGACGACGTTGGGCAGGATCTCCCGGTGGATGATCCGCCACGGGGAGGCGCCGCTGACCCTGGCCGCCTCGATGAACTCCCGCTCGCGCAGGGCCATCGAGGTGCCGCGCAGGATCCGGGCGAGACCCATCCAGCCCAGGAACCACTGGACGAGGATGAGGGCGACGACCCGGACGTAGGTCGGCGTCTCGTCGCGGGGGCTGACGAACAGGGAGACCACCACCGGCATGCCGGCGATGAAGAACAGCTGCGCCGGGAAGGCCAGCAGGAAGTCGATCAGCCGGCCGATGACGTAGTCGGTACGGCCGCCGAGGTAGCCGGCCGCGACGCCGAGCAGGATCCCGGTCGCCACGACCGCGACGGTGACCGCCACCGAGATCATCAGGGAGGTGCGGATGCCGTAGAGGAGCTTGGTGAAGACGTCGTAGCCGTTGCCCGGTTCGAGGCCGAACCAGAACTCGCCGCTGATACCGCCGTCGGGCCGCACCGGCACCCCGGCGCTGTCGAAGAGTTCGGGGCGTTCGTCCGCGTACACCGTGTACGGGTTCTTGCCGTACAGGGCGGCGACCAGTGGGGCGAGCAGTCCGGCCAGAAAGAAGAACCCCACGACGTAGGCCGAGGTCACGCCCGTCCGGTCGCGCTTGAAGCGGATCCACATCAGTCGGCCCGGGGACCGGCCTATGAGGTTGACAGGACTGGTCACGGTTCGTCCGTTTCAGTCGGCTTGATCACACAGTTGGATCACACAGCGCGAGGCCTGTCGAGCGGAACGTCACTGATCTAACTATCTGTCATGAGCCTGATACGGACAAGCCCGGGTGCCCCCGTCATGGGGGCACCCGGGCTCGGCGCTCGTGCCGGTGTGGATCAGCCGTGCTTGGCGCGGCTCGCGGCGCGGGCGCGCTCGCGGGCGTCCAGGTTCACCTTGCGGATGCGGACCGCCTCCGGGGTGACCTCCACGCACTCGTCGTCGCGGCAGAACTCCAGCGACTGCTCCAGGGAGAGCTTGCGCGGCGGGACGATCGACTCGGCCACATCGGCCGTGGACGACCGCATGTTGGTGAGCTTCTTCTCCTTGGTGATGTTGACGTCCATGTCGTCGGAGCGGGAGTTCTCGCCGACGATCATGCCCTCGTACACCTCGGTGCCCGGCTCCACGAAGAGCACACCGCGCTCCTGGAGGTTCGTCATCGCGAACGCGGTGACGGCGCCGGAGCGGTCGGCGACCAGCGAGCCGTTGTTACGGGTCTGCAGCGGGCCGAACCAGGGCTCGAAGCCCTCGTGGATGGAGTGCCCGATGCCGGTGCCACGGGTGCTGGTCAGGAACTCGGTACGGAAGCCGATGAGGCCGCGCGAGGGCACCACGAACTCCATGCGGACCCAGCCCGAGCCGTGGTTGGACATGTTGTCCATACGGCCCTTGCGGACACCCATGAGCTGCGTGACCGCGCCCATGTGCTCCTCGGGCACGTCGATGGTCATGCGCTCGACGGGCTCGTAGACCTTGCCGTCGACGTCCTTGGTGACGACCTGGGGCTTGCCGATGGTCAGCTCGAAGCCCTCGCGGCGCATCTGCTCGACCAGGATGGCGAGCGCCAGCTCACCACGGCCCTGGACCTCCCAGGCGTCGGGACGCTCGGTGTCCAGCACCCGCAGCGAGACGTTGCCGACCAGCTCGCGGTCGAGGCGGTCCTTGACCTGGCGGGCGGTGACCTTGCGGTCCTTGACGGCCGCCTTCGCGTCGGCGCCCTTGCCGGTGCCGCCACGGCCGACCAGCGGGGAGGTGTTGGTGCCGATGACCATGGAGATCGCGGGCTCGTCGACCGTGATCAGGGGCAGCGGGATGGGGTTCTCGGTGTCGGCGAGGGTCTCGCCGATCATGATGTCCGGGATACCGGCGACGGCGCAGATGTCACCCGGGCCGGCCTTCTCCGCGGGCTTGCGGGTGAGCGCCTCGGTCATCATCAGTTCGCTGATGCGGACGTTGCTGATCGACCCGTCACGCTTGATCCAGGCGACCGTCTGGCCCTTGCGCAGCTCGCCCTGCTCGACGCGGAGCAGCGCGATACGGCCGAGGAAGTTGTCGGCGTCCAGGTTGGTGACGTGGGCCTGGAGCGGGGCGGCCTCGTCGTAGGTCGGGGCCGGGATGTGCTCCAGGATCGTGGAGAAGAACGGCTCCAGGCTGGTGGAGTCGGCGGGGACGGTGCCGTCCTCCGGCTTGGTCAGCGAGGCGATGCCGTCACGGCCGCAGGCGTAGACGATCGGGAACTCGATCTGCTCCTCGTCCGCGTCCAAGTCGAGGAAGAGGTCGTACGTCTCGTTGACGACCTCGTCGATCCGGGCGTCGGGGCGGTCCGTCTTGTTGATGCACAGGATGACGGGGAGGCGGGCCTGCAGGGCCTTGCGCAGCACGAAGCGGGTCTGCGGCAGCGGGCCCTCGGAGGCGTCCACGAGGAGCACGACACCGTCGACCATCGACAGACCGCGCTCGACCTCGCCGCCGAAGTCGGCGTGCCCGGGGGTGTCGATGATGTTGATGGTGATGACGTCGCCGCCATCCTTCGGGTGGTACTTCACCGCCGTGTTCTTGGCGAGGATCGTGATGCCCTTCTCACGCTCCAGGTCGTTCGAGTCCATCATGCGGTCGTCGACGCCTTCGAGCTGGTGCGCGGCGAAGGCGCCGGCCTGCTTCAGCATGCCGTCGACGATGGTCGTCTTGCCGTGGTCGACGTGGGCGACGATGGCGACGTTGCGGATGTCGTGGCGCGTGGCCATATTGCGACGTACTCCCGGGGTGTGAGGAAGGCCCTCTGCGTACGTCCGTGTGACGCGGGCCCTGCCGGGCTTGACATGCCACGGCCTCACCCCATGTTACGTGGCCCTGCGGGAGACGGCCTCCGCAGGGCCACGCGGCCTCGGTGACGGCCCCGGTGCCGCCTCGGTGACGGCCTCAGCGGGCGGACGGGCTCGGGGAGATCCGCACGCCCTTCTTCAGGAAGCCCATGTCCTCGTAGACCGGCGTCTGGAAACCGAAGGCGCCCGCGTTGACCAGGTTCTTCCGCACGCCGACGAGCTGGGGGCGCTGGTACAGCGGGATCGAGCCGGCGGCCGCCCAGATGCGGGAGTCGGCCTTGCGGATGAGATCGCGGGCCTCGTCCTCGTCGAGGCTGGCGGCGGCCTCGTCGAAGAGCTGGTCGACCTGGTCGGTGCCGACGCGGGTGTAGTTCTGTTCGATGCTCAGGGAGCCGTCGGCCGCCGGGACCGGCTTGGCGTAGATGGGCCGGGCGTCGGTGGCGGGGAAGGCGGAGGACGGCCAGGAGTACAGGGCGAGGTCGTACTCGCCGGAGGCGATGTGGTCCTTGAAGTAGCTCTCGTCCGGGACCTTGGTGATCGTCGTGCGGATCCCGACCCGCTCCAGCATCGCCGTGATCCGCTCGGCGACACTGCTCAGCGTCTCCGAGCCCGGACCGGAGGGGAGCACGAAGCGCAGGTTGAGCGCCTTGCCGTCCTTGGCCAGCGGTCCGGCCGGCGCGCCGCCCGGGGCCGCGGTGCCCTTGGGGGCGTACGCCCCGGGCGCGCCGCCCTGCTTCGCGAGTCGCCTGCCGCCCTCGTCGCTCTTGTCCTGGTGCCGGTGGTCGCGGCTGTCGTCGCCGCTCTTGCCGTCCGCGCTCCGGCCGCCGCTGCTCTTGTCGTCCTCGCCGACGATGTACGCCCCGTCGCTGCCGCCCTCGGACTCATCCTCCTTGGCGGTCTTCTCGCCGCTCTCGGCGCCGGCCGCCTTCTGGCCCTTGGAGGGCTCGCGCACCGGGCCGCCGGCCACCCAGCCGGCGTCCGCGAGCAGCGCCTGCGCCTCCTTGGTGTCCTGGCCGCCCAGGGCGCCGCTGTTGTCGGCGTAGTCGTCCTGGCCCAGCAGGGCGAGATGGCTGCCGACCGGTACGGCGGGCAGACCGAGCGGGGTGAGCACCAGCTTGGCCAGCTCGTCGCGGTCGATGGCGCGGGCGACGGCCCGGCGCACCCGCTGGTCCGCGAGGGGGCCCTCGGCGCCGTTGAGGGCGAGCTGGGTGTAGGCGGGCTCCAGGGACTTGCGGACCTCGAAGTCGCGCAGCTCCTCCTGCTGGCGGAGGTACCTGTTGACGGCCTCGCGCAGCTCCTTCCGGCCGGCGTGCACCTCGTCGGAGTCGAAGCCGTGGGCGAGCGCCCAGGCGCGCAGTTTCTTGGCGGAGGTCTTCCCGGCACCCTGGAGCGGGGTGCCGGTGCCCTTCGGACGGCTGGCGAGGTGGATCCGCTGGGCGTCGGCGGGGTCGATGTCGGCGAGGTCGACGGTGCCCTCGGCGAGCGCGGCGACCCGCTTGTCGCGGGGTACGGCGTGCAGGTCGATCTCGGTCAGCTTGGCGGGGCGGCCCCACCAGCGGGGGTTGCGGGTGAGGACGACGTCCTTGCTCGCGGTGTCGACCTTGTCGACCTTGAACGGTCCGGCGGTGACCTGCAGCTTGCGGCGCGCCCCGTCGTTGAAGGCGTCCGGGGTGCCCATGACGTCCTTCGGGTACAGCGGCGAGAACAGCGACTTCCAGTCGGCGTAGGGGCGGCTGAAGGTGACCCGGACCTCCAGGTCGCCGGCCCCGCGTTCGATCTTCTCGATGCGGTCGTAGCCGGCGTTGCGGGCGGTCCAGTAGGCGGAGTCCTTCCCGGACAGGGCGCGCCACTGGGCGGCGAAGTCGGCGGCGCCGATCTCCCGGCCGTCGCTCCACACGGCCTGCTGGTTGAGCTTGTACAGGACGACCTGGCGGGGTTCGGTCTCGATGACCCTGGCGGACTCCAGGTAGTCGGGGTCGCGCACCGGGTGTCCGGTGGCGTCGACGCGGAACATCGCGGGCAGGACCGCCTGGGCGACGCGGCCGGTGCCGGAGTCGGCGTCGGCCTGGAAGGTGTTGAGGGTCTCCGGTACGTCGTCGACCGCCCACTTCAGGGTGCCGCCGTCGGCGACCAGGTCGCGGCCGACGGCGGCGATGTCCTGGCCGACGAGCGGACGGCTCGCCTCGTCGTCGGAGCCGCAGCCGGCGAGGACGGGCACCGCGAGCGCTCCCGCCGCGAGGAAGGCGGCCGAGCGCATGACCGCGCTGGGCCGACCAGGCCTGGGGCCGACTCCGTCGTGGGACATGTCTCTGCTACCTCCGGGAAGCCGCGGGCGTTATGATCACTTTTGGCTGTATATGGAGCTGATCAGATCTATGCGGCCACTGAAGAGGAAAGGATCCGGCAACAGCGGGCGACACGGCGACGACGGGCTGTAAGCCCACCCGTGCGGCGCAACACATCCGGACATGCGTCCGTACGCCTCCGCCAATCGATGCACATCCCTTCACAGCGAGAGGTGTGACGCGCAACACTCGCAGGCGCATGAACGTTGCCGCCCAGGGCCCGCAGGACCCACGGAAGTGAGGGCAAGTCATGTCCGTGCACGACGAACTGTCATCCGTCCAGCGTTGTCTCGACGACCTCCACCGGTCGCTGGGGCGCCTGGAACAGCACCTCGGCCGCAGCGGCCTGGAGATGCGCCGGGTCCGGACGGACACCGACCATCTGCGCGAGAGCGTGGCCCTGCTGCGCGAGACGGCCACCGCTCCGGCCGCCTCGAACCGCCCCGACCTCGTCACGATCTCCGACACGCCGTACGACATCAGTCTGTGGACGGACTCGGACGACGAGGGTCTGGGCGCCCGCGACCGGCACGCCCCCTGAACCGACCGGAGTCAAGCATTGGCCACTGGTACGGAACCCCAACAGAACAGCGGCGGTGTACACGCCCGTACGCGCGCCGCGATCGACGCTCCCCATCTGCGGACCGACCGCTGGTGGCTGGCCCCCGCCGTCACCGCGGCCGGTCTGTTCGCCTTCGTCGTGTACTCGACCTGGCGGGCCTTCGCCGACGCGGACTACTACTCCGCGCCGTACGTCTCCCCGTTCTACTCGCCCTGTCTGGCGGACAGGTGCCGGACCATGCACGGGGGCCCGAACGCGGACCTGTTCGGCAGCTGGTGGGGCATCTCCCCCGCGATCATCATCCTGATCTTCCCGCTCGGCTTCCGCCTGACCTGCTACTACTACCGCAAGGCGTACTACCGCAGCTTCTGGGCCTCCCCGCCCGCCTGCGCGGTGGCCGAGCCGCACCGCGCGTACACCGGTGAGACCCGCTTCCCGCTGATCCTGCAGAACGTCCACCGGTACTTCTTCTATGCCGCCCTGCTGGTCGCCGGAGTGCTGACCTACGACACCGTGCTGTCCTTCCGCGACAGCCACTACCGCTGGGGCCACATGGGCCTCGGCACCCTGGTGTTCCTGGTCAACATCGTGCTGATCTGGGCGTACACCCTCTCCTGCCACTCCTGCCGGCACATCGTCGGCGGGAAGCTGAAGCACTTCTCCAAGCACCCCGTGCGCTACCGGGCGTGGCAGTTCGTCGGGAAGCTCAACGCCCGCCACATGCTGCTGGCCTGGGCGTCGCTGATCAGCGTGGCGCTCGCCGACTTCTACGTGTACCTGGTCGCGTCCGGTGTCTTCGTCGATCCGACCATCTTCTAGCCGGAAAAAGGGGCTTCTGATGCCAGTGGTCGACCGTCAGGAATGGGACGTCGTCGTGGTGGGTGCGGGAGGCGCCGGCCTGCGTGCCGCGATCGAGGCACGGGAGCGCGGGGCGCGTACGGCGGTGATCTGCAAGTCGCTGTTCGGCAAGGCGCACACGGTGATGGCCGAGGGCGGCATCGCGGCGGCGATGGCCAACGCCAACGAGCACGACAACTGGCAGGTGCACCTGCGCGACACCCTGCGCGGCGGCAAGTTCCTCAACCAGTGGCGGATGGCCGAACTGCACGCGCGCGAGGCCCCGGACCGGGTGTGGGAGCTGGAGACCTGGGGCGCGCTGTTCGACCGTACGAAGGACGGCCGTATCTCGCAGCGCAACTTCGGCGGACACGAGTACCCGCGCCTCGCGCACGTCGGCGACCGGACGGGGCTGGAGCTGATCCGCACCCTCCAGCAGAAGATCGTCGCGCTCCAGCAGAAGGACCACCGGGAGACGGGGAGCTACGAGTCCCGGCTGAGGATCTTCCAGGAGTGCACGGTCACCCGGATCCTGAAGGACGGCTCACAGGTGAGCGGCGTCTTCGCCTACGAGCGCGAGACGGGCCGCTTCTTCGTGCTGGAGGCCCCCTCCGTGGTGGTCGCCACCGGCGGCATCGGCAAGTCCTTCAAGGTCACCTCGAACTCGTGGGAGTACACCGGCGACGGGCACGCCCTCGCGCTGCTCGCCGGCGCGCACCTGCTGAACATGGAGTTCGTGCAGTTCCACCCGACGGGCATGGTCTGGCCGCCGTCGGTGAAGGGCATCCTGGTCACCGAGTCGGTGCGCGGCGACGGCGGGGTGCTCCGGAACTCCGAGGGCAAGCGGTTCATGTTCGACTACATCCCGGACGTCTTCAAGGAGAAGTACGCCGAGTCGGAGGACGAGGCCGACCGGTGGTACGAGAACCCCGACGACAACCGGCGTCCCCCGGAGCTGCTGCCGCGCGACGAGGTCGCCCGCGCGATCAACTCCGAGGTGAAGGCGGGCCGCGGCTCCCCGCACGGCGGGGTCTTCCTCGACGTGTCCACCCGTATGCCGGCCGAGGTCATCCGGCGCCGGCTGCCCTCCATGTACCACCAGTTCAAGGAACTGGCCGACGTCGACATCACGGCGGAGGCGATGGAGGTCGGGCCGACCTGTCACTACGTGATGGGCGGTATCGCCGTCGAGTCGGACACGGCGGCGGCACGCGGGGTGCCCGGGCTGTTCGCGGCCGGTGAGGTGGCGGGCGGGATGCACGGCTCCAACCGGCTCGGCGGCAACTCCCTCTCCGACCTGCTGGTCTTCGGGCGCCGGGCGGGCTGGCACGCGGCCGAGTACGCGGCGCGGCTGGTTGGGGACCGGCCGCTGGTGGACGACGGGCAGGTGGACGAGGCGGCGGCGGAGGCGCTGCGGCCTTTCTCGGCCGAGAGCTTCGCCGCCGGGAACGCCGACCCGGCCGGGGGGCCGCCGGAGAACCCGTACACCCTGCACCAGGAACTCCAGCAGACCATGAACGACCTGGTCGGCATCATCCGCCGCGAGGGCGAGATGGAGCAGGCGCTGCACAGGCTGGCCGAGCTGCGGGTACGGGCCCGGCGCGCCGGAGTGGAGGGCCACCGGCAGTTCAACCCCGGCTGGCACCTCGCGCTGGACCTGCGGAACATGCTGCTGGTCAGCGAGTGCGTGGCGCGTGCGGCGCTGGAGCGCACGGAGTCGCGCGGCGGGCACACCCGCGAGGACTACCCGTCCATGGACCGCTCCTGGCGCCGCCTCAACCTGCTGTGCCGGCTCACCGACCCGACGGGCGGACCCGCGGCGACGGACCCGGTGCGCGGCCAGATCGCGCTGACCCGGGAGACCACCGAGCCCATCCGCCCCGACCTGCTCGCCCTCTTCGACAAGGAGGAGCTGGTCAAGTACCTCGCCGAAGAGGAGCTGTACGAATGAGCAGCTACGAGGCCCGCTTCAAGGTGTGGCGGGGTGACGCCGACGGCGGCGGCCTGGACGATTTCAAGGTCGAGGTCAACGACGGCGAGGTGGTCCTGGACATCATCCACCGCCTCCAGGCCACCCAGGCGCCCGACCTGGCCGTGCGCTGGAACTGCAAGGCGGGCAAGTGCGGTTCGTGCTCCGCGGAGATCAACGGGCGGCCCCGGCTGATGTGCATGACGCGCATGTCGGTGTTCACCCGGGACGAGACGATCACCGTGACACCGCTGCGGGCCTTCCCGGTCGTCCGCGACCTGGTGACGGACGTCGGCTTCAACTACACCAAGGCGCGCGAGATCCCGGCCTTCGTGCCGCCTGAGGGGGTGGGTCCGGGCGAGTACCGGATGATGCAGGAGGACGTGGACCGCTCGCAGGAGTTCCGCAAGTGCATCGAGTGCTTCCTGTGCCAGAACACCTGCCATGTGGTGCGCGACCACGAGGAGAACAAGACGGCGTTCGCGGGCCCGCGTTTCCTGATGCGGGTGGCGGAGCTCGACATGCACCCCCTGGACGCGGCCTCCGCGACCGGTCTCGACCGCAAGAAGACCGCCCAGGACGAGCACGGCCTCGGCTACTGCAACATCACCAAGTGCTGCACGGAGGTCTGCCCCGAGGGCATCAAGATCACGGACAACGCGCTGATCCCGCTGAAGGAACGGGCGGTGGACCGCAAGTACGACCCGCTGGTGTGGCTGGGGTCGAAGATCAGGAGGCGGCCCTCGTAGGGCGCTACCGGCGCACCCAGTCCCGCCGGTAGGCCCGCCAGTCCGCCTCCGTCGCCGCGAAGTCCACGTACAGGGCGACGCCGAAGCCGGGGCGGTGCGCGTCCGTGCGGGTCAGGCCCAGGCGGACGCCCCGCACCGCGGCGGGGACCGTCTCGGCGTGCGCCCAGTGGCCGAAGCGGTTCTCGTGGTAGAAGGGCAGGCCCATCAGCAGGTCGGTGCCGGGCGGGGTGACCTCGAGGGCCAGCGACGTCTGCTGGGCGACGTAGCCGCCGTACAGGCTCTGCAGCGGCTGCATGGTGTCGTACGACATCACGGCGATCTGGTCGACGCGGCGCGCCACCTGGCCGAAGTAGGCCTGCGACCACCACTTGGGGTGGCCGGTGGTGGCGCCCCAGAAGGAGTGGAAGGCGGGGAGCGGGTCGATCTGGTGGGCGGCCACGGAGAGCAGGGCGTGCCGCTCGCGGGTGACCCGGCGCAGCTGGTCGAGGAGGGAGAGGTAGTCGCGGTCGCCGGAGTGGAGGGGCTCCAGGTCGAAGTGGGCGCCCTCGAAGCCGGTGGCGAGGATCTGGCGGGTGGAGCGGACGACGGCGGCGCGGGTGGCGGCGCGTTCGAGGCGCAGGCCGTCGGGGCTCTCGGTGGCCAGCTCGTCGCCCAGCCAGGCCTGGACGCGTACGCCGGGCAGTTCCCGGTGCACGGCGGCTATCAGCCGACGCGCCTTCGGATACGCCGACGCGGGGAGGGTTCCGTCGTCCTCCAGGGGGCCCGAGTGGACGTAGAGGTCGCGGATGCCGGTGTCGCGCAGACGGTCGGCGAGAGCGGTGACGTCGGCGTCGGTCTTGCGGCCGTCGATCCAGGCGTGCCCCAGCCAGATCGCGTCCTTGCCGCGGGTGCGGGCGCCTGCCGCCGGGTCCCCCGAGTAGTTCACCCGGAGGGCGATCTCGGCGGTGAGGGTGGGCAGGAGGACCAGCAGGAGCAGCGCGAGGGTGAGGCGCCGGGTCCGGCGGAGGACCTTCCTACGCCTGTCGGCCGCCCCGGGAGGCTTCGGTGCCGCCGGTGCCGCCGGTGGCGTCGGCTCTTCGCCCGGTCCCGTCTCCATCCCTGACCCCCCTGTTCATGTCCTCCCCCGTCCGTGTCCGCCCCGCTCGCGGCGCCGCCTACCTGCCCATACGCTCCGAAATGTGACGTCAACCCTGAGCCGGGGCCGACCGCGGCACGCCACGGCGCGCATACGCGTGCGGGTGGTGCGCGCCCTGCTGGGCGGCGTCGCCGCGGTGGTGTGGCTGGTGTTGCCGGTGATGACGATCGCGGCCGGGGGGCCGGTTCCCGCCGCCGGGGCCGCTGCCGCGCCGGTCGCGGGTGCCGCCGCGCCGCACCAGGACGAGACGTCCGTCGCCGACCTGGTCCTGCCGCTGGCCGCGCTGGCCGTGGTGGCGGTGCTGGCGGGGTACGGGTACGTGCGCCGCACCCGGCGCGCCCGCACCCGTACGACGCCCGGGCTGGTGTCGGTGCGGCCGCCCGTGCCCTCACCGGTCGAGGCGGAACGGCAGGCGCGGGCGGCGCTGGTGGTGGCCGACGACTGCGTCCGCACCAGCCGGGAGGAACTCGCCTTCACCGAGCCCCTGTTCGAGGCGGGCGAGGCGGAGCCGTTCGTACGGGCACTGCGGGCGGCGGAGACCGAACTGGCGGCGGCGTTCGCCATCTGGCGGCGGTACGAGGAGGGGGTTCCGGGGGACGAGGCCGCCCGGCGGCAGGCGCTGGCCGGCGTGGTCGGGCGGTGCGCCGAGGCGGGCCGTCGGCTGGACGCGGCGGCCGGGGACTTCGACCGGCTGCGGGGTACGGCGGAGGCGGCGCTGGAGGCCGCGGAGGGCCGGTTCCGGGAACTGGCCGCGCGGGCCGGGCGGGCGCAGACCACGCTGACGGACCTCGCGCGGCGGTACGGGGCCCTCGCCGTGGAGCCCGTCGCCGGGTACGTCGAACAGGCCAAGGACCGGCTGGTGTTCGCCACCACCCACCTCAACCAGGCCCGTCAGAGCGGCGACTCGGGGCACCGGGAACGGGCGGACCGGGACCTGCGCGCCGCCGAGGGCGCGGTCGCCCAGGCCGGCGTCCTGGTGACCGGGGTGGAGCGGCTCGCCGGGGAGCTGCGGGAGGCGGCGGACATGCTGCCGGCCGCGCTGACCGGCGGGGAGGCGGAGATCGCGGCGGCGCGGGAGGCGATGGGCAAGGGCGACCCGCCGGTCCCCGCGGGCGAACTGCACGCGCGCCTCGCCCACGCCGACGGCGTGCTGGCCGCCGTACGCCGCGAGCTGACCGGTGCGGCGTACGACCCGCTGGACGCGTTGCGCCGGGTCGTGCGGGCCGTGAGCCGGCTGGAGGTGGGGCGGGCGGGGGTGACGGGGGCCGGGGGACTGCTCGTGGCACGCTCATCGGTCGCCGGCGCGGAGGACTTCGTCAGCGCGCACCGGGGGGCGGTGGGGGCCGAGGCGCGGGCGCGGCTGGCGACGGCGGGACGGCTGCTCGGCGCGGGGGACGCCTCGGGAGCCGACGCGTCGGCGCGCCAGGCACGGGAGCTGGCCGAACGGGACGTACGGGCGCACGGCAACCCGTACGCCGGTACGGCCGAGCACGCGAGCGGGCTGGCCGGCGCGGTACTGGGCGGCATCCTCCTCGCCGAGGAACCGGACGGCGGCCCACCGGCGTCCTTCGGCGGCCCACGGACACGCGGCCGGCGCCGGCTTCCGTAGCGGCGAGGGGAGCCGCCGGTGTCAGAACAGGCTCAGCAGGGCCTCTGCCGGGTCCGTCAGGCCGTGTTCCCCGTCGGGGAGCGGGAGTTCGAACCACACCGTCTTGCCGCGCGGGGTGCGGCGGGAGCCCCAGGCCGCGCTGAGCAGGCCGACCAGCTGCAGCCCCCGGCCGCCCTCGTCGGTGTCGCGGGCGCGCCGGCGGCGGGGCTGGACCAGGCCGGAGTCCCAGACCTCGCAGACCAGCGTGCGGTCCAGCAGCAGCCGGAGCCGGATCTCGCCCTCGCCGTACCGCAGGGCGTTGGTGACCAGCTCGCTGACCAGGAGTTCCGTGGTGTCGACCAGGGCCTCCAGGTCCCAGCTGAGCAGTTGGCCGCGCGCGTACTCGCGGGCCCGGCCCACGCTGCGCGGCTCGCGCGGCAGCGTCCAGTCGCCCACGGAGTCGGCGGGCAGACCCTGGACCCGGGCCATCAGCAGGGCGATGTCGTCCTCGCCGTGATGGGTGTCGAGGGTGTTGAGGACGTGGTCGCAGACGTCCTCCAGGGGCCGGGAGGGGTCGGTGAGCGCGCCGACGAACGCCTGGAGCCCCTCGTCCAGGGGGTGGTCGCGGGACTCGACCAGGCCGTCCGTGTAGAGCGCCAGCAGCGCGCCCTCGGGGAGTTCGACCTCGACCTCCTCGAAGGGCTCGCCGCCCACGCCCAGCGGCATGCCGGGCGGCACGTCGAGCATCAGCGCCGCCTCGCCCGGCTCCACCAGCACGGGCGGCAGATGGCCCGCGTTGGCGAACGTGCAGCGCCTGGTCACCGAGTCGTACACCGCGTACACACAGGTGGCCAGGTACACCTCGGACAGGTCGGCGTCCCGGGGCTGGCGGGCGGCGCGGGTGGCCTGCTGGACCCCGCCCGGCGTGCCGAGACCGCGCGCGATCTCGTCCAAGGCCGAGAGCACCTCGGCCGGTTCGAGGTCCAGGAGGGCCAGGGTGCGGACGGCGGTGCGGAGTTCGCCCATGGCCACCGCGGCGCGCAGCCCACGGCCCATCACGTCGCCGACGACCAGCGCGGTGCGGTGCCCGGGCAGTTCGATGACGTCGAACCAGTCGCCTCCGACCTCCGTCGCCGCGTTGCCCGGCAGATAGCGGCAGGCGATGTCCAGGCCGGAGGCCTCGGGGTCGCCGGGGGGCAGCAGGGAGCGCTGCAGGATCAGCGCGCGCTCGTGCTCGCGGCGGTACAGGCGGGCGTTGTCGATGCAGACGGCGGCGCGCGCGGCCAGTTCCACGGCGAGGTCCCGGTCCCGGTCGCCGAACGGCTCGCTGCCCTTGGTCCGGGCGAACTGGGCGAGGCCGACCACCGTGTCGTGGGCGACCATCGGCACGGCCAGCGTGGACTGGACGAGGCCGCCCTCCTCGGCGGGGACCTTCTGCGGACGGGCGGTGCGCAGGGCGTCGGCGCAGGGCGAGTTGAAGGGGTAGTGGTGGACGGCGCCGACCGCGACCGGTGCGCCGCCGCCCACGAACGGCGCGTCGGAGACCGCGCTGGCGAAGGCGACCCGGCGCAGTTCGGCGCTGCCGTCGGCGAGACCGGGCGGGGTCTCGTCGCCGGCCAGCAGTCCCTGGTAGAGGTCGACGGTGGCGAGGTCGCAGAAGCCGGGGACGACCACGTCGAGCAGTTCGCGGGCGGTGGTCTCCAGGTCGAGGGAGTTCCCTATGCGGGCGCCGGCCTCGTTGAGAAGGGCGAGATTGCGCCGTGCGGCGGCGGCCTCGCGGGCGGCGGCCCGGCGGGCGGTGATGTCGGTGCCGAGCCAGGCGATGCCGATGGGGCGGCCGGAACCGCTGTGCACCCGGTAGAGGTTGACGGACCAGTGGCGGCGCTCCTCGGAGCCCGGCACGAAGCCCGTGACGTGCATGTCCACGATGGGGTCGCCGCTGTCCAGCACCCGGCGCAGGGTGGCCGCCACGCGCTCGGCCTCGGGCCTGGGCAGATAGTCGTGGACGCCCTTGCCGCGGTGGTCGTCGGGGGTGCCGCCGAAGATGGAGGCGAACCGCATGTTGGCGCGGCGGACCCGCAGGTCGGGGTCGATCAGCAGGAAACCGAACGGGGATTGACCGAATATCGACTGCGCGGCGGCGAGGTCGGTCTCGATGCTGCGCAGGGTACGGACGTCGACGACGATGCAGACGGCGGCCTTGTCGCCCTCGGCGGTCCGGGTGGGCATGACGTAGACCTCGGCGAGTCCCTCCTCGCCGCGCCGCCCGTCCGGGCCGTCAGGCATCCGGAAGGGGACCACTCCGGTCCACTCCCGTCCGTCGAGGATCTCGGCCATCTTCCGCTGCCCGCGTTCGCGCAGGTCGGGGTCGATGAAGGCCTCTATGGGGTCCATGCCGACGGCGCGTTCGGCGGTGATGCCGAAGAGCTGCTCGGCCCGCAGGCTCCACTGGTCGACGAGTCCGCCGGGACCGATGGAGAAGGACGCGACCTTGATGTAGTCGTAGATGGAGCCGGGCGGACTGCTCTGCCACACGGCGACCCCGGGCGCCGCCGCAGCCTCCCCGGCCTGCGTCCTCGCGCCGTCCGACGGGTCCTCCGACTCCGTGGCCTTCGCTGGTATCTCGCTCACGCGAACCGTCCCCTCCAGCTCACCGCGTCCGGCACCGGTCACCGGCGGCGGCTGCCCGCAGTATCCAGCACTACGGCGCCGCATGACACGGTGTTCACGATCACAGCTCGGTCCAGGCGTTTTTCGGACCGGGCCGCGACAACACTCCCAGTCTTCTAACCAGGGAACACGGCGATGAACCACCCGCCGGGGCAACGGTCCTCGGCCAACGCCGTCGGCTGGACGGCGGACGGACGGATGTACACCGGTCTCACCCGGGCACGGCCAGCTCGAACCAGACGATCTTTCCGGTGTCGTCGGGCCGGGTGCCCCAGCGGCGGGAGGAGCCGGCGACCAGTTGCAGACCGCGGCCGCTCTCGTCCTCGGGCCGGGCGGCGCGCTCGTGCGGCGGGTCGGGGAGCGGGTCGGAGACCTCGACCAGCAGGGTGTCGGCGAGGCCGCCGGGGCGTACCAGGCGTACCCCGATGGGGCCGGTGGCGTGCCGCAGGGAGTTGGTCACCAGCTCGCTGACCAGCAACGCCGTGACATCGGCGACGGAGTCGAGGTCCCAGCCGCACAGCTGGTCGCGGACCGCCGTGCGGGCGCTGCGCACGGCGCCCGGTTCCGCCGGGAAGGTCCACTCGGCGCGGTCGCCTTCGGTGTCGATCACGCCGATCACTTCCCAGGCCAGCGAGCCCACCCACGTCCGGTTTCATGGGGTTAATGGGCACATACCCGATATCCGGGGCGCAGTACCGCGCGAAAGGGCGCGCTGTGGCACGAACGGCGTAGGGGCGCTCACCCGTACCGGGTGACGATCTCAGCGCCCCCCGGCGGCGAGCCGCCCGGTGACCTCGCGGACGGCAGCGACGTCCTGGTCGAGCCAGTCCACCTCCCAGATCCGGCCGGGGGTGAGCCAGCGCAGTTCGTCGTGGTCCTGGAGGGGACGGGGGGCGTCGGAGCCGGGGAGCAGACGGACGGTCCAGACGTGCAGGACGTACGGGGATCTCAGGGGCCACTCCCCCGGGACGCGTTCGACGGGTTCGGTGTCGATGCCGAGTTCCTCACGCAGCTCGCGCACCAGGGCGTCCTCGGGCCGCTCGCCGGGTTCCACCTTGCCGCCGGGCAGCTCCCAGCGTCCGGCCAGCTCCGGGGGCGCGCTGCGGCGGGCGGCCAGCAGGCGGCCGTCGTCGAGCAGGGCGGCTCCCACCACCACGATCCGTCGGTCCATGGGCCGGAGCCTACGGGAGCGCGGACTCAGGGCCTGTCTGACAATTCCCGTCGTCCGCCCCAAGGGCGGGCAGGCGGGAATTGTCAGACGGGCCCTACTAGGTCAGTTGCGGGTGCCGTCCCCGTTCTGGCCGACGCGCTCGACCCAATAGAGCTGCTTGTGCTGGCGGTCGTCGAGGCTGTCGGCGATCTTCTGGGCCTCGGCCCGGGTCGCGTACCGGCCCACGCGGTAGCGGTTGCCGTTGTCGTCCTGCCGTATCACCAGCCAGGGCAGCGAGACCGCCCCCTCGCTCACGGCGTCCCACCGTCCCTGGCCCCGTGTCCCCACCCCGGTCCGTCGCACGTCCTCGCTCCCGTCCTGCCCCACCCCGCTGAGGAAACCGCACTGCGCATATGCCCGAGCGTACGCCTAACCTTCACGCAGCGAATACGCCTTTTCACAAAGAGGTACGCAACCAGCCAGAACGCCGGGGGCGCACGATGACGAGTGCGCCGCCGTGCGCGCCGGTGCTTCGGGTCGCGGGCATGCCGGGGACAGCCGGGACCACCTGGGAGAACGGCCGGATTCCAACGGCCCGTCCGGGGGCCCGGGTCGGGTGGGTGAGCAGGGCAACCGCCCTGGGGGTGTGCGCTACTTCACCGGGAGGTGGTACGCGACCCGGTAGCGGTCGGCGGGGATGACCACGTCGGCGGTCTCGACCGGGCGGCCGGAGGCGAAGTAGGTGCGTTGGACGACCACCACCACATGCCCGGGAACACCGCCCAGCAGGACCAGTTCCTCGGCGAGGCCGGGGCGGGCTCCGACCTCCTCGACGACGTTGTCGACGATGACGTCGATGGCGCGCATCCGCTCGACCACGCCCATCCCGCCGAGCGGCCCCTCCTCGGGCAGCATCACCGGGGTGCGGCCGGTGACCGCGAGGGGCTCCCAGGAGGTGGAGAGCATCATCGGCTCACCGCCGTCCCGGAAGAGGTACTTGGTGCGCATCACCCGGTCGCCGGGTTCGATGGCGAGCCGCTCGGCGATGGCCCCGCCGGCCTCGGCCTGCTCGCTGCTGGACTCCCAGGTGCCGCGCGCCGAGGCGTCGGCCTGTTCCTGCCGGAAGGGAGTGGCACCCCCGAGCGGGCGGAACCCGGAGCGGGCCACCCGTCGGGGCACGGGCCGCTCGCGCACGTACGTCCCCGAGCCGGAGCGGCCCTCCACCAGGCCCTCGGCCATGAGCACCTTGCGGGCCTCCAGCGCGACCGTGTCGGAGACGCCGTACTCCTCGCGGATGCGGGCCTGGGAGGGCAGTCGGGTATGGGGCGGCAGTGAACCGTCGACGATCTTCTTGCGCAGGTCACCCGCGACACGCAAGTAGGCCGGCTGCTCACCGAAAGTCACTGGCCGCTCCCATCAGGTTGTACAGACAGCAACAGCCTGGCAACCGTGGGTTGTGCCGTGCAAGCAAAGGCCAGGGAATCACTCGATGTGATGACTTGCGCCGGGGAGGGGCTTTACGCAGGCACTTTCTCCCCGCTATGGCCGCCCTCACACCTCCAGGCCGGCGCCGCCTCCACCGCTGCCCGAGCCGGCGCCCCCGCCGGTGCCGCCACCACCGGAGGGCGGGGTGGTGGCGAGGCCCAGGGCCTTGCGCGCGGTGACGGCCTGGGCCGGGTCGAGCAGCCTGAGGCCCTCGTCGTAGTGCGCGCGGAAAGCCTCCGCGTCGGACGAGCGGGCCGCCGCCGCCCACTCGGCACGGGCCTTGTCGAGGCCGGCGGCCACGGCGGCGACCGGCCGCTTCGCGCCCGTCGGCCAGTCGTGTCCGCGCAGCATCCCGGCCTGCTGCGTCAGCGCGGCCGACACGCGCCCGGCCCATGCCCTGTGCCCCGCCAGGTCGTCCTCGGCGGAGTCTGCGGCGGGGACGGTGGCCATCGCCGCGTTGAGGACGTGAGCGGCCTTCAGATAGGCGAGCTGGTCGGCGTCGAGGACCGTTTCGTCGTCGCGCAGCGAGCCGGTGAGCTTCGCGCCCTGGGTGGAGCTGCCGAACACACAGGTCACCTCGCGGTCCCCGGCCGACCAACTGCCCCGGGTGGGCGTGAGGTAGTACACGTCGACGTCGCCGGGGAGGGCCCAGCCGTCCATCGCGTAGCTGTCCCGCAGGCCGTAGCAGCGCCGGTCGGCGGTGCGGGCGACCGAGGCGTCCCCGGGATAGCCGCCGCCCTCCATCCGGAAGGAGGCGAACACCTCGGCGTCGTGCGGGCCCCGGCAGGAGACCTTGCCGACGCCGTACGTCTCACCGCTGAGCGCGCCGCCCGGCGCGTCGAAGCACTCGCCCTTCACCAGTGAGATGCTCGCGCGGTCCCGCGCGCCCTGCTTGAACCCGTGCCAGAAGGCGGCCGGGCCGCCCGAGGCGAAGAACAGCACCCACAGCGCGAGGCCGGCACCGGACAGCACGACACCGGTGACGGCCATCGCTCTGCCGCGCTCGCCCCGCTTGCCGATCCGACCGAGCGCGATCAGCCCCAGCACCAGCCCCACCCCCGGCAGGCAGCACAGGATGCCGAGCACGAGGGAGGCGATGGCGAGACCGTTGACCGGCGCGGGACCGCCGTAGGGGCCGTAGCCCTGCGCCCACGGCTGGTACGGCGGCTGCCCGTGGGCTCCCCGCGGATGGGGCTGCTGGGGGTACGGCGGGGGTCCGTAAGGGCCCTGCGGGTAGGGCGGGGGCGGCTGATACGGCCCTTGCGGCTGGTGGGGGCCGGGGGGCGGAGGTGTGGACACCGGTACCGTGCTCCTGGGTCGGGCGGCGGCAGTGCAGAACTGACGTACGACTGGCGCATCGTAAGCGGGGTTCGAGTGGGGGCGTGATGAGGGTGGGGAGCGCGGCTGTCCGCGCGGGGAACGGGCAGTCCGGGGAGGACCAGGAGTGAGCACGGTGACGACGGAGACCGTCCGTCGCGTCAACGGCCTGACGGCACGCTGGGCGGGGACCGTGTCCCACGGCACCGTGTTCTCGGGCCCGGGTGTCTGGCCGCTGCTGGCCTTCCTGGCCGACGGGGCCGCCGGCCCGGCCCGGGCCGAACTGGCGCAGGCGCTCGACGTGCCCGCCGAACAGGCGGCCCACGCGGCACGGGAGTTGCTGGCCGGGCTGGACGCGGTGCCGGGCCTGGACAGCGCCCTCGGTCTGTGGACCGAGCGCACGCTGGAGCTGCGCGACCAGTGGCGGGCAGGGCTGCCCGCCGGGGCGCACGGGGTGTTCGGCGAGGACCTGGTGTCCGCGCAGGAGGCGCTGGACGCCTGGGCGGCGAAGCGGACCGGCGGGCTGATCGAGCGCATGCCGGTGACGCTGACCAGGGACGCCCGGATGGTCCTGGCCGGCGCGCTGGCCCTGCGCACCGAGTGGCGCCATCCGTTCACGGAGCTGCCGTTGCGGCCCGGCGCCGGGCCCTGGCAGGGCCGCGACCTGCTCGGACTGCACCGCAGGAGCGTCCGCCCGGACCGGGTCGGCGTCACCAGCACGCCGGGCGGCTTCGTCACCGCGCTGAAGGTCCCCGGGGACAACGGCATCGACGTCCATCTGCTGCTCGGCGAGGAGCGGATGCCGCCCGGCCAGGTGCTGGGCGCGGGGGTCGGCGTCCTGGAGCACGCGTTCCCGCTCGTCTCGGGCTTCCGGCTCTCCGAGGGCCACGCCGGGCCGGGCCTGTACGTGGAACGGCAGCCCTCCCTCACCCCGGAGCCGCTGCAGCTCGACGTGACCACCGTGGGGTACGACATCCGCGCGGACCACGATCTGCTGGCCCTGGACGGCCTGTTCGGCCTCGCCACGGCCCGCGACGACAGCCGCTCCCACTTCCCCGGCATCAGCGCCTCCCCGCTCGCCGTGGGCGCCGCCCGGCAGTCGGCCCTCGCCCAGTTCGGCGCGCTCGGCTTCCGGGCCGCCGCGGCGACGGCCCTCATGCCCGTGGCGGGCAGCGGTCCCCCGCAGTACCGCTACGAGTCCACCGTCGTACGCGCCCGCTTCGACCGCCCCTTCGGATTCCTCGCCGTACACCGGGAGTCGCGGCTGGTCCTCGTGGCGGGCTGGGTGACGGATCCGTCGC
The DNA here is from genome assembly GCF_042869815.1 of Streptomyces sp. NPDC006739. Classification (NCBI taxonomy): domain Bacteria; kingdom Bacillati; phylum Actinomycetota; class Actinomycetes; order Kitasatosporales; family Streptomycetaceae; genus Streptomyces; species Streptomyces sp. NPDC006739. The sequence continues at coordinate 301,633 of NZ_JBIAGM010000001.1, forward strand.
CGTTCCGGTGAGGGGTGTTCGCGGTGGCCGGAACACAGCGCATGCCGGGGTGCGCTGTGGCGTCCGCGCCCATCGCCGTCGTAGCCGACCGGTACGGTTTGGCCATGGATGTTTCCGGAACGAGCGCCACCGATGAGAACGCCGGGCTGCCGGAGGCCATCAAGGCCACCGCCCGTCAACTGCTGGTGAAACTGGGGGCCGGAGGGCTCACTCTGGAGGCCGTCGCCGGTGACAGCAACCTCGCCGTCACCGAGGTGGAAGCCGTCTTCGCGCACCGGGACGATCTGTTGACCGCGCTGGTGATCGACGCCTACGACGAGTCCGGCGCCGCGATGGAGCGGGCCGACCGGGCCGCCGTGGACGCCGGGGCACCGGCGGGCGCGCGGCTCCTCGCGGTCACCCGCGCGCTGCGCCGGTGGTCCTTCGACAACCAGGCCGAGTTCACGCTGATCTACGGCTCTCCCGTTCCCGACTACCACGCCCCCGAGGACACGGTCCCGCCCGCCTCCCGCACCCCCGCCGTGCTCGCCGGCATCGTGCGCTCGGCGCTGGAGGCCGGTGAACTCACCCCGCCCCGGCGCGAGGTGCCCGGTCCGCCGCTGCTCCTGCCGGAGGCCGTGCAGCTGTTCGGCGGGGTACCCGAGGCGCCGTTCTCGGACATCATCGAGCGCGGCATCGTGCTGTGGAGCAATCTGATCGGACTCCTGGTCTTCCAGGTCTTCAGCCGTACCCACGACAGCGTCCGGGACGAGTCCGCGTTCTTCGACTACGCCATCGCGGTGGCCGCCGAGAGCATCGGGCTCACCGTTCCCGTGGGCGGGTCCACCGACTAGGCCGTCCGCCGCCTGCGCGGCACCGGCGGGGGAATCAGGCCGTGAACACCACCAGAACGATCTGCTTCGGCATAGCGGCGCTGGCGTCGTACGCCGCGCTCGTCTACCGGCTGGGCCAGGCCCGGCGCAGCCGGCGGGACAACGCCTACCGGACGCTCATCGTCACCCTGCTGTTCCAGTGCCTCACCTTCACCATGGGTGCGGTCGCCATGGGCGACGGGAGCTTCCTGGGCGTCGGCAATCTCGCCATCCTCGTGATGCACGTCTCGGCGGTGGCCTTCTGCGTCAGCGCGCAGATCATCCTGCTGCGCTGGGCGACGACCGACGAGGAGGCCGCGCGCAGGACGCGGTACTGGCTGATCACCGGTTTCGCCCTCAACGCGCTGCTGGTCGCGCTGTTCTTCGTCGCCGACGGTCCCTCCCGGCCGGCCACGGACTTCAACACCGGCAGCGGGCAGCCGCTGGTCCTCACCTACCTCCTGGTCTTCATCGTGTCCCAGGCGGTTCCGTGCGTGACCATCTTCCGGCAGTGCGGCCCCTACGCCCGGATGACCGACAAGGCCTCGCTGCGGCAGGCGCTGCGGGTGCTGTCCGTCGCCGCGGTGATCCTGTTCCTCTACTGCCTGGCCCGGACCGTCAACATCCTGACCGCCGCGGGCGGGATCGACATCGGTGTCTGGACGCTCGCCGCGTCCGTGTTCAGCGCGGCGGGCATCGTCACCCTCTCGCTCAGTCTGACCATCACCTCGTGGGGCGCCTCGGCCACCAGGCTGGCGGAGTGGGCGCACAGTTACCGCTCGTACCGGGCGCTCTACCCGCTCTGGCGGGACCTGTACGAGTCCTCGCCGGACATCGTCCTGGAGCCGCCCGGGGCCTCGGTGTCCGACCTCGACTACCGCCTGCACCGGCGGGTCATCGAGATACGGGACGGCTGGCGGGACCTGCGCCCCTACATCGACCGCAGCTCCAACGGCGGCGGGCCGGGTACCGGGAGCCCGGCAAGCCCAGGAAGCCCAGGGAGTCCAGGAAGCACCGAGGAGTCGCGGCAGGCGTTCGCCGAGGCGGCCCAGATCAGACAGGCCCTGCACGCCAAGCGGGCCGGCACCATCCCGGACGACAACAAGGACGCCGCCGACTTCGAGGACCGTGACACGGACAACTTCACGGCCGAGGTGGCCTGGCTGACCAAGGTCGCGTCGGCCTACCGCAGGCTCGGCAGGGCGGGGTGACGGCTGCCCGCCCGGTCTGCCCCCGTCAGACCGGGCGGGAGTCCCCCGTTCCCCCGTGGCGCGCCTGTCATCGGCAACCAACCCGGCTACCCCCGTAAGCGAAGTTAGCTGCCAGCTATTGGCGCGAGGTCAACGGTGGCTGACTCTCGGTCGATTGTCAACTGTCCGCTAATCTGCGAAACTTGCGGTTAGCTGAGAGCAAGGCCGAGGAGGTGACGGAAGGAGCTTCGCAATGTCAGAGACTGACGACCGGCCCGTGCTGGCAGTGCGTCTGGACAACCTCTTCAAGACGGTTCGTCCCAAGGGCAGGCACTGGACCAACGCCGAAGTGGCGGAGGAGCTGAAACGGGCCAACCCCGAACTCAGGGTCGGGGGTGTGTATCTGTCGCAGTTGCGGACGGGCAAGCGCTCCAATCCCTCACCGGACCTGCTGGCCGCGCTGGCGCGCTTCTTCGGCGTGTCGGTGGCCTACTTCTTCGACGACGAGATAGCCGAGTCCGTCCTCAGCCAGGTCGCCGCCATCGAGGCGCTGCGGCAGGCCGGGGTGCGCGCGGTGGCGATGCGGGCGGCCGGGATGAAGAAGGAGAACCTCCAGGCCATCACGGCCATCATGGACCAGTACCGGCAGATGCAGGGCCTGCCGCCGGTGGCCGACACCTCGGCCCCGGAGTGAGGGGCGCGGGCGCGTGAGGGGCAGGAAGGCGCGGGCGGCCGAGCAGGACCGCCGCCATCAGCTGAAGGTGCTCCGCAAGGCCGGTGCCCGCAAGCTCGCCGAACTGGACCTGCCCGAGGTCGCCGACGTGGCCGAACTCTGCCGCTACCTCGGCGAGGTCCGCGACCGCCCCATCACGCTGGTCCCGATGCAGATGCCCGCCACGCACCCGTGCGGCATGTGGGTCGCCGCGCGCGACGAGGACCTGATCTTCTACGACGCCAACACGACCGGCGCGCATCAGGAGCACATCATCTTGCACGAGCTGGGCCACATCATCTGCTGCCACCGCGGGGCGGGTTGGCTGGACGAGGCGAGTGCCCGCCTCCTCTTCCCCAACCTCGACCCCGACCTCGTGCGTGACATGCTCCTGCGCGCGACCTACGACGACGTCCAGGAGCAGGAGGCGGAGATCATCGCCTATCTGCTCTCCCAGCGGGTGGGCAGCACCCAGGAGCGGCAGGGCGTGCCCGGGCCGGAAGAGGCCGAGGACGGCCCGGAGTCGGGAACGGACGCCATGCTCAGCCGGATAGAACGCACCCTGTTCTGACATGCGGCACGCGGCACCGGGCGTGCGACACGAGGGACCGGATGCGTGGCACGCGGGACCGGCCGTGGGGCACGCGGCACCGGCCGTGGGCCGCTCATCCTCCGGTGGCCGCCACCTCCTCGGCCAGGATCGACACGGCCCGTCGGATGTCCTGCTCACGGTGTTCGCCGGTGACGAAGAACCGCAGCCTCGCCAGCCCCTCCTCCACCGCCGGGTGGAAGATCGGATCGGCGATGACCCCCCGGTCGTACAGCCGGTCCGCGACCCGCAGGGTCCGGGCCGAGTCGCCGAGCAGGCACGGCACGATCGGCGTGTGGGCGCTGGATCCCGTGGCCAGCCCGGCCGAGCCGGCCAGGTCGAGGAAGAGCCGCGCGTTGCGCCGCAGCGCGTCCACCCGGTGCGGCTCGGCGACGATCAGCTCGGTGGCGGCCAGCGCGGCGGCCGCGTTGGCCGGGGTCAGGCCGACGCTGTAGACGAAGCCGGGCAGGGTGTGCCGCAGCCAGCGCACCATCCGGGCCGAGCCGCCGAGGTAACCGCCGCAGCTGGCGAAGGCCTTGGACAGGGTGCCCATCCACAGGTCCACACCGGTCCGGTCGACGCCGTAGAACTCCCCGACACCGCGCCCGAGTTCGCCCACCGTGCCGATGCTGTGCGCCTCGTCCACCATCAGCAGGGCCCCGTGACGCTTCTTCAGCTCGACGGCGGCGGGCAGGTCGACCAGGTCGCCGTCCATGCTGTAGGCGCCCTCGACGGCGATCAGCACCCGCTTGAACCGGTGCCGGTTGAGCCGCAGCAGATGGTCCAGCTGACCGAAGTCGTTGTGGGCGAACGGCCGTCGGGCCGCCCCGGACAGGGCGCAGCCCTGCAGGATGCTGTCGTGGGCGAGCGCGTCGTGCAGCACGAGGTCCCCGGCGCCGACGAGGTGCCCTATCGCGGTGACGTTGGTGGCGTGGCCGCTCACCAGGGCCAGGCAGTCCTCGACGCCGAGGAAGTCGGCGAGGGCCCGCTCCAGCCGTACGGTCAGGTCGCGTTCGCCGGAGAGCGGCCGGCTCGCGGAGACCGAGGTGCCGTACCGGTCGACCGCCCGGTGCACGGCCTCGTTGACCGCCGGGTGGCCGGAGAGGCCGAGGTAGTTGTAGCTGCCGAAGGACAGGTACGGCCGGCCGTCGATCACCGTCGTGTCGCGGATGTTGCCCTGGTGCACCCGGAAGTACGGGTAGTCGACGCCGCTCTCGGTGATCGCGCTCAGCCGCTGCTCGAACTGCCGTACCTCCGGGAAGTCGTCGACGCTCGCGGTCGTCGCGTCCCAGGACGGCCGGGTCCGAGGGGGAAGGGGCGGTGCGGCGGGGGCGGACGGTGCGGCGAGATGCGGGTCGAGGTGCGGGTCGGCCAGCGCGATCAGCTTCTCGATGGTCAGGCCGGGCGAGAAGATCTCGTCGGTGCGGAAGCCCGGTATCCGGTTCCCGATGCCGACCTCCAGCTCCTGCAGCATCAGGGAGTCGAAGCCGAGGTCGGCCACCAGCGCCATCCGCTCGTTCAGGTCGGAGAGCGGGAAGACACCGGTCCGCGACACGGCTTCGAGCACGATGGCGGAAGCGGAGGCGGAGGCGGAGGCGGAGGCGGAGGCACCACCCGCCACCGGTACGGCCTCGGGGGCCGGCGCCGGCAGGGCCGCCGGCGGCACCTGGTCGGCCAGGTCGCGTGCCGACTCGTCCACCGCCCAGTGGTGGCGGGGCGCGAGCGGGCTCGGCGGCAGCGTGGACGGGGGGACGCGCCCGCCCGCCGGCCGCGGGTCCGCGTCGCTGACCGCACGCCGCGCGAGCCGGGCCAGCTCGGCCGCGCGCGCCTGCTCGGGCAGCGCGCCCGGCGCCGGTACGACGACCTCGGGCAGCGCGCCCCGCGGCGCCGTGCCGGTCTCCTGCCCCGGCCCCAGTGTGCCGCCTCTCCCCGCCGCCACGGCCTCGGCCGCCGCGGTCAGGCCGGTGACGGCGTCGGCAAGGTCCCCGGCCACCAGGGCGAGGCGTTCCGGGAAGTAGGCCCGGCGGGCCAGGGTGTCCGCCACCTCGGCGAGCGGCGGCCGGTCGGCGGCGAGGGTGTGCGCCAGCTCCCGGGCGTGGCGGGCCAGCCCGGCCCGGTCGCGGGCGCTGAGCACCAGGAGCTGCGGACCGGCGTCGTACGCCTCGGGGCGGGCCGGTGCCGGGGCGCACTCCTCGACCACCAGATGGACTCCGGTGCCGCCGAAGCCGAAGGCGCTCACGCCGGCCCGGCGCGGCTGCCCGGACCCCGGCCAGGGGGTGGGCGCCGTGGGGACGGTCAGCCGCGCGGTGTCCAGCCCGAAACGGTCGGCCAGGTCGAACTGCGGCTGCGGCGGTATCACTCCCCGGTGGACGGCCAGCGCGGTCTTGATGAGGCCGGCCATCCCGGCCGCGTTGAGGGAGTGGCCGACCACCGCCTTCACCGCCCCGAGGTAGGCGGGGGCACCCTGGTCGCCGCGCAGTTCGCGCAGGACGTCGATCTCGATCGGGTCGCCGACCGTGGTCGCGGTGCCGTGCGCCTCCAGGTACTGCGTGGCGTCCGGGGGCAGGCCCGCGTCACGGTAGGCGCGGCTCAGCGCGCGCAGCTGGCCGGCCGCCTGGGGCTGCATACCGCCCGGCACCGTACCGTCGTTGGCCGTGCCCACGCCCCGGATCACCGCGTAGACCCGGTCACCGGCGGCCAGCGCGTCGGACAGGGGCCGCAGCACCAGGACGCCGGCGCCCTCGCCCAGGACGAAGCCGTCGGCCCCGGCACCGAACGGCAGGCACCGGCCGCTCGGCGAGATGGCGCCGACCCGGCACAGCCCGATCAACAGGTCGGGCGTGAGAACCAGTTGGGCGCCGCCCGCGAGCGCGATGCGGCAGCGGCCCGAGCGCAGGGCGAACACCGCGTTGGCGACCGCCATGAGGCCGCCGGAGCAGGCCGAGTCCAGCGCGTAGCTCTCGCCGTGCAGGTCGAAGACCGAACTGACGGTGTTCGGACCCATGTTGAGCAGCAGACCGGCGACGGCGGTGCCCTGCAGCCCGTCGACCCCGCGCGCCGCGTCGAGCCAGGCGGGATCGCCGACCCGGGCCCCGAACTCGCCGCCCGCCAGTTGCCGCATACGGATCTGCAGGGTGCTGATCTCACGGTAGCCGCTGTCGGTGAGCGCCGTGATCACCGAGGTGTCCTCGCGGTCGAAGCCCTCCGCCTCCCAGCCGGCGTCCTGGAGCGCCTCCCGGGCGAGGTCGATCAGCAGCCGGTGCTGGGGATCCATCGACTTGGCCCGGCGCGGCGGGATGCCGTAGTGCGCGGCGTCGAAGTGGCCCACGTCCGGCAGCAGGGCCATGATGTCGGTGTAGGCGGCGGACGTGTCACGGAAGTTGTCGCTGAGGAAGGCGGCGCTGCGCCACCGCGCGTCCGGTACGCCGGCGAACTGGGCCTGCGGGGCGGTGAGGAGCCGCCAGTACTGGTTCAGGTTCCGCGCCCCGGGGAACCGGCACGCCATCCCCACGATCGCGACGTCGTCGCGCCGCGCTCCCCCCGAATCCACTAAACCGTCTTGGGCTCGCACAGCGGTCACCTGCCGTCCGTCAGTCGCTCGCGCCACCAGTCCACGGTGGCCTTGATCTGCTCGTCGAGGGGGGTGGCCCGGACCGCGAAGGCGCCCTCGTAGTCGCTCGTGTCGAGGGCGAACGGCTGGTCGAACTGGTAGCGGACCTCCTTCAGTTCGCGGATCAGCGGAGAGACGAGCCCGAGGAGCGTCAGCACGGCGGGCGGCAGCGGCCGTACCGCGACCGGGCCCGTCCCGGCCTCGGCGGCGAGGAGGCCGACCATCTGCCGGGAGGACAGCGCGGGCCGCGTCGGCGCGTGCCAGGCACGCCCCCAGGCCCGTTCCTCACCGGCGACCTCGACCAGCGCCCTGGCCACGTCGGGGAGGTAGGTCCAGCTGTGCGGGGCGTCCGGGTCGCCGAGGACGGAGACCGGCTTGCCGCGCAGCAGCCGGGGCATGACCCGCGCGGCCAGGTGGCCGCCGTCGGTCACGCCGGGGCCGAAGAAGTCCGAGGCCCGTACCTCGACGGCCTTGATACGGCCCTGCTCGTGGAGTTCGCGGGCCTGCGTCCAGACGGCCGCGCGGGTCCGCCCCTTGGGACCGGTGGCCGCCGGCGGCAGCGTCTCGGTCAGGGGGCCCCGGACCGGGCCGTAGCCGTAGAGGTTGCCCAGCATGACCAGGACCGCGCCGGTCTCCTCGGCCGCCGTACACACCGACGAGGCGAGGGGCGGCCATTCGCTCGGCCAGCGGTGGTAGGGCGGGGCGGCACAGTTGTAGATGGCGGCCGCGTCGCGCGCCGCCCCGGTCAGTGCCTGGCTGTCCGTCGCGTCCAACGCGACGTGCTCGATACCGGGTTCCGGGCTCCGGCCCGACCTGGTGATGACCCGCACTGATCGACCCTCTGCGGCCAGCAGCCGTGCGGTGGCCGCTCCGGCGGGTCCGAAACCTATCACGACGGAAAGACTCACCGTCGCACACTAGCGCGAATGACACTCACCCCAGGCGGGTATTCACGACAGGGCCTACGCCCCTCCGCCGGTGCGCTTGCGGTCCATCGCCGCCTGGTCCTTCTGCGCCTTGGTGACCAGGCGCTGCTCCTCCGGCGGGTAGGAGTCGAACAGCTTGCCCAGGGCTCCCATACGGCCCTGGAAGTCGTTGCCCCACTTGTCGGCGTCGGCGCCGACCCACGTCTCGCAGCCGATCAGGTTGTTGACGGCCGTGATGGCGGCGCGGATGTTCGAGACGGACGCCTCGATCTTGTTCATGTCCTGGCGGCAGAGAGTGCCCAGCTTGTCTTCGTCAGGTATGCCCATGGGTGTTCCCCGTTACTTGATGCCGATGTGGATGCTGTCTTCTCTATGCGACGCGGATCTGCAGAACGAAGTCCGCCAACCCGCCGAGGATGAGACTGCCGGACCGGTATGTCATCGCTTCGGGAAGCCCGCAGGGCAGATGAAGTGCGTCCACCGGGCGAGTGATCGAGCAGGGCTTGCCCGACGCGGCGCCTGCCTTCTCGTGGGCGATCAATTCCGCCTTGCCGGAGTGAAGGTGCACGACGGCCCCGTTGCCGCCCGACCGGTCGTACACGAGGACGAAGACTCCGTCACTGCCGTCACCCGTCAGCCACCGGACCCGATAGGCGGCGAGCACGCCCGGCAAACCGCTGATCTTCGCCGGCAGAAGCGGCTTGCCGAGCCGTCCGTCCGGGCGAACCGTCACCACGTCGCCGAGTGTTCCGTCGACACCGGTGCCCTCGCTCTCCGGTGACAGGTAGGCGGTTCCCGTAGCGTCCACGGCGTTGTTCTGGGCCAGCAGCAAGGGCAGCCCGTCCGACGATTTCGCGGTGACCTGGTAGAGGCGCCTCACCGTCCCGTCCCTCAGCGTCCACAGGGCGTCCCCGTCGGCGATCAGGATGCTGCCGTCGGGGCGGATTCCGAACGGGCCGGCGTTCGCGGTGAACCGGACAGTGGTCGCGGGCGCCGACGCCGGAAGAGGGTGGCCCGCGGTTCGGTGCTGCCCCGACGCTCCGGCCAGCACCGTCTCGTTGCCCTGGGGGCCGATCTTCTTCACTTGGCCGTTGCTGCCGTAGACCACGGAGTCGTCGGCCGGCGCGACGACGCCCCCGGCCGAGGTCCAGCCGCCTCCGTCGAGCCGTATCGACACGGTGCGATCACGCTTGAGCTGGACCAGCTTCTGGCCGAGAGCGTAAGTACTGCCGTCAGGGCCGGTGGCCATGCCCCGCGACGCCCCGTGGAAACCGTAGAAGGCCACGTCCTTGGTCGCGGCGTCGCGCCCCCCGTCCGAGAAGTCCAGCAGCTGCGCCGCCTGCCCCTTGCCAGGGGCGACCCATTGGTTCCCGTGGTCCCCGCTGTCGCTGGTGCAGGCCGCGGCGGTTCCCACGAGCAGGACCGCGGCCAGGGCGGCCGGCAATGCACGCAAGCTCATGCGTATGACACTTTCGCTCGTTGTTCGTGTACGGGAGAACGGAGACCTAGTTGGAGTTGAACCGCTCGGAGCCCAGACTGTAGGCGCTTCCCATCGAGGTCTTGAACACGTTCTCGAGGGCGGGGTCCTTCTGCGTGACCCCGGTCCACCACCCCTCGAAGTCCTGCTGGTCCTGCTTGCCGCTGAAGGCGATGACGCCGCTGGCCCACTCCGGATGGCCGGGCGGTGCCTTGACCTGGCCGGAGGCGACGAGTCCCTGCATGATCGAGACCCGCATCTGGGAGTAGTCGTCGTAGACCGTGGTCTGGGCGTTGGTGTCCACCGTCGCCGCGTTGTCGGTGGAGAACGCGGCGCTGGCGATCGGCAGGCCGCCCCAGATGGCGGCCTTCGTGTAGTCCATCCCGGTCTTGACCGCCTCGAACGGAATGGACCCGGGTGTGGGGACGCTCGCGATGAAGCCACCGACCGCGTTGAGCCACATGATGTCCTGAACGTGTTGGGCGTCCGTTCGGGCGGCCTTGTCATAGCCCACCTTCTGGCCCGCTACAGACACCTCGCCCCGGAGTTCGGCCAGGTTGGCCAGGTAGGCCTTCGCCTGTTCACTGTCGATGCCGCGGGCGGTGGTCAGGGCGACCTGCGCGTTGACGGCGTTGACGACGTTGTTGCCCTCGTTCGGGTTCTGCATGATCTCCGCGAAGTAGTTCTTCATGGTGTCGCGGCTGACGTGGATCATCCACGTGCCGTCGCCCTGTGGCTGGATGGGGTAGGCGCCGTCCCCGTTCTTGCCGTCGGTGGAGTACGCGAAGTCGGTCGTGTAGTTGGCGAACACCTGGGCGAGTGAATGGGTCAGGTCGGTCGGCAGGGAGGGGTATTCCTGCTTGTCGAGGTCGTTCCTGCTCTGTTCCGCCGCGTACTCGGCCGCGCCGGCGGTGACGATGTTCGCCGCCGCCTCGGCGGACTGCTGCGCATGACCCATCCGGTCGGAGGTTGCCGCCGTGATGACGGCCGCAGGCCACTTGGAGTCATCGAAGGACTGGGGCCCAGGGGTGGCCCACTTGTAACTGACCAGGTCCTTCGCGTGGTCGGCGCCGTCCGGCCCGGTGAGCACCAGGCGCGAGGCGTCGGCGTTCTCGCTGAGGCGTTGCATGAGGGCGAGCGAGGGGTCGTTGGCGTCGATGGCGGCGATCTTCGCGTCGACGCCGTTGCTGCCCTTGCTGTAGTCGACGCTGAGGCCGAGCGACTTGTACCAGTAGTCGTCCTTGCCCTCGACGTAGCCGCCGTAGCCGCCCGACGAGAAGTCCGGGGCGACGTAGTCCGGGCGCATGGGGTTCTTCTGGCGCCAGTCCAGCATCGCGCCGCCCACCGCCGACAGCACATGGGGGTCCCACTTGTCGCCGCCCGGGCCGTACTTGAAGAGCATGCCGACGGACCACATGTCGCCGCCGTCCGGCTTCGTCAGCTTGTCCAGGTAGTTCGGCGGGAGGGTGATCTTGCCGTCCTGGGCGAGGCTGGTCGCGGCCTGCACGCCCTGGCCGAACTGGGCGAGGATCGCCTCGGAGTCCTTGGAGAGCACCACGCCGTCGTGGGTGCCGTCCTGTTGGTGCAGGATGCGCGCGACGCGGGCGGCCTGGTCCATGCCGCCGTTCGCCATGAACGCCTGGAGGTAGGCCGGGTCGTCCTGGTGGTCGGCGAGCGACTGGGCCACCTCGGCCATGGTCTGCCGCGACGAGGGGTCCTTCGGGTTGTCCATCGCCTGCTTGAGGTCCAGCGCCTCCTGCTGCGCCTCGTAGCTGGTGTTGATCTTCGACACGTCCCAGGGGATGGTGATCCAGTCCTTGTGGGGGTCGTTGGGATCGACGAACCGCGGGCCGTGCAGCAGGTTCAGCGCCTCGTCGGCCCGCTTGGCCATGTCCCGCGCGTCGTCCTGGACCTGCGTGACCTGTCGCGAGAGCTGGGACTGGTCGATCGTCCCGCCCCACTCGTCGAACAGCTTGCGAATGGTCGGCGCCTCGCGCGCCAGCGTGTCCGCCAGGTCCCTGAGCTTGTTGGCCAGCAGACGTACCCGATGGGGGTCGACCCCCGCGAATTCAGACATGCCGTTTCTCCCCCGTGCCGTGGCTCAGCAGAGGTTATCGCCTGCGCATAGGGGGATGTCTTGCACAGGTCAAGTGGGCGCCAAGAGTGTGTGGGGATTCGGTGACATGTCCCCCAAAGGGGAGACCGCGGGTGATCTCGTGGCCGGTTCCCGACCGAGTCGCTACCGTAGGGCCGTGACCGCACTGCCCGACTGGATGCGCCCGCCGCGCGCGGAAGGCTGGTTCGCGGAGGACCTGGACCGCCTCCCCGAGGCGCCCCGCCACACCGAGCTGATCGACGGAGCGCTCGTCTTCATGCTGTCACCGCAGCGGTCCTGGCATGGCCGCGTCGTTACTGCCCTGACCACCGCGATGACGGCTCAGGCCCCGGAAGGCCTCGCGGTCGAGCGGGAGATGACGATCCGCCTCGACGACCGCAACCGCCCCGAGCCGGATCTCCTGTTGACGACCCTTCCCTACGATCCGGACCGTACGTGCTACCCGCCCGACAGCGTCCGTCTCGTCATCGAGGTCGTCTCCCCCGAGTCCGCCCACCGCGACCGCACGGTCAAGCTCCGCAAGTACGCCGAGGTGGGCATCCCGCACTACTGGTGCGTCGAGGACGAGGCCGGCGCCCCCGTCGTCCATGTCTACGAGCTGGACGAGCCGACCCGCGCCTACGCGCCCGCCGGCATCTTCCGGGGCTCGCTGCACCGGCCCGTGCCCTTCGAGATCGATCTCGCCCTGGACAGGCTCACCCCGCCCCGCAGCGGCTGACCCGAAGGTCAGCGGGCGGACGCGCCGGCTCCTGGTCGCCGAGGCCGGTAGGCGGTGGCCAGCACGGAGACGGTGACCTCACCGGGCGGGAAGCCGTCATCGTCCAGGTCCGCCCGGCTCACGTGACGGGCGCTCGGCGTCATCGCCACCAGGTCCAGGGCGGCCGGCCCGGTCAGGGTCACGGGGTACTCCACCTGTTCGGTGACGGCTGCCTCGAAGAAGGGGTCGAGCGCCCGGTGCAGGCGCTGTTCCTTGGCCGGGTCGACCGTGACCATCGCGGGCAGCCGGCCGCGCAGCTCGGCCAGGTGCCGTCCGGTGGGACGGATGACGACCAGCCGGCCGGCCGGACGCAGCACACGGTGGAACTCGGCCGGGTTGCGCGGGGCGAAGATGTCCAGCACGACATCGGCCACCCCGTCGGCCAGCGGCAGGGGACGGAAGACGTCCCAGGCCACCGCCGCGGCCCGGTCGTGCGCACGGGCCGCCGAACGCAGCGCGCGCACCGATGTGTCCAGACCCAGACCCCGGGCGCCGGGCAGCTCGTCGAGTACGCCGGCCAGGTAGTAGCCGGTTCCGCACCCCACGTCCACCACCGTGGCCCGCTCGGACACGGCGTCGGCCGCCAGACGGGCCCCGGTGTCGCGGACGGGCGCGTAGGTGCCGGTGGACAGGAACCGGTCGCGGGCCCGGACCATGGGCGCGTCGTCGCCGCTGGTGGCGCGGGGGCCCGTCAGCAGGCCGGCGTAGCCGTGGCGGGCGATGTCGAAGGTGTGGCCCTTCGGGCAGCGCAGTGCGCCGCCGCCGGGGTGCAGGCGGCGCGTGCGGCATGTGGGGCAGCACAGCAGGTCGAGGGAGGATTCGAGGGCAGGGGGAAGCGACACGGGCACGGGGCACTCCTGGCACGGGTGAGGGGAAGGGACCGTGCCTGCGCGCCGGAAAGGTGGTTCACGCGGCAGGCACGCCGAGGAGGGCGACGCCGTCCGGCATCGCCCTCAACTCCTCCCAGTCACAGGAAGCAGCAGTGCGGAGTGCTCATGAATGCCACGTCATGAGTCTACGGAGCCCCGCGTAGCCCGACTCGTATGCGGCGAAGGCGTTCGGGAAGCGGCTTGGCGGGAGGGGCTCTTGCCGCCGCTGGTCGGCGGGGGTTCGGCGGCGGGGGTGCGGGTCGCCCGAGCGGGAGTCAGACCGGCTGGGTGTGCGGGAGGGTCAGGGCGTCCTCCCGTACCGCGGCCCGGATCGGGCACACCGCGGACAGCCGTGACACGCGCCGCCCCTCGCCGAGCACACCGCCGTCCGGACCGATCAGGAGGGCCGAGCGGGACAGGACCCGCGAGACGAGCCGGGCCCCCCGCAGCGAGGGGTCCTCGGCCAGGGCGGCGGCCAGCGAGGCCATGGCCGCCCGGGTACGGCGGACCAGACACGGCTCAGCGTGGACGGCCCACACGGGCAGCCGCGCGGCCGCGGTCACGAGCGCGTCGAACGACGGCAACCCGCAGTCCGTCACCACCAGCACGGCCCGCCACGACTTCCCCTCCCGGGCGCGCAGGAGGGCTGGCAACCGGTGCTGTGGGGCGATCAGGGCGAGGACGTCACCGGTGCCCCCACCGGTTCGCACGGCGAGCCCCGTCGCCCGTGCCTGCGCGGCGAGCAGCCCGGCCAGTCCGGTGCTGCCGGGGTCGTCGTCGCAGGCCACCGTCAGCGCCGTCGCGGCGAGGGCGAGCGCGGCGTCGGCCAGGGTGCGGGCGAGGTGGGCTTCGTCGGGTGCCCAGCTCAGCGCGGGCGCGCGGCCGGGGAGAAGCGGCAGCAGACAGGGCAGTCCGGCCTGCCGGTAGACGTCCAGGGCGCCGTCGGCGACCGTCGGGTCGGCGTGGCCGACGACCGCCGTGAAGCCGCCGGCCGCCACGGTGTGCGCGACACCGGGTGTCTCGTGGAAGACCTGCCAGTCGGCCGTTCCCGGGGCGCCGCCACGGATCCGGTCCACCTCGGCGAGGAGGACGGTGCCCGCGGCCGTTCGCGGCCCGGTGAGCGGGGCGACGACGGCGACGGCCGGTACGGGCACGGTGATCAGCCCCAGATGAGGGAGTCGGAGCCGGCGGCGACGGCCGTGGTGCCCGTCGGCGTACCCGCGACGGCTGCGCCGCCCGCGAGCAGGGCGGCGAGGGCCACGGCGGAGGCGGCACGCCGGAGCCGGCGCCGGACGGACGCGGAGGACATGACGGACGCAGCGGGCATGACGGATGCGGAGGACATGACGGACGCGGACGACAGGGCGGACGCGGCGGACAGGAGGGACGCGGACGACAGGGCAGACGCGGCTGACGGAGCGGGCATGGCGGACCTCCGGGATGGGGGTGGGCTGGGTGTGGGCTGGGTGTGTGGTGCGCGAGTACGCGGTGCGCCGTCAGCATGTGCCGGGACGGTCACCCACCGCCATGTCTCCGCTGGTTCCGGGACCGGCCATGGCCAGGCCCGGACGGCTCGCCCGGCTCCCGCCGCGTCCGTATGCCGGACCTTGTCTGGCCAGCTGAGCAGGGACGTTCCTAAGATCCACTGGGTGCCTGGCCGGGGGGCGGTCGCGCCGGGGGACGACATGGAGGGGCCCGATGGATGTGAAGGAGCGTGCGCAGGAGCTGTACCGCATCGCGCTGGAGGATGCGAACTGGCACCCCGAGAGCGTGATCGGCGAGCGTGGCTGGAGCGACGCGGAGTTCGCGGACGCCATTCAACTCCTCAACAGGCTGAGGCTGTTCGTATCGGCCCCGGACAGCGGAAACGGGTGGACGGCGCTGTCGCCCGACACCGCGCTGCGCAACCTCCTCGTGGAGGAGGAGCAGCACACGGCCGGGCTGCTCAGCTCCGTTCAGCGCACGCGTTCCGCACTGACGCGGATCCTCACGGACTTCCAGCCGGTGCACGCACGGGAGTTGCTCCCGGTGCGGATGGAGGTGGTGACCGGTGCCGCGAACGTCTCGGCGGTGCTGGAGGACGTGTCCCGCCGTGTCGAGGAGGAGGTGCTGTCGCTGCACCCCGGACGCGCGCTGCCCGCCCAGATGGTCGAGTCGGGCCTGGATCGGGACCTCGGGGTGATCGGGCGCGGGGTGCGCATGCGCACGATCCACCTGGGCTCCGCGGCGGCCGTGCCGCACATGGCGTCCTACCTGCGGCGGCTGAGCGCGGCCGGGGCGCAGGTGCGCACCGCGCACACGCTGCCGCTGCGGCTGATCGTCGTGGACAGCTCGACCGCGCTGGTGCCGGCGCCGCCGTCGGCCATCGGTGAGATCACGGCGGTGATCCTGCGGGGAGAGACGCTGGTCGGAGTGTTCCGGGAGATCTTCGAGCACTGCTGGGCGGCGGCGAGCGTGCTGACCGACGCGGCGGCCGGGACGGACGGCGCATGGCGCCCCGAGGGACGCCACCTGGAACTGCTGCGGATGCTCGCGGGCGGACTCACCGACGAGGCGATGGCCCGCAAGCTCGGCGTCTCCGAACGCACGATCCGCCGCCTCGTCTCCGAGCTCACCGAACGCCTCGGTGCCGCCAGCCGCTTCCAGGCCGGAGCCTGTGCCGTCCGGCTCGGCTGGCTGGACGCCTGATCTCACCTGGCGGCGTCAGGGCCTGTCCGGCCGGGGGGATACGTACCCCATCACCCCCGCCCACCCGCGTTGATGAGGCGCCGTCACTGTCCGGCGACCTGATCCGCCGGACGGATCCCGGCCCCCGCGGCCTCGGCTCCCGCCCCCGCGGCCGCCGTCTCCGTGGCGTTCGCGGGTCCCCGTTCCCGGTCCGCCACCGACCGCCCCCACGCCGTGCCGGCGAGCACCAGGACCGCGCCGAGCAGGCCCAGCCAGCCGGGCCGGTCGCCGCCGACGGCGATACCGACCGCCGCGGCCCACACCGGCTCCGTGCCGAGCAGCAGGCTCACCCGGGACGGGGAGGTACGGCGCACCGCCCACATCTGCACGAAGAACGCGAACAGAGTGCAGAACGCGGACAGGTAGAGCAGCCCGAGCCAGTCCCCGGCGCCGAAGCCGGCCGCGGCCGCCCAGGGCGAGGCACCGGTGCCCGGCAGCGCCACCAGGGCGGCGAACACGACGACCGCCCCGCCCAGTTGGACGGTGGTCAGCGACAGCGCGTCCGCTCCGCGTACCGACTCCATGCGGGACATGGCGAGGACGTGCACGGTACGGGCGACGGCGGCCCCCAGCATCAGCAGGTCGCCGACGGTCGGGGCGCTGAAACCGGCGCCCTGGGTGAGCAGCGCCACGCCGAGCACCGACAGCCCGGCGGCCGCCATGAAGGCGCCCGGCAGCCGGGTGCCGCGCACCCGGCTCTCGGCCAGCGGTGTGAAGACCATGGTGAGGCTGATGATCAGCCCGGCGTTGGTCGCCGAGGTGTGCACCACGCCGTACGTCTCCAGCAGGAAGATCCCGGCGAGGATCAGTCCCAGCAGTCCGGCCCCGCGCAGTTGCACGGCGCTCAGGCCGCGCAGCCGCCGCCAGCCGGCGGCGACCAGCACCGGCAGCACCACGGCGAACCGCAGCACCAGCACGGCCGGCACGGTCCGTTCCGTGGTGACACCCTTGGCGGCCAGATAGCTGGAGCCCCACACCACCGCGACCAGCAGGACGGGAAGATCGGTCAGCCGGCTGCTGCGGGCCGCGGTGACGGTCATGGGCACTCCTCTGCGGAACTGGGGACGACGGTGCTGCGAAGACGGTGCTGCGAAGGGGACGGGAGCCTGGCGCGCGCGGCGGTCGGCACTCAGCGTGCTGTGTACGCGATCACCAGGACGTCACGGTGTGCGGGCAGCGCGGGGTCCACCGGATGCACCGGGGTCACCGAGTGCAGCGTGCGGCGGTCGTCGCCCAGCAGCAGGTCACCGGGCTCGGACAGCGTAGTCGTCAGCAGGTGGGCGCCCGAGTCGGCGTACACCCCGCTCTCGCCGCCGCCGACGTTGGTACGGCCGATCAGCAGCGAGGTGATGAAGGTGACCCCGTCGCGGTGCCGGCCCTCGGGAGCGGGCTGACCCACCTGTCCGTCGGCGGCGCTGATCCGGTACGGGTGCAGCTTGACGTTCCAGCGCCGGGTGCCGTCCGTGTCCGGGCCGAGGACGGAGCCGAAGATCCGGCCGAGCGTGACGAGCACCGAGCGCAGCAGCGGGTCGCCCACGAACGACACCGTCAGCGGGTCGAAGATCCGCTCGACGCCGCCGTTGAGCGGATTGACGTCGGTCTCCTGCCGGTACGGCTCGTGCGGCAGCAGCGTCAGCTCCCCGGCGGCCGGATCCAGGTCGAACTGGCCGTAGCGGCGGAAGCGGTAGGTGCCGCCGTCGGCCATGTAGGTGTCCAGGGTCAGCTCGTCCCAGTGCGCGGCGAACCGCGCCCAGTCGGTGGCGTCGACACCGAGCAGCGAGGACAGCTCGGCCGACGGCATCAGATGCCCGCCGGGCCCGGACAGGGCGGCGACGGCGTCGAGGGCGGCGGGGTGGGCGAGAGCGGTGGTCATGGGTGCGACTCCGTACGTCGTGGAAGTGGGGGTGGTCAGGCGGTCGCGGGAAGCAGCGCGGGGACGGCGGGAGCGTCGAACGGCGCCGACTCGGCGGCGATCGCCAGGTCCTCCCACTCCTCCCGGTCCCGCAGGTACAGCGGCCGGTCGGCGGTGATGGACCGGGTGTCGGCACCGCCCGTGCGCAGCCGCCAGGTGACGCTGCCGCTGGTCCGGAACGCGCAGGCGTCGACGAACGACTGGGCGGCCAGCCGCAGCTCGCCGAACCACCGGCCCTCCAGCGCCTCCCGGACCCACAGCTGCTCCAGGTGCCGCTTCTCCCGGACGAGTTCGGCATCGAGGCAGGCGCTCTCGATGTGCCGGTAGGTGCTCAGCAGCAGCCAGGCGGCCGGCATCTCGCGGATCTCCAGGACCTTCTCGCCGTGGTCCAGGTGCTCCAGGCCCGAGTAGCGGCCCAGCCCGTAGGCGCCCACGCGCCGGTTGAGCTGCTCGATCAGTTCGGTGAGCGGCAGCCGGGCGCCGTCCAGTGCGACCGGGCGGCCGTTCTCGACGGTGACGGTGAGCAGTTCGGTGGCGCCCGGCGCGGCGGTGGGCCGGCTCCACGCGTACATCTCCTCGGGCACGTTGTGGTGTTCGGGATCGTCGAGGATGCCCGACTCGAACTCGCGGCACCACAGGTTGGAGTCGCCGCTCACGATCCGTCCGGCCAGCAGGTCGACCCCGGCGGCGCGCAGGGCGGTCAGCTTGTCCTCACGGGTGACGGGGTCGAGGTCGTACGGGCTGCCGTACGCGCCCTCGTACCCGAGCAGCGCCAGCGCTCCGTTGAGCCGGCGCAGGGTGTTCTGCGAACGGTTGGCGGTGTGCAGGACGGCCTGCGCGCCCAGCGAGCGGGCCAGCCGCACCGCGGTCTCCGCGATGAGCGGACGGCTGAGCGTGGAGCTGACCGGGTGGATGCCGAGGTACACGGCCTGCGCGGCGATGGCCGGTGCGACGAAGCGGTCGGCGAACTCCGCACGCCGGTCGAACAGGTGGAGCCGTGCGCCGAGCGCCTCGGCCACCTGGCGTTTGTAGGGGCCGGACTCGTCCTCGCCGATGTCCACGCTCACGGCGTGCACCTCGCGCAATCCCATCCGGCGCAGGCGCAGCAGCAGGTAGGAGCTGTCCAGCCCGCCGCTGAACAGGGTCACGACCGGTCGGTCGGGGTCCAGGTCCGCGAGCTGGCCGAAGGAACGGACGAGCGGGGACGTTGCGGTGTTCGCAGCCTCTGTTGTGGTCACGGGGAGCAGACTTCTGCCCGGCGGCGCCCGGCACAACGCTTTCCCGACGGCCGCGCCCGGCCATGACCGGACCCGGACGCCACCCGCGACGGCAGGCTCCGGAGGATGGACACCGACAAGCCCCGACGCGTGATCTCGGCTCGTCAGGGCGATGAGGGGCCGCCCAGGGGCAGTCCGGCCCCGGCTGCGATCCGACGACGGCCCGCGGTCGCGTCGAGGGAGCCGGCGCCCTGCCGACTCCCCGCGGACAGCAAAGGCCGCCCAACCCGCTCCACCGCAGGTCACGGCCTTTCGTCAGACGGATCAGACGTTGAAGCGGAACTCCACCACAAGGCTCTGACCTGCAGGTATGCGGGCGCATCCCAGCACCGTCCCAGCACGGGATTCACTGCAAAGTACAAGAAGATCCAGAAGCGCCAAGACTACGCATCAGCGCCCGCCCCGGATACAGGCCGCACAGCGCTCCAGACGCTGTAATAGTTTCTGTACTAGACTTGTGGCCATGAAGTCATCCCGCCCCGGTGGCACGGAGAACATCTCCGTGTCGATGCCCTCCGAACTCCTCGGTGCCCTGCGCACCCGTACCGGTAAGCGCGGCGTGTCCGCATACGTGACGGCGGCAGTCCGGCATCAGCTCGCCATGGACGGCCTCGCCGAGATCGTGGCTGCCTACGAAGCCGAGCACGAGCCGCTGAGCGATGCCGAGGTCCAGGCCGCGCAGAGCGAACTGTTTGGTGACGCACCGGCGCCCTACGCGTCGAACGACAGCGCCGCGTGAAGGAGCCCGCGGCCAGGTCCCTGGTGCTCGACTCCCAGGCGCTGTCGCTACTGCTGCGCAACGACCGCCAGATGATCACCCGGATCGAGGCCGCCCGGCGCGTAGGCGTGCCCGTCCTCGTATCGGCCCTGACTGTGGTGGAGGCCGTCTACGGGAAGACAGATACCGCCCGGCTGCGCTGGGTGCTCTCCCGCCTTCAGGTCCAGGACGTCACCCAGGCGGACAGCCTCACCGCGGTGCAGTTGCTGAGCGACGCCGGTGGCTTGCACGGTCACAAGTACGCCATCGACGCACTCGTCGCCGCGATGGTGCTCCGCTCGCCAGCGCCCGTCCTGGTGCTGACCTCGGACCGCGACGACTGGTCGAAACTGTGCGGCGACGGAGTACAGATCAAGGATGTCTGACCTCGGCGTTCACTCAGCTTGAATTCACCTGCTGATTGTGACTGGATCACGACATCTGGACGACGACCTTGCCCTTGGCGTGACCCTGTTCCAGGTGGGCAAAGGCGTCGGCGATCAGCTCGAATACGAGCGCTGTCTCACCGACCCCGCGGCTGAGCCCAACGAAACCCGTGGGGTCATTTTGAAGGGCCCGGGAGGGTCAAGGTTGAGTGAGCGGTTCCACGGTCGGCTGCGCGAGGCATAGCGGATGAGTGGTGCCGGCGTACACGAGTTGCGCGACGGTGCAGTCCTCTGGCGAGGGGGACCTTGGACCGTCTCCTCAGCGCGAGTAGTCCGCGAGGGTGAGTAGCAGGTGTGCCGACTCAGCGCGCACGTGATCGGAATGGGCACCTGCCGGATTGAGGTGGCGCCCGCGAACATACACGTCGGAGGCGTCGATGTTGACGAAACGATGGTCGAGCGCGGAGTGCGGATACCGCTCGTCGAGTGGCAGCAGGGGGGTGGTGAACATGGGCGCTGGGGCCGGACCAATTCCGGAGTGTCCGATGCCAGGTTGCTGCTCGGCCCGCAGGTGCCAGAACCCCGTCGCCCGGTCGTGACGGGAGTAAGTGGCGACGACAGGGCCCCTCAGCGGAGCGCCGTCATGCGCCTCGCTCGGCAGGATGTTCGGAAAGAGCGAGAGGAACGCGTCCCGGCTTGCGGCCATCTGGAATAGCAGCATGCTGTCGGCGGTGAACGGGCGGGATGCCAGCAGTCGCCGTCCCACGGTTCGGCCACTCACCTGAGCAGAACCCAGCACCGGCGCCGCATCCACGTCCCAGCACAATCCCAGCACGGTACGGATGACCAGGGATGACGACAGGTGACGAGGGGTCAGCCATCCCAGCACCATCCCAGCACGGGAAAAAACCAAGGGCCCGACCCCGAAGAGTCGGCCCCCTTCTGACCTGCATGTTTGCCAGATCAGTGGCGTGGTGATATGTCACCCGCTACACATTGAAGCGGAACTCCACCACATCCCCGTCCTGCATCACGTACTCCTTGCCCTCCATCCGCGCCTTCCCCTTCGCGCGGGCCTCTGCCACCGAGCCGGTCTCGACCAGGTCGCCGAAGGAGATGACCTCGGCCTTGATGAAGCCCTTCTGGAAGTCGGTGTGGATCACGCCGGCCGCCTCGGGGGCCGTGGCGCCCTTCTTGATGGTCCAGGCGCGGGACTCCTTGGGGCCGGCCGTGAGGTAGGTCTGCAGGCCGAGGGTGTTGAAGCCGACGCGGGCGAGGGTGGCCAGGCCCGGCTCCTCGGCGCCGACCGACTCCAGCAGCTCCAGGGCGTCCTCCTCGTCCAGCTCGGCGAGGTCCGCCTCCAGCTTGGCGTTGAGGAAGATCGCCTCGGCGGGGGCGACCAGGGCGCGCTGCTCGTTCTTGAAGTCGTCGTCGACCAGTTCGTCCTCGTCGACGTTGAAGACGTACAGGAAGGGCTTGGTCGTCAGGAGGTGCAGGTCGTGGAGGAGCTCCGCGCGCTCGCCGCCCTGGACGACGCCCTGCGAGAAGAGGGTGTCGCCCTTCTCCAGGATCTCCTTGGCCGCCTCGACCGCCGCCACCTTCGGGGCCACGTCCTTCTTGATCCGCGACTCCTTCTGGAGGCGCGGCAGGACCTTCTCGATGGTCTGCAGGTCGGCGAGGATCAGCTCGGTGTTGATCGTCTCGATGTCGTCCTTGGGTGAGACCTTGCCGTCGACGTGGACGACGTTCTCGTCCTTGAAGGCGCGGATGACCTGGCAGATCGCGTCGGACTCGCGGATGTTCGCGAGGAACTTGTTGCCCAGGCCCTCGCCCTCGGAGGCGCCGCGCACGATGCCCGCGATGTCGACGAAGTCGACGGTCGCCGGCAGGACGCGCTGGGAGGAGAAGATTTCGGCCAGTTTCGTCAGGCGCGCGTCCGGGACGCCCACCACGCCCACGTTCGGCTCGATCGTCGCGAACGGGTAGTTGGCCGCGAGCACGTCGTTCTTGGTCAGGGCGTTGAACAGGGTCGACTTGCCGACATTCGGCAGACCGACGATTCCGATCGTGAGCGACACGTTGCGACTTCCCGTACGTGAGAGGGCCAGAGGCTGCCAGGGGGTGAGGGGGCCAGGGTGCTGGCCGATCCACCAGTCTACGGCGTCCCCGGCGGCGGATCGGCGGGCGCTTCGAACCCATGGCCAAGCTGCGGCCATCGGCGTGTCTGACGGGCCGTTCGACACATAAGCCGACCTAAGTTGGTCCAGTGGAGCAACACAGGACGCCAGGCCGGCCCGAGGGACAGCGACGCGGTACGCCTCCCGCGCCGTTGCCGCCGCAGGCCAGACGCCGCCCGGTGGGCCAGCGGGGGCCCGGCCCGGCGCGGGCGGCCGGTGAGGCGGCTCCCGTGCGGCGGCTGCCCAACCCCCGGCTCACCGGGCTGGGCGGGGGGCTGTTCTGCGGTGCGGTGATGTTCCTGCTCGGCTGTCTCGACCAGCTGCTGTTCGGCGCGTCACCGGCGGTGTACGGCCTGTTGTTCCTGCCGGTGTGCGCGCTGACCGCGCTGTGGGTGCGCGGCGACGACCTGCTGACCGCGCCCGTGGTCGTGCCGATCGCCTTCGCGGCCGGCCTGTTGCCGATCACCGACGGCGCCGGCGGCCTCGCGGGCCGGCTGATGTCCCTGGTCACCTACCTGGCCACGCAGGCCGGCTGGCTGTACGGCGGCACGCTGATCGCCGGTGGGCTCGTGCTCGTACGACGGGTGGCGGCGGTACGGCAACGCCGGCGCCGCCCCTGAGGCGCCCGGCCCCGATCCGCCGCCCCCACCGGGCAGCGCCTACGTGTTCTTCGCGGCCTGCATCGCCGCCCCCACGATCCCCGCGTTGTTCTGCAGCTGGGCCGGCACGATGTCGGCCTGGATGCCGGTGATCAGGTCGAGGAACTTGGCGGCCTTGCGGCTGACGCCACCGCCGATGATGAACAGTTCGGGGGAGAACAGCATCTCCACATGGGCCAGGTACTTCCGCACCCGGTGCGCCCACTGCTCCCAGGTCAGGTCGTGGTCCTCCTTGGCCTTGCTGGAGGCCCGCTTCTCCGCGTCGTGGCCGCCCAGCTCCAGGTGGCCCAGCTCGGTGTTGGGCAGGAGTTCGCCGCCGGTGAAGACCGCGCTGCCGATGCCGGTGCCGAAGGTGAGCAGCACGACCGTGCCCCGCCGGCCCTGACCGGCGCCGAACTGCATCTCGGCGACGCCCGCCGCGTCCGCGTCGTTCACCACCGTCACCGGGAGCCCGCCCAGCCGCCCGCTGAACAGCGCCCGCGCGTCCGTGTCGATCCAGCTCTTGTCGACGTTCGCCGCCGTACGCACCGTCGCCCCGCCGGTGACCACGCCGGGGAAGGTGAGGCCGACCGGGCCGGTCCAGCCGAAGTGGTCGACGACCTGCTTCACCCCGTCGGCCACGCCCTCGGGCGTCGCCGGGTGCGGGGTGAGCACCTTGTGGCGCTCCTGGGCGAGGTCGCCCCTGGCCAGGTCCACAGGGGCGCCCTTGATCCCGGATCCGCCGATGTCCACGCCGAAGATCTGCATGGCCCTACGTTACGTCGTACGACTGACCGTCACGCGCCCCGGCCGGGCGGGTGTCATGGGCACCGCCGGGCCCCGCCGTCACGCCTCGGGGGTGCCGGAGCCGCCGCGCTCGGCGACCAGTGCCGCCGCCTCCTCGCGCAGGTCGCGGCGGAGTTCCTTGGGCAGCGAGAAGGTGATCGACTCCTCGGCCGCCTTGACGATCTCCACATCCTCGTAGCCGCGCTCGGCGAGCCACTGGAGGACCTGTTCGACCAGGACCTCCGGGACGGACGCGCCGGAGGTGACGCCGACCGTGGTCACGCCCTCCAGCCAGGCCTCGTCGATCTCGTCGGCGAAGTCCACGAGGTGGGCCGCGCGGGCGCCGGCCAGCTTGGCGACCTCGACGAGCCGCTTGGAGTTGGAGGAGTTGCGCGAGCCGACCACGACGACCAGCTCCGCCTCCGCGCCCATCTGCTTCACCGCGAGCTGGCGGTTCTGCGTGGCGTAGCAGATGTCGTCGCTGGGCGGCGAGATCAGCTGCGGGAACTTCTCCTGCAGCGCGTCGACGGTCTCCATGGTCTCGTCGACGGAGAGCGTGGTCTGGGACAGCCAGACGACCTTGGAGGGGTCGCGGACCTCGACCTTGGCGACGTCCTCGGGGCCGTCGACGAGCTGGATGTGGTCGGGGGCCTCGCCGGAGGTGCCGATGACCTCCTCGTGGCCCTCGTGCCCGATCAGCAGGATGTCGTAGTCCTCGTTCGCGAACCGGACGGCTTCCTTGTGGACCTTGGTGACGAGCGGGCAGGTCGCGTCGATGGTGGCCAGGCGGCCGCGCTCGGCCTCCTGGTGCACGACGGGGGCCACGCCGTGCGCGGAGAACATCACGATGTTCCCGGGCGGGACCTCCTCGGTCCGCTCGACGAAGACGGCGCCCTTCTTCTCCAGGGTCTGCACGACGTACTTGTTGTGGACGATCTCGTGCCGGACGTAGACGGGAGCCCCGTACTGCTCCAGGGCTTTCTCGACGGCGATCACGGCGCGGTCCACACCCGCGCAGTAGCCACGGGGGGCGGCGAGCAGGACACGGCGGCCAGGCGAAGCGGTCATGGCACCCATCGTAAGGCCGCCGCCCGGACGCCTTCGGCGGGCCGGGGCGGCCCGGGAGGGCGGGCACTGTCGGTCCCGGCCGTTAGTCTCGCGGCATGGCAGTGAACTCGTCCCCGCAGACCCCCCTGCCCGTCGGTGAGGTGTCACGGCTCATCGGGGGGTGGATCGACCGGCTCGGCGCCGTGTGGGTCGAGGGGCAGATCACGCAGTTGTCGCGGCGGCCGGGGGCCGGGGTGGTGTTCCTGACGCTGCGCGACCCGTCGTACGACATCTCGGTGAGCGTCACCTGCTACCGGCAGGTGTTCGACGCCGTCGCCGATGTCGTCGGTGAGGGCGCCCGGGTCGTCGTCCTCGCGAAGCCGGAGTGGTACGCCCCGCGCGGGCAGCTGTCCCTGCGGGCCGCCGAGATAAGGCCGGTGGGGGTCGGCGAACTGCTCGCGCGGCTGGAACAGTTGAAGAAGGCACTGGCGAGCGAGGGGTTGTTCGCGGCCGAGCGCAAGAAGCCGCTGCCCTTCCTGCCGCAGCTGATCGGGCTGGTCTGCGGGCGTGCCTCCGCCGCCGAGCGGGACGTGCTGGAGAACGCGCGGCACCGCTGGCCCGCCGTCCGCTTCGAGGTGCGCAACGTCGCCGTGCAGGGCGTGCACGCCGTGCCGCAGGTCGTGCAGGCCGTCAAGGAGCTGGACGAGGCCGAGGGGGTGGACGTGATCGTCGTCGCCCGGGGCGGTGGCAGCGTGGAGGACCTGTTGCCGTTCTCCGACGAGCAGTTGGTGCGGGCGGTCGCGGCCTGTCGTACACCCGTCGTCTCCGCCATCGGGCACGAGCCCGACAACCCCCTCCTCGACTACGTCGCCGACCTGCGCGCCTCCACTCCGACGGACGCCGCCAAGAAGGTCGTACCGGACGTCGGGGAGGAGTTGGAGCGGGTGCGGATGCTGCGCGACCGGGCCCGGCGGTGTGCGCGGGCGTTGGTCGAGCGGGAGGAGCGGGGGCTGGCGCACGCGCTGGCCAGGCCGTGCATGGAGGATCCGCACCGGATGCTCGACGAGCGGGCGGAGCACGTCACCTCCCTCGCCGACCGTGGCCGGCGCACCCTCGGCCACCTCCTCGACCGCGCCGACTCGGAGCTGGGCCACACGCACGCGCGCGTGGTGGCGCTCTCCCCCGCCGCCACGCTGAAGCGCGGGTACGCGGTGCTGCAGCGGGCCGACGGCCATGTGGTGCGCGCTCCGCAGGAGGTGTCGGCGGGCGAGACGCTGCGCGCGCGGGTCGCCGGGGGCGCCTTCACGGTGCGGGTCGCCGATCAGGGCGACGGTGACAGCGAAGTCCGGGGCGAGGTTCGGAGTGAAGTTCGGAGTGAAGTTCAGAGTGAGGTTCAAAGCGATGTCTAGGGTGGGCGGATGACCGGCAAGGTGGCGGAAGAGACGCTCTCGTACGAGCAGGCGCGGGACGAGTTGATCGAGGTCGTACGGCGGCTGGAGGCCGGCGGTACGAGCCTGGAGGAGTCCCTCGCCCTGTGGGAGCGCGGCGAGGAGCTGGCCAGGGTGTGCCGGCGCTGGCTGGAGGGTGCCCGGGCCCGGCTGGACGCGGCGCTGGCCGAGGAGGAAGAGGCCGGGGAGGCCGGGGAGCGGTAGCCCGAGGAGGGCGGCGGTTGTGAAGCGGGTCACCACGCTCCCGTTTTTGTTGAAGGTTGAACTTCCTTGTCGTAGTGTCGATGCCGTCAGCCCGTCCGGCCCCGCCCGGACCGGGACGCGTACGTGAGGAAGATCCCGCATGTCTCTCGCCCTTGACCCCGCCGCCCAGGACCTCCTGTTCCGCGAGGCCCGCACCGCGAACACCTTCACCGACGAGCCGGTGACCGACGAGCAGGTGCAGGCGATCTACGACCTGGTCAAGTACGGCCCCACCGCCTTCAACCAGTCCCCGCTGCGCATCACCCTGGTCCGCTCCCCCGAGGCCCGCGAGCGCCTGGTCCAGCACATGGCCGAGGGCAACCGGCCCAAGACGGCCACCGCCCCGCTGGTCGCGATCCTCTCCGCGGACAACGAGTTCCACGAGGAGCTGCCCCAGCTCTTCCCGCACTTCCCGCAGGCCAAGGACGTCTTCTTCGGCGAGCGCGCGGCCCGCGAGAACGCCGCCGGGCTCAACGCCGCCCTCCAGGCCGCCTACTTCATCATCGGCGTCCGCGCGGCGGGTCTGGCCGCCGGCCCGATGACCGGCCTCGACTTCGAGGGCGTCCGCAAGGAGTTCCTGGACGACGACCACACCCCGCTGATGGTCGTCAACATCGGCAAGCCGGGCGAGGACGCCTGGTTCCCGCGCTCCCCGCGCCTGGCCTTCGACGACGTGGTCACCACCGTCTGAGCCACCCCCCGGCAAGACGCGCGAAAGAGGCCCCCAGCACCGCCGGGGGCCTCTTTCGCGTGCCTGGCCGGGCCCGGTCTCACGCCATCTTCAGCGCCTGCGCCATCTTCGTCAGCTCGGCGAACGGCGCCGTACCCGCCACCACCGTCGTGGAGCCCGGTGTGTTCTCCAGGACGAGGGCGTCGTAGCGGCCGCCGGTGTAGCGCG
This sequence comes from Streptomyces sp. NPDC006739, assembly GCF_042869815.1. Lineage (NCBI taxonomy): Bacteria > Bacillati > Actinomycetota > Actinomycetes > Kitasatosporales > Streptomycetaceae > Streptomyces > Streptomyces sp. NPDC006739. The sequence continues at coordinate 329,026 of NZ_JBIAGM010000001.1, forward strand.
TCCACGTGCGGCCACCGATCCGCTCGGTCGTCTTCGTCGCCGACGCGCCCTGGCTCGCCTGGTCGATGAAGTCCGCGCGCTTCTGAGCGGACTGCTCGATCTGGACGTACTTGCCGTCGGGATCCAGGAAGCCCAGGTGCCAGCGGTTGGACGCCTCGCCCTGGAAGCGGACCGAGGTCGCCTTCCAGGTGTCCGGCAGACCCTCGGGCGCGGCCACCGGGTAGGAGGCGGCGCGGCGCGCGGTGAGCAGTTCGATGCGGTAGTCGACCCGTTTCACGTCGGGAGCGTGATCGTCGTGCGGGACGAAGAAATAGATCACCGCAGCCGCGATCCCGATCAGGCCCAGGGAGAGGATCATGTCCCGGACCGTTTTCTGCCTGCCGTTCGTACCTGCCACGTCCCCTATCGTCGCAGGTGCCGGATGCGCTCATCCGTGGGGGGCCCTGCTCATTTTGTCCGCCTGGCGATAGAGTCGGGGCCAACACCCTCATCCGGCCGTCGTCGTATCAGAAAGGTGCGCTCCGATGACCGAGCATCATCATTTGCCCTCGGAACTGGATGTCCCCTCCGAGGCCCCCGACCGCAACCTCGCCCTGGAACTCGTCCGGGTGACCGAAGCCGCCGCGATGGCGGCCGGCCGCTGGGTCGGGCGCGGTGACAAGAACGGCGCCGACGGTGCCGCGGTGCGCGCCATGCGGACCCTCGTCTCCACCGTGTCGATGAACGGCGTGGTCGTCATCGGCGAGGGCGAGAAGGACGAGGCTCCGATGCTCTTCAACGGGGAGCGCGTCGGCGACGGCACCGGGCCCGAGGTCGACATCGCCGTCGACCCGATCGACGGCACCACGCTGACCGCCAAGGGCATGCCCAACGCGATCGCGGTGCTGGCCGCCACCGAGCGCGGCGCGATGTTCGACCCGTCCGCCGTGTTCTACATGGACAAGCTGGTCACCGGCCCCGAGGCCGCCGACTTCGTCGACATCAACGCGCCCGTGTCGGTCAACATCCGCCGGGTCGCCAAGGCCAAGCGGTCCACGCCCGAGGACGTCACGGTCGTCATCCTCGACCGCCCCCGCCACGAGGGCATCATCAAGGAGATCCGGGAGGCAGGCGCGCGCATCAAGCTGATCTCCGACGGTGACGTGGCCGGCTCGATCTACGCACTGCGCGAGGGCACCGGCGTCGACATGCTCCTCGGCATCGGCGGCACACCCGAGGGCATCATCTCGGCCTGCGCCGTGAAGTGCCTGGGCGGCACCATCCAGGGCAAGCTGTGGCCCAAGGACGACGAGGAGCGCGCCCGGGCCGTCGACGCCGGGCACGATCTCGACCGCGTGCTGACCACCGAGGACCTGGTGACCGGGGAGAACGTGTTCTTCGTCGCCACCGGCATCACCGACGGCGAGCTGCTGCGGGGTGTGCGGTACCGGTCGGAGACCGCGACGACCGACTCGATCGTCATGCGGTCGAAGTCCGGGACGGTGCGCAGGATCGAGTCCGAGCACCGGCTGAGCAAGCTGCGGGCCTACAGCGCGATCGACTTCGACCGGGCCAAGTAGCCGCGCGGCGTACACAAGAGGGCGCCCCCTGGTGCGGAGGGGGCGCCCTCTTGGGTACGTGATCGGCTAGCCCGCCGCCGCTATGCGGTTCGCCGCGTTGGCCGTCTTCTTCAGCTCCAGGTCGCGGCGGCGGCGCCGGGCCAGGACCACCCGGCGTTCGGCGGCGGTGAGGCCGCCCCAGACGCCGTAGGGCTCGGGCTGCAGCAGCGCGTGCTCGCGGCACTCGACCATCACCGGGCAGCGCGCGCAGACCCGCTTGGCGGCCTCCTCGCGGGACAGCCGGGCGGCGGTGGGCTCTTTGGACGGTGCGAAGAACAGGCCGGCCTCGTCGCGCCGGCACACCGCCTCGGTGTGCCAGGGGGCGTCTTGGTCCCTGTCCCGCACTGGCTCCCGCTGAGCCGGTACGGCGGCTACCTGCAGAGACGAATGCGGCGGTTGCAGCACGGTCTACTCCTGACGACGGCTTCGCGAGCGAGAGACGATGCAGCAAGGCCTACCCGCTGTGCGCGGGCCTATGCACTGCGTTCCCGACCGCCGGAGCGCGACGGCTGGTTCACGACCCTGTGCGCCCGCCGCCGCAGGACCGGTTCCTTCCGGTTCCGGGCGGATTCGCGGCCGTCAACGGCCGACGTGCTTGCGCAAAGCCTTGTCCACCTTGTGGTGCACACGGTCCAGGATGTCCGCGACGACCTTTCCCCGCTTCGGACGGGCCTCGACCGTGCCCAGCACGGCCCACCCGTCGACGTAGACGACCGGCGCGTCGGACTCGACCGAATCCAGTGTGTCCACCTCGAAGGTGCCCAGCACGCCGCCGCCGCTGCCGCGCAGCGTCACGTTCTCCGGGACGCGGATCTCGACGGTGCCGAAGACCGACACTGTCTTGATCACGACCTGTTGGTACTCGAAGATCGCCTCGCTGAGGTCGATCTCGACCGTGCCGAAGACGGCGTACGCGTGCAACCGGCGCCCGGCACGCCAGCGGCCCCGGCGCACCGCGCTGCTGAAGACGGCCACCACGTTGGCGTCGGCCTCGGCCGGTATCGCACCGGGCGTCGGCCTCGGCGGCACGGGCGTGTAGGCGGGGGCCGACGCGGCCCGGTGGGCGGCGGGCAGGTCCCGTATGAAGACCTCCAGCTCGCCGACCGTCTTGGCGTTCAGCACCCCCTCCACCCGCTCGGCGTGCTCGTCGGCGGTGAGGCGGCCCTCGGCGAGGGCGTCCCGCAGGATGTCGGCGATGCGGTCACGGTCGGCGTCCGAGGCGCGCAGTTCGGAAACACGCGGCGACGCGCCCTGCCCGGGGGCTTGCTTCTGAAGGTCCACGACAGCAGCGTACCGAAACGCGATAGATCGCGACTAGGGTTGTGGAAAACCTGGCGAGCCGCGACTGAGCCCTACCTCACAGATTCGACGTCGGAGCCAGGTTCTAGGCTGGTGAGGCCCGCCAACGTCGGCGGGCCGCCGTCCGCAGAGTGAGGAATGGGCTGAGATGCCTGAGTTCGCGTACACCGATCTGCTCCCCATGGGAGAGGACACCACCCCGTACCGGCTGGTGACCTCCGAGGGTGTCTCCACCTTCGAGGCCGACGGGCGGACCTTCCTCAAGGTGGAGCCGGAGGCGCTGCGCAAGCTCGCCGAGGAGGCCATCCACGACATCCAGCACTACCTGCGGCCCGCGCACCTCGCCCAGCTGCGCCGGATCATCGACGACCCCGAGGCGTCCGGCAACGACAAGTTCGTGGCGCTGGACCTGCTGAAGAACGCCAACATCGCGGCCGCCGGCGTGCTCCCGATGTGCCAGGACACCGGCACGGCGATCGTCATGGGCAAGCGCGGACAGAACGTGCTCACCGAGGGCGGCGACGAGGAGGCCCTCTCCCGGGGCATCTACGACGCGTACCTGAACCTCAACCTGCGCTACTCGCAGATGGCTCCGCTCACCATGTGGGAGGAGAAGAACACCGGCTCCAACCTCCCCGCGCAGGTCGAGCTGTACGCCACCGACGGCGGCGCGTACAAGTTCCTGTTCATGGCGAAGGGCGGCGGCTCCGCCAACAAGTCGTTCCTCTACCAGGAGACCAAGGCCGTCCTGAACGAGGCCTCCATGATGAAGTTCCTGGAGGAGAAGATCCGTTCGCTGGGTACGGCCGCCTGCCCGCCGTACCACCTGGCGATCGTCGTCGGCGGTACGAGCGCCGAGTACGCCCTGAAGACCGCGAAGTACGCCTCCGCGCACTACCTGGACGAGATCCCGGCCGAGGGCTCCGAGCTGGGCCACGGCTTCCGGGACAAGGAGCTGGAGCAGAAGGTCTTCGAGCTGACGCAGAAGATCGGGATCGGGGCGCAGTTCGGCGGCAAGTACTTCTGCCACGACGTGCGCGTGGTGCGGCTGCCCCGGCACGGCGCGTCCTGCCCGGTCGCCATCGCCGTCTCCTGCTCCGCCGACCGCCAGGCCCTCGCGAAGATCACCCCCGAGGGCGTCTTCCTGGAGCAGCTGGAGACGGACCCGGCGCGCTTCCTGCCGGAGACGACGGACGAGCATCTGGACGAGGCCGGTGACGTCGTGAGGATCGACCTCAACCAGCCGATGGACGCCATCCTCGCCGAGCTCACCAAGTACCCGGTGAAGACCCGCCTCTCGCTCACCGGCCCGCTGGTCGTGGCCCGCGACATCGCGCACGCCAAGATCAAGGAGCGCCTCGACGCCGGCGAGGAGATGCCGCAGTACCTGAAGGACCACCCGGTGTACTACGCGGGCCCGGCGAAGACCCCCGAGGGCTACGCGTCCGGCTCCTTCGGCCCGACCACGGCCGGCCGCATGGACTCCTACGTCGAGCAGTTCCAGGCGGCGGGCGGCTCCAAGGTGATGCTCGCCAAGGGCAACCGCAGCCGGCAGGTCACGGCCGCCTGCGACGCGCACGGCGGCTTCTACCTCGGCTCCATCGGCGGCCCGGCGGCCCGCCTCGCCCAGGACTGCATCAAGAAGGTCGAGGTCGTCGAGTACGAGGAGCTGGGCATGGAGGCGGTCTGGAAGATCGAGGTCGAGGACTTCCCGGCGTTCATCGTGGTGGACGACAAGGGCAACGACTTCTTCCAGAACCCGGCCCCGCAGCCCACGTTCACCAGCATCCCGGTGCGCGGGCCCGGCCTGGCGTAGCGGTGTGGCGGGCGCCCGCCCCTGGCGCGGACAGGGGCGGGCGGAGGGTGCCGTCGAGTGGCCGTGCCGGTGGGCGCTGGGCCGGCCGGACGAAGGGCCGCGGGTGTGTGGACGGGCGGCCGGGGAACACCGTGTGTCTCCCCGATGCTGTCCCCCATGGAGGTGTCACCCATGACAGACGGTCAGTCCGAAGGCCAGCAGTACCGCATCGAGCACGATTCCATGGGCGAGGTCCGGGTCCCCGCAGAGGCGAAATGGCGGGCGCAGACCCAGCGTGCCGTCGAGAACTTCCCGGTCTCCGGGCAGCGGATCGAGCGGGCGCACATCGAGGCGCTCGGACGGATCAAGGCGGCGGCGGCCAAGGTGAACGCCGAGCTGGGGGTGCTCGACAAGGACATCGCCGAGGCCATCCAGGAGGCGGCCGGTGAGGTCGCCGAGGGCAGGTGGGACGACCACTTCCCGATCGACGTGTTCCAGACAGGTTCCGGGACCTCGTCCAACATGAACACCAACGAGGTCGTCGCGACGCTGGCCAGTGAGCGGCTGGGCCGGGACGTACACCCGAACGACCACGTCAACGCCTCGCAGTCGTCCAACGACGTCTTCCCGTCCTCGATCCACATCGCGGCCACCGCGGCGGTCACCCGTGACCTGATCCCGGCCCTGGAACAGCTCGCCGGCTCGCTGACCCGCAAGAGCGAGGAGTTCGCCGACGTGGTGAAGTCGGGGCGGACGCACCTCATGGACGCCACGCCGGTGACCCTCGGTCAGGAGTTCGCGGGGTACGCCGCGCAGATCCGGTACGGCGTCGAGCGGCTCGGTGCCTCGCTCCCCCGCCTCGCCGAGCTGCCGCTGGGCGGGACCGCCGTGGGCACCGGGATCAACACGCCGCCCGGGTTCTCCGGCGCGGTGATCGCGGAGGTGGCCCGGGTCACGGGGCTGCCGCTGACCGAGGCTCGGGACCACTTCGAGGCGCAGGGGGCCCGGGACGGGATCGTGGAGACCAGCGGACAGCTGCGGACCATCGCGGTCGGGCTGACGAAGATCGCCAACGACCTGCGGTGGATGTCGTCGGGGCCGCGCACGGGGCTGGCCGAGATCCGGCTGCCCGACCTCCAGCCCGGCTCCTCGATCATGCCGGGCAAGGTGAACCCGGTGATCCCGGAGGCCGTCCTGATGGTCGCGGCGCAGGTGATCGGCAACGACGCCACCATCGCCACCGCCGGCGCCGCCGGGAACTTCGAGCTGAACGTGATGCTCCCGGTCATCGCCAAGAACGTGCTGGAGTCGGTCAGGCTGCTGGCGAACGTCTCGCGGCTGCTCGCCGAACGGACCGTGGACGGGATCACCGCGAACCGGGAGCGGGCCCGGGAGTACGCCGAGTCGTCGCCGTCCGTGGTGACCCCGCTGAACAAGTACATCGGGTACGAGGAGGCCGCGAAGGTGGCCAAAAAGGCTCTCGCGGAACGTAAGACGATCCGTCAGGCGGTGCTGGAGGGCGGGTACGTGGAGCGCGGCGACCTGACCCGGGAACAACTGGACGAGGCGCTGGATGTCCTGCGTATGACGCGCCCGTAACCGCCCGCGAACCATTCACGCCGTCCGGCCAGAACCGTGACGCGCGCCGCAGCGTCGTATGCCTGCGGCACCTAATATCTGTGCATGGCAGACGGTGGAGCGATGAGACGCGTGGCACGCGGGGGAGCGGGCGGTCCGGCGGCCTTCTGGGCGGCCGGGAGCCAGATCCTGTGGCGGTACCGGGAGAACGCCGGCCGGCGCTTCCACATCGCGCGTCCCGTCACCGTCGTCCGCGACGACGCGGAGCTGCTCGCGGTCTGGATGGCGCCGGGCACCGAGTGCGTCAAGCCGGTGCTGGCCGACGGCACGCCCGTCCACCTGGAGCCGCTGGAGTCGCGTTACACCAAGCCGCGCACCGTGCAGCTGGACCGGTGGTTCGGCACGGGCGTGCTGAAGCTGGCCCGGCCGGGCGAGCCCTGGTCGGTGTGGTTGTTCTGGGATCCGGGCTGGTGTTTCAAGAACTGGTACGTCAATCTTGAGCAGCCACTGTCCCGTTGGGACGGCGGTGTGGACTCGGAGGACTACTTTCTGGACATCTCCGTTCATCCGGATCGGAGTTGGCACTGGCGGGACGAGGACGAGTTCGCGCAGGCCCAGCGGGACGGGCTGATGGACGAGGAGACCGCCGAGCGGGTCCGGTCGGCGGGGCGGGCCGCGGTGGAGGTGATCGAGGCCTGGGGGCCGCCGTTCTCGCAGGGCTGGCAGAACTGGCGCCCGGACCCGTCCTGGGCGGTACCGTCGCTGCCGAAGGACTGGGACCGTACGCCCGCGCACGTGTCCTCATGAGACCCTTGATGCGCCCCCGGTACACAACCGTAGGATCGTCCTCCGCAAGGGCGCACAGGTACAACTGACAGCGACAACTCCCGGAGACTGCGCCGGGCTTGACCGTACGTCACCGAGGGGCGGCAGGAAGTGAGCGAGGGGCACGAGGGCAACGCCGTGACGGGCCGGGAACGGTGCGCCGACGGCACAGGAACAGCCTCTGACCACGCGGGAATTCCGTTCCCCAGGCACGTATTCCGGGTATCGGGATTTCTGCGGGACGAACTGCGCGCGCGGCGCGCAGCCCCCAACGGATGGATTCGACACGCGTGACGGAGCAGCCCACCTCCTCCTACGAGCGCCCCAAGCCGGGCGTCGACCCCGCGGAGACCCGCGGGGCGCTCCTGCGTGCCCCGCAGCCGCTCGGCGCCGGCGGCTTAGCGGCACAGGCCCGCGCCGACCAGACGCCTGCCGGGCCGGGTACGACCACGCCCTGCGGCAAGCGGAAGGAGCCCCCCGTCAACGGCCCCGAGCACTCCCAGCCGGCCACCAACGAGCCCATGGGGGCCCCTGCAGCGCGAGCGGACTCGAGCGTGGGGGAGCATCGTCCGCGTCCGACGCCGGAGGGCATTCCGCCCCAGCCGGGTGCCGAGCAGGAGCGGGTGACGGGCGACGGTGAGCGCCGCAGCGGGCGGGGGCTGCCGCCCGGGCGGCCGATGCCGATGCGGCGGGACGGGGACCGGCTCAGGTTCGTCGGCGCGGCCACCCGGCGGATCGCCCGGGGCATCGACCTCGACGAGATCGTGATGGGGCTGTGCCGGGCGACCGTACCGACGTTCTCGGACGCGATCCTGGTCTATCTGCGCGACCCGCTGCCGGTCGGTGACGAGCGGCCCACCGGTCCCGTGGTGCTGCGGCTGCGCCGTACCGACCGGATCCCGGAGGAGCGGGACACCGAGGGCGGTTTCCTGCCCGTGCCGCTGCCCGAGCCGGAGGGGGAGCCGTCCGCGCTGTCGGAGCTGTCCGCGCTGACCGCCGAGCTGTGCGAGGTGCGGCCCGGTGGCGCCCTCAACGAGGTGCTGCGCGGGGTGCGGCCGGTCTTCGCCGACGCGCCCGGCGCCCGCGAGGCGCTGCCCGAACTCCTCGGCGAGTCAGGCGAATCGATCGTTCCCGACGGCCGGCACGCGATCCTCGCGCCGTTGCGCGGCCGTCGCCGGGTGATCGGCGCCGCCCTGTTCCTGCGCCGCCCGGAGCGGCTGGCCTTCGAGGCGGACGATCTGCTGGTCGCCGCCCAGCTGGCCACGCACAGCGCCCTCGGCATCGACAAGGCGGTGCTGTACGGCCGTGAGGCCTACATCGCCGACGAGCTGCAGCGCACCATGCTGCCCGAGACGCTCCCCCGGCCGACCGGCGTCCGGCTCGCCTCCCGGTACCTGCCCGCCGCCGAGACCGCGCGGGTGGGCGGCGACTGGTACGACGCCATCCCGCTGCCCGGCAGCCGGGTCGCGCTGGTCGTCGGCGACGTCATGGGCCACTCCATGACCTCGGCTGCGATCATGGGCCAGCTGCGCACCACGGCCCAGACCCTGGCCGGGCTCGACCTGCCCCCGCAGGAGGTCCTGCACCACCTCGACGAGCAGGCCCAGCGCCTCGGCACCGACCGCATGGCGACCTGCCTGTACGCCGTCTACGACCCGGTCTCGCACCGCATCACCATCGCCAACGCCGGCCATCCGCCGCCCATCCTGCTGCACCTGGGCGGACGGGCCGAGGTGCTGCGGGTGCCGCCGGGCGCGCCGATCGGCGTCGGCGGCGTCGACTTCGAGGCCGTCGAGCTGGACGCGCCCGCCGGGGCGACGCTGCTCCTGTACACCGACGGTCTGGTGGAGTCCCGGCTGCGGGACGTGTGGACCGGCATAGAGCAGTTGCGCGAGAAGCTGGCCGCCACCGCCCAGCTGACCGGGGCCGACCATCCGCCGCCGCTCGAGGCGCTGTGCGACGACGTGCTGGACATGCTCGGGCCGGGCGACCGGGACGACGACATCGCGCTGCTCGCCGCCCGCTTCGACGGGATCGCGCCGAGCGATGTGGCGTACTGGTTCCTGGAGCCGGAGGACTCCGCTCCCGGTCAGGCCCGCAGGCTGGCCCGGCGCGCGCTGGCCCGCTGGGGCCTGGAGGACCTCACCGACTCGGTCGAGCTGCTGGTGAGCGAGGTGGTCACCAACGCGGTGCGCTACGCCTCCCGGCCGGTGACCCTGCGTCTGCTGCGCACCGACGTACTGCGCTGCGAGGTCGGCGACGACGTGCCCCAGCTGCCCCGGCTGCGCCAGGCCCGGGCCACCGACGAGGGCGGCCGCGGCCTGTACCTGGTCAACCGCCTGGCCCGCCGCTGGGGCGCGACCCGGCTGAGCACCGGCAAGGTGGTCTGGTTCGAACTGAACCGGACCTAGCCGGTCCCTGCCGGTGCCCTCGCCCTTCCTTCCGCCTGCTACCCGCCCGGGTTGAGCGGGTTGTTCGTGATGTTGCCCGTCGGGGTCGGCGGGTTGGGCGAGGTCGGCGGGTTGCTCGTCGGCGGCGGGGACGACGTCGGCGGCTTGGTCGTCGGGGTGTCCGACGGGCTGTTGGACGGGCTGTGGGTCGGGCTGTGGGACGGCTTCGGCGAGTGGGAGGCCGTCGCGGTCGGGCTCGGCGAGGTGGTCGGGGTGTCCGACGGGGCTACGGCGGCGCCCTGGGTGGTCTCCAGGTCGAACGTGGCCTTGTCCGTCACGCCGAAGGTGTACGTCGCCCAGATCTGGGCCGGGTAACCGCCACCGTTGATCCGGCCGGGGCTCTTGATCAGGCCGGTCGCGCCCGTCAGGGGCACCTGGCGCCCGGTATTCCTCTCCTCGCCGAACAGGCCGACGGAGGTGACCAGGTCCGGGGTGTAGCCGGTGAACCAGGCGGACTTGTTCTTGTCGGAGGTACCGGTCTTGCCCGCCACCTGCTGGCCGTTGCGCAGGGGGTTCCCGGCCACCGAGTCCTTGGCCGTGCCGTCGTCGACCACGCCGGTCAGCACCGAGGTCACGGTGTCGGCCGCGGTGCGGCTGATCACCTGGTCGCCGACCGGGTTCGGTATGTCGACGGTGCGGTTCTTCTGCTCGGCCGAGGCGATGAGGCTGGGGGTGACCTTCTTGCCGTGGTTGTCGAAGGTGGCGTAGATCCCGGCCATCTCCAGCGGGCTGGCGCCCATGGAGCCCAGGGTCTGCGCGGGCACCGCCTGCATGCCCTTGGTGTTCATGCCGAGCTTGCCGGCGACGCTCATCACCTTGTCCATGCCCACGTCGACGCCCATCTGCGCGAAGACGGAGTTGACGGACTTGTCCATGGCGTCCTGGACGGTGATGGGGCCGTAGCTCTGCTTGTCCTCGTTGGGCGGGGCGAAGCCGACCTTGGTGCCGTGGTCCTCGACCTCGCGGCCGCTGGTGCCGTCGTAGACCGTGTTGGCGTTGATCGGCTTGCCGTCCTGCGTCTGGGCGTTCTCCTCCAGCGCGGCGGCGAGGATCACGGGCTTGAACGTGGAGGCGGGCTGGTAGTCCCGGCGGGTCGCGTTGTTGATGTAGTGCTTGAAGTAGTCCTGGCCGCCGTACAGGGCGACGATCTTGCCCGTCTTGGGGTCCACGGACACGGCGCCGGCCTGCACATTGCCGTCGACCTTGCGCTTCTTGGCGTCGAGCTTGCTGGTCAGCTGGGACTTGACCGCCTTCTCCAGCTCGGCCTGCCTCTTCTTGGTGATGTTCAGGGTGATGGTCCAGCCGTGGTCGACGACCGCGTTCTCCGCCTGGGCCTGCGTCATGCCCTGCTGGTCCATGAGCCGCTGTTCCAGCTGCTGGTTGGCGAGCTGGACGAGGTAGCCCTTCTGGCCCTCCTCACCCGGGGTCCCCTTGGGGTCCTTGGGCACCGGGAACTTCATCGCCTGCCGCTTGGCCGCGTCGAGCCAGTGCTGCTTGACCATGTTGTCCAGGACGTAGTTCCAGCGAGCCGTCACCAGCTTCTTGCCCGTGGCGGACGCGACGCCCCAGTCGTACTGGCTCGGCGCCTGCAGCAGGGCCGCGAGATAGGCGCCCTGCTCGACCGTGAGCTTGTCCGCGTCGACCCGGTAGTAGGCCTGGGCGGCGGCCTGGATGCCGTAGGCGTTGCGGCCGTAGTAGCTGGTGTTGATGTAGCCGGCGAGGATGTAGTCCTTGGACTTCTCGCGGTCCACCTTCAGGGAGATGACCATCTCCTTGAGCTTGCGGGTGACGGTCTGGTCCTGGTTCAGGTAGTAGTTCTTGACGAACTGCTGGGTGATCGTCGAACCGCCCTGGGTGCCGCGGCCGGTCACCGTGTTGAGCAGACCGCGCGCGGTGCCCCGGAAGTCGATGCCGACGTCGGTGTAGAAGGTCTTGTTCTCGGCGGCGACGAAGCAGCGCTGGACGTCCTTGGGCACCTTGGACAGGTCCACGCTCTCGCGGTTGACCGTGCCCACCCGGGCCAGGATGGAGCCGTCGCTGTACTTGTAGACGTTGCTCTCCTGCTGGGCGGCCGCGTTGCCCTGCGGCACGTCCACCCACAGGTACAGGCCGATGAAGGCGGCGATCACGAGCAGGCACATGCCGAAGAAGGTGCCGAGCATCTTCTTCCAGGTGAAGAGCCGGCGTATGAGGCCCTTCTTGGCGCCCTTGGCGCTCTTTCCGCTTCTGGCGGCCCTGGTGGCGGCCCTGCCGCCGCTCTCCACGCCGGCCGGCGCGCCGCCGGCCGGGGGGCCGCCGGCCGACGCGCCGCCGGCCGGAGCACCCGACGAGCGACCTCTGGGCGCCGCGCGGTGGCCACCGCGCTGCCGCGCTCGTCTCTCTTCCGCTCGCCCCATGGGTCCGTCTACTCCGCTTCCGTCTCGTGGTCACCCTCGCGGTCAGCTTCGAAAGCTAACACCCGTCTATATGACAAAGAGCGCTCGATCCGCTCTTTTGCGGACGTGACAATCAGCACCCGCCCCAAGGGAACCGACGGGTTACGGAGCCAGAGGGTTGCTTCCGGGCGGGAAAGTGTTATCACTATGCTAGAAGGAAGCTAGGTGAAGTCGAGCAAGCCAGGCGTCCATGACCCGGCGCCAGGAGAACGGGGGCCACCCATGTCCACACCCGAGTCCACACCCGTGTCCGCCGACGACGCGTCCGCGACCGCCGACATACCCGAGATGCCCGCCCCGCGCGTACGGGAGTTCACCGCGCCCAGCATCGGCGGCGGGCTCGCCCTGCTGCTCGGCCTGGCCGGACTGCTGGCCGGCGCGGCGATGGTGGCCGCCGGGAGCGTCGCCTCCGCGGCCGGCGCCAAGGCCGCCCTCATAGCCGGCGGCATCCTGATCGCGCTCGTCGCCTTCATCGCCATGTGCGGTCTGAACACGGTGGCGCCGGGCGAGGCCCGGGTGGTCCAGCTCTTCGGCCGCTACAAGGGCACGATCCGGCAGGACGGCCTGCGCTGGGTGAACCCCTTCACCTCGCGCGTGAAGATCTCCACCCGCGTACGCAACCACGAGACCGCCGTCCTCAAGGTCAACGACGCCTACGGGAACCCGATCGAGCTGGCCGCGGTCGTGGTGTGGAAGATCGAGGACACCGCGCAGGCGACCTTCGAGGTGGACGACTACACGGAGTTCGTCGCCACGCAGACCGAGACGGCCGTGCGGCACATCGCCATCGAGTATCCCTACGACGCCCACGAGGCGGACGGCCTCTCGCTGCGCGGCAACGCCGAGGAGATCACCGAGAAGCTCGCCGTCGAACTGCAGGCGCGAGTGGAGGCGGCGGGCGTGCGCGTCGTCGAGTCGCGCTTCACCCATCTCGCGTACGCTCCCGAGATCGCCTCGGCGATGCTCCAGCGGCAGCAGGCCGGCGCGGTGGTCTCCGCGCGGCGGGAGATCGTGGACGGCGCGGTCGGCATGGTCGAGGCGGCGCTCGCCCGGATCGCGGAGCAGGGGATCGTGGAGCTGGACGAGGAGCGGAAGGCGGCGATGGTCTCCAACCTGATGGTCGTGCTGTGCGGCGACCGGGCGCCGCAGCCCGTGCTGAACACCGGGACCCTCTACCAGTGACGGATCCTTCGGACCTCCCCGCCCAGGAGCCGCCGAAGCGCCGGCCGCAGCAGCGCAAGCAGGTGCTGCTGCGGCTGGACCCGTCGGTGTACGACGCGCTGGCCCGGTGGGCCGGGGACGAGCTGCGGTCGGCGAACGCGCAGATCGAGTTCCTGCTGCGCAAGGCGCTCGCGGAGGCGGGACGGCTGCCGAAGGAGACCGGCCCGCTGCCCCGGCGCGGCCGCCCGCCCGGCCCCTCGGGCCCGGTGTAGCGGAACCGTGACAATCGCGCCCCACCTGGGCGGCCGTACGGCCCGCCGTGGACTGCACACTCCGCGTATACATAGCGCGTATACACGGTGTGTAGAGTGCTCGGCATGTCCATTGGTCACACTCTTCTGGGGCTCCTGGAGTCCGGCCCGCGCCACGGTTACGACCTGAAGCGGGCCTTCGACGAGAAGTTCGGTCACGACCGGCCGCTGCACTACGGCCAGGTCTACTCGACGATGTCCCGGCTGCTGAAGAGCGGCCTCGTCGAGGTCGACGGCATCGAGGCGGGCGGCGGCCCGGAGCGGAAGCGGTACGCCATCACGGACGCCGGCGTCACCGATGTCGAGCAGTGGCTGGCGACACCGGAGAAGCCGGAGCCGTACCTCCAGTCGACCCTCTACACCAAGGTCGTCCTCGCCCTGCTGACCCACCGGGACGCGGGCGACGTCCTCGACACCCAGCGCTCCGAGCACCTGCGCAGCATGCGGATCCTGACCGACCGCAAGCGCAAGGGCGACCTGGCCGACCAACTGGTGTGCGACCACGCCCTGTTCCATCTGGAGGCCGACCTGCGCTGGCTGGAGCTCACGGCCGCCCGGCTGGAGAAGCTGCGTGAGGTGGTGGCCCGATGACCCCGCCGGCCGGTTCCCTGCTCGCCGCCCAGGACCTGCGCAAGGCCTACGGGCCGACCGTCGCCCTGGACGGCGCCGAGTTCTCCATACACCCCGGCGAGGTCGTCGCCGTGATGGGCCCCTCCGGGTCCGGAAAGTCCACGCTGCTGCACTGTCTCGCCGGGATCGTGCCGCCCGACTCCGGTTCCATCACGTACCAGGAGCGGGAGCTGGCGACCATGAGCGACGCCCAGCGCAGCGCGCTCCGACGCAGCGAGTTCGGGTTCGTCTTCCAGTTCGGGCAGCTGGTACCGGAGCTGACCTGCGTGGAGAACGTGGCCCTGCCGCTGCGGCTGAACGGCACCTCCCGCAAGGAGGCCGAGAAGGCGGCCCTCGACTGGATGGAGCGCCTCGAGGTCGACGACCTCCGGGGCAAGCGGCCCGGCGAGGTGTCCGGCGGTCAGGGACAGCGGGTCGCGGTGGCCCGTGCGCTGGTCACCGGGCCCCGGGTGCTGTTCGCCGACGAGCCGACCGGCGCGCTGGACTCGCTCAACGGCGAGCGCGTGATGGAACTGCTGACGGACGCGGCCCGCTCGACCAACGCGGCCGTCGTCCTGGTCACCCACGAGGCCCGGGTGGCCGCCTACTCCGACCGCGAGATCGTCGTACGCGACGGGAAGTCCCGGGACATGGAGCGCATCGTATGAGCGTGCGTCAATGGGCCCGGGATCTGGGCATGGGGGCCAGGTTCGCCTTCACCGGCGGGCGCGAGGGCTGGATGCGGGTGCTGCTGACGGCGATGGGTGTCGGGCTCGGCGTGGCGCTGCTGCTGCTGACCACCGCCCTGCCCAGCGCGCTGGCGGTACGGCACGAGCGCGACGAGGCCCGCCTGGACTACACCTACGGCCCGCACATCCCGAAGGCCGCCGACACGCTGGTGATCGCCGACGCCAACACCACGTACCGCGGCGACGACGTCCGGGGCCGGCTGGTGCAGCCCGAGGGCCCGCGCGCCCCGATGGCACCGGGCCTGTCGAAGTACCCCGCACCGGGCGACATGGTGGTCTCGCCCGCGCTGAAGGAGCTGCTCGACTCCGGTGCCGGGAAGCTGCTGCGGCAGCGGTTGCCGTACCGGGTGGTGGGGACGATCGGCGAGCCGGGACTCATCGGCTCGCGGGAACTCGCCTACTACGCCGGGGCCGAGAACCTGTCCGCGCACATGAACCGCTGGCAGACGGCCCGGATCACCGCGTTCGGGCATCCGCAGGCGGTACCGACGTCCAGCTCGGCCCCGGACCCGGTGCTGATCATGCTGGTGCTGGTCATCTTCGTGGTGCTGCTGATGCCGGTCGCCGTGTTCATCGCCGCGGCCGTGCGCTTCGGCGGTGAGCGGCGCGACCGCAGGCTTGCCGCGCTGCGGCTGGTGGGTTCCGACAGCCGGATGACCCGGCGGATCGCCGCCGGCGAGGCACTGGCCGGTTCGCTGGTCGGACTGGCCTTCGGCACCGTCTTCTTCCTGCTCGGCCGTCAGCTCGCGGGCTCGGTCGAGATCGTGGGCGTCAGCGTGTTCCCCAGCTATCTCAACCCCACGCCCGCGCTCGCCGCCCTGGTGGCACTCGCCGTCCCGGCGGCGGCGGTGCTGGTCACCCTGTTCGCCCTGCGCGGGGTGGTCATCGAACCGCTGGGCGTGGTGCGTACGGCCAGGCAGAAGCGGCGCAGGCTGTGGTGGCGGCTGCTGCTGCCCGTCGGCGGGCTCGCGATGCTGGCCCCGATGATCGGCCAGGGCCGCACGAACGGCAACTTCAACCAGGTCCTGGTGATCGGTGGCGTCCTGCTGCTGCTCGTCGGCATCACCACGCTGCTGCCGTGGATCGTCGAAGCGGCGGTCGCCCGGCTCGGCCGAGGCTCGGTCGCCTGGCAACTCGCGGTCCGTCGGCTTCAGTTGAGCAGTGGCACGGCGGCGCGCATGGTGAACGGCATCGCGGTCGCGGTGGCCGGGGCGATCGCGCTGCAGATGGTGTTCGCGGGCATCCAGGGCGACTACACCCAGTCGACCGGCAAGGACACCACCCGGGCCCAGATGCAGGTCAACCTGTCCCGGGGGGTGGCCCTCGGCCCGGCCTCGGCGAAGTTCGCCGCCACCAAGGGCGTACGCAAGGCCACGGCGCTGGGCAGCGTCGAGGTCGCCGACCGGGACTGGCGCCATGAGGCCGGGGCCAGGACGAACGTGACCGTGGGCGACTGCGCCGCGCTGCGCGAGGTGGCGCGGCTGACGTCCTGCCACGACGGGGACGTCTTCGTGGCGAAGGGCGCGGAACGCGACGAGGACCTGGACAGGCTGGCCAGGCCGGGCCTCACCCTCCACGTCGACACGAGCGACGGACCGGCCGCCGGCCCCGATCTCACCTGGACGGTGCCGCACCGTCTGCCGCGGGTCACCCCGGTCACCGGCCCGACCGGCAACAAGGACGACGGTCTGCTGCTGACCCCGGCCTCCGTGCCGGACGCGATGAGCCGCGTGCTCAGCGCATCGGTGTTCGTCTCCCTCGACGACTCGGTGCCGGACGTGCACGAATACGTCCGCAACACGGCGGCGGGGGTGGATCCGCTGGCGGACGCGATGGTGTGGTCGTCCACCGAGGAGCTCCAGAAGTTCACCTCGATCCGCACGGGTCTGTTCGTCGGGGCCGTCTGCGTGCTGGCGCTGATCGGCGCGAGCCTGCTGGTCTCGCAGCTGGAGCAGTTGCGCGAGCGCCGGAAGCTGCTGTCGGCGCTGGTCGCCTTCGGCACCCGGCGGCGCACGCTGAGCCTGTCGGTGCTGTGGCAGACGGCGATCCCGATCGCGCTCGGCCTGGTGCTGGCCTCGGCCGTGGGGCTGGCGCTGGGCGCGGTGCTGCTCAAGATGGTGGGCGCGCCCATGGGCGTGGACTGGCCGGGCGTGCTGGCGATGACCGGCATCGGCGCGGCCATCGTCCTCGCGGTGACGGCACTGAGCCTGCCGCCGCTGCTGCGGATGATGCGCCCGGAGGGACTGCGCACCGAGTAGGACCGCATGCGGGAGGCGTGTGTGCCGGGCGGGGGCGGGTGTCAGGAGTCGTCGTTCACGACCCGTACCGGCAGGGCGCGCAGGGCCTCGCGCAGGGCCGCCGCCAGTTTCTCGTACTCGGCGGCCCGGGCCGCGCCCGTCCGCATGGCGAGGGCGACGCGGCGGCTCGGGGCGGGGTCGGCGAAGTGGCCGGTGAGGAGCCGGCTGCCGCGGGTCGTCTCCAGCTTCAGCGCGGTGCGCGGCAGCAGGGTGCAGCCGAGGCCGCCCGCGACCAGCTGGACGAGCGTGGACAGCCCCGCGGCCGTGGTGGTGACCGGTGCGTCCGCGCGGCCCGCCTCCCGGCAGATGTCGAGTGCCTGGTCGCGCAGGCAGTGTCCCTCGTCCAGGAGCAGCAGGTTCAGCTCCCGGAGTGCCTCGCGCGGGATGCCCTCCTGGCCGCCGAGCCGGTGGTCGGGCGGGGTGACCAGCACGAAGTCCTCGTCGAACAGGGGGAGTTCGACCGTGCCGGGGACGCCGAGGGGGACCGCGAGCAGCAGCAGGTCCAGGCGTCCGCCGGCCAGCCCCTCGATGAGGTTGGCGGTCTGTTCCTCGTGCACCTGGAGGTCGAGGTGCGGATAGCGGTCGTGCACGAGGCGCAGCACGGTGGGCAGCAGGTACGGGGCGACGGTCGGGATGACGCCGAGCCGGAGCACGCCGGTGAACGGCGCGCGGACCGCCTCCGCCTCCTCCAGCAGCGCCCCGACCGCCGCCAGCACCGCCTTCGCCCGTACGGCCAGCCGCTCACCGGCGGGCGAGAGCAGCACCTTGCGGGTCGTACGCTCGAGCAGGGTCACGCCCAGGGTCTCCTCCAGCGCCGAGACGGCACCGGACAGCGCGGGCTGGCTCATCCCGATGGCGGCCGCCGCGTCCCTGAAGTGCAGGTGGTCCGCCACGGCGCTGAAGGCCCGCAGCTGGGCGAGGCTCGGCTGGCGCCGCTTACCCATGGTCACTGATAGCCGCCTCCGATCAACATGACCAAGTGTAGCTATTTCCCGAATCAATGCACCCTGTGCCAGCATCGAGATCGTCCAACCCATGAGGAACGCCCGCGATCCGGGTGTTTCTTCGTTGCAAGGAGAGCGTGTGCTCACTGTCGGTGACAAGTTCCCCGAGTTCGAACTGACCGCCTGCGTCTCGCTGGAGAAGGGCGCGGAGTTCGAGACGATCAACCACAAGACCTACGAGGGCAAGTGGAAGATCGTGTTCGCCTGGCCCAAGGACTTCACCTTCGTGTGCCCGACCGAGATCGCCGCCTTCGGCAAGCTGAACGAGGAGTTCGCCGACCGCGACGCCCAGGTGCTGGGTTTCTCCGGGGACTCGGAGTTCGTCCACCACGCCTGGCGCAAGGACCACGACGACCTGCGCGACCTGCCGTTCCCGATGATGGCCGACTCCAAGCACGAGCTGATGCGGGACCTCGGCATCGAGGGCGAGGACGGCTTCGCCAAGCGCGCGGTCTTCGTCGTGGACCAGAACAACGAGATCCAGTTCTCCATGGTGACCGCCGGCTCCGTCGGCCGTAACCCCAAGGAGGTCCTGCGGGTCCTGGACGCCCTGCAGACGGACGAGCTGTGCCCGTGCAACTGGAGCAAGGGCGACGAGACCCTGGACCCGGTCAAGCTGCTGGCCGGAGAGTGACGGACATGTCCCTCGACACCCTCAAGTCCGCCCTTCCGGACTACGCCAAGGACCTGAAGCTGAACCTGGGTTCGGTCATCGGCAACTCCGACCTGCCGGCCCAGCAGCTGTGGGGCACGGTGCTGGCGACGGCGATCGCCTCCCGCTCCCCGATCGTCCTGCGCGAGCTGGCGCCCGACGCGAAGGCGAACCTCTCCCCCGAGGCGTACGACGCGGCCAGGTCCGCGGCCGCCGTCATGGCGATGAACAACGTCTTCTACCGCACCCGGCACCTGCTGTCCGACCACGAGTACGGCAGCCTGCGCGCGGGCCTGCGGATGAACGTCATCGGCAACCCCGGTGTGGACAAGGTCGACTTCGAACTGTGGTCGTTCGCCGTGTCCGCCATCAACGGCTGCGGGATGTGCCTGGACTCGCACGAGCAGGTGCTCCGCAAGGCCGGCGTCGACCGCGAGGTCGTCCAGGAGGCGTTCAAGATCGCGTCCGTGATCCAGGCGGTCGGCGTGACGCTCGACGCGGAGGCCGTCCTCGCCGAGTAGGCGATCCGCGCCCGCCCCACGACGGGGCCTGAGCCCCGTTCACTCCTCGTGGACGGGGCTTTCCGCTACCGGGACGGGTTCCTCCTCGACCGGGACGGTCCCCTCATCGACCGCCACGGGGACCGACCGGCGGTGGACCTCCTCCGAGTACTGCCGCAGATAGCCCACCACCGTGTTCGTCACCGCCACCAGCGGTACGGCGACCACGGCGCCGCCGATGCCGGCCACCATGCCGCCGGCCGCCACGGTGAGGACCACGGCGAGCGGATGGACGCGGACCGCGCGGCCGAGGATGAACGGCTGCAGGACATGGCCCTCGATCTGCTGGACCGCCAGGACCACCAGCAGGGTCATCAGGGCCGTGAAGACGCCCTGCGTCACCAGCGCCACCACCACCGCGAGCGCGCCGGAGGCGACCGCGCCGACCAGCGGGATGAACGAGAACAGGAAGATGAACACGGCCAGCGGGACGGCCATCGGCACGTTCAGGAAGTAGATGCCCAGGCCGATGAAGATGGCGTCGATCAGGGCGACCAGGACCGTACCCCGGACGTAGGCCGTCAGGGTGCGCCAGGCGCGGGGGCCGGCGCCGGCCACGCCGGGGCGGGCGGCGGACGGGACCAGCTTCAGGAACCAGTCCCAGATGCGCTCGCCGTCGTAGAGCAGGAACAGCGTCGAGAAGAACACCAGCAGGATGCCGGTCAGGGTCTCGACGACGACCTGAACACCCTCCAGTCCGGCGGACGTTATCTGGTCGGTGTTGGCGCCGATCGCCTCGCGGAGGTTCTTGGCGATCTGGTTGATCTGCTTGTCGGTGACGTGGAAGGGGCTCTTCAGCAGCCAGTTGCGCAGGTCGTCGATGCCGTGCTGGATCTGGTTGGAGAGGGTGTCGATGTTCTCCATGACCTGCCAGGTCACGAACCAGCCCATCAGCCCGATGACGACGAAGCCGGAGATGGCGGTGAGCGCGGTGGCCGGGCCGCGCGGCACGCCGTAGCGCCTGAGCCGGGAGACCGTCGGCTGCAGCAGCGCGGTGATGAGCAGGGCGATGACGAAGGCGAACACGACCAGTTGTACGGCGCTGATGACCCGCATGAGGACCCAGACCGTGCCGGCCAGCACCAGCAGTCGCCAGCCGGCCTCGGCGGCGACCCGGACGCCCCACGGCACGGCCTGCGCCGGGTCGGGGCGGGGGCCGGCCGGTACGGCGGGGCGGGGGGCCGGGGCCGCCACCGGCTCCGTCGCGAGCCGGGTCACGGCCCGCTCGGGCTCCGTGTGCTCCTTCTCCACCTCGGCGCGCCGCTCGTCCAACCGCTCGCCCATCTCGGTGAGCCCGGCACCGAGCCGGCCCAGCCACCCTGGCACTCGCGACATGATCCGTCCTCTTCCCCCCGTGTCCCTGGGGCTCCGGCCGCCACTCCCCCCTGGAGTCGTCCGGATCGACCGTACAGGGCGAGAGCCCCTCCCCCTAGGACGGGGAGGGGCTCTGCGGAGTCGGGCACCGGCGGTCGCGGCTCAGTAGTTGCCGTTCGCCTGCCAGTACGTCCAGGCGTCACACGGACTGCCGTAGCGCTGGTTCATGTAGTTGAGGCCCCACTTGATCTGCGTGGCCGGGTTGGTCCGCCAGTCGGCGCCGGCGGACGCCATCTTGCCGGCGGGCAGGGCCTGGACCAGGCCGTAGGCGCCGGAGGAGGCGTTGACCGCCTGGTAGTTCCAGCTGGACTCGTGGTCCACGATGTTGCTGAAGCACTGGAACTGCCCGCCCCCGACGATCTGACGCGCCATCGCCTGGATCTGCGCGATCGTGTAGGAGGTCTGGACGGGGAAGCTGGAGGAGTCGCGGACGTCGCCGCGGCTCGCCGCCGCGGACTTCGCCTCGGCGCGCTGCTTGGCCAGCTTGGCCGCCTTCTCCGCGTCCGCCTTCTTCGCGTACGCGGTGTCGGCCGCGGCCTTGCGGGCCGCCGCCTCGGCGTCCTTCTTGGCGCTCGCGTCCGCGGCGATGGCCTGCGTGTCGGCCTGCTGCGTCAGGGACGCGGTCTGCACCTGCGCCTGCTGACCCGCGGGTATGTCCGCGAGGAGCGTGGTGTCGGCGGCCGTCGGCTCGGCGTCGTTGTTCTGCGCGACGCTGCCCGAGGCAACTCCGACGACGCTTCCGACGGCGGTGACCGCGGTGGCCGAGGCCACTGCGAATCCCCGGACCGAAATCCGGCTCACACGGTTTCCTTCCAGCATCGCCCGCTTCGGTGACCCTGGCGGACGCAATCGTGCCCTTGACGCTGGCCTCCCAACTGCGGGGTCACGGGAGGCACGGGCCCGGTGGGCGACTCCCCCGAGGGGAGTGCCTCATGGTGCGCGGGCGGCATACGACGTCGCTATGGAGTTGGCATTGCTGCTCTGGACCTCTCCCACTACCAAAGGTGCGGGGGTACCCCCATGGGTACAGGTGTGTCGTATGCGGGGCCTGACAGGAATGAGACTCTGCCGTAACCCGACGCCGGGTGGCAATTCCGAGTTGCGTGTGAAAGCTCACATCTCGTTTGTCCCTGTGGGTTTCAGGAAACGGCCACACGCCAAGGCGCCGCCCGGCTAGGCTCTGGACCTTTTGCCGGACGGCGCCCAACAGGTGGGTCGACTAACCCAGTTGCGTCAGATGTGCCCCTCTTCGAGCATTTCGGTCACAAGTGCAGCGATCTGGGACCTCTCGGACCGGGTCAGGGTCACGTGCGCGAAAAGCGGATGCCCCTTCAGTTTCTCCACGACGGCCACGACACCGTCGTACCGTCCGACCCGCAGATTGTCCCTTTGCGCCACATCATGGGTCAGAACGACCCGGGAATTCGCGCCGATTCGGGACAGAACGGTGAGGAGCACATTCCTTTCCAGGGACTGCGCCTCGTCCACGATCACGAACGCGTCGTGCAGCGAGCGGCCGCGGATGTGGGTGAGCGGGAGCACCTCCAGCATCCCGCGCGCGGTGACCTCCTCGATGACCTCACGGCTGGTGACCGCGGAGAGGGTGTCGAAGACCGCCTGCGCCCAGGGACTCATCTTCTCCGCCTCGGAGCCCGGCAGATAGCCCAGCTCCTGGCCGCCGACCGCGTACAGCGGCCGGAAGACCATCACCTTCTGGTGCTGGCGCCGCTCCAGCACCGCCTCCAGGCCCGCGCACAGCGCCAGCGCCGACTTGCCGGTGCCGGCCCGGCCGCCCATGGACACGATGCCCACGTCCGGGTCGAGCAGCAGGTCGAGCGCGATGCGCTGCTCGGCGCTGCGGCCCTTGATGCCGAACGCCTCCCGGTCGCCGCGCACCACGCGGACGTTGCCCTCGGCCGTCACCCGGCCCAGCGCCTTGCCGCGCTCGGACTGGATGGTCAGACCCGTGTGCACGGGGAGGTGGGCGGCCTCCGGGACGTACACGTGTCCTTCCTCGAAGAGGATGTCCACCTGTTCGCCGGACAGGGTCAGTTCGGACATTCCGGTCCAGCCGGAGGCGTCCGTGATGGCCAGCTCGGCGCGGTACTCCTCGGCGAGGAGACCGACGGAGGAGGCCTTGATCCTGAGCGGCAGATCCTTCGAGACGACGGTGACGTCGTACCCCTCGGCCTGCAGGTTGCGGGCCACCGCGAGGATGCGGGAGTCGTTGTCCCCCAGGCGGTAGCCGGTGGGCAGCACGCTGGGGTCCGAGTGGTTGAGCTCGACACGGACGGTCCCGCCGAGTTCCCCGATCGGGATGGGGGCGTCGAGGCGGCCGTGCTTCACCCGGAACTCGTCGAGCAGGCGCAGGGCCTGCCGGGCGAAGTAGCCGAGTTCGGGATGGTGCCGCTTGGCCTCCAGCTCCGTGACCACGACGATGGGGAGCACGACCTCGTGCTCGTCGAAGCGGCTCAGGGCGTTCGGATCGGCCAGCAGGACGCTGGTGTCGAGAACATAGGTGCGCCGGTCTGGCTTGTGGCGCTTTGTGCTGGTCACCACGGAAGGACGTACCCCCTCGGATGAGGTCGGGGAGCGACGGAGTGGAGCTGGACCGGTCGTCGGCCGCCGTGCACGGGCCGAGAACCGGCCCTCCGCCTGTTCGTCCGTGCTGTGACCGCACGATCGGGCTGGTGCAAAGGGCCTCCCGGGCGGACGGCCCCGTGCCGCCCGCTGAGATCCGACACCCGTGGTTCGGGCGTCGACCTGCTTGGCTTATGCCCTCGAACAAGCGGCGCCATGCAAACGCATGGGACAGCGCGCTGGTGAACTCCTTGTTACGTCCGCCCCAACGGGGGTATACGGGGCGGTTTCGCCTCCGTGATGACGGTGCTCAGCCGCCGTAGCGCCGGTGACGTGCGGCGTAGTCGCGCAGGGCGCGCAGGAAGTCGACCTTGCGGAAGGCCGGCCAGAAGACCTCGCAGAAGTAGTACTCGGAGTGCGCGGTCTGCCAGAGCATGAATCCGGACAATCTCTGTTCGCCGCTGGTGCGGATCACCAGGTCCGGGTCGGGCTGGGCGCCGGTGTAGAGATGACGTCCGATCATGTCGACGTCGACGGACTCCGCCAGCTCCTCCATCGGGACGTTCCGGTCGTGGGCGTCGAGGAGCATCGCGCGGACGGCGTCGGCGATCTCCTGGCGTCCGCCGTAGCCGATGGCCACGTTGACCAGTATTCCGTCGACGTGGGCGGTGGCCTCCTCGGCCTCCTTGAGCGCGTTGCGCATGGGGGAGGGGAGGATGTCGGGCGTGCCGACGTGGTGGACCCGCCAGCGGCCGTCGGCGGCCAGGGTGCGTACGACGTCCTCGATGATGCCGAGGAGCGGGACCAGTTCGTCCTTGGGCCGGTCCAGGTTGTCCGTGGACAGCAGCCAGAGGGTGACGACCTCGACGTCCGTCTCGCTGCACCAGCCGAGGAACTCCTCGATCTTGTCCGCGCCGGCTCGGTGACCGTGGACGGTGGTGGAACCGGAGGCCTTCGCCCAGCGGCGGTTGCCGTCCATGATGACGCCGATGTGCTTGGGCACCTGAGCGTGGTCCAGGTGGCCTTCCACCCGGCGTGCGTAGAGCCCGACGAGCAGGCCGCGCAGCTTGTCGCGCAGGTTCACGTGATGTCAGCCCCTCCTGTGGCGCGGTTAAGGGTCCCCGCGGGGCGCAGCCTACTCCTGCCGGGAGCCCGGCCCGAGTTGGGGGCGCGGCCTCCGGCCCCGCGCGAAGCGCTCCGCCCGTTGGGGGAAAGAAAAAACGGGCCGGTCCGTGGGGGGGAGACGGACCGGCCCGAGGGGGGGTTTCCACCATAACCCTTCGTAAGTGATGCTGCGCGCATTCGCGTGCCACAACTACTCTCCGGAGTCGCCCGGCAACGCCCGGGTTAGCGCGGAACGTTGGATTCAGGGGTTTCAGGTGGCCGAATCACAGCTGATTCCCAGGGAATCGGGCCGTATACACATCGATCAAGAGGGTTTGGGCCGTCTTGGTGAACCGTCGGCGAGTTGTCCGAGGGTTCCCCCGGGTGGGGGATCCGGCCGGCGAACGGTGGCTCGACGCGCCCCCGGCGACGTCACGGCACCGCGCAGCCCCCTCCACTGCGCGGTACCACCCGCGCAGCTTTGCTCACGCGAATAACGTTGGTCTGAACTTACGTGACGGGTGGGGCTGAATGCGACCCGTGTGCGGTAACGATGTGGAAACCGTGTGGAAGGAACCCGGGAAGTGAACGGCTAGCGCGGCCTGCGGATGTCGAAGAGGTGCCGGGTGCTGTGGGCGACGAAGGGGCCCTCGGCCTCGATCCGCTCGTGCAGGGCGCGCAGTTGCGGCTCGTACGCCTCGACCGTGAAGCCGGGGACCATCCAGACCACCTTGCGCAGGAAGTGGACGACGGCCGCGATGTCGTGGAACTCCGTCCGCAGCCGCTCGGCCCGCAGTCCGACGACCTCCAGCCCCGCCGCCTCGGCTTCGGCGCGCTCACGGTCGGGGTGGCGGTTGCCCCGCGTGGCGTCGGACTGCGGCCCCAGGAAGAACTCGACCAGTTCGAAGACGCTGGCCGGGCCGACGTGCTGGGCGAAGTAGGTGCCGCCGGGGGTGAGGACACGGGCGATCTCCGCCCACTGCGGGCGCACCGGGTGACGGCTGAGCACCAGGTCGAAGGCCCCGTCGGCGAAGGGCAGCGGAGCGTCCTGCGGCACGCCGACGACCACCGCACCGCGCGGGTGGAGCAGCGCGGTGGCCCGGGCCGCGTTGGGCGGCCAGCCCTCGGTGGCGGCGAGCGACACCGGCCGGGCCGGGGCCGCCGAGGCGAGAGCGAAGTCCAGGACCTCCCCTCCCCCGGTCTGCAGGTCCAGCGCGGCGGTGGCCCGGGCCAGCCGGCCGCCCGCCGAGCGGGCATAGCCCCAGGAGGGCCGTGCCTCGGTGGCCCGCCCCTCGAACCACGAGAAGTCCCATCCCTCGGTGGGAACGGCGGCGCCCTCTGCGAGGAGGTCCTCGAAATCGCGGTGGTCTGTCCGTTCTCCCATGACGTGATCGTCCCAACGCGGTGCCGCCGGGCGCTGCCGATTTTTCTTCGCCGTCGCCGGCGTCTCGGAGGGTGTCCTCCGCCCCTTCGTGGAGGGCGCTACGGTCGGTCCGGGAGAGCGGGAGAGAGGGGGCGGGCGATGGAGCTACGCAGGCGGGAAAAGCCGGTCCGGCGGAAGTGGCGGGACGGGCGGGGGATGCTCGTCGTGCACCGCGAGGACGGGACGTCGGTCTCCGTCCCGCTGGAGATCGCGACGTCCTACCGGGCCCGCACGAAGGGCCTGCTGGGCCGTGACGCGGTCGACGGGGCGATGCTGCTCTCCCCGGCCGGCGGTGTGCACACCTTCCGGATGCGCATCCCCATCGACGTCGCCTACCTGGACCGCCACCTCGACGTCATCGCCGTCCGCACCATGGCCCCCGGCCGCCTGGGCCTCCCCCGCCTGCGCTCCCGGCACGTCCTGGAGGCCGAGGCGGGGGCGATGGCGGGCTGGGGGCTGGGCGACGGGGCCCGGGTGAGCGTGCTGGTGCCCTGAGGTCAGCTCCCCGTGCGGGGGAAGGTGACCTCGACCCTTCGGTTCTTCCTGCGGCCCTCCTCCGTCGAGTTGTCCGCGATCGGGTACTGCTCGCCGTAGCCGCGCACCTCGAAGGTGACGTTCGGGTCGTTCAGGTCCTGGTCCAGGACGGCCTGTACGGCGTTGGCGCGCTGCTTGGACAGGATGTCGCCGTGGGCGGAGGAGCCGAGGTCGTCCGTGAAGCCGAAGACCCTGACCTGGGTCGCGTTCTGCTTCTTGATCTCGTCCGCGATCGCCTGGATACGGGCCTTCGCCTCGTCGCCGAGCCTGGCACTGTCCTTGCTGAACAGGACCTCTGCCTGCAGCGCGAACTTCACGTCGGCGTTGGTGTCCTCGCGGCGTTCGTCCCCGCTCTGGTCCTCGACGACCGACTTGATGTCCAGCACCTTGGCCGCGGCGAGCGTGGCCCCCTCGGGGAGCTTCAGGTCCGGGTCGGTGGGGTCGATCTTCACCGGGGCCGAGGCGGAGGGTTCGGTACCCGGGGGGACGGTGGGGTCGGTGCCGTCGGCGTGCGCCGCGCAGAGGTTGGTTGCGGCGAGGAGGGTGGCGGCGAGGAGGGTGAGGGGGAAGCGGTGTGGGATCGTCACTGGGACCTCACCCGGAGATCTGGAGGGAGGCGGACTCGAAGGTCGGCAGCTGGAACTCCACCTGCGTGGTGTTGGCCGGGGGTGCGGGGAACTGCATGAAGACCGGCAGGCTGTCACCGGCCTTGAGCGAGGAGAGCCCTGTGGTGGTCAGCGGACGGCCGTCCGTGTCACGCAGGACGTAGTACCGCTTCTTGCCCTGCGGGTCGACCAGTGTGGCGCCACCCAGAGACGTGCCGTTCCGGATGATCTCGGTTTCGTTGCCGCTCAGGGCGGAGGGGATGAGGATGCTCTTGGCTCCGTCGTTCTTCAGGGTGCCGTTCACGGTGACGAAGCCACCGGAGTCGCGTTTCGCGGAGGTGACCTGGAGAAGCAGGCCGTCCGATCCCTTCAGCTCGGCCAAGGGCTTGTCGGACTGCCCTTCCTGCGCGCTCGGGTCGGAGCCCGCGGTCTTCGAAGCGGACGCGGGCGTTTCCGGCTTCTTGCCGTCGCCGCCCCCGCCGCCGCAGCCGGCCACACCGACGGCCAGACCGGTCGCCAGCGTGAGCGCGACCAGCCCCCTGCGGGCCTTCGCGGTGAACCGAACGCTCATGGGTCTGCTTCCTTCTTGACTCGTCGTTCGCATGTCAGTCGGCGACCAGGTGGACGTCGAACAGGTCCTGCGGACCCGGGAGACTGCCGAGGTCGTGCGGGTCGAGGTCCCAGTTCCGGTCCTTGCAGGTGAGTCGCGGCAAGGCGGAGCCCCCGGCGCCCCCTCCGGGCAGCTCGAACGTGCAGAGCGCCTCGACCACCGCCGACGCGGACTCCCTGGAGTACGTGTTCTCCGTGCCGGGGACCACGGAGCGGCCGACGGACCTGTCCGTCCGGACGGAGACCTGGTAACCCAACGGGCCGCGTGGGGCACAGGACTCGACGTGCGCGTCGTTCTGTGCGGCGAGCTGGTAGGCGCGCCAGCACGAGGGATCGACGGGCACCTTCCCGTCGAAGACGTCCTGCCACTTGGTCGGGTCGAGTACGTCCTTGACCCACAGGGCCGCGAGTTGTTTCCGCGTGTCCTGGGCCGCCGCGAGCGCCGCCGCGTCCGCGGCCGTCTGGGCACCGTTCCTGTTGGTCGCGGCCTGGCCGACCGCGAGGTAGGCGAACGCGAGGAAGAGCAGACCCGCCACCACCGTGAGGTAGATGGGGAAGGCCTGCCCTGCGTCGCGGTGTCTGCCGGTAGGTGTCAGCCGGTCACCTGGGCGATCTTCGCCCTGATCGCGTCGAAGATCGTCTGGCCGATGCTCGTGCCCGTGATCGCCAGCACGATCGCCACCACCACCGCGATGATCCCCAGGTACTCGACGGCGGTCTGCCCCTTGTCGTCGGTACGACGCTGCGCGGCAACCACCATCTTCAGTAGCAAGTCGCTCATGGTGCATCCCTCCGGGTTCGCTTCCGACGTCCGCACCGTAAGGCCGTACGCCCCGCCCCCCAGAGGGCCCCAGGACCCAACCCCGGGCCCAATCGCCGTGTGGACGCCGGTTCCTCCTCGTGCCCATCTCACGCCACCCCCAGCCACTTCGCGGCCGCCTGTGCGCGGCTCGTGCTGTGGAGTTTGGCGAAGATCCGGTTGATGTGGTTCTTGACGGTCTTCTCGCTGATGAAGCACAGGGCGGCGATCTGCTGGTTGTTCATGCCGGATGCGATGAGGTCCATGATCTCCGCCTCCCTTGTGCTGAGTTGGAACCGCGACCGGTACGACTGTCCCACACCGGATTGCAGTTGTGAAAGGTTTTGGGGAGAAGTTGGCTTGAGGGGAAGGGGTAGTTCCGTCCCTGTGTGTGCAGTTGCATGCGTCCGGAGATGCGACAGCAACGCCCCGGCCGCCGTGGGCGTGAAGTGCGGCCGGCCCTCCCCCACGTCCCGTACCGCCCGTACCAGCTGCTCCGTCGTGAACTCGCCGTGGACGAGATAGCCCCCGGCGCCGAGGCGCAGCGCCTCCTGGACGATCTCCGTTTCGTTGCTGTACGTGAGCATCATGACCGGCGCGAGCCGCACCAGGTGCGGAAGCGCCGAAATGCCGTCCACGCCGGGCATCCGGACGTCGAGGAGGACGACGTCGGGGCGGTGCCGGAGCGCCGCCTCGTAGGCCTCCCGGCCGTCCGCCGCCTCCGCCACGACCGTGGTGTCGCCGTGGGCGGTCAGGAGGGCCGTCAGGCCCGCGCGGACCACGGGGTTGTCGTCGGCCACCACGATCCGCAGCGGGGCCGTGGGGGTGGTGGCCGGCGGGAAGTCCTCGAAGGGGTCCTCGGGGTGACACTGGTGACACTGCATCGGGCGCCTCCTCTCAGGTGTCCGTCAGGGGGAGTTCCAGGTGGACCTCCGTGCCGCCTCGAAGGTCCTCGCCGAAACCGGCGTCCTCGCCGCCCTCGGCGTCGCGCACGCCCTCGGCGTCGCGCACGCTCTCGGCGTCGCGCACGTTCTCGACGCGGATGCGGGCGCCGAGGGCCGCCGCGCGCTCCGCCATGCCCAGCAGCCCGAAGTGGCCCGCGTGGCGCAGGGCGCGGAGGCCTTCGAGGGTGATGCCGGGAGGGAGGCCCCGGCCGTCGTCGCGGACCCTCAGGTGCAGGACGTCTCCTCGTACCCGCGCGCTCACCTCGACCCGGGTCGCGGACGCGTGGCGGTGGGCGTTCTCCAGCGCCTCCGCGGCGATGGAGAGGAGGTGGCGGGTGGTCGTCGGGGGGAGGGGCGGCAGGGGCGTGGCGTCGTCCGCCCGGCGGTGGTCGGCCCTCAGTCCCGTCCGCGAGGTGAAGGCCCGGGTGAGGGCCGTCAGTTCGGTCAGGAGGTCCGGTTCCGGTTCCGGCTCCGCGTGCCGTCGGAGATCGGTCAGCAGTTCCCGCGACTCCGCCGCCGCCCTGCGGGCCGAGCGGGAGACCAGTTCCGCCTGTCGGCGGATCACGGCCGGGTCGGGGTCGGCCGCCGAGGCCGAGGCCGCCAGGCCGTCCGCCGCGAGGGCCACGCCGTAGAGGGTCTTGGCGACGGAGTCGTGCATCTCCCGGGCCAGCCGGGCCCGTTCCGCGCTCACCGCCTCCGTCGCCGCCAGCCGCGCCTGGACCGTGGTCAGGGCCTGGGTCGCGGCGCCGAAGCGGAGCAGCAGGTTGCGCAGGGTCGAGCCCATGGCGCCGGCGATCACGCACAGGCCGGGCAGCAGCAGGGTCTCCGCGACGGCCGTGTGGCGGTACTCCTTCAGGGTCGCGTACACCAGCAGCAGGATCAGGGACTGCAGGGAGGCGAAGCAGGCCGCGCCGCGCCAGCTGTAGACCAGGCCGGCGAGCAGGGGGGTGCAGACGCTGACGTAGGCGAGTGTGGTGTCCGGGCCCGCCGAGATCAGGAGCAGGGAGCCGAAGAGGGTGTCCACCGCGAGGAGGGTGGGGTGGCGCAGGAGCAGCGGGCCGAAGCGCTCCCAGTCGCGGAAGAGGACGTACGACACCATGAAGGTGACCACCACCGCCGCCCCGACCAGACGGGCGCCCACGCCGGGGGCCGCGTTGACCAGGGCCGCCGGTGCGGCCAGGGCGATCATCGCCAGGCGGAAGCCGAAGACCTGCCGGCACATCGCCTGGAGCGCGCCGACCTGGATCTTCTCGGAGGGCTCGGACAGCTCGCTCGTCCCGGACCCCCTCGCCGCTCCCGTCAGCCCCATGACCGCCACCCGCCCCGCCTACTTCCCCGTGATGGAGCCGAAGTCCACCCCGGAGCCCAGCAGCAGGCCCGCGCCCAGCAGCAGCATCGTGGCCGGGACCATGAACGTGGTGATCATCAAGGTCGCCTTGGGTACCGCGCGGGCGGCCTTGCGGCGGGCGTTCTGGGCGTCCGTGCGGCGCATGTCCTTGGCCAGGGCGACGAGGGTGTCGACGATCGGCGCGCCCAGTTCCTCGCCCTGCTGGAGTGCGGTGACGAACATCGCGACCTGCTCGGAGTCGTTGCGGCGGCGCAGTTCGGCGAAGGCCTCGCGGCGGCTCATGCCGAGGTCCATCTGGCGCAGGGTGATGCGGAGTTCGTCCGCCCAGGGCCCCTCGTACTTGGAGGCCACCCGGTCCAGCGCCTGCCTAAAGCCCAGGCCCGCGCTCACCACGACCGCCAGGACGTCCAGGAAGTCCGGCAGCGTCCGCTCGATGACGTCCCGGCGGACGCGGATCGCCGACCAGATGCCGACCTCCGTCCAGAACGCGCCGAAGGCCAGCAGCAGCAGGGCGACGAACCACTGGCCGCGGAGCAGGAAGACCAGGAAGCCGACACCGCCGAGCGCGCCGTAGACCGCGCGGCGGGCCGCGTAGCGGTCGAGGGTCAGGCCGCCGGGGTTGCCCGCGAAATCGATCTTGCGGCGGTACTTGGCGACCTGCTTGGGGCCCATCAGGCGCAGCACCGTGGGCGCGTAGCGCATGCCCATGCGGTCGATGAGGGAGTTGGCGGCACCGGTGCGGGTGGCGCCGACCTCCAGGGCGATCGCCAGGTCGCCGGGGAGCTTGGCGTCCGCCCGGTACATGCGGATGCCGGCGAAGACGCCCCAGACGCTCAGGCCCATCAGCAGGGCCAGCAGGAATCCCATGCCAGCCCCCTCAGACGTCGATCCGGCTCATACGGCGGATGAGGACGAAACCGACCGCGTACATGGCGAACGCGATGAGCACGCAGGCCTGGCCGAGGGGGGAGCCGGTCATCCGGGCCAGGGCGCCGCTCTTGACGCCGTTCATCAGGAACAGGGCGCCGACGCCGAGGGCGGGGACGGCGTACGAGGTCATCGTCACCTGGGAGAGCTGGGTGCGGACCTCGCGCCGGGTCTCCTTGCGTTCCTCGAGTGTCTCGGTCAGGTTCCGCAGGGCGGAGACGACCTGGCCGCCCGCCCGGTTGGACAGCACCAGGGTCGTCACCAGGACGACCAGTTCCCGTGAGGGGAGCCGGTCCGCCAGTTCGTCCAGGGCGTCGTCCAGCGAGTGGCCGATCGCCAGCTGGTCGGCGACCTTGGCCAGTTCCTCGCCCGCCGGGGCCTCCAGTTCCTCCGCCGCCATGCCGATCGCGGTGCGCAGGGCGAGGCCCGCCTGGGTGGCGTTGGCGAGGATGCGGGCCAGTTCGGGGAGTTGGTTGATGAAGCGCTCGATGCGTTTCTGGCGCTGCCAGTTGAGGAACTGCCAGGCCGCTCCGACGCCCAGCAGCCCGGCCGGGGGGCCGAAGAAGGGGGCGAGGGTCGCCTGTCCGATCAGCCACAGGGCGGCCACGGTGGCGAGCACGTAGACGAAGAACTCGCCCGGGGTCACGTCCAGGCCGGTGGCCGCCAGGCGCAGTTGCAGTTTGCGGCCCGGCGCGGTGCCGCGCAGCCGGCGGTCCAGCTCGCGGAAGCGGCGCCGGCGGCCGGTGGCCGACGTCTGGCCGGTGTACGCCAGCCGGTCGACCAGCTCCGCCCGCCGGGCCCGGCCGGTGGCGTACGCGTGGCTGCCGAGAACGGCGAGGACGCAGGTCAGCAGGGTGGCGCCCGTGGCGAGGGTGACGAGGGTGTGCAGATCCATGGGCCTACCTACCTGGCTTCTCGGGTGGTGAGCTGGTCCAGCGTGTGGGCGACGCCGAAGGCCTGGGGTATCGGCTGGCTCGCCATGTAGAGGCGGTCGGCGGTGCGGCGGGGCAGCGGGAAGTACTGGAAGGCGCCGTGGACCCGGCCGTCGGGGGTCATCGGCCGCGCGTCGAACCGGGCGACCGTGGCCAGGCGGTAGGGCTCGCCGCCGTGGCTGTCCAGCAGGGCGACCTCGGTGATGCGGCGGGCCCCGTCGGCGAAGCGGGTGAGCTGGACGATGACGTCGACGGCGCTGTTGATCTGGTCGTGCAGGGCTACGAAGGGCACCTCGACGTCGGACATGGAGGCTAGGGTCTGCAGACGGGTGAGGGCGTCCTCGGCGCTGTTGGCGTGCACGGTGGCGAGGGAGCCGTCGTGGCCGGTCGACATCGCCTGGAGCATGTCCAGGGACTCGCCGCCGCGGACCTCGCCCACCACGATCCGGTCGGGGCGCATCCGCAGGGAGTTGCGGACCAGGTCGCGGATGGTGACCTGGCCCTTGCCCTCGACGTTCGGCGGGCGGGACTCCAGCCGGACCACATGGGACTGCTGGAGCTGGAGTTCGGCGGAGTCCTCGATGGTGATGATGCGCTCGTGCGCCGGGATCAGCCCGGAGAGCGCGTTGAGCAGGGTGGTCTTCCCGGTGCCGGTGGCGCCGGAGACGATGATGTTGAACTTCGCCTGGACCAGGCCCGCCAGCAGGAACACCATGTGCTCGTCGAGCGAGCCGAGGCCGATCAGCTCCTGGAGGGTGAAGGAGCGCGGGAAGCGCCGGATGGTGAGGGTGGGACCGGTCAGCGACAGCGGCGGGATGATGACGTTGACGCGCTCGCCGGAGGGCAGGCGGGCGTCGACCATCGGGTTGGACTCGTCGACGCGCCGGTTGACCGTCGAGACGATCCGCTCGATCGTCTGCATCAGCTGGTCCTGGGAGACGAAGCGGATCGGCAGCTGTTCGACCCGGCCGCCGCGTTCCACGAAGATCGCGTCCGGGCCGTTGACCATGATCTCCGTGATGGAGGCGTCCTCCAGGAGCGGTTCCAGGATGCCGAGCCCGAGCGCCTCGTCGACGACGCGGCGGATCAGCTGGGAGCGCTCCGCCGTCGACAGCACGGGGCCCTCGCGGCTGATGATGTGCCCGAGCACCCGTTCGAGGCGGGCGCGCCGCTCGGCCGCCGCGAGCGAACTCATCTCCGCGAGGTCGATCTCCTCCAGGAGCTTGGCCCGGTAGGAGGCGACCAGATGGCCGTCCTCGCCCCGGCTGCCGTGCTCCTCGGGTGAGTTGATGCGTGCCCGCAGGCTCATCGTCCGGTGCTCCTCGGTCCTCGGGTCAGTGGTCCATCGGCATGGTGGCGGACTTGTGGGCGTCTCCCAGGTCCCAGCCGGGGACGATCTGGGGGATGTGCACGGTGGCGGTCACGGTGACGGTGTCGCCCTGGTCCGAGGCGGCGCATGCCACGGTGAGTCCCCCGCTGACCGCGTCCCGGCAGGCCTGGCCCGCGTCCTGCCGGAGCGAGGCGGCGCGCGCGCCCGCCCTGGCCGCCGTACCCGCCTGCTCGGCCGCGTAGGCGACCGCGCCGAGCTGGATGCCGGCCATGCCGACGATCAGCAGGACGGGGATGAACCCGAGGTACTCGACGGCGACCTGTCCCCGGTCGCGGCGCCCCGCACGGTCGTGGCGCATCTCAGTGCTTCACCTCCTCCACGGCGCCGGCGTGGCCGCGCACCGTGACGGGGAAGTCGATCGAGCCCGGGAAGAGCACGGGCACCTTGAGGGCGACGACCGCGGTCACATAGCCGGTTCCGTCGCAGCGTTCCACCGTGGCACCGCCCCTCCACGCCTCGGACAGGTCCTTCAGCGCGGCCTGTCGGCAGACGCCGAACCGCTCCCCCCGCGGCACCGCCGTCCCCGCCCGCACCCCTTCGTCGGCAGCATTCCCGGCGAGCGTGAAGGTGTACCCCACCAGCACGCACTGCCACATCAGCACCAGGGTCAGGACGATCAGCGGTGTCATGCCGAGGAACTCGATGCTGACCTGGCCCCGGTCGTCCCGGACGGCCCCTCTCATCGGTCTTCACTCCTTCCGGCGCCTGAAGGTCACCGGCCCGCGGTCGCCGCGCGGCCGGCCGCCGGCGCGGTGGGAGTTCTCGGCGGCCCGGACCAGGCCGAGTTCGCCCGCGAGGGCCCACAGGGCCTGTTTCACCGTGCTCCTGCCGTCGAGTTCGTGGATGCGCCCGGCGTCCACGACGCCCTGGAGTTCCTTGAAGTTGGCGGGTACGGCGGTGCGGGCCAGCGCGGTGCCGGTGATGCGCTGGATGAGCGCGGGCTGTATCTCGGTGGCCCGTGTGTGACGGTTGACGACGACCGTGGTCCCCTCGGCCTTGCGGATCTGCAGCCGGTCCCACATCCGCACGGTGCGTTTGGCGGCCCGTACCGAGACCACGTCGGGGGTGGTCAGCAGCAGGGCGGTGTCGGCCATCTCGACGGCGGTGGCGCCGGCCCCGCTGAGCTGGGCGCCGCAGTCGACGACGACGACCTCGTAGCGGGAGCGCAGCGCGCCGATGATCTGGCGGGCGGCGCGGTCGGTGACCTCCTCGCCGCGCTCGCCGTCGCCGGGGGCGAGGAGCAGGGCGAGGCCGGTGTCGTGGCGGAAGACGGCGTCGGCGAGGACGCGCGGGGCGATGTCGGTGATGCCGGCCAGGTCGGCGACCGAGCGGCGGAACTGGACGTCCAGGTAGGAGGCGATGTCGCCGGTCTGCAGGTCCAGGTCGACCAGTGCGGTGGCCCGGCCCGAGGCCTGGGCGGCGAGGGCGAGCTGGATGGCGGTCAGGGTGGTGCCGACGCCTCCCTTGGCGCCGCTGACCGTGACGACGGTGCCGCCCACGCCGCCGGCCGTCTCGGCGCCGTGGCCGAGATGGCGCCGTACGCCCGTGGACCACTGGGCGACGGCCTGGACGCGGCCGGCCAGTTCCTCGTAGCCGAGCGGGAAGGAGACCAGGCCGCGGGCGCCGGAGTCCATGGCGGCGGCGAACAGGGCGGGGCCGGCGTCGGTGGTGACGAGGATGACGCCGACGGCCGGGAAGCGCAGGGCGACCTCGCGGATCAGCTCCAGCGCGGGGACCGGGCCGATGCGCTCATGGACGACGACGACCTCGGGCAGTTCGTCGACCGACTCGGCGGCGAGCCGGGCGAGGGTGTCGACGAGCTGGGTGGAGTCGGTGACCGGGGTGACCGGTTCGGCGTCCGGGAGCTGGCTGAGCAGGGTGGTGAGGGAGCGGACGGCGTCCGGGTCCGCGACGGCGGGGAGGATCCTGATGGGCATGCGGGCCGCCTCTCACTTGTCCGTCGAGAGTTCGTAGGTGCGGTCCTTGTCCGGGACGGTGGTCTCGCCGCCGGGCGCGACCAGCGCCAGCCGGACCCGCTGGGCGAAGGACTCGGCGTAGGTGAGGCGCTGGGCGTCCAGGGTGGACAGCGCGAAGGTGATGGGGACGGCCTGGGTGGGCTGCTGGTTCTTGTTGTCGGGGTCCAGGGAGGTGAGTTTGCCGACGTCGAGGACCCGGGCGTCGGTCACGATGATCTTCGACTGGTTCGGGTCGCCGTCCCGTCTGCCCTGGAAGGTGGCGTAGACGTTGACCCGGGAGCCGGGGGTGATCTTGCCCGCCACGCCGGTGGCCGCGTCGATCATGATGGCGACCTCCTGCTGGCCCGCCTGGAGCGCCGGCTGGTCGACGATCATGTCGCTCTGGAGCAGCGATCCCTTGCGCAGGGTGGTCACGGCGATCTTGCCCTGGATGCCGGCGAGGCTGGTGACCGCGTTGGACGACAGCCACCGTTTCGGCATCCTGATCTTCTGGAACTGATCCGGGGTCAGCGCGGTGTACGGCGCCACGTCGGACTGCACCTGGTACGCGGTGACCTCGGGGCCGACCTTGGACTTCGCGTCGTCGATGACGGAGAGCACGCCGGCGAAGGCGCCGAGCGCGCACAGGGCCGACAGGATCAGGAGTATCACGCCTCGGCGCTGACGGGAGTTCATGAACCGTGCAACCTCATTGGGGGAATCGGTCGAGCGGGCAGTGAGCGAGCGGTGGCGGTGCGGGGCCGGTCGGCGGGTGGCGGGCCCGCGCCTCCGGCCCCGGGTCTCAGGCGGGCGTGCGTTGCTCCAGGGCCCGGGGCGCGGGTGGCTCGTAGACCGGCGGGCCGGCGGAGCAGAAGACGCAGCGGTCGCCGAGGACGTCGATGCCGCACCAGTGGCAGCTGGTCTGCCGTACCGAGGTGACCAGTTGGTAGAGCACCGAGAGGTCGGCGAGATAGCTGCAGAACTCGACGACCTTGGCCGTCCCCCACCAGGCCGGCGACTCACCGGGGAGCGGGGTCTCGCGCAGCCCGTGCACGTTCCAGGCCTTGGCGAGGGTGCCGGTCCACTCGGACTGCAGCTGCCCCTTGGCGACCAGCATCCAGGTGCTGAACTCGGGGCCCTTCAGGGTGGCGTCGGGGGTGATCCGCACGAGTTGCGGTTCGGGATGGGCGAGCACCGCGAACTGGCTGCCCGGCACCCAGGACTTGGCGTGCGCCTTCAGGCCCACGGGCACCCGGTCGAGCTTGGCCACGGTGCCGAGGACGGCGCCGGCGTGGATGTAGTGGGTGAGCAGCCGTCCGGCGGAGGCCAGCACCCCGGGACTCAGGTCGCAGGAGGCGAGCTGGCGCAACTGGCGGGCGAGCACGGCGATGCCGAGCGGGGGCAGCTCGGGCCGGAAGAGGGCGATCCGGTCACTCTCCATGAGCGCCCGCAGGGTGTACAGGCGCCGCACCACGCTCGGGGGCACGGCCTGGGGGCACAGGACGATCACGTACCCGTGCTGCTCGACGAGGGCGTGCAGTTCGCCGAGGGCGTCTTCCAGGGGCCGGGTGTCGAGGTCGCGCAGGACGGCCGCGGGCATGGTGCGTTCGTCCTGCGGCGGCAGCGCCAGGTCGGCGCTCGTCACGGCAATGGCAGTTGGCACGCGCAGCTCCCCGCTCTTCCCACCCGTCGGCCCACCGGTGTTGCTCCGCTGCGCCGGGACGACTTCATTGCGTGACTACCTGAGCACTGTAACCACGGCCGTATGACCGGAGAACAGCGTTTGTGTAGCTCGTCGGGAACTGCCGTTGCACAAGTCCCGTCAAACCGGGACAGGTTGAGCAACGGCTTTCTCCCCGGGTCGGCCTGGACCTCTTGACAGGGTGATTGGTCTGGACCAACTTGGGAGTCGCGGCGGTGGCCGCCGTCTCACCCCTCTCCCCCTCCCCGACTCCCCACCCGGAGGTCCCAGTGGACCGCGTACCAGGCATGCCCAGACGCAGACGGCGGATCCCGATGTGGTCCGCTGCCGCCGCCCTCGCCCTCACCGTGGCGGGGCTCGCCGCCGCCCCGGCGTCCGCGGCGGACGTCAACAACGTGCGCGACGCCGGCTTCGAGTCGGGCCTGGCCGGCTGGACCTGCTCGGCGGGCAGCGGCACGACGGTCTCCTCGCCGGTGCACGGCGGCACGGCCGCGCTGAAGGCGACCCCGGCCGGGCAGGACGACGCTCAGTGCACCCAGACGGTGGCCGTGAAGCCGAACTCGACGTACACGCTGAGCGCCTGGGTGCAGGGCGGGTACGCGTACCTGGGCGTGACGGGCACCGGCACCACGGACGTGTCGGCCTGGACGCCCGACTCGTCCTCCTGGAAGCAGCTGTCGACGAGCTTCACGACCGGGTCCTCGACGACCTCGGTGACGGTGTACACGCACGGCTGGTACGCCCAGGCGGCCTACTACGCGGACGACGTGTCCGTGTACGGCCCGGACGGCGGCGGTGGCGGCGACCCGGCTCCCACGGTCCCGGCCGCGCCCGGCGGCCTGTCCGTGTCCGGTACGACGTCGTCGTCCGTGTCGCTGTCCTGGGCCGCGGTGTCGGGCGCGACGGGCTACGGCGTCTACCGGGACGGCACCGAGGTGGCGACGGTGACGGGCACCTCGGCGACGGTGACCGGCCTCGCCGCCTCGACCTCGTACTCCTTCCAGGTGACGGCGACGAACTCGGCGGGCGAGTCGGCGAGGTCGGCGGCGGTGACGGCGACGACGGCGTCCGGCGGCAGCGGAGGCGGGGGTTCGGTGCCGAAGCACGCCGTGACGGGCTACTGGCAGAACTTCGACAACGGGGCGACCGTCCAGCGGCTCTCCGACGTGCCCTCGGCGTACGACATCATCGCCGTGGCGTTCGCGGACGCGACGACGACGCCCGGCGCCGTCACCTTCAACCTGGACTCGGCGGGCCTCGGCGGTTACACCGTCGACCAGTTCAAGGCGGACATCAGGGCGAAGCAGGCGGCCGGGAAGAAGGTCGTCGTCTCGGTGGGCGGCCAGAACGGCACGGTGTCGGTGAGCGACCCGGCCTCGGCGGCGAACTTCGCGGACTCGGTGTACTCGCTGATGCGGACGTACGGCTTCGACGGCGTGGACATCGACCTGGAGAACGGGCTGAACGCCACGTACATGACCCAGGCGCTGCGGTCGCTGTCGGCCAAGGCGGGCTCTTCGCTCGTGCTCACGATGGCACCGCAGACGATCGACATGCAGTCGACGTCGAACACCTACTTCCGGACGGCCCTGAACCTGAAGGACATCCTCACGGTCGTCAACACGCAGTACTACAACAGCGGTTCGATGCTGGGCTGCGACGGCAAGGTGTACAGCCAGGGCACGGTGGACTTCCTCACGGCCCTGGCCTGCGTCCAGTTGGAGGGCGGCCTGTCCCCGTCCCAGGTGGGCCTCGGCCTGCCGGCGTCGACGAGCGCGGCGGGCAGCGGGTACGTGTCGCCGGCCGTGCTGGACAACGCGCTGGACTGCCTGACCAGGGGCACGGGCTGCGGATCCTTCAAGCCGTCGAAGACGTACCCCGGGCTACGGGGCGCGATGACCTGGTCGACGAACTGGGACGCGGCTTCGGGGAACGCCTGGTCGAGTGCGGTCGGGGCGCACGTGCACGGGCTGCCGTAGGTGAGGCCGGGGTGCGACGGGGGCGGGAGATCCGGGACCGCCCCCGCCGCGCCCCTCAGCCGGCGTCTTCCTCGAAGTACGCGTCCAGCACCGCGTCCAGTTGTTCCTCCCACTCCTGGAAGCGGGCCCTGGACGTCGCCTCGATCTCGATCGGGTACCAGCGCCTCTCGGGCGTGTGCACCGTGATGGTGAACCGCTTGCCGAAGCGCGGTGACTCGGTCTCGATCGCGCCGATCTCGTCCCAGCCGAACTCGCAGGCCTCCTCGTCGAGGCTCAGGCGTACGCCCTTGCGGTCCGCGACGATCCTGGCGCGTCGGTCGGCGGCCTCGAAGACGGGGCCCTGCGGGGCGTCGTCCGCGTCGTCCGACCCGGCGTCGGCGTCGGCCTCTTCGGCGTCGACGGCCGCCTCGGCGGCTTCCTTCGCAGGCTCTCGCGGTGCCGTCCCCGCGGCCGGCGCCGCGTCCGCCGAACCCTCGGCGTCCTCCGGCCGGGGATCGTCCGGCTCGACATCGTCCGGCTTGGCGTCCGCCGGCTCCGGGCTCGCCGGTGAGGTGAGCCCGGGGATGAAGGCCGGGTCGAATCCGGCGCCCGTCACGGGCTCGCCCTTCAGGGGCTGGCTGCTCGATCCTATGCGCTGCTCCACGGCGGAAGTATGGACGACATACCTGTGCCAGAACCAGCCAGCCCGGCCGGCCCGCCTTTCACATCCGCGTCAGCCGAGGACGGCCAGGGCGTCGATCTCGACGAGATGGCCGGCCGGAAGGCCGACGTACACGGTCGTGCGGGCGGCCGGCGGCTGGGTGAGGGCCTGCTCGTCGAAGTAGGTGTTGTAGATCTCGTTCATCTCGGCGAAGTGGTCGGTGTCCGTGAGGTAGACGCGGATCATCATCACGTCCTCCCAGGAGGCGCCGCCCTCGTCGAGGACCGCCTTGACGTTGTCGAGGGTCTGGCGGGTCTGTTCACGCAGGCCCGGGCCGACGAGC
This sequence comes from Streptomyces sp. NPDC006739, assembly GCF_042869815.1. Lineage (NCBI taxonomy): Bacteria > Bacillati > Actinomycetota > Actinomycetes > Kitasatosporales > Streptomycetaceae > Streptomyces > Streptomyces sp. NPDC006739. The sequence goes on from NZ_JBIAGM010000001.1 coordinate 369,537, forward strand.
GCGCGGGGCCTGCCCTCCTCGGCCGGGAGGAACGCGACCTGCCCGGCGACCTGGAGGATGTTCCCCTTCCTCACCCCGTGCGAGAACCGCGCGGGCGGAGCCGTGTGAGTCTTCGGGGTGAGCGCGGTCTTCTCGGTCATGCGGAGATGTCCTTCCCTGGGGTTCTGCCGGAGTACTCGCCGCTGATCGCATCCGCCGTACGGCGCACCAGCGGGAGCAGGGTGAGGAGTTGGCCGGCGGTGACGACGACGTTCGGCGCGGAGACCGACATCGCGGCGACGACCCTTCCGTGGGCGTCGCGGACGGGGGCGGCGACGCAGTTGACGGACTCCTCGTGGCCGCCGAGGTCGGTGGCCCAGCCCTGTTCGCGCACCTTCTCCAACTCCCGTACGAAGGCGGGGGCGTCGGGGGTGGAACGGGCCGTGTACAGGGGGTAGTCGAGCCGTTCGGCGAGGGCGCGGCGCTCGGGCTCGGGCAGGTCGGCGAGGAGCAGCTTGGCGACGGCCGCGACGGTGATGGCGACCGGCTTGCCGATCCGCGAGTACATCCGTACGGGGTACCGGCTCTCCACCTTGTCGATGTACAGCACCTCGCCCTCCTCGTACACGGCGAGGTGGACGGTGTGCCCGCACTGTTCGTTGAGGCGGACGAGGTGGGGGTGGGCGATCTCGCGGATGTCGAGGTTCTCCATCGCCTCCTGGGCCAGGGCGAACAGGCGGGCGCCCAGCCGGTAACGCTGGTCGGACTGGCGGTAGACGAGGCCGTGCTCGTGCAGGGTGCGCAGGAGGCGCAGGGCGGTGGACTTGTGCACGCCGAGCCGGTCGGCGACCTGGCCGAGGTCGGCGGGGCCCTCGGCGAGCAGCGGCAGGATGCTCAGCGCGCGGTCGACGGTCTGGCTCATGGGGTGATCGCCTCCTGGGGGGCCTGCTCGGCTCGCGTCCAGCCGGGGCCGAGCCGAAGTCTGCCCCACGCGTCGTCGTCGAGGGCCGCCAGCCGGTCGGCGTGGTCGCGGGCCGGGGGCGGGGCGAGGTCGCCGGGGGCGGTGAGGGCGGCGGCCGCCATGAGGTGGCCGTGCCGGGCCCTGTCGGCGAGGGGGAGCCCGCGCAGGGTGCCGGAGAGGAAGCCGGCGGCGAAGGCGTCCCCGGCGCCGACCGCCGCCACGGCGTCGACCCTGAGGGCGGGCACGAAGGTGCCGCGTTCCGCGCCCCGTTCGAACACCGTCACCCCGCGCGCCCCCTGCTTGACGACCAGGACCTCCGGCTCCGGCAGGGCCGCCCGGACCGTCTCCGGGTCGCCCCCGAGCCCCCAGGCCGCCTGGGCCTCGTCGTCTCCCAGGAACACGAGGTCCGCCGTCCGCGCCAGGTCCAGCAGGACTTCCGCCCCGGTCGCGCGGCCCCACAGGCCCGGACGGTGGTTGACGTCGAAGGAGACGAGCGGTGGGCGGCCGGCGCCGGGGGCCAGCAGGGTCCGCACGAGGTCCAGGCAGCCGGCCGACAGCGCCGCCGTGATGCCCGACAGGTGCAGCACCCGGCAGGCGCGTACCGCGTCGAGGTCGACCCGTGCCGGTGACATCGCGCAGGCCGCCGAGCCGGCCCGGTAGTACGCCACCTCGTGCGCGGCGGTGGAGCGGTCGCCGGCCGTGCGGAAGTAGACGCCGGTCGGCCGCTCCGGGTCGCGTCGTACGGCGCTGACGTCCACGCCGTAGGAGCCGACCGTCTCCACCAGATGGTCGCCGAAGCCGTCCGCGCCGACCCGGCTGACCCAGCGCGCCCCGTGCCCGGCGGCGGCCAGCGCGCAGGCCACGTTGGACTCGGCGCCACCGATGGCGCGGTCGAAGGAGGGGACGTCGGCGAGGCGGCCGGGGCGGGTCGGCAGGAAGGCGACCATGGACTCGCCGAGCGTGACGACATCGACGACCTCGGGGTTCACGATGGTCGTGGCTCCTCGTTCGGGCGGGGGCGGCGGCTTCGTTGACCCCCGACGGCCGAGATGCTAGACAGCGGTGAGCGATATGCGCAACGACCGTTGCAGAATATGCAACGATCTCGGGAGACCAGGAGGGGACATGGCCAGCGAAGCCGGTACCGCGACAAGCACCGAGGCGCTCGCCCGGCTCGCCGAGGAACGTGTCGACCACCGTTTCAAGGGCCTGCCCCCGGACGCCGCCGGCCTGACCGTCGCCGAGCTGGCCGCCCAGCGCCGCAACCTGTTCACCGGCGGCTTCGCGACACCCGTCCTGGTCCTCTCCGCCGAGCGCCTGGGGCACAACCTGGCGCTGATGGAGGCGTACGCCGCCCGCCACGGCCTCGCCTTCGCGCCGCACGGCAAGACCTCCATGGCCCCACAGCTCTTCGAACGCCAGCTCGCACGGGGCGCGTGGGGCATCACCCTCGCGGTGCCGCACCAGGTGTGGGTGGCCCGGGCGTTCGGGTTCGGACGGATCTTCCTGGCCAACGAGCTGGTGGACGCGGCCGCCCTGCGCCGCCTCGCCGCCGAACTGGCCGCCGACCCCTCCTTCCGTTTCGTCTGCTACGTCGACTCGGTGCGCGGCGCCGAGCTGATGGACGCGGCCCTGCGGAGCGCCGCCCGCCCGGTGGACGTCGTGATCGAGCTGGCCGCGGGCGACGGCGCCCGGACCGGCGTGCGCACCGAGGCCGAGGGCGCGGCGGTCGCGGACGCCGTGGCCCGCGCGGAGCACCTGCGGCTCGTCGGCGTCGCGGGCTACGAGGGCGAGGTGCCGCGCGCCGATCCCGAGCGGGTGCGGGCGTATCTGCGGCGGCTGGTGGCGCTGGCCGTGGACCTCGACAAGGCCGGGCGGTTCACCGGGACGGACGAGATCGTGGTGAGCGCGGGCGGCAGCGCCTGGTTCGACGCGGTCGCCGACGTCTTCGCCGAGCTGCCCGGACTCTCCGTCCCCGTGCTGAGGCTGCTGCGTTCGGGCGCGTACGTCTCGCACGACGACGGGCACTACCGGAGGCTGACCCCCTTCGGCCGCGTCCCCGAGGAGGGCGCCCTGCAACCCGCTTTCCGCCTCTGGTCGCAGGTGGTCTCCCGCCCCTCTCCCGAGCAGGCCTTCACCAACGCGGGCAAGCGGGACGCGGCCCACGACCTGGACCTGCCCATGGCCCAGGTGGTGCGGCGGGACGGTACCGAACGCCCGGCCACCGGCATCGAGGTCACCGGCCTGTCCGACCAGCACACCTGGCTGCGTACGGCACCGGAGGCGGACCTGGAGGTCGGTGACTGGGTCGGCCTCGGCCTGTCCCACCCCTGCACGATCTTCGACAAGTGGCAGCTGATCCCGGTGGCCGAGGCCGACGGCACGGTCGTGGAATACGTCCGCACGTTCTTCTAGACAGTCCGCACGCCAGGGAGGACAGGAGGCCAGGCTCGTGGAGCAGCTCGTCATCCGGGACGCGGACGTCGTCGACGGCAGCGGGGAACCCTCGTACCGCGCCGACGTCGTGGTCGACGGCGGCCGGATCGTCTCGATCGTGAAGGAGGCCGCGGCGGCGGGCTGTCTGCGCCCGCGTGCCGTGCGGGAGCTGGACGCCGAGGGCCTGGTCCTCTCCCCCGGCTTCATCGACATGCACGCCCACTCCGACCTGGCGCTGCTGCGCGACCCCGAGCACAGCGCGAAGGCCGCGCAGGGGGTGACCCTCGAAGTCCTGGGCCAGGACGGGCTGTCGTACGCGCCCGTCGACGACCGTACGCTGGCACAGGTGCGCCAGGCGATCACCGGCTGGAACGGGTACGGCGACGACATCGACTTCGACTGGCGGTCGGTGGGCGAGTACCTGGACCGGCTGGACAGGGGCGTCGCCGTGAACGCGGCCTACCTGGTCCCGCAGGGCACGGTCCGGGCCCTCGCCGTCGGCTGGGAGGACCGCCCGGCCACGCCCCGGGAGCTGGACCGTATGCGGCGGCTGGTCGCGGAGGGCCTGGAGCAGGGCGCCGTCGGCATGTCCTCCGGGCTCACCTACACCCCCGGCAGGTACGCCGGGAACGCCGAACTCACCGAGCTGTGCCGGGTGGTGGCGTCCTACGGCGGCTACTACTGCCCGCACCACCGCTCCTACGGGGCGGGCGCCCTGGAGGCGTACGAGGAGATGGTGGCCCTCGCCCGCGAGGCGGGCGTTGCGCTGCACCTCGCCCACGCCACCATGAACTTCCGGGTGAACGAGGGCCGGGCGCCCGAGCTGCTCGCCCTCCTCGACAAGGCCGTCGCACAGGGCGCGGACATCACCCTCGACACCTATCCCTACACGCCGGGCTGCACGACGCTGGCGGCGCTGCTGCCCGGCTGGGCGGGCGAGGGCGGCCCCCCGGAGATCCTCGCCCGGCTGGCCGACCCGGGGACGGCCGAGCGGATCCGGCACGATCTCGAGGTGAGCGGCTCCGACGGCTGCCACGGGGTGCCCGTCGACTGGGACACCGTCGAGATCTCGGGCGTCACCGACCCGGCCCTCGCCGACCACGTCGGCCGTACCGTCCGGGAGTCCGCCGAGCTGCGCGGCGAGCACCCCTGGACGACCGTCCGCCGACTGCTGGTCGAGGACCGGCTGGGCCCGACGATCCTCCAGCACGTCGGCCACGAGGAGAACGTCCGTACGATCATGCGGCACCGCGCGCACACCGGCGGCTCGGACGGCATCCTCCAGGGCGCCAAGCCGCATCCGCGCGCCTACGGCACCTTCCCGCACTATCTCGGCCACTATGTGCGGGAGTTGGGGGTGCTCTCGCTGGAGGAGTGCGTCGCGCACCTCACCGCGCGGCCCGCGGCCCGGCTGCGTCTGCCGGACCGCGGGCTGGTGCGCGAGGGCTACCGCGCCGACCTGGTCCTGTTCGACCCCGGGACGGTCGCGGCGGGGGCCACCTTCGAGCGGCCCCGCGCGCTGCCCGTCGGCATCCCCTACGTGCTGGTCGACGGCCGGTTCGTGATCGAGGACGGCCGCCGCACCGACGTACTTGCGGGGCGGTCGGTGCGCCGCACTCCCTGGGCGTGAGCGCTACGGCCTGGGCAGGGTGCAGCCGCTGAGGGTGAGGTCCAGCTTGTTGCCGGTGGTGAAGCAGGCCGGGATGAGGTAGGTCTCCTCGGCGTAGTTGATGCCCTGGCGGACGGTCACGGTGCCGTTCGCGTCGACCTCGCAGGGGTTGTTCTCGGTGCAGCGCTCGCCGTCCTCGTTGCCCGTGTTGTTGACGGCGACGACCTGGCCGGTGGTGGTGTCGATCACGGGGGAGCCCGAGGTGCCGCCGATGGTGTTGCAGGCGGAGGTGTAGCGGACGGAGTCCTTCCAGGTCCAGTCGCCCTCCTTCAGCCGGTACACGAACCCGTCGACGTTGCAGCTGTAGATGGTCTTCCAGTAGCCGGAGACGACCTTGATCGCGCTGCCGGCGACGGGGTGCGTGGCGCTCACGGTGAGCGGGCTGATGCCGTACGAGTTCTTGATCGCCGCGTAGGTGGTGGTGGTGCGGTAGATCGTGACGTCGGTGTCCGTCATGGTCGAGTAGACGACCTGGTTGGCCCTTAGCGTGCCGATTCTGGAGCCCGAGGAGTTGAGCAGGCCGAAGCTACGGCTGGAGGACTGGCCGGTGATGACCTCGCCGGGGCCCGGGAAGCCCGTCTCCAGGCAGTGGCCGTTGGTCAGCACGAGCGCCGGGTCGGTGTCCGCGGAGTTGGGGAAGCGGATGACGGAGCCGGAGCAGTTGCTGAGCGAGACGGTACCGGCGAAGTTGACGGTCACCGCCTTGGCCCCGGGCGCCTTGACCGTTCCGGCCTGGGGCGCCGCGACCGCCGGTGCCGCGCCGAACCCGGCGATGGCCAGGGCGGAGAGCGCGGCAAGGAGAGGCTTGTTCATGTGGGGGTCCCCTCTGCGGACGTGAGCGACCGGAGATCTTCCGGTCGCCCGTCCGTCTTGTCATGGACATTCTCATGAGAGGGGTGCGGTTGAGCAAGGACTTGTATGCGAACGGCTTGCCCGCGCGGTTCAACTTACTTTGCGCGCAAGCCATTTGGGTCGCTTGGTGGCGCCGTGGCCCCGGCCGGGGTGACTCACCGCGCCGACGGGTGCGGAGGTGGCAGTGGGGTCGGCGTACTCCTCGTAGACCGGGGCAGTGGCCGCCTGCGGCTGGCAGACGTTCGGCGGACCCGCGGGAGCGTCGCCCGCCCCGTGCGCGCCGTACGCCCCGCCTCCGTCCTCACGTGGGGTGGACATGGCGGCGAATTCCAGAGACGCAAGTGGCTGATGAGACAGCTACCGGCGACAACAACCCAAAACGCGGTGTCTCACGTGGTGGAAAACACGGCCCGGGGTGCGTTACCGGGCCGTAAGCTCACGGACATGCAGGTGATCCAGTCGACCAAGCTCGCCAACGTCTGTTACGAGATCCGGGGCCCGGTGCTCCAGGAGGCGATGCGGCTCGAGGCGGCCGGTCACCGCATCCTGAAGCTCAACACGGGCAACCCGGCGGCGTTCGGCTTCGAGTGCCCGCCCGAGATCCTGGAGGACATCCTCCGCAACGTCTCCTCCGCGCACGGGTACGGCGACGCGAAGGGCCTGCTGGCCGCCCGCCGGGCGGTGGTCATGCACAACCAGACCCTCGGCATCGAGACGGACGTCGAACACGTCTTCATCGGCAACGGCGTCTCCGAGCTGATCGTGATGGCGATGCAGGGACTGCTGGACGACGGGGACGAGGTCCTCGTACCGGCCCCCGACTACCCGCTGTGGACCGCCGCCGTCTCCCTCTCCGGCGGTACGGCCGTGCACTACCGCTGCGACGAGCAGTCCGACTGGATGCCCGACCTCGCGGACGTGGAGCGGAAGGTCACCGACCGCACCAAGGCGATCGTCATCATCAACCCGAACAACCCCACGGGTGCCGTCTACGACGAGGCGATGATCAGGGGGCTCACCGACATCGCCCGCCGCCACAACCTGCTGGTCTGCTCCGACGAGATCTACGACAAGATCCTCTACGACGGCGCCACGCACACCCCGACCGCGAAGGTCGCCCCGGACCTGCTCACCCTCACCTTCAACGGCATGTCGAAGGCCTACCGGGTGGCCGGCTACCGCGTCGGCTGGGTGTCGATCTCCGGCCCGCGCTCCCACGCCGACTCCTACATCGAGGGCCTGACCATCCTGGCCAACATGCGGCTGTGCGCGAACATGCCGGGCCAGCACGGCGTCGTCGCCGCGCTCAGCGGACGCCAGACGATCAACGACCTGGTGCTGCCGGGCGGACGGCTCAAGGACCAGATGGACGTCGCCTACGAGCTGCTCACCCGGATCCCGGGTGTCAGCTGCGTACGGCCGAAGGGGGCGCTCTACCTCTTCCCGCGCCTGGACCCGAAGGTCTTCAAGATCAAGGACGACCGGCAGATGGTCCTGGACCTGCTGCGCCGGGAGAAGATCATGGTCGTCCAGGGCACCGGCTTCAACTGGCCGGAACCCGACCACTTCCGGGTGGTCACCCTGCCGACGGTCGGGGACCTGCGGGACGCGGTGACCCGGATCGGACACTTCCTCGACGGATACGGCCAGCCGTAGTCAACGGAGCACAATCCGCGACCGCACTCAACTTTAGACGGAATCCAAGCTAGGATGGCTTCCTGTCAGAGCACAGGAGGCCATCCCCCATGTACGAACCGATCCACACCAAGTCGGTCCGCAGCACGATGGCCGGCGGCACCCCCAGCACCTCCGACTTCCCGCACCGCTCGCGCGAGGAGGAGCTGGACATCCAGCTCGCCGGACACCTCGCGGCCCTGCTCGCCGTCACGGACGAGCTGCGCGCGCTGACCCCCTCCGCCGACCTGGAGACGGCCGCCGAACGCCTCGCCGGGCAGGTGACCCGGCTGCGCGGCGGGCGTACGCCGGCCCGCGCGTCCCTCCCCGCCGTCGACGCCCCGCAGACCCTGCACCGCAGGGCGCACGCCCTGGCCGGGCGCGCCCTGGTGGTCGCCGCCTCCCGGGCGGACACGGCGGCGGCGATCCTGGCGGCCGAGCGGATGGACGCCCACGCGGCGGCCCAGTCCCAGCAGCCGTCCTCGCCGACGGCCCCGGCTTCCCCGGCCGCCTCGTCCTCGCCCTCGCCCTCGTCCTCGCCCTCGCCCGAGCTGAGCACCACCGCCGGATAGCACCGGCCCATCGAACGGCCCCGGTCCGCGTGCACCCGCAGCGACGCGCGGACCGGGAGCCACAGCCTCCCCGGTGCGACCGGTCAGGTGGTCAGCCGAGGCGCTCCACCAGTGCCCGGTACTCCTCCCACAGCTCCTTCGGGGTGTGGTCGCCGAAGGTGTTGAGGTGCTCGGGGACCAGCGCCGCCTCCTCGCGCCAGATCTCCTTGTCCACCGTGAGCAGGAAGTCCAGGTCGGACTCGGACAGTTCGAGGCCCTTGGTGTCCAGGGCGGCCTTGGCCGGCAGGATGCCGATCGGGGTCTCGACGCCCTCGGCCTTGCCGTCCAGACGCTCGACGATCCACTTCAGGACACGGCTGTTCTCGCCGAAGCCGGGCCAGACGAACTTGCCCTCGTCGTTCTTGCGGAACCAGTTGACGTAGTAGATCTTCGGCAGCTTGGCCGCGTCCTTGTCCTTGGCCACGTCGATCCAGTGGGCCATGTAGTCGCCCATGTTGTAGCCGCAGAACGGCAGCATGGCGAAGGGGTCGCGGCGCAGCTCGCCGACCTTGCCCTCGGCGGCGGCGGTCTTCTCGGAGGCCACGTTGGCGCCCAGGAAGACGCCGTGGTTCCAGTCGAAGGACTCCGTCACCAGCGGCACCGCGCTCGCACGGCGTCCGCCGAACAGGATCGCCGAGATCGGCACGCCCTTGGGGTCCTCCCACTCCGGCGCGATGATCGGGCACTGCGCGGCCGGCACGGTGAAGCGGGCGTTGGGGTGGGCGGCCGGCGTCTGGGAGGCGGGCGTCCAGTCGTTGCCCTTCCAGTCGGTCAGACGGGCCGGCGGCTCCTCCGTCATGCCCTCCCACCACACGTCGCCGTCTTCGGTGAGGGCGACGTTGGTGAAGACCGCGTTGCCCCACAGCGTCTTCATCGCGTTGGCGTTGGTGTGCTCACCGGTGCCGGGCGCGACGCCGAAGAAACCGGCCTCGGGGTTGATGGCGTACAGACGGCCGTCCTCGCCGAAGCGCATCCAGGCGATGTCGTCGCCGATGGTCTCCACGGTCCAGCCGGAGATCGTGGGCTCCAGCATGGCGAGGTTGGTCTTGCCGCAGGCGCTCGGGAAGGCGGCGGCCACGTACTTGGACTCACCCTGCGGCGGGGTCAGCTTGAGGATCAGCATGTGCTCGGCGAGCCAGCCCTCGTCGCGCGCCATGACGGAGGCGATGCGCAGGGCGTAGCACTTCTTGCCGAGCAGCGCGTTGCCGCCGTAGCCGGAGCCGTACGACCAGATCTCGCGGCTCTCGGGGAAGTGCGAGATGTACTTCGTCGAGTTGCAGGGCCAGGGGACGTCGTCCTGGCCGGGCTCCAGCGGGGCGCCGAGGGTGTGGACGGCCTTGACGAAGAAGCCCTCGTCGCCGAGTTCGTCGAGCACCTGCTGCCCCATGCGCGTCATCGTGCGCATCGACACGGCGACGTAGGCGGAGTCGGTGATCTCCACGCCCAGCGCCGACAGCGGCGATCCCAGCGGTCCCATGCAGAACGGCACGACGTACATCGTGCGCCCCCGCATCGAGCCCCGGAACAGGCCCTTCTCGCCCTGGAAGATCTCCCGCATCTCGTCGGGGGCCTTCCAGTGGTTGGTGGGGCCGGCGTCCTGCTCGCGCTCGGAGCAGATGAACGTACGGTCCTCGACCCGCGCGACATCGGTCGGGTCGGAGGCGGCGTAGTAGGAGTGCGGGCGCTTGATCGGGTCCAGCTTCCTGAAGGTGCCCTTGGCCACGAGCTCCTCGCACAGTCGCTCGTACTCGGCCTCGGATCCGTCACACCAGACCACGTTGTCCGGCTGCGTCAGTTCGGCGATCTCGTTGACCCAGGAGACGAGTTCCTGGTGGTGGGTGGGAACGACGGAGGGAGCCGCGATGTCGCGCGCCACGATTGCTCCTAAGTGAGGGATTTTTTTTCCCTTGTCAGGGATTGTTCCTTGGCCCCGTGGGGGCTGCGACCCGGATGCTTCGTAGCCGCTCATCCGGTGCCGACCGCACTCATTTGATCCTGCGATGCGAGTGCCCATCTGTCCAGAGGAGGTCACAGGTGAGCAGCGTGAGGAATCCCACGGTTTCCGTGATTTTTTGCGTCCACGTTGGGTTCAGCTGAAGGACTTTTTGCGTTCGGGCAGGTCACAGCGGGACACTCACGCATGACTTACGGTGGCGTCGGTACCATGCCCCAATGACTGCGTCCGTCCCCGATGCGCCCACGGACCCGCCGGCCGCCGGCCGCGGTCCCGTCGCGCTCTCCCTGCCGCATCCGGTCAAACCCAAGCTCCGCGGCTGGCTGCACCTCGGCATGTTTCCGGCCGTGCTCATCGCGGGCCTGGTGCTCACCGCCCTCGCCGACTCCACCCGTGGCCGCATAGCCTGCGGGATCTACGTCCTGACCGCCTGCCTGCTGTTCGGCGTCAGCGCGCTCTACCACCGGGGCGACTGGAGCCCCCGCATGGACGGTGTGCTGCGCAGACTCGACCACGCGAACATCTTCCTGATCATCGCGGGCACCTACACGCCGCTGACCATGCTGCTGCTGCCGGGAGCCAAGGGACAGTGGCTGCTGTGGAGCGTCTGGGGCGCGGCCGCGGCAGGCATCGTCTTCCGCGTCTTCTGGGTCGGCGCCCCGCGCTGGCTCTACACCCCCTGCTACATCGCGATGGGCTGGGCGGCCGTCTTCTTCCTGCCCGACTTCATGCGCACCGGCGGGATCGCGGTCCTCGTCCTGGTGGTCGTGGGCGGACTCCTCTACAGCGCCGGCGGCGTGATCTACGGCATCAAGCGGCCCAACCCCTCACCGCGCTGGTTCGGCTTCCACGAGGTCTTCCACTCGCTGACCCTCGCCGCCTTCGTCGTCCACTACGTCGGGATCTCGCTGGTGGCCTACCAGCACGGCTGACCATGTGCCCGACAATGGCCCCATGAGCATGCTGCGGAACGGACCGCCCGGATGAACGGCCCCGAGATCCACGTCCAGGTCGCCCCCGGCCTCGGGCTGTTCGTGGCGCCCGCCCGGCGCCAGGGCGCCACCGCGCTCACCACGGACGGCGTCTCCACGCTCGGCCATGCCGTCGAGTCCCTCGGCATCCCGCTGACCGAGGTCGGCGCGCTGGTCGTGGACGGCCAGGAGGTCCCGGTCTCGTACGTCCCGGCCGCCGGCGAGCACGTGACCGTCCACGAGGTCGAGCGCCCCCAGTCCGTCCCCGGCGCGCCCCTGCGCTTCCTCCTCGACGTCCACCTCGGCACCCTGGCCCGCCGACTGCGCCTGCTCGGCGTGGACACGGCGTACGAGTCGACGGACATCGGGGACCCGGCGCTGGCCGCGCGTTCGGCGGCCGAGCAGCGGGTCATGCTCAGCCGCGACCGGGGTCTGCTGCGCCGCCGCGAACTGTGGGCCGGCGCCTACGTCTACAGCACCCGCCCCGAGGAGCAGCTGCGCGACATCCTCGGCCGCTTCGCCCCCGAACTGCGCCCCTGGACCCGCTGCACCGCCTGCAACGGCCTGCTCAGGGAGGCCACCAAGGACGAGGTGGCGGATCAGCTCAAGCACGGCACCCACCGCTCGTACGACGTCTTCGCGCAGTGCGCCGAGTGCGGCCGGGCGTACTGGAAGGGCGCGCACCACGATCAGCTGGAGGCCATCGTGGAACGCGCCCTGGCGGAGTCCGCCGACCGCGGCTAGCGCTGTGTCAGGTCGCCCTTTCCGCAGGCCACACCGTCCCGGTCGGGGTCCAGGCCGAGGGGATCGTCACCGCCGTCGACCTTCAGGCGGCCGTACTGGTTCCGTTTCAGCCAGCCGCAGCGGGCCGCCGTCGTCCTGCCGACCCCGGGCGGGAAGACGGTCGGGACGCAGACGTTGACCGAGCCGTAGTGCCGGTCGCAGCCGGAGATGGTGGGGCCGACCGGCTGCGACGTCCGCTTCCCGCCGGGCCCGGAGACCTTGCCCTGCGGGGAGTCGGCGAAGGAGTGGACGTGCGCGGTGGCGTCGGAGGCGCCGAGCGCGGCCGGCCCTTGCAGGTGCACCCACCTGGCCACCGAGGGAACCCCGTTCGCGTCGACGGCGAAGAGCATGTACCAGCCGGGCGGGGCCAGATCGGGGTTGCTCGTCACGTTGAGGTCGACGTTGTCACCGTCCACCGAGAGCGGCAGGTCGACGAAGCGCTGGTTGGGGTCGGAGGAGTGGGTCACGGCCGCCGGGCGGATCAGCTCGGCCTTGGCGATGGGCCGGTCGACGGTGATCCGCTGGGTGTCGCCGTACTTCCACTCGGTGTCGATGAGTGAGGTGATCGTCGGGCGGGCGCCCCGGTAGAGGTAGGGCGGGGTGTAGATGGACACGTTGTGGTTCCAGGTGCCGTTGCCCGGGTTGTCGCCGGTGGCCATCACCCGGCCGTCGGGCAGCAGGAACGCCGAGGAGTGGTAGCCGCGGGCCTCGGGGTCGGCGGCCACCGGGTCGAAGGTGTCGCTGTCGGGGTCGTAGAGCGAGGACTCGTGGACCGGGTCGGCTCGGTTGTGCAGCGCGCCGCCGGTCTCCAGCACCTTGCCGTCGGGCAGCAGGACGGCGGAGACGTACATCTTGCCCTGGTCGCCGGTCTCGGCCACCGGCCCGTTGCCGAGGTCGACGGTGCCCTGCGGGAGCGGCGGCCCGGCGACGTAGGAGGGGCTGGCCTGCTTGAGGTCGATGAGGTCGGTCAGGCGGTTGGCGTCCGGGTTGGAGTCGATGTTGCCGCCGCCGATGGTGAGCACCCGCTGGTCCTGTGCGGGCGGCAGCAGCACGCTGGCCGACTGGTCCCGCTCGTCCTTGTTCCGCAGACCCGGGATCTGGGTGACGGTGTTGGCGTCGTAGTCGTAGATCGCCGATCCGGTGCCCGGGATGTTGTTGCCGAAGACATGGCTGCCGGAGTAGAAGAGCCGGCCGTCCTGCATCAGGATCATCGACGGGTAAAGGCCCCAGTAGGACCAGGTCTGGTGGACCTGTGACAGCGCGAGCCATTTCTGCTGGGCGTCCGACCAGTACTCGGCCGTCACCGAGCCCGTCGAGTCCTCGCGCAGCCCGCCGAAGGAGACGACGTCGCCGTTGCCCAGCTCGGTCGCCGACGGGTACCAGTGGCCGTCGTTGAGGTCGTTGGTCCTGCTGTAGGTCTCGGTCTTCGGGTCGAAGACGTAGGAGTCCTTGAACCCCTCGTAGCCGTGCCCGCCCGCGACCGGGTACGCCTTGTTGCCGCTCATCACGAGCACGCGGCCGTCCTGGAGCTGGACGTGCCCGGAGCAGAACATGTCCTTCGGGGTCGGGATGACCTTGTAGGTGCCGTCGGCCGGGTCGTAGACGGCGGAGGTGAAGGAGCCGGCGGCGAAGTTCTCCTCGCTGTTGCCGGATCCGGCGATCAGCAGCACCTTGCCGTCGTCGAGGACCACGGAGTGCATGGAGCGGACCGGGTTCTGGGTCGGCAGCACCGACCAGCTGCCGTCCGCGCACTGCTGCGCGGTGCCGGTGCAGGGCGGCGGCGGGACGGTGTCGGGCACCTGCTCCATCGTGTAGTCGTCGGTGGTGGCCGAGCCGGTGCCGTAGACCGAGACGCCCCAGGTGATCCGGTCGGTGCCGGCCGGGACCTCGGGGGTGCGGACCGAGGCCGGCGTCCAGCCCGCCGCCATGTCCAGGGTCTTGAGGTCGGTCCAGTACTGCCAGCCGGCCGTCGCGTCGTGCCGGAAGAGGGTGACGGCGGTGTCGGGCGTGGTCGACTTGTACCAGAGCGACAGGTCGTACTGTTTGCCCGCCGTCACCACCGGTGCGCACGCGGCCGACTCGGTGATCAGCGCCTTGCGGTCGCCGTCCGCGCGGCGGGTGAGCGTGACCTTCATGGCCTCGGCGCCGGAGTGGGCGTCGGAGGTGGTGGCGAAGGTGAAGTCGTTGTCGCCCCAGCCGGACTTCTCCCAGCAGTACGGCATGCCGTCCGTGCCGGCCGTTTCGAATCCGGGGTTCTTGACCAGGTTGGCGGCCTCGGCGGGCTGGGGGGCGGTCAGCAGGAGCCCGGCGGTCAGGGCCCCCGCCCCGGCCAGCGCGGCACTTCTGCGGTACGTGCGGGTGTGCCTCTCCCGGCCGCTCATCGCCCGCCTCCCGGACCGGTGTCGCGGATCTGCCGGATCTCGATGCGGTCGGGGCCGGTGCCGAACGTGGCGACCGGGGTGGAGTGCTGGATGGCGGCCCGTACGGTGGGCAGGTCGCGGGCGTCGCGGCGCACGGTCGGCGAGGCGACCACGTAGTCGACGTCCCGCCAGCCGTGCGGCATGGTCCGGCTCACCGCCGGGTCGAGGTCCGCCTTGTAGAACCAGATGGCGCCCAGCCCGGGCCGGTACCCCTCGTGGACCAGGTCCAGCCAGAGGGCGTCGTCGACCAGGACGCGGGTGCCCTTCGGGTCGGGCACCTCGCTGCCGAGCCAGTGGGACGCCTCGCGGTAGGGCGCGTTGGCGTCGGCGGTGACGGCGGTGCGGTCGCCGTCGTACCAGTGCGGTACGACGTAGGCGCCGGCGGCGACGGCCAGCACCGCGGCGAGGGCGTACCGCCCCCCGGTGACGTACCGCCGCTCGTTCTCCGCGCGCCGTCCGCGCAGGACCGCGCGGGTCAGGGAGGCGGCGGCACCGGCCAGGACCAGGGCGAGGAAGGGCAGCGCACCGATGACGTACATGGCGGGCAGATAGCCGTTCGGGCGCATGGCCACGGCGGCCAGGATCGCCACGGTCAGGGCCGGTCCGGCCAGTGCGCGGGCGGTGCCGGACCAGCGCCGGGCGGCCAGCAGCGGAAGGGCCGCGGCGAGGCCGCCGAGGGGCAGCACACGGTCGTAGTACAGCCAGGAGTGGAGCACGGCCCAGGAGCCCGACGCCCGGTCGAGGATGAAGCCGGAACCCGGCCTCGACATCTGGTACGTGATGCCGTCCCAGAGCGAGACATGCCCGGCGCCCGGCAGCAACTCGCCCTTCAGCAGGGCGAAGAGGGGGTACGAGCAGCCGATCAGGAGGCAGGCGGTGACGGCTCCGGTGAGGGCGAACTTGCGGGTGTCGCGGTGGCTGTTGCGCCACATGGTGACGAACAGGGCGGGCAGGACGACGAGCATCGTCTCCTTGGTGAGCACGCCGGCGGCGGCGGCGAGTCCGGCACCGAAGTGGTGCCAGAGGTGGCGGCTGGGCGAGGCGGCGAGGCAGAACGCGAGCAGCAGCCACATCACGGCGATGTTGTCGAGGAAGATCTCCCGCTGGAGCACCACGGAGAGCGGGGAGAGACCGAAGAGGGCCATGCCGAGGCCGGCCGCCCAGCGGGGCAGCGACAGCCGCCGTCCAAGGACGTACACCAGGACCGCGCTGACACCGCTGACCAGCAGCATCACCGCGCGCATCGAGGCGACGGTCATCGCGCCGGGGTGGAGCGCGGAGGGGATCCAGGTGGCCAGGGCTATCTGGATCCAGCCGAGCGGCGGGTGGTCGTACCAGTAGGTGTAGTGGGCCAGGCCTCTGCCCTGCTGGACCGCCCAGGCCTGGGCGAGGTAGGTGCCCTCGTCGTCGCCGAGGGTCGGATAGTCGGCGATGTTCCAGCCCTGGACCACGAGGATGGTCACCAGCAGGGCGCCGCACAGGAGAAGGTCCGGGCGCGAGGAGCGGAGCCGCACCGGCGGGTCCGTTCGACCGGTCGAACGGGTTGTGGGCGCAGGCCGGGGCTGCGCGGGGACCTCGGGAGCGGTCACCGCGGGAAGAGTGGAGGTCACGCAGGAACGTCCTCTCGGATCGTCTCGGCCGCGGTGAGGTGCGCGCCGACGTGAGTGGTCAGCTCCCAGTCGTTGCGGCCGCGTTGCTCGCGCCATACGGCGCGGATCGCGGCCCCGGCGAGGAGGACCTGGTAGAAGGGGCCGCCGAGAACGAGCTTCACGTAGTGGACGAAGCGGACACGGAGCCCGTACTGCTTGCCGAAGTCGTGCAGTCCGACCACCTCGAAGACGAAGGTGACGGCGGCGGTGACCAGCGGCAGGAAGGTGAGGAAGGCGACGCCGACGGGGACGTCGAGGAAGAGCGCGGCGGCCGCGTTGAGCGGGATGATCACACCGGAGAAGGCCTGCAGGAACGGGGTCATCAGGGTGTAGCGGGCGAGCAGCCGCCGGCCGAAGCCCGGCAGTTGGCGCCAGTCCTTCTTCCGGTAGACCTGGAGGAAGCCCTGGTTCCAGCGGGTGCGCTGTTTGAGCAGCGACATCAGGGAGCCGGGGGTCTCCTCGCGGGTGACCATGTCGGAGTCGTAGGCGACGACGACCTTCTTGCCGACGCTGGAGAGCCTGACGCCCAGGTCGCAGTCCTCGGCGAGGCAGTTCGGGTCCCAGCCGTCCGCTTCCCTGAGGACCTCGGTGCGCACGAACACGGTGTTGCCGCCGAGCGGGATGAACCCCTTCTGCGCGTGCAGATGGAGCCGCGAGCGGAACCAGAAGAAGTACTCCAGGCAGTTGCGCAGGCTGTACCAGCTGGAGTGGAAGTTGATGAGCTGGACGCCGCCCTGCACGACGTCCGCCTCGGTGGTGCGGAAGGCGTGGTCGACGTGGGCGAGCAGTTCCGGATGGACCTGGTCCTCGGCGTCGAAGACCCCGACGACGTCGCCGCGGCAGTGCGGCAGAGCCGTGTTCATGGCCTTGGGCTTGTTCTTCTTCTCATGGGTGTCGACGACGACCCGGACGCGCGGGTCGCGTTCGGCGGCCCGTTCGGCCACGGCGGTGGTCTCGGGGTCGTCGTGTCCGACGATCACGATGATCTCGAAGTCGGTGTGTGTGGACCGGAGCAGTCGCTGGACGGTGTGGTCCAGCACGGCCTGTTCGTGCCGGGCCGGCAACAGCAGGGAGAACGACAGCTGTTCGTTCCCCTCGGGCCGGCCGAAGCGGGTGGAGGCGAGCACTTCGGGCGTGCGCCACGCGTGCATCTGCCACCAGAGCGTGAAGGCCGCCATCCAGAACAGGGCCAGTGAAACGGCGGCGATGAGGACAGACGTCAGCAAACAGATCCCCCCAGATCCCAAATCCCCCTGTCGCGGCGGGGAGTTACCCCCGCCGCGGCACTGTGGAGAGACTAGGGGGGATCTGTGAATCAAGGGCGCCGTTCTGATAAATAGTATGTTTCGGAACGCTGGGTCGGAAAGCGGTATCTCTCCGAACACCTGCCTCAATTCCGACAGGGTGAACGACCCCTCGTCCCCGCCCCTTTCAGCCGCCCAGGGCCGCGCGCAGCCGCTCCGGGTCGGTCGTCGGGGCGTCGCAGGTGAAGTTGCGGCAGACGTACGCGGCGGCCACGCCCCCCGCCAGCGGCCGGTCGGCCAGCAGGGGGAACTCGTCGCTCTGCGGGCTGCCGACGGCCACCACGGCACCCGGCGCGGTGCCCAGCAGTGCCGTGCGGTGCAGGGCGGCCGTCCCGGGCTCGCCGAGGCGCGGGCCGACGACCGCGACCTCGCGCGGCCCGTCGAGCAGCGCCTCGGCGACGGCCAGGCCCCACCCGATGAACCTCGGCACCCGGGGCCCGAGCGTCTTCACCACGCCGAGCGCCCGCTCGGCGGCGGTGCGGTGGACCTCGGAACCGGTGTGGGCGGCATAGCCCAGCAGGGCGCCCGCGGCGGCGGTCCAGCCGGAGGGGGTGGCGTTGTCGGTGGGGTCCTGCGGCCGGCGGATCAGCCGCTCCGCGTCGGCGGCGGTGTCGTACAGGGCGCCGTTCTCCGGATCGGCGAAGCGGGTGAGGACGTGGTCGAGGAGGAGCCCGGCGAAGTCCAGCCAGACACCCTCGCCGGTGACGGACGCGAGGGCGAGGAAGCCCTCGGCGACGTCGGCGTAGTCCTCCAGCACGCCCGCGTTGGCGCCCACCTGGCCGTCACGGCTGGTGCGGGCGAGACGGCCGTGCTCGTCGAGGTGGAGCCGTACCAGGAGGTCGGCGGCGCCGACGGCGGCCTCCACCAGGTCGGGGCGGTCGAAGTAGGCGCCGGTCTCGGCGAGGGCCGCCACCGCGAGGCCGTTCCAGGCGGCGACCACCTTGTCGTCCCGGCCGGGGGCGGGGCGTTCCGCGCGGGCCCGCAGCAGCCGCTCCCGGACGGAGGCGACCTTCTCCGCGTCGAACACACCGTCCTGCCGCGGGAGTTGCAGCACGGAGCGACCGTGTTCGAAGGTGCCCTCCTCGGTCACCCCGAAGTACCCGGCGGCGAGTTCGGCGTCCTGCCCGAGCACCTCGTCCAGCTGCTCGGGGGTCCACACGTAGTACGCCCCCTCGACATGCCGGCCGGTGCCGTCGTCACTGTCGGCGTCCAGGGCGGAGGCGAAGCCGCCCTGCTCGGTGCGCAGTTCGCGGACCATGAAGTCGGCGGTCTCCAGGGCGACGCGGCGGGCCAGTTCGCCGACCTCGTCAGCGGCTCCGTCGCCGGCCGTGGAGCGCCAGAGGTGGGCGTAGACGCGGCACAGCAGGGCGTTGTCGTACAGCATCTTCTCGAAATGCGGCACGACCCAGTCGCGGTCGACGGAGTAGCGGGCGAAACCGCCGCCGAGCTGGTCGTAGATGCCGCCCCGGGCCATCCGCTCGCAGGTGTCCCGGGCCATCTGCAGGGCGCCCTCGGCGCCGGTACGGGCGTGGTGGCGGAGCAGGAACTCCAGCGCCATGGACGGCGGGAACTTGGGCGCGCCGCCGAATCCGCCGCGCTGGGCGTCGTACTCCCGGGTGAGACCGAGGAGGGCCTGGGCCTGCTCCTGCTCGCCGGGGAGCTGGGCGGTCCGGTAGGTGATCTCGCGCTGCGAGAGATCGCGGACGACCTTCCCGGCGACCTCGGTGACCTCGTCCCGGCGCTCGCTCCAGGCCTGCCGTACGCCCTCCAGCACCTGCCGGAAGGAGGGCATGCCGTGCCGGGGGGCGGGCGGGAAGTAGGTGCCGAAGTAGAAGGGGCCGGCGTCGGGGGTGAGGAACACGGTCATGGGCCAGCCGCCCTGGCCGGTGGCGGCCTGGACGGCCTCCATGTAGACGGCGTCGACGTCGGGGCGCTCCTCGCGGTCCACCTTGACGCTGACGAAGTGCTCGTTGAGGTAGTCGGCGGTGGCCCGGTCCTCGAAGGACTCGTGGGCCATGACGTGACACCAGTGGCAGCTCGAGTACCCGACGCTCAGCAGAACGGGTTTGTCCGCCTTGCGGGCCTCGTCGAAGGCCTCGGCCGACCAGGGCCACCAGTCGACGGGGTTGTCGGCGTGCTGGAGCAGGTACGGGGACGTCTCATGGGCCAGTCGGTTCACCTTTCCACTCTCCCACGCCGTCCGGCACGGCGTGGAAAGGGAACCGACCGGGCGCGGCGGTACGGCTCCGTGCGTCGGCGTCGATCACGAGCCGAACGGCGGGCGCCGCCACCAGCGCTGCCGCCCGCCCGACCGGCCCGGACCGAGGTGCGGCGGCCTCCGCGACCGCCCATTGATCGACGCCCTCTCGCGCTGCCGCCCCGCGCGAAGGACACTCGTGGACAAAGGAGTTGCCGCCGGAGGGGGACGGGACATGCGGGACGGCCATCGGGCGGAAGCCGAGCGGCTGGTGGTACGGGCCGTGGAAGAGGAGGTACGGCGCTCGGGCGGGCGCCTGGACGGGCAGCTGCTGCTCTCCCGGACGCGCGGCGCACTGGACGCCATGGCGCAGAACGCCGCCGAGGAGTACGACGCCTACACACGCGCACTCGACGAGGCGGAGGCCGGCCGGCCGACCTTCGCACAGCGCTACGCCCGTGAGGGGGCCGGGACCCCCCTGCTGGTGGCCGCCGTCGCCGCGGTCGCCGCCGTGGTGGCCGACGTCTCGCTCGGCACCGGCACGAGTACGGCGGTCGGCGCGGGCATCGCCGTGGGCGTGGTGGCGGCCGCCGCCACGGTGGTCAAGGCGGCCGGCTCCCACCTGCCCGCCGCCCACCGGCACGCCGGCGCGACGGGCCAGCCGGGCGGCCCCGAGCAACTGCGCCTGCAGTGGCTGACCGCGCTGGAGGTGCGCGGCATCCGTCCGTTCCTCGACCAGCAGCGGGTGCTCACCGCCTCCACGTCCCCGAAGAAGACCGGCCCCCAGCTGCGCGGTTCGGACAAGAGCGCGGCGGCCCGCAGGCGTACCGTGCTGGAGCAGTCCTTCGGTCAACTCCCCACCCCTGACGGCCTGTTCGCCGGGCGGCGGCAGGAGCTGGCACGGATCCGGCAGTGGGCGCAGTCGGCACGGGCGACCACCGAGACCCGGCCGACGGTGGTGGTCCTGCACGGGCCGCCCGGCTCGGGCCGTACGACACTCGCGGTGCGCGCCACGCACGACCTGAGGGACCACTTCCGCGGCGCGGTCGTCGTGGATCTGCGCGGCGACAGCCGGGGCGATCCGCCGCTGCCCACCCGCGACGCGCTGCTGCACCTGCTCAACCGGCTCGGCGCGCCCCGCGAGCAGCTGCTGTTCCGTGAGCGCTCCTCCCCCGACCAGCAGGTCAAGCGGCTGAGCGAGCTGTACCACCAGCATCTGGCCGGCCTGCCGGTGACCATCGTGCTGGACGACGCCTCGGACGCCGAACAGGTCCGTGCCCTGATCCCCGACCGCTCCGACAGCCTGGTCCTGGTCACCACCCGGGCACCCCTGGACCTGCCCGCCGACCTCGCGGCCTGGGTGCACCACCTCCCGGTGGAGGCGCTGGACGCGGCGGGCGCCGAGGAACTGCTCGGCGCGGCGGCGCAGGACCCCAGCGGTCCCTACGACGCCGAGTCCGCCGACCTGATCCGGGAGCTGTGCGGCGGGCTGCCGCTGGCGCTGCGCGTCGCGGGATCCTCGCTGGGACCGCGCTCACCGCGCCAACTGGCCACCGACCTCGGCGCGTACGGACCGGTGGAGCCGGTCGAGCGCGTGCTGTGGCTGCGCTACACCGACCAGTCCGACACCGCGCGTCGGCTGCTGCGCAGGCTCGCGCTGGCCGGGCGGGCCTCCCTCGGCGCGGCGGCCGCCGCCGCGCTGCTCGCCACGGACGAGGCGGAGGCCACCCGGCACCTGGCCGCGCTCGCGCGGGCCGGGCTGATCGACCACGTCCGCGGCAACCGCTACCGGCTGCACGACCTGGTGCGCGCCTTCGCACAGGCCCGTCTGCGGGACGAGGAGGAACCGTCCGACCGCACGGCCGCCCAGGAACGCCTGATCGTGAACTACGCGGAACTCGCCGACTCGGTGCTGCGCCTGGTCGACGGCAACATGTCGACCCGTTCGAACCAGTTCCGCCCGCACGGCTTCACCTCGCTCGACGAGGCGCTGCGCTGGCTGGACGACGAGTCCAGCTTCATCACGGCGGCCCTGCGCCAGGCGGAGGACGTGAACCAGGCGGCCGTCCTGAACCTGCTCGGCGCGCTGTGCGACTACTGCCTGCTGCGCGGCGACCTCTACCGGCTCGGTGAGATCAGCGAGCTGACCCAGGCAGTGGACCAGGGCCTGCTGGTGCGCTCGGTGCAGTGGCGCACCGGCATCGCGGCCCGCCAGCTGGGCGAACTCGACAAGGCCCGCACCACCCTGGCCTCCGTCGTCGACCTGTACCTGGAGGCGCATCACGACGCGGGCGCGGCCCGTGCCCTGTGCTCCCTGGGCATCACCCTGCACCACCAGGGCAACCTGACCGAGGCCGCGGCCAGGCTCCAGGAGGCCCTCGACCTCCAGGCGGCCCCCGGACTGGCCACCGACCGCGCCTGGACCATGCACGCCCTGGCGGCGGTCCAGCGCGACCGGGCCCGTCTGTCGGAGGCCCTCGACCTGCTCACCCGCTCCCTGGTCCTGCACCACGAGGGCGGCTCCCTGCACGGCGAGGCCTGGGCCCACTTCCAGCTCGGGCAGCTGGCGCTGCGCATGGGTGACGTGCCGCGCGCGGAGACGGAGCTGCGGGCCGCCCTCGACCGTTACGGCCGTACGCGGGACGCCCGCGGCGAGGCCTGGGCGCTGACCCAGCTGGCCCGGGCCCGGCTGGTCGACGGCGACAGCGCCCCGGCCGTGGACGGGCTGCGTCGAGCGGCCGCCCGGCACCGGGAGAACGAGGACGCGCGCGGCGAGGCCTGGACGGTCTACTACCTGGGGCAGGCGCTGGAGGAGACCGGAAACCTGGACCAGGCGGTCCGTGAGCTGGAACGCTCCCGGACGATGTTCTCCCGCATGCGGGACGTCTACGGCCTGGCCTGTGCCCGCCACCACTCGGCCCGCGTCACCCGCGACCAGCGCGCCGCCCAGACCGGCTCACTGCGCAACTCCGGCTTCGCCCGGCAGCTGCTCGTCGACGCCCGCGCCGACTTCCAGCGCATCGGCGTCGCCCACGGCGAGGCCTGGACCTGCCTGGAGCTGGCGGTCGTGGACGCGGGCAACGCCCGTACCCAGCAGGCGCTCGCCCTGTGCGACGAGGCACTGACCCTCTTCACGTCCTACGGCGACCGCAGGGGCGAGGACTGGGCCCGCTTCCTGCGCTGCACCCTGCTGCCCTACGCGGCGCCCGGCGGGGTGGAGGTGGGCACCGCGGTCGCCCAGGAGGAGCTGGGCCGGCTCGCCCGGGCCGGTCACCCGGTCCGGGACGAGAAGCTGAACGAGTACGCGGGCGCGTACCAGCTGCTCCTGGAACGGGGCGTGAACCTGGAGGCGGGCTGGCAGGCGTGGCGGCTGGGAATGGTGCCGGACCGCCACGCCCGGGAGGTGATGGGCGTTCCGGTGCCGGCCGGGCGGTGATCCGGTCAGCCCCGCCGCGGCTTCCCGTCGGCGGTGGCGGCCCCCGCCTCGGCCTCGGTGTCCGCCTCGGGGTCCGGGGCCTCCTTGAAGTCGACCTTCCGCATCTGCTTGCTCATCGACTTCATGAGGCCCCACACCGCCAGGGCCATCACCGCGAAGACGATGAAGCCGAGGACTCCGGGTGTGACCTTGTTCTGGTCGACCTCCTTGGCGAGGGGGACCAGGTGCGTCAGTGCCAGGCTTGCGCTCATGTCAGGCATTGTCGCGGATGCCCGCAAAGAGGTCGTCCTCGGGGAGGGAGGTATCGACGAGCGACTTCGCCAGCTCGTACTCCTCCGTCGGCCAGACCTCCTTCTGCAGCTCCATCGGCACCTTGAACCAGCCGCCGTCCGGGTCGATCTGCGTGGCGTGGGCGATCAGCGCCTTGTCCCGGATCTCGAAGAAGTCGGCGCACGGGATGTGGGTGGTCAGCGTGCGCTCGGTGCGCTCCATCTGCGACCAGCGCTTGAGCCAGTCCCCGTACGGCGACTCCAGACCACGGTCCAGCATGGCCTTGTGCAGGGCCTCGGTGCGGGGGCGGTTGAAGCCCTGGTTGTAGTAGAGCTTCAGCGGCTGGTAGGCGGCGCCGAACTCCTGCTCGGGGTACTTCTCGGTGTCCGCCGCGCCCTCGAACGCCACCATGGAGATCTTGTGGGTCATGATGTGGTCGGGGTGCGGGTAGCCGCCGTTCTCGTCGTAGGTGGTGATCACCTGGGGACGGAAGGAGCGGATCTGCTTCACCAGCTCACCGGCCGCCTTGTCGACGTCCTCGAGGGCGAAGCAGCCGTCGGGCAGCGGGGGCAGCGGGTCGCCCTCGGGCAGCCCGGAGTCGACGAAGCCGAGCCACTCCTGCTTGATGCCGAGGATTTCGCGGGCCTCGTCCATCTCCTTCTTGCGTACCTCGTGGATGTGCTCCTCGATGTACGTGTCGCCCTGCAGCTTCGGATTGAGGATGGAGCCGCGCTCCCCGCCGGTGCAGGTCACCACCAGCACGTCCACCCCCTCGGACACGTACTTGGCCATGGTGGCCGCGCCCTTGCTCGACTCGTCGTCGGGGTGCGCGTGAACGGCCATCAGTCGCAGCTGGTCAGTCAAGACTCAATCCTCGTAAGTCGGCGCCCCGTGTCTTCGGGTGCGATCGGCGGCTTCTATAGTGACCGAAGCGGGGGGCGATTAATTCCGGGGCCCGGTCCCTGCCGAGAGGACGATCATGAGTACGGCGAGCACGCGGCTGCCCGAGGGCCGCTACGGCCGCTCCTCGGACGAGCGCGCCGACCACAAGCTCAAGATCGCCGGTGCGGTGTTCGGCGTGGTCCTGCTCCTGCTCGTCGGCTACTTCGCCTACCACTACGTCGTCGAGAACAAGATCAGCGCCCAGGTGGTCACCTTCGAGGCGTCCGACAGCGCGGTTCAGGTACATCTCGAAGTGCACAAGGATTCCGGCACGAACGGCTACTGCACCCTGCGCTCCCAGGGCGCCGACGGCAACGAGGTGGGCCGGGCGGACTTCCGCTTCACCGGCTCGGCCACCCGCATCGACAAGGTCGTCACCCTGCGTACGACGGCCAAGGGAATGACCGCCGAGCTGCTCGGCTGCCACGCCGACTGACACGACCTGGGCACCACCCGGAATAGGTACCCTCTGACCTGCGCTGACGTAATTCTGATGCCTTATGTCCTCCCCCTACGGCCGTGTAATTGTTAGGCTCGTGGTTTCGCCCATCCGTGAAGGACCATTCTTCTGGGTAGGGCGATGCTTTGTATTCCCTGTACCGACGAGGAGCACCCTGTGACCCAGACCAGCGAGAACGTCACCTGGCTGACCCAGGAGGCGTACAACAAGCTCAGGAACGAGCTTGAGTACCTTACTGGTCCTGCGCGCACGGAGATCGCCGCCAAGATCGCGGCCGCGCGCGAGGAGGGCGACCTGCGCGAGAACGGCGGGTACCACGCGGCCAAGGAGGAGCAGGGCAAGCAGGAGCTGCGTGTGCGCCAGCTGACCCAGCTTCTCGAGAACGCCAAGGTCGGCGAGGCTCCCACCTCGACCGATGGCACGGTCGCGCCCGGCATGGTCGTGACGATCGCCTTCGACGGTGACGAGGACGACACCATGACGTTCCTGCTCGCCTCCCGCGAGTACGCGAGCGCCGACGTCGAGACGTACTCACCGCAGTCCCCGCTGGGCACCGGTGTCATCGGCCACAAGGTCGGCGAGGACGCGGAGTACGAGCTGCCGAACGGCAAGAAGGCCTCCGTGCGGATCCTCAAGGCCGAGCCGTACTCGGGCTGACCCGGGCCCCGCATCCGAACCCCTGACCCGCCCCCGGCGCCACGCGACGCCGGGGGCGCTGTCATGGAAGATCCTCGGTCAGCCGGCCGCCCTGCGGTACTTGCGGACCGCGAGCGTGCGGAATATCAGGATGATCGCGACCGACCAGATCAGCGAGGCCCACACGGGGTGCTGCATGGGCCAGGCGTCCGGCGCCCGGAAGCCCGGCGGGAAGTTGCCGAACAACTCGCGGGCGGCCTGCACGGTGGCGCTGAACGGGTTCCACTCCGCGATGTGCCGCAGGAAGGCCGGCATCTGGTTCGCGTCGACGAACGCGTTCGAGATGAACGTCAGCGGGAACAGCCAGATCAGACCGCCCGAGGTCGCCGCTTCGGGGGTGCGCACGGACAGGCCGATGAGCGCGCCGATCCAGGAGAACGCGTACCCGAGCAGCAGGAGCAGTGCGAACCCGGCGAGCACCTTGCCGAAGTTCTCGTGCGTGCGCCAGCCGACCAGCAGGGCCACGACCGCGAGGACGAGCAGGGTCAGCGCCGTCTGGACCAGGTCGGCGAGGGTGCGCCCGGTCAGCACCGCGCCGCGCGCCATGGGCAGGGAGCGGAAGCGGTCGATGAGGCCCTTGTGCATGTCGTCGGCGATGCCCGCACCGGCGCCCGCCGTGGCGAACGTGACGGTCTGGGCGAAGATGCCGGCCATCAGGAACTCGCGGTAGGCCTGCGTGGAGGTGGACGAGCCCACCTGGATCGACCCGCCGAAGACGTAGGTGAACAGCACCACGAACATGATGGGCTGGATCAGCCCGAACACGAGCATCTCGGGGATCCGGGCCATGCGGATCAGATTGCGCTGGGCCACGACCAGCGAATCGCGCACGGACTGGACGACGGGATTGGCGGGTGCCGCGACGCGCGCGGTCTCGGTGGCGGCACTCACTTGGCGGCCTCCTCTTTGTTGTCGCCGTCCGCCTCGGCCACGTGTCCTGTCAGGGACAGGAAGACGTCGTCGAGGGTGGGGCGGCGCAGTCCGATGTCGTCTATCTCGATCCCGCGGCCGTCCAGCTCCCGGATGACCTCGGCGAGCAGCTTGGCGCCTCCGGTGACCGGGACGGTGAGCTTGCGGGTGTGCTCCTCGACCGTGGTGTCGCCCTTGCCGAAGCCGCGCAGGACCTCGGCCGCGGTCGCGATGTGCTCGCGCTCGTGGACCACGACCTCCACGCGCTCGCCGCCGGTGCGGGCCTTGAGCTGGTCGGAGGTGCCCTGGGCTATGACGCGTCCGTGGTCGACGACCGCGATGTCGTGGGCGAGGTGGTCGGCCTCTTCCAGGTACTGGGTGGTGAGCAGCAGCGTCGTACCCCCGGAGACCAGCTG
Source organism: Streptomyces sp. NPDC006739 (assembly GCF_042869815.1). Lineage (NCBI taxonomy): Bacteria > Bacillati > Actinomycetota > Actinomycetes > Kitasatosporales > Streptomycetaceae > Streptomyces > Streptomyces sp. NPDC006739. The sequence goes on from NZ_JBIAGM010000001.1 coordinate 396,126, forward strand.
TTTGATGACCTCCCACAGCTGCTGGCGGTTGCGCGGGTCAAGGCCGGTGGTCGGCTCGTCCATGAACATCACCGGCGGCGAGACCACCAGGGCGGCGGCGAGGTCGAGCCGGCGGCGCATGCCTCCGGAGTAGGTCTTGGCGGGGCGGTCGGCGGCGTCGGCGAGGTGGAACTGCTCCAGCAGCTCGGCCGCGCGTGCCTTCGCCGCCCTGGACCTCATCTGGTAGAGCCGGCCGACCATCTGCAGGTTCTCGCGGCCGGTCAGGTATTCGTCGACGGCCGCGAACTGGCCGGACAGGCCGATGGAGCGGCGCACGGTGTCGGGATGTTTGAGCACGTCGATGCCGGCGACGACCGCCTTGCCGCTGTCGGGGCTCAGCAGGGTGGTCAGGCAGCGGACGGTCGTCGTCTTGCCGGCGCCGTTCGGCCCTAGCAGGCCGAGGACCGTGCCCTCGGGGACATCGAGGTCGACGCCGTCCAGCGCCTTTACGTCGCCGAACGTCTTCACCAGGCCTTCGGCATAGATGGCACCTGGCATGTGAGTCTCCACGTCGTCGGGAATTCTTCGGATGGGGCGGTGGCACGCAACACACAGTATCGCGATGTATCGCGTCTCTCAATGGGCTTTCCCGAACGAGTGACGCCCGGGCCGGTCCGGTCCTGTGACCTCAGCCGATGACCGTGTAGCCCGCCTCGCGCAGCGCGTGGCCGACCTCGGCGCAGTGTGCCGGACCCTTCGTCTCGAGGTGCAGCTCCACCTCCGCCTCCGTGAGCCCGAGCCGCGGATCGGTCCGGACGTGACTCACGTCGAGGACATTAGCGTCGACCACTGACAACACCCCGAGGAGCGTGGCGAGGGCGCCCGGCCGGTCCGTCAGCCGCAGCCGGACCGCCAGGTAGCGGCCCTGCGCGGCCATGCCGTGCCTGAGGACGCGCTGGAGCAGTACCGGGTCGACGTTGCCGCCGGACAGCACGGCGACGACCGGCCCGGGAAGGGTGCCGGGGGCGCCCAGCAGGGCGGCCACCGGGCTCGCGCCGGCCGGCTCCACGACCAGTTTGGCCCGCTCCAGGCACAGCAGCAGCGCGGCGGAGAGCTGGTCCTCGCTCACCGTGCGGACCTCGTCGACCAGCTCGGTGACGATCCCGAACGGCACGTCGCCCGGCCGTCCCACCTTGATGCCGTCGGCCATCGTCGCCGGGTTCTCGATCGCCACCGGCCGTCCGGCCGCCAGCGAGGGCGGATACGCCGCCGAGCCCGCTGCCTGCACCCCGACGATCCGCACGTCCGGCCTGAGCGCCTTCACGGCGACCGCGACGCCGGCCACGAGGCCGCCGCCGCCGATGCCGACGACGATCGTCCCGACCTCCGGGCACTGCTCGAGGATCTCCAGGCCCACCGTGCCCTGGCCCGCGATGACGTCCGGGTGGTCGAAGGGGTGGATGAACACCGCGCCGGTCCGCTCCGCGTACTCCTGGGCCGCGGCCAGCGTCTCGTCGACCACCTGGCCGTGCAGGCGCACCTCGGCGCCGTACTCCCGGGTGGCACTGATCTTCGGCAGCGGGGCGCCCTTCGGCATGAACACGGTGGCGTGCACACCGAGCAGCGAGGAGGCCAGCGCCACGCCCTGCGCGTGGTTCCCGGCGCTCGCCGCCACCACTCCGGCGGCCCGCTCCTCGGGCAGCAGCCCGGCGATGCGGACGTAGGCGCCGCGCAGCTTGAACGAGCCCGTCCGCTGGAGGTTCTCGCACTTGAGGTGCACCGGCGCGCCGACCAGCTGGGACAGGTGCCTGCTGCCCTCCATCGCGGTCGTCCGCGCCACGCCGGAGAGCACCTTCTGGGCGCCGCGCACATCGTCGAGGGTGACGCGGCGCAAGGAGTCAGCCGTGCTGTTGCTCATGACTCAAGTCTCCCAGTTCACAGTCCCGGGCGGCCGGTGTGACCAAGCACCGAGACCGGTTTGCGCAGCGCCGGTACGGGTCGCGTCCGGGCCGCGTACCCTGTCCCCCATCCCAGCACTCTTCAATGAAGTGAGCCTCCGGCCATGCCCACAACACCTGAAATGTCGATGGACATGACGACCGTCGGTGACACCGGTCTCCTCGACACCCTCCAGCACGAGGTGGCGGTGTTCGCCCGCCGTGCCGAACAGACTCGGCTCGGTGGCGTCGGACAGGTGCGCAACTCCATGGACCGCGCCGCGTATCTGCTGCTCAACCGCCTCGACAACGAGGGCCCGATGGGCGTCAAGGCGCTCGCCGCGAGCATGGGCATCGACTCCTCGACGGTCACCCGGCAGGTGGCTCCGCTGGTCGACACCGGACTGGTCAAGCGCACCTCGCACCCCGAGGACGGGCGGGCCGTGGTGCTCCAGCTGTCCCCGCGCGGGGCCTCCCGGCTGGAGGAGGTGCGCTCGTCGCGCCGCCAGTTGATGGCCGAACTGACGCACGACTGGGAGCCGGAGGAGCGGGAGACGTTCTGCGCGCTCCTCACCCGCTTCAACAGCGCGCTCTCGGCCCGTATGTCGGTCCAGGGCGTCTCGTCGCCGGAACAGCCGTCGGTCTCCTGAAGCGGATTCCCACCCTCCGCCACCGGAAGGGGTCCCGGCTCTTGACCCCGGGCCGTCGCCGGTCTCATATGAGACCGGGCCCTGGTCCACAGGGGTGCGCGTCCGGTGCCGCGGGGCCCTTCAGGCGGGAGGCGTGGTGCGTGAACGGCAGGCGTCCCGGAGCGCCCGCCGGGCCCGGGAGTTCGAGGCGTTCGTCGCGGGCGCGGCAGGGCGGCTGCTGCACGCCGCCACCCTGCTCACCGCGGAGGCGCCGGGCGACAACCCGCGCGCGCGGCGACTGCTGACCCTGGCGCTCGCGCACACGTACGCGTGCTGGGACCGGCTGCGCGGCGAGGACCCGTACGACCGTGCCCGCCAGTACCTCGCCACCCGCTTCGCGCGCGAGGCCTGGCACCACCACGGCCTCGGCCGCACCCGGCCGCACCCCGACAGCGCCCTGGCCGTCCTGACGCCCCAGGAGCGACTCGTCCTGGTCCTCAGGCTCTACGAAGGCGTCGCCGAGGAACAGGCGGCGGCCCTGCTCGGCCTGCCCACGGAACGGGTGCACCTCATCTGCGACCGGGCGACGGCCACCCTGCTGCACCCGCGCCGCGCCGCTGCGCCCCCGGTGGCCGGCGCGAAGGTGGCGCCGTCATGAGAACGCGGGACGACCGGAGGACCGGGTGAACCGGCCCGAGCGCGAGGCCGCCGTCCGACGGCTCATGGAAAGGACGCCGCCCCAGGTCCCGCCGGACCTGTACCCGGAGGCGGTACGGCGCGGCGGGCGCCTGCTGCGCCGCCGCACGGCGGCCCGCCGGCTGCTGTGGCTGCTGCTGATCGCCGCGGCCGTCGCGTTCACCGTCTGGGCGCTGACGGCCCGCCCCTGGGTGGAGCCGCCCTCCCAGACGACTCCACCGGTCAGCAACTGGTGACTACTTCGTGCCGAGGGCCTGCTGAAGGTCCTCCAGCAGGTCGTCGACGTTCTCGATGCCGACGGAGAGGCGGACGAGGTCACCGGGGACCTCCAGGGCCGAGCCGGCGGCGGATGCGTGCGTCATGCGTCCGGGGTGCTCGATCAGGGACTCGACACCGCCGAGGGACTCGCCGAGGGTGAACACCTTCGCCCGGTCGCACACCTCGACGGCCGCTTCCTCGCCGCCCTCGACCCGGAAGGAGATCATGCCGCCGAACGCCTTCATCTGCTTGGCGGCGACCTCGTGACCGGGGTGCTCGGGCAGTCCCGGGTACAGGACGCTCGTCACGCGCGCGTGCCGGCTCAGCATGTCGGCGATCCGCGTGGCGTTCTCGCTGTGCCGGTCCATGCGCACGGCGAGGGTCTTCGTGCCGCGCAGCACCAGCCAGGAGTCGAAGGGGCCGGCGACCGCGCCCATCGCGTTCTGGTGGTACGCCAGCTCCTCGCCCAGCCCCGGGTCGGACACGATCAGCGCGCCGCCGACCACGTCCGAGTGGCCGCCCATGTACTTCGTCAGGGAGTGCACGACGACGTCCGCGCCGAGCGAGAGCGGCTGCTGGAGGTAGGGCGTGGCGAAGGTGTTGTCGACGACGAGCTTCGCGCCCGCGTCGTGGGCGACCTGAGCGACGGCGGCGATGTCGGTGATGCCGAGCAGCGGGTTGGAGGGCGTCTCCACCCAGACCGCCTTGGTCTTCGGGGTGATGGCCGCCCGGACCGCCGCCGGGTCGGAGGTGTCGGCGACGGACCATTCCACGCCCCACCGGGTGACGACCTTCGCGAAGAGGCGGAACGTGCCGCCGTACGCGTCGTTCGGGATGACCACGTGGTCGCCCGGGCCGAGCAGCGTACGCAACAGGGTGTCCTCGGCCGCCAGGCCGGACGCGAACGCGAGGCCGCGGCGGCCGCCCTCCAGCGCGGCGAGGTTCTCTTCCAGGGCGGTCCTGGTCGGGTTGGCGCTGCGGCTGTACTCGTAGCCGCCGCGCAGACCGCCCACGCCGTCCTGCTTGTAGGTCGAGACCTGGTAGATCGGCGGGACGACCGCGCCGGTGAGGGGATCGGCGGTGTTGCCCGCGTGGATCGCGAGGGTCTCGAAATGCTGACTGATGTGCCTGTCGCTCATGAGCCCCGAGCGTAGTGCGCCGAGCGCGCCGGTGCCGGACGGTGGGCCAGAGCCGGGTTTTCCACAGGCCGGGCGGCCGGGGTTGGCCAATTGTCACAGACGTCTGGTTCGCTTGGAGGCATGGAGATTCTCTGGGTCCTGATGGCACTGGCCATGCTGGCCTTCGTGCTGCGCCCGATCCTGCGCGCCCGGCGCGGCGGCCTGCGTCCGGGGCGTGCGCCCGGCTTCGGGCCGGCCCCGCTCATGATGCGCAGGAGCGGGGTCATCGAGCAGGTGTCCCCGGACCATCCGGACGCCGCCGACCCGGCGAACTACGGCTTCGCGCTCCAGGAGGAGCTGGACATCCGGATGCCCGGCCCCGACCAGGACCTGTTCGACGTCCTGGAGCTGGTCCAGCGCACCCAGGACTACCGGGCGGCCGCCCAGCTGCTGGCCGGCACGGAGACGGACGGCGAGCGGCGCTGGCAGCGCGTGCAGGCCTTCGCGGGCGCGGCGGCGCTGGAACTGCGGCAGCGGCCCGGCGGGGTCAGTGAGACCCCGGGCGGCCAGTGGCTGCGCGTCTGGCGCGCCGAACAGCCCAAGGACGCGGGCGGCGCGGCCGTCCACGCGGAGTTCCTGGTGCAGCAGGCCTGGCGCACGTCGACCCCGGGGACGGACGACTTCCGGATCATCATGGAGGAGGCCAGGGACGCCTGCGCCCAGGCGGCGCTGCTGGCCCTGGACGACCCGGTCCCGCACATCGTCGAACTGTCGGTGGCGCGCGGCCTCGGGTACGCGCAGCCCGAGTTCGAGAAGCTGTGGCTGAGGATCCTGGACCGCGCCCCGAACCACATGGGGGCGCATCTGGCCGCGCTGCACTACTGGTGCGAGAAGTGGCACGGCTCGCGGGAGCTGGCGTACACCTTCGCCCAGGCCGCGGCGGCCCGCGCCCCCCGGGGCTCCCTGCTCGCCGCGCTGCCGCTGTTCGCGGTCTTCGAGCACCTCCCCGAGGTGAACCTGGTCAGCGGCTTCTACCAGAGCGAGGTCGTCACCAAGGCGGTCCACGGCGCCCTGCACGCCGTGCACGCGGCGCGCCCCGACGACCCGATGTCGGCCCACGTCCGCCACCTCCTGGTGTTCTTCCTGGTCCGCGCCGAGCGCTGGGCCGAGGCCATGGACCAGCTGATACATGTCGACGGCCATGTGGGCGCCCTGCCCTGGACGCTGTCCGCCGACCCGGCCGCGGAGTTCGCCCTCTACCGTGCCCTGGCGGTGGCGGGCTACGAGGCGAACGGCGGCAGCCCGGCGACCCTGCTCAGCTGACGTTCTCGCTGTTCACGGCGTTCATCGACGCCCTGTTGTTGTCCTGTTCTCAGGGTCCTGTGGGGGGAACTGCCCGATGGGCGCAACTCCGCGCGCGCTGCGCGCACTTGTCCTGCTGTGCGGCTTCCGTCTGCTGAGTCCGCTGCTGCTCGCCGTGCCGGCCCTTCTCGGCGTCGTGGCGGTCGCCCGGGCGCACGGCCCGGTCACCGACGCCGTCGCCGGTGCGACCGTCCTGGTCTCGGTGGTGCTCGCCGTCCCCGTCGTACGCGGCATGTCCATGATGCGCACGCCTTCCGGGGAGGACCCGCCGGGCATCCCGGTCACCGAGTCCGACGAGCCCCGGCTGTGGGCCCTGGTGCGCGAACTCGCCGACGCCGCCGGCACCCGCGCCCCGGAGCGCATCGTGCTCACCGGCGACGTCGGCGCCGTCGTCACCGAGGAGCCGCGGCTGCTCGGTCTGCGCCCCGGACCGCGCCGTCTGCACCTCGGGGTGCCGCTCATGACCGGCCTGAGCGAGGCCCAGCTGCGCGCCGTACTCGCCCATGAGTACGGCCACTTCACCGGCGGCGACACCCGGCTGTCCGCGCTCGTCGCACGCGGCCGGGCGCGGCTCGCCCGGATCGTCGGCCGACTCCACGCCACGGCGCACGGCGAGCGGGACGACACGACGGGCGGTGGACACGGCGGCCCCGGCGCCGGGATGGCGGACCGGATGACCGCGGCGCTCCACCTCCCGTACGCGAAGCTCTGTCTGCGGGCCTCGCTGGCCACGGCACGTGACCAGGAGTACGCCGCCGACCTCACCGCCGCCCGGATCGCCGGGCGCGAGGCGACCGCCTCGGCGCTGCGGGAGATCCAGCTGCTCGCCGCCGCCCACGACTTCTACCTCCGCTCCTACGCCACCCTCGGTGTTCCGGTACGGCTGCTGCCGCCGCGCGGCGAGTTCTTCGGCGGCTTCGGCCGGATGCTCACGGCCCGCGAACCGGACCTGGCGCGGCTGCGCACGCGGCTCCCGGCAGCGCCCTCGTCGCCGTACGACCCGCATCCGCCGGTCGCCGAGCGCGTGCGGCGCGTCGACGCGCTGCCCCCCGACGGCCGCGCCGAGGAGCCCGGGGGCGCCGCATCGGCGGTCCTCGCCGATCCGGGGCGGACGCTGGCCGCGTTGGAGGACGCGGTCCTCTCGGAGGAACTGCTCGCGTTCCGGCGGGCCGGCGCCTGGCAGGACCTGCTGGACGACTCGATGGCCAAGGGCCTGGCGGGCCTCGACACCCCGCTGCACCGGGCCCTGGGGTCCTACACCAGGCAGGCGCCCACCCTTCCCGCGCTGCTGCGGCTCATCGAGGACGGCCGGCTGTGGCGGCTGGCCCGGCGGCTGCCGCTGCCCGAGGAGGCGGCGCCGGCGCGGGGCCATGCCTTCAGGGAGTCGGTACGGCCCGTGCTGCGGGAGTCGCTGCAGAGCATGGTGCTGGCCGAGTTCAGCGCCTGTTCGCTGCTGTGCTGGGAGTTCTCCTGGTCCCGGCCGGCCGTCGTCCGGCTGCCCGGGTGGACCTCGGAGGGCGGCCCGGACGGCGGCCCCGAGGCCAGGCTCGACGCCGCGGTGACGGCGGCACTCGCGGACACCCCCGACACGGGACCGCTGCGGGCACTGCTGCCGCCGGCGCCGCAGTACGTCTGAGGAGGACCGAGGTCGGCCGAGACAACCGCCCGAACGGAATTCCGGAGGACCCGGAACCGTTGTCGGTCACGATGCCTCAAGCCCGGCGGTGACCTCGCCGCCGCGCCGGCCCTCATCCCTCCGGACGGACAGGGAGATCCCATGCTCTTCGGCCGCACGCCCCGGCTGCCCACCCCCGAACAGGCACTCAAGGGCCGGCCGGCACCGGTGTTCGAGGTTCCCGGCCGCCACACCGTCCTCGGCAACCCCCTGCTCGGCCCCTACCCCGAGGGACTGGAGGTCGCCGACTTCGCCCTGGGCTGCTTCTGGGGCGCCGAACGCAAGTTCTGGCAGCTCCCGGGCGGCGTCTGGACCACCCTGGTCGGCTATCAGGGCGGCCACACCGAGAACCCCCTGTACGAGGAGGTGTGCTCGGGTCTGACCGGCCACACGGAGGTCGTCCGCGTGGTCCACGACCCCCGTCTCCTCTCGTACGACCGCCTCCTGAAGACCTTCTGGGAGTCCCACGACCCCACGCAGGGCTTCCGCCAGGGCAACGACGTGGGCACGCAGTACCGCTCGGCGATCCACACCCACACCCCCGAGCAGGCGGCGGCCGCCGAGGCCTCCCGCACGGCCTACCAGAAGACCCTCACCGCCTCCGGCTACGGCACGATCACCACGGAGATCCTCCCGGCGCGGGGCCGGCGGTTCTATCCTGCGGAGGGATACCACCAGCAGTACCTGGACAAGAACCCGGCCGGGTACTGCGGGCTGGGCGGGACGGGGATCAGGCTGAGTACCCCGTTCGAGACGAACTGGGGCGCCTCGTGCCCGACCGGGCTCGCTCCCAGTCCTGCGGGTGACTGACGTCCCCTCCCCCAGGGCGGCGGTGGTTCTCAGCCGCCGCGGCGTACCCGGGCCGCCTTCCGGGCCTCGGCGAGTCTGCGGGCCTCGCCGGTCTTCCGGGACGTGCCGCCGGTGCCGCGGGAGGTGTCCTTGCTGGTGCCCAGGCCGCGGAAGGGGGCGTTGGTGTTCTTGGGCCGGGGGGCGGCGGGGCCGCCGTCGAGCGGGGCGCCGGAGGGGGTCCTGGCCCCGGTGATCCTGCTCAGCTCGGCCTCTCCCGAGCGCACCTTGGTGACCGTCGGTTCGATGCCGGCCTCGGCCATCAGCCGGCTCAGCTCGCGGCGTTGACCCGACAGCGCCAGGGTGACGACGCTGCCGGACTCACCGGCCCGGGCGGTGCGGCCCGCGCGGTGCACATAGTCCTTGGGGTCGGTGGGCGGGTCGACGTTGACGACGAGGTCGAGGTCGTCGACGTGCAGGCCCCGGGCCGCGACATTGGTCGCGACCAGGGCGGTGACCTGGCCGTTCTTGAACTGCGCGAGGGTGCGGGTGCGCTGCGGCTGGGACTTGCCGCTGTGCAGGGCCGCGGCGTGCACTCCACTGGCCCGCAGATGCCGGGTGAGCTGGTCGACGGCGTGCTTGGTGTCCAGGAACAGCAGGACGCGGCCGTCGCGGGCGGCTATCTCCGTGGTGACGGCGTACCGGTCGGGACCGTGGACGACCAGAACGTGGTGGTTCATCGTCGTGACCGAGCCCGCGGACGGGTCGACCGAGTGGACGACGGGGTCGTGGAGGTGGCGGCGGACCAGATCGTCGACGTCACGGTCCAGGGTGGCGGAGAACAGCATCCGCTGACCGTCGGGGTGCACCTGGTCGAGAGCCTCGGTGACCTGCGGCAGGAAGCCCATGTCGCACATCTGGTCGGCCTCGTCGAGAACGGTGATCCGTACCTGTCCCAGGTGGCAGGCCTTGCGCTCGACGAGGTCGTGCAGACGGCCGGGGGTGGCGACGACGACCTCCGCCCCGTCGCGCAGTGCGGCGGTCTGCCGTCCGATCGACATGCCGCCGACGACGGTGGCCGTCCGTAGCCGGAGTGCGTCGGCGTAGGGCGCGAGTGCGTCGGTGACCTGCTGGGCCAGCTCCCGGGTGGGCACCAGGACCAGCGCGAGGGGCTGCTTCGGTTTGGCGCGCCGCCCGGCCGTCCGGACGAGCAGCGGCAGGCCGAAGGCGAGTGTCTTGCCGGAGCCGGTGCGCCCGCGCCCCAGGACGTCGCGGCCCGCGAGGGCGCTGGGCAGCGTGGCCGCCTGGATCGGGAAGGGCTCACGCACGCCGAGGTCGGTGAGGGTGCTCAGCACCGCGCCCGGCAGTTCCAGGTCGGCGAAGGACGCGACCGGGTGGCTGGAGTGGTCGGGATGGTTCATGGCAAGCCTTCCGCTGGGGAACGTACCGAGGAAGGCCCGGCAGGAACGTGCGGCCGGCGCGGGGCCACCGCGCGTGCGCAAGCGCAGGAGGCTAGCACAGGGTGACCGCCGGCGTCGCGGACCCCGCGCACCCCCGGCGCCGCCGCTTGCCCCGCCCGCCCGTCAGATCGTGGCCGTGTCGATCACGAACCGGTACCGGACGTCGCTCGCCAGCACCCGCTCGTAGGCCTCGTTGATCTGGTCGGCGCCGATCAGCTCGATCTCCGCACCGAAGCCGTGCGCCGCGCAGAAGTCAAGCATCTCCTGGGTCTCCTGGATGCCGCCGATGCCGGAGCCGGCCAGCGTCTTGCGGCCGCCTATGACCGAGAAGAGGTTGAGGGCCACGGGCTCCTCCGGGGCGCCGACGTTCACGAACGCGCCGTCCGTCTTCAGCAGGGACAGGAACGCGTCGAGGTCCAGCGGGGCCGAGACGGTGGAGAGGATCAGGTCGAAGGTGCCGCGCAGCTCCTCGAAGGTCTGCGGGTCGCTGGTGGCGTAGTAGTGGTCGGCGCCCAGCTTCAGGCCGTCGTCCTGCTTGCGCAGGGACTGCGAGAGCACGGTCACCTCGGCGCCCAGCGCGTGCGCGATCTTCACGCCCATGTGGCCGAGGCCGCCGAAGCCGACGACGGCGACCTTCTTGCCGGGGCCGGCGTTCCAGTGCCTCAGCGGCGAGTAGGTGGTGATGCCGGCGCACAGGAGCGGGGCGGCGACGTCGAGGGAGAGGCCGTCGGGGATGCGCAGGACGTAGTTCTCGTCGACGACGATCTTCTCGGAGTAGCCGCCGTAGGTGGGCCGGCCGTCCTTGCCGACGGCGTTGTACGTGCCGGTCATACCGCCACCGGTGCAGTACTGCTCCAGACCGGCCCGGCAGTTCTCGCACTCGCGGCAGGAGTCGACCATGCAGCCGACGCCCACCCGGTCGCCGACGGCGAACTTGGTGACGCCGGAGCCGACCTCGGAGACGACACCCGCGATCTCGTGGCCGGGGACCATCGGGAAGATGGCCTGGCCCCAGCCCTCACGGGCCTGGTGGATGTCGGAGTGGCAGATGCCGGCGAACTTGATGTCGATCAGGACGTCGAACTCGCCGACCGCGCGGCGCTCGATGGTCGTCCGCTCCAGCGGGGCCTTCGCGGCGGGAGCGGCGTACGCAGCAACAGTGGTCATGCCGGGGTTCTCCTAGCAGGTTCCGTACCCGACTGCCTTCGGATGTCTCGTGACCGGGTACGTCCTCCACCCTGCCCCACATCACCGGCCTCACCCAGCTCACAGCTCTGCGTACGACTGCCGTGCGTACCACTGGCGGGGTCAGGTTCGCGGTCGTACGACCATGAATACTGGACGTATGGACACACAGCCCCCACTTTCCGGGGCGCCCCTCGACCGGCGCGCCGAACTGAGCGAGTTCCTGCGCACCCGGCGGGCCCGTCTGAAGCCGGAGGACGTGGGTCTGCCGGACTTCGGCCGGCACCGCCGGGTGCCGGGGCTGCGGCGCGAGGAACTGGCGCAGCTGGCCGGGGTGTCGGTGGCGTACTACACACGGCTCGAACAGGGCAACGGGCGCAACGTCTCGGCGGAGGTGCTCGGCTCCATCGCCCGCGCGCTGCGGCTGACCGACGCCGAGCACGCCCACCTCACCCACCTCGCGAAGCCCAAGCAGCACAAGAAGAAGACGGCCCCGCGGTCGCAGCAGGTGCGCGGGGCCCTGCGGCAGCTGCTGGACACGATGGACGGGGTGCCGGCGTACATCTCCGGCCGGCACACGGACATCCTCGTCTGGAACCGGATGGCGTCGGCCGTCTTCGGCGACTGGTCGGAGCTGCCGGCCCAGGAGCGGAACTGGGCGCGGCTGGTGTTCCTGAAGCCCGAGTACCGCGAGCTGTTCGTGGAGTGGGAGCAGAAGGCGTACGACGTCGTCAGCATCCTGCGCATGGAGGCGGGCTGCTACCCGGACGACCCGCGGCTGTCCGCCCTGGTCGGTGAACTCTCCGTCAAGAGCGAGGAGTTCCGTCGGCTGTGGGCCACCCATGACGTCCGGGAGAAGAGCTACGGCGTCAAGCACCTGCGCCACCCCCTCGTCGGCGACCTCACCCTCTCCTTCGAGTCGTTCCGGCTGGCCGACGACACCGGGCAGGGCCTGATCACGTACCACGCCGAGCCGGGTTCTCCGTCGGCGGAGGCGCTCCGGCTGCTGGCGAGCTGGGGGGCGGACGCGACACGGGCCGGGGCCGGCGGCTGAGCGGTCGCATCCACCGTCCGCCGGTTCCGATCCGCCGTGCCCGCCGGTTCCGGCCGGGCGGACACGGCGACGGCCTGCCCGGGACGCATGGTCCCGGACAGGCCGCTCAGGGTGAGACGGTCACTTGCCGTAGTAGGCGTTGTAGATCGAGATCGTCGACCTGTTGCCCTGCTTGTCGGCGATCTTGGCGTGGAAGGAGATCGCCTGCCCCTTCCCGGGGTTCTTCACCGTGATCCGGCCGTTGACGACGTCCAGCTTCTTCCAGGTCTGGCCGTAGTCGTACGACACCCACACCCCCAGGGACTGCAGGTTGCGGCCGGCGGCCGCGCCCTCCACGGTGACCGGGAAGGTGACCGTGCGGTCCGCCTCGACCCGGCTGTCCAGGCCGGTCGGGGCGTTGAAGCGGGCCGTGGAGGCCGGGAGCTTCGTCGGGCCCGCGCCGGACGCCTTCCTGGAGTGGAAGGTCCAGCTCGCGTCGATCCGGGTGGAGGCCGCCGCGACCCTGACCGTCCGGATGACCGACGTGGTCAGCCGGTACTCGGCGTCGGCGGACGGGACCGTGAACGACTCCTCGCCGAACAGCGGGTCCTTGTTGGAGCCGACCTCGGTGCCGTTGCGGTACAGCGTCGTGGCCACCGACGTGAACAGGGAGGAACCGGCGTGCCCGGCGCCGTCGGCGAACAGCGGGATCGTCCCCGAGATCTGGTTGCCGGTGCGGAAGAGGCCGGAAGCCGCGTCGAGGTGCGGACCGAAGACGGCCGTGTTGAAGGTCTTCGTGTAGGTCCTGCCCGCCACGAAGGTCTGCGGCGCGCCCAGCGTGTAGTACGCCTCGGCGATCGGGAAGCCCTCCTGGTCGACCCCGCCGTCCTGCTCGAACTCCAGCCCCCACTTCACCCCGCCCGTGGTGGACAGGTGCAGCGTGCGGGTGCCGGGCAGCGGCTGCGCGATGCTGATCGAGTACGCGCCGGAGGACTCGGGCAGCCAGCCGGTCGCGGTGACGGAGCCCTTCTTGCCGCCGGCCGCGGCGCCCAGCCCGGCCTTCACCGTGGCCAGTTCGGACGCCTTGTAGTGCTTGGAGTAACCGGTGGCGAACCGGCTGACGACGGCGCCGGTCGTGGTGTCGAACTCCTCGCCGGCGCCCTTGGTCCAGTCGGCGGCCCACTGCTGGTACAGGGTGCCGGCGGCCGGCTGCGGGCCCAGGTGGGCGGTGCGGAAGTTGTCGTAGCCGCTCAGGAGCCACCCGAAGCCGTACTGGCCGTCGCCCGCCGTGACGTCGAACTCGGGCGCGGCGAGCACCGGCTTGGCGCCCGCGTCGGGGACGGTGATGTCCACCGGCTCGGCCGTGCGCGCGTCCAGGGTGATCGTCTGGTTCCCGGTGACGTCCAGCTTCGGCCGCGCGAGCCAGTCGAGGCCCTTGCTGCCGTCCTTCGGGTCCACGAAGACGGAGGCGGTGAGGATGTAGCCGCCCTTGGGCGCGCGCACCTTCACCGTGCCGGACGGGTCGGACGGCGCGAGGTCCCGGCCGGCCGCCAGGCCGGAGACGCCGGTCAGGTCGGCGGTGTGGTTCGGGGTCGGCTTGCCGTCACGGCCGATGAACTTCAGCGTGACGTCGTACGACTGCACCTCGCGGGTCACCGCGGCGGCCGTGCGGACCGTCTGGCCGCCGCCCGTCGCCGTCACGTACGCGGAGTAGGCGCCGTCCAGGGTGCCGCCCAGCCTGGTGTCGGTGGTGAGGCCGACGGAGGCCTTGCCGTGTGCCGGGACCGTCACGCTGGTCCGGGTGAGCCTGAAGAAGCCCGCGGGGGCCGTCTGGCCCTTGGGGTCGCGGGCGGTGACGGCCAGGGTGAGGGTGACGTCCTTGGCCCCGAGGTTGCGGTAGGTGACCTGCCGGGTGACCGGCTTGTCGTCGGTGTGCGGCCACTGCTGGATGCCGAAGCTCACCGACACCGGGTCGGCGATCACGGACTGCTTGATGGCCCGGTCGACGGCGATACGGCCCGAACCCTGCTGGAACGGCGTGTAGTTGCCGCCCTTCGCGGAGCCGGTCAGGGCTGCCTTCAGCTCGGCGTAGCCCCAGTCGGGGTGTTCCTGCTTGAGGATGGCGGCGGCGCCGGCGACGTGCGGGGCCGCCATCGACGTACCGGAGAGGGTCAGATAGCCGTCCGGCTTCTCGCCCTGCTCCTGGTCGATGACGCTGCCCTTGGCCGCGGCGGCGGTGATGTCCACGCCGGGCGCGGTGACGTCGGGCTTGATGGCGCCGTCTCCGTTGCGCGGGCCGGTGGAGGAGAAGTCCGCCAGCTTGTCCTTCTTGTCGACGGCGCCGACGGTGAGCGCGGCGTCCGCGCTGCCCGGCGAACCGACCGACTCGGGGCCGCCGTTGCCCGCGGCGATCGCGAACAGGACGCCCTTCTCGGCGGAGAGCTTGTTGACCTCGGCCTCGAGCGGGTCGATCCCGGGACTGTCGTAGCCGCCCAGGCTCAGGTTGATGACGGAGGCGCCCTGCGCGGCCGCCCACTCCATGCCGGCCAGGATCCCGGAGTCCTCGCCCGCGCCGGTGTCGTCGAGCACCTTGCCGTTGAGGATCTTGGCGTCCGGAGCGACGCCCTTGTACCTGCCGCCCGACTTGGCGCCGGTGCCCGCCACGATGGAGGCGACGTGCGTGCCGTGGCCGAAGTGGTCCATGGCGTCGGCGGCCGTGGTGAAGTTCTTGGACTCGACCACCTGGTCCTTGAGGTCCGGGTGGGTCGTGTCGACACCCGTGTCCAGGACGGCGACCTTCACGCCCTTGCCGGTGTAGCCGGCCTTCCAGGCCGTGGGCGCGCCGATCTGCGGCACGGACTGGTCCAGGCTCGCCCTGCGGACGCCGTCGAGCCAGACGTGCGCGATACCGGCGGCGGCCTTGTCGCCGTCGGTGAGCGCGTGCCACAGCCGGGCCGACGCCTTGGCCGGGGTCTGTACGGCGTCCGCGTTCAGCGCCTTGAGGCTGCGGCGCAGGGTGCCGGCGTCGCGGACGCCGCTCTTCGCGGCGGTGGCGGTGCCGCGGTAACCGACGATGACCTTCAGGCCGCCCCGCTGCGCCGTGCGGGTGGCGGCCTGGTTCAGCTCGGTGACGTCGAACAGCCGCTCGTCCAGCGTGCCGGAGGCGACCAGGGCGGCCGCGTCGGCGGGCACGACCAGCGTGTGACCGGCGCTCCTGCGGACCTGGAAGGGTATGTGCTCGCGTCCCGCGGCCCGCCGCAGACCGACGACACGGCCCTTGGCGTCGAGGTCGACGCGGTCGCCGGTGATCAGGGTGACATGGTGCTCGGCGGTGAGCGTGGAAGCGGCGGCCGGGGCGGCTCGCTGGTCGGTCTTCGCCGACGCCGGGCTGGTCATGCCGGCGGCGAGGGCGACGGCCGCGGCGGTGGCGACACCGGCCGCGGCGGCTCTTTTCACTTGTCTGCGCAAGTCTCCCCCTGGAGATGAAGTGCCGGGCGAATTCCCCGTTCACCCGGTCGGAGGGAGTCTCGTACGCGTGTACGCCACCCCCCGAGGCACGCAGTATGCCGGGGGGTGATCAGCCGACTCAATAGAGCCGGAGCGGGCGTTACGCGCCGGCGTTCTCCTTCACCGTGATCCTTCCTGCGCGAAGGGTCGCCAGACGCGGGGCCCGCTTCGCGATCGCGGAGTCGTGGGTGACCATGACGAACGTCAACCCGTGCTCTTTCCACATGCGTTCGAGTACGTCCATGATCTCGTCGCGCGTTCCCTCGTCCAGGTTGCCGGTGGGCTCGTCGGCGAGCAGTACCTTGGGCTGCTTGACCAGCGCACGGGCGATGGCGACGCGCTGCTGCTGCCCGCCGGACATCTCGGAGGGCAGATGGGCCAGGCGCTCGCCGAGTCCGACCGAGCGCAGCGCCTCGGCGGCCCGTTCCCGGCGCTCCCTCACCTTCACGCCCAGCGGTACCAGGGCTGTTTCGACGTTCTCCTGGGCGGTCAGGGTGGGAATGAGGTTGAAGGACTGGAAGACGAAGCCGATGCTCTCGCTGCGAACCCTTGTCAGGCGGCCCTCGGAGAGTCTGGCCAGGTCGGTTCCGTCCAGGACCACCTCACCGGAGGAGGGGCGGTCCAGGCCGCCGAGCATTTGCAGCAGTGTCGATTTGCCGCCGCCGGTCGGGCCCTGGATGACCAGGCGGTCGCCGTCGCCTATGGTCAGGTCGACGCCGTCGAGGGCGACGACGGTGTCCTTGCCCCGGGCGTAGTGCTTGGTGACGTTTCTGAGTTCGTACATGTCGCTCGCTCCTGGGTGGGTTCGGGGGACGCGTTCGGGGGGAGGCGTTCGCGGGGAGGCGCCGGGGGGCGGTCCGGGGGCGTCTACTCGACGCGCCGCAGCGCGTCCGCCGGCCGCAGTCGCGACGCCCGCCAGCCGCCGAACGCCCCCGCGATCAGACCACCGGCGACCGCCAGCGCGACCGCCAGCGCGATCGTCGTCAGGCTCACCGGCGCGGTGAGCGCCACCTCCAGGGTCTTCGCCGCCCGGCGGCCCTGGCCGCCGAAGCCGCCCCCGCCGAAGCCGCCACCGCCGCCGAAGCCGCCGGAGCCTCCCGAGCCGCCGCCGGTGGCGCCGAGTTGTGCCTGCAGCGAGGGGCTGATCGCGGTGACGGCGTACGCGCCCGCGAGGCCCAGCGCGATACCGAGGGCGCCGCCGACCAGGCCGTTGACCATGGCCTCGCCGACCACCTGCCGGGTCACCCGGCCCGACTTCCAGCCCAGCGCCTTGAGCGTGCCGAACTCCCGCACCCGCCGGGAGACGGCGGCGGAGGTGAGCAGTCCGGCGACCAGGAAGGCGGCCAGCAGTACCGCGACGGACAGCCATCTGCCGACGTTGGCGGCCAGGCTGGAGGCGGTGGAGAGGGAGCCGGAGACGGTCTTGGCGAGGTCGGCCGAGGTCGTCACCGTCGTACCGGAGACGTTCTTCTGGATGGCGCTCTTGACGGAGTC
Organism: Streptomyces sp. NPDC006739; assembly: GCF_042869815.1. NCBI lineage: Bacteria > Bacillati > Actinomycetota > Actinomycetes > Kitasatosporales > Streptomycetaceae > Streptomyces > Streptomyces sp. NPDC006739. The sequence goes on from NZ_JBIAGM010000001.1 coordinate 413,245, forward strand.
GATCCGCTGCGAGTCGGTCGCCCTCACGTAGATCGTGGTGACCTTGTCCTTCTCGCCGGCCAGGGTCTGCGCCTGCTGGAGCGGGATGTACAGATCGGCCGCCGCGTCACCGCTGTCGGCGGTCGCGAGGCCGATCACCGTGAACGTGACGCCCTTGACGGTGACGGTGGAACCGACCTTGTAGTTCTTCTCCTTGGCGTACGCCGAGTCGGCCACCGCGACCCTGGCATCGGTCTCGGTGGGCTTGAAGGTGCGGCCGCCGGTGATCTTCGACGAGGTCAGCGGGCCCAGCCTCGTCCTGGTGACGTCGGTGCCGAAGACCGTGTACTGGTTGACGTCGAAGTTGGCGCCGCCGCCCTGCACCTCACCCTGCGGCTGCCCGCCGCCGCGGCCGCCGCCCTGCTCGCCGCCGCCGTTGCCGTTGCCGTTCTGCCGGAACTGGCCCCGGGTGAACTGGCCGCTGACCTTGATCACATCGAGGCTCAGGCCGCCGGCCGCCGAGGAGACACCGCTCTGGCCCGCCACTTCGGAGACGGTGGAGGCGGCCAGGGTGGTGAAGCCCTGCACCCGGACCCGGTCGCTGCTCTGGGTCGAGGCGTCGCCGTTCTGCCGCGCGCCGAAGCTGAAGCGGGGCCGCTGGGAGCTGTCGGCGGTCGGGTCGGCCGCCTTGGTGACCGTCATGTCCGTACCCAGGCCGTAGAGCGACTGGAGGACCTTGTCCTGGGCCTTGCCCATGCCGTTGGACACGGAGTTGACCACGATGACCAGCGCGATGCCGAGGGCGAGACCGGAGGCGACGACGAGGGCCGCCTTTCTGCGGCGGCGCAGCTCGCGCCTCAAGTAGGTGAAGAACATGGCCGCAAGGTAGGGACCCGCCGTGATGACTGGATAAGGCCGTCATAAGAGATGCATGAGAAGGCCGTGGGCCGCCCCGGAAACGCCGATGCCGCCCCTGGGGGCGGCATCGGGAGCTGTGGACCGGCGGTGAACCGGAGGCCGGACGGGGCCGGGGCGGACGGGTCAGACGGGTCAGACGGCCGAACCGGCCTTCCACTGCGCCCAGTTCATGTTCCAGCCGTTGAGGCCGTTGTCCGGGGCCACGGTCTTGTCGCCGGTGTTCTGGACGACGACCACGTCACCGAGGATCGAGTGGCTGTACATCCACGCGGCCGGGGTGTTCGGATCGTTCGCGCCCTTGGTGTCGGACAGGCCCACGCAGCCGTGGCTGGTGTTGACGCTGCCGAAGATGGACTTCGCGCCCCAGTAGTTGCCGTGCAGGAAGGTGCCGGAGTTGGTGAGGCGGATGGCGTGCGGCACGTCCTTGATGTCGTACTCGCCCTTGCCGTCGTCGTCCGTGAAGCCGACGGTCGCGCCGTTCATCCGGGTCTGCTTGAACTTCTCGGACATCACCATGATGCCTTCGTACGTGGTGTGCTCGGGGGAACCGGCGGAGATCGGGATGGTCTTGACGACCTTGCCGTCCTGCTCGACCTTCATCTGCTTGGTCTTCGCGTCGACGTAGGAGACCTGGTTGCGGCCGATGTGGAAGGTGATCGTCTTCTGCTGGACGCCGTAGACGCCGCTCGCGCCCTGGACACCGTCGAGGTTGAGCTTCAGCGTGACGGTGGAGTTCTCCTTCCAGTACTGCTCCGGACGGAAGTCGATGCGGTTGGCGTTGAACCAGTGGCCCACGACCTCCTGGCCGCTGCTGGAGCTGACCGTGATGCCCTTCTGCACGGCCGCCTTGTTGGTGATCGCCTTGTCGAAGTTGATCGACACGGGCATGCCGACGCCGACGGTGGAGCCGTCCTCCGGCGTGAAGTTGCCTATGAAGCTGTTGGCCGGGGAGACCGTGGTGAAGGAGGCGTTCTCGTGCGCGACCAGACCGTCGGAGTCCTTGGCGGCGGCGGCGACCTTGTAGGTGGTCGAGCGGTCCAGCTGGGCGGTGGGCTTCCAGCTCGTCCTGTCGGCGGACAGCGCGCCGGGCACGGCCTTTCCGTCCGCCGTGGTCATGCTCACGCTGGTGAGGGTGCCCTTGGCGACGGTGACGGCGGCGGAGTTGTTGATGGAGGCGTTGTTCGAGCCGTCCTTGGGCGTGATCGTGATCTGGGCCTTGGACGACTTCTTGGCTGCCGCCTCGTCGGCCTGGGCCTGTGAGCTGTCGCCACCGCCGCCGGCGGACGACTTGTGGTCGCCACCGGAACAGGCCGAGAGCACCAGCACACCGCCGAGCAGTGCGGACGCGGCCATGAGGCCCTTGCGCCGCTTACTGTCCGTCATCACACGCTTCTCCATCGTTGCCGAGTTCGCGAACCCCGAGATTCCCCCGTTGAGAACCTTCAACGCTACGGCCGGTTCGTCCCGTTCCACTTTCTTCGGAGTGTGGTCCACACCACTCCGCCCGGGGCAGGGGGTGCGGGAGTCGGCCGTGCGCCCCCTGAGACGAAAAGACCCCGGACGGCGGTTGCCGTCCGGGGTCACGCGTTCCCCGGGACGCTCAGCCGATGCCGCCCTCTTCTTCTTCGTCGTCGTCCCCATCATCCCCGTCGATCTCCCAGTCCGGCGAGTCCGGGTCGTACTCGATCCGCTCGCTGGACCAGGAGGCCTGCTGGAGGTCGACGCCGGGCACCTCGCTGACCAGGTCGAACGGATCGACGAGATACGCCAGGGCCTCGGCGGTGTCTTCCGTCACAGCCGCCTCGGCGTGGGTCCGCTCCTCCTGCGGCAGTTCGGCATCGCCGGCGAGGCGGCGCAGCGCGGCCTTGGTCAGGGCGTCCTGGTCCTCGACTTCGAGGACCAGATCCACCCTGAGGCGTACAAAACGTGATGTCTCTGGTGTGCTCATGGCGGGAGCGTACGACTGAAACCTCCCGTGACTTTCCCGTGACCCGCGACTTTCACTAACATCGCCCCACACGGCCAATTCGCCAGCGTCACAAGGGGATCGATATTCCGTGTCATCCGCTCGCCGCCCGTTGCTGACCGCCACCGCCGCAGGGACCCTCCTGTGCGCCCTGTGGTTCGTCCCGTCCGCCCACGCGTCCCAGGACGCCCCGGCGAGAGCCGAGAAGGCGGCGACACGGGTCACGCAGCAGGCGAGGGCCGTGTCGGAGGCGACCGCCGAGACCGCCTCGGCCTCGGCGGACGGCACCCAACTCGCCGACACGGGAAGCCCCGACACCACTCCGTACGTCGTCGGCGGCACGGCCTTCTTGGCCATGGGTGCCGGTTTCGTGGCGTATTCGGTGCGCCGGGAACGCCTGGGTTTCTAGTTGAAGGCGCTGGGCGCCGCGGAGCTGCAGAGGCTGGCCCTCGCCAAGGGTGACGTGAGCGGCTACGAGGTCGCCGCACTGAAGCCGGTGGCCCCGGCCAGGAGCCGGGTCACGGCCGCCAAGGAGAAGTGCCGCCCGGTGCTCGCACTGGACCGGGGCGGATTCAGATGATGGCCGAGAAGGCCCACGCGGTGCCCGCCGCGGTCGTCAAGGCGCAGGCCACCGAGCTGAAGTGACGGTTCGGGCCCCGGTGGGGCCGGGGCCCGTCCACGTGAGTGCCGGACGGCTACCGCAGCGGCCCGGTCTGCGTCTCCGCGGCGGCCACGAGGCTCCCGTCCCGCACGAACGCGTCGGCGGCGGCCAGGTCGGGCGCCAGGAACCGGTCCGGACCGGGGCCCTGGACGCCGGCGGCCCGTACCGCTTCGATCACGGCCCGGGAGGCGGGCGCCGGGGTGAGTCCCTCGCGCAGTTCGATGGCGCGGGTCGCGGCGTACAGCTCGATGGCGACGATCCGGGTGAGGTTGTCGACGGCGGTGCGCAGCTTGCGGGCGGCCGACCAGCCCATCGACACATGGTCCTCCTGCATGGCGGAGGACGGGATGGAGTCGGCGGAGGCCGGTACGGCCAGCCGCTTCATCTCACTCACCAGGGCGGCCTGTGTGTACTGGGCGATCATCAGCCCGGAGTCCACGCCCGCGTCGTCCGCGAGGAACGGCGGCAGCCCGTGGCTGCGGTTCTTGTCCAGGAGCCGGTCGGTGCGGCGCTCGGCGATGGAGCCGAGGTCGGCGGCGGCGATGGCCAGGAAGTCGAGGACGTAGGCGACCGGGGCGCCATGGAAGTTGCCGTTGGACTCGACGCGCCCGTCGGCCAGGACCACCGGGTTGTCGACGGCGGAGGCCAGCTCGCGCTCGGCGACCAGACGGGCGTGCGCGAGGGTGTCACGGCCGGCACCGGCCACCTGCGGGGCGCAGCGCACGGAGTAGGCGTCCTGGACGCGGGGGGCGTCGTCCTGGTGGTGCCCGGTGAGCTCGGAGCCCTTGAGGACGGCGAGCATGTTGGCGGCGGAGGCGCCCTGCCCCGGGTGCGGGCGGATGGCGTGCAGCTCGGGGGCGAGGACCTTGTCCGTGCCGAGCAGCGCCTCCAGCGAGAGGGCGGCGGTGACGTCGGCGGACTTGTAGAGGGTGTCCAGGTCGGCGAGGGCCATGACCAGCATGCCGAGCATGCCGTCGGTGCCGTTGAGGAGGGCGAGGCCCTCCTTCTCGCGCAGTTCGACGGGGGCGATCCCGTGCTCGGCGAGCAGCTCGCCTGCCGGTCGTACGACACCGTCCGGACCCTCGGCGTCGCCCTCGCCCATCAGGGTGAGGGCGCAGTGGGAGAGCGGGGCCAGGTCGCCGGAGCAGCCGAGGGAGCCGTACTCGTGCACGACCGGGGTGATGCCGGCGTTCAGCACGTCGGCCATGGTCTGGGCGACCTCGGGCCGGACGCCGGTGTGTCCCGAGCAGACGGTCTTGAGCCGCAGGAACATCAGGGCCCGTACGACCTCGCGCTCCACCCGCGGTCCCATGCCGGCGGCGTGCGAGCGGACGATGTTGCGCTGCAGCTGGGCGCGCAGCTCCGGGCTGATGTGCCGGGTCGCCAGGGCACCGAAGCCGGTGCTGACGCCGTAGACCGGTTCCGGCTTGGCCGCCAGGGCGTCCACGATCCCGCGTGCCGCGGCGAGGGCCGCCACCGCCTCCGCCGACAGCTCGATGCGGGCGCCGCCGCGCGCCACGGCGAGAACGTCGGACGCGGTGACACCGGACGTCCCCACCACCACAGTGTGCATATCCATATTCAGGAGCGTACGCATTGAATGCGCGGATGTCACTAGTGGTGCCGTGGTTCGCCCCTTACCCGGAAGGTGGCACGGCTCACGGCTCACGGCTCACGGGTCCACGGCCGGCGGATCACGGCCGGCGGCCCCGGAAGCGCCGGCGCTCGGCCCGCGCCGGGGGCGGCTCGTCGGCCAGCCGGACGACCGGGTCGTCGGGACCCTCCCGGCCGGCGGATCACGGCCGGCGGCCCCGGAAGCGCCGGCGCTCGGCCCGCGCCGGGGGCGGCTCGTCGGCCAGCCGGACGACCGGGTCGTCGGGACC
>NZ_JBIAGM010000001.1:418746-474891 GCF_042869815.1 Streptomyces sp. NPDC006739
GGACCCTCCCGGCCGGCCACCACGGGCCGCTCGGCGCGCAGCGCCTTCGCACGGTACTGCGCCGCGTCCGCCAGCCGGAACAGCCGGCGGGCCGAGCCGACCGGCCCGATGGCGTGCCCGGTGGACGCCACCCCGCAGGCCACGCCCTCGCCCAGCTCCAACTCGGCCGACCTGCGGCACAGTTCGTTCGCAGCCTTGACCACGTCGTCGGCGGCCGGCCCGACCGCCAGCAGACAGAACTCGTCGCCGCCCAGCCGCGCGGCCAGCGCACCCGGCAGCATCGCGCCGCACAGCGACAGCACCGACCCGAAGCGCTCCAGCAGACGGTCCCCGACCGCGTGCCCCTGGCTGTCGTTGACCCGCTTGAGCCCGTTCAGATCGCACACCACCAGGCTGACCACGACCCCTTCCGCGCGGTGCCGCTCCACGGCCTCGTCCAGGTGGGCGTCGACCGCACGGCGGTTGGCGAGCCCGGTCAGGGCGTCGGTGTACGCCAGCCGACGGGCCTCCTCCAGCAGCTCGGTCTGCGCGATCCCGGCGGCGACGACGGCGGCCAGCACGGTGGCGAAGTCGGCGTCGCCCCGGTCGAAGACGGGCGCGCCCGAGGCGCGGGCGACGTACAGCTCGCCCCAGGCCCTGCCGTGCAGCACCACCGGCGCGACCACGCAGCAGCCGCGTCCCCGGCGGCGCAGGGCGGCGACGCGCTGGTGGAAGTAGCCGGGGGTGCCGGCGGCGGGCCCCTCGGCGGTCTCCACCCAGGCGTTGGGGCCGCCGCCGCCCGCCCACCTCTCGTGCAGGAACTCGGTGATCTCAGGGAACTGGTGCACCGGGTAGGCCTCGGCCTCCGGGAACTCCTCCTCGTCCGGCGCCCGCTCCCCGACGTTCACCAGGACCCGCAGCCGCCCCAGCTCGCGCTCCCACACCGACAGCGCGGCGAAACTCCCGTCCAGCGCCCGGCACGCACCGCGCGCGGCGGCCTGCCACGACTCCCCCGGAGTGTGCGCCGCCGCCATCCCCTGGGCCAGCGCCACCACAGCGGCGAGCCGCTTGTCCTCACCCATCACTCCAGGTTAGGGAGGTTTCGGTCCGATGGGGTCATTGCGGTGCCAAACGGGTCGGACCGGTGAGTGCCGCGTGCGAGTACCGCCGTGCGAGTGCCGCGCCCGAATGCCGCGTGCCAGGTGCGGGCCTCACTCCCCCGGCCACTCGGGCTTCCGCTTCTCGTTGAACGCCGCGACTCCCTCCGCCCGGTCCCCGGAGAACGCCACCGACCGCCATGCCGCGTCCTCGATCTCCAGCCCCGCGCGCAGGTCGAGCCCGTGCCCCAGCCGCAGCGCCCGCTTGGCCGCCCGCAGCCCCACCGGCGAGTTCCCGGCGATCCGCGCGGCCAGCGCCAGCGCCTCGGCCCGGTCCTGTCCGGCCTCCGCCAGCTGGTCGACGAGCCCCAGCCCAAGCGCCTCCACGGCCTCCACGCGCCGCGCCGAGAAGATCAGCTCGGCGGCCCGGGCGGCCCCGACCCGCCGGGGCAGCAGCTGCGTACCGCCGCCACCGGGCATGACTCCCACCGAGACCTCCGGCAGCCCCACCACCGCCGTACGGTCGGCCACGATCAGATCGCAGGCGAGCGCCAGTTCGAAGCCGCCCCCCAGCGCGAACCCGTGCACGGCGGCCACCGTCGGCATCGGCAGCTCCAGCACCCCGGTGTACGCCCCCCGGGCCAGCGGCCGCTGTCGCACCAGCTCGGCGTCGCTGAACGAATTGCGCTCCTTCAGATCGGCGCCGACGCAGAACGCCCGCTCGTTCGACGAGGTCAGCACCACGACCCGCGCCTCCCGGTCGGCGGCGAGCGCGGCGCAGGCGGCGGCGAGGGAACGGGCCATCTCCGTGGAGACCGCGTTCATGGCCCCCGGCCGGTCCAGCACCAGCTCCGCGACATGCCCGACGCCCCCCGCGCCGCCGTCGCCGTGCCGCCGTACCAGCACGAACTCCCCGTACCGCTCCTCGCTCATGACACCCTCCGGTTAACGCGGGTTAACTCCCTGTCGGTCTGATCATCGCAGCCGGAACCGGCCCGGAAAAGGGGCGGCCCGGCCGATGGCCGCCAGGACCGGCCCGACCCCCCGTTCGAGTGACATCCCGGCCGACTCACCCCACACCCCTCACAGGAGCGCATAACGTGCGCTCCGCCACGCGCACCGGGGGCGCGCGGCGGGGAGGGAACCCATGACACTGACGTACACCCACGCACAGGCGGAGGCGGAGGCGGCGCCCGTCGTCCGCCGTGGCCGCCATCGCAAGCCCCGCCCCCGCAAACTCCTCCTCGCCGCCGGGGGCCTCGCGCTGGCCGCCGGAGCCCTCAGCCTCGTCCGCATGGTCCCGGAGTCCGGCGTGGGTGCCCCGGGCACGGCCGAGGCGGAACCGGACCTGGACGCGGGCGGCGGCACCGCCGGCCGCGCGGCCCACACGGCCGCCACCGTCGGCGCCGTCCCCACGGCCGTGCCCTCGGCGACCTCCGTCATGGGCGGAGCGAGCCCGGCACCGACCGCCTCCGCGCCGGCCGCTCGCGCCACGGCACCGCCGGCCGGCCCCGGCTCGCTGCCGGGCGGCGGTGCCGGCGTGCCGACGACCATCCCGACCGCCGTCGCGACCACCGCCCCGGCCGCCACCGCGGCCGCCCCGGCGCCCGCACCGACGGAAACGAGGCCCACGGCCCCCACGACCGCCCCGGCACCGGCCCGCAGTACGCCCGCACCCGCGCCCGGCGGGGTGTGCGTGCCGGTGATCGGCCTGTGCGTGAACGCCCTGCGGGCGCAGGGGCAGTAAGGGCCCAGCCCGGGCCCGTCATGCTCGGGCCGTCGGTGCTCGGGCCGTCAGTGCTCGCCGTCGCGGCGGGTGAGCAGCCAGGGCTCGACCACGCCGAGCCCACGGACCGGCCGCTGCCACATCGGCTGCAGCGCGAAGCGGTACGTCGGCGGCTCCTCGCCCTCCTTCTCGGCGGCGGCCGCGGCCTCGGCCGCCTCGGCCTCCGAGGCGGGGGCCTCGCCGGTGCGGATCAGCTCCTCGGCGAAGGCGGTGTCGACGAGCACCGCGTCACGCGGGGCTATGGAGGTCAGCCGGGAGGCCAGGTTGACCGTCGTACCGAAGACATCGCCCATTCGGGTGGTCACCGTGCCGAAGGCCATGCCGACCCGCAGCTCCGGCATCGTCTCGTCGTTCGACATCGTCTCGACCAGGAGCAGGGCGATGTCGGCGGCGATGCCCGCGTCGTCGGCGGCGTACAGCACCTCGTCACCGAGGGTCTTGATGAGCCGGCCGCCGCGCGCGGCCACCAGGTCGGCGGCGGTGGTCTCGAAGGCCTCGACGAGTTCGCCGAGTTCCTCCTCCTCCATCCGGCGGGTCAGCCGGGTGAAGCCGACGAGATCGGCGAAGCCGACCGCGAGCCGCCGGTCGACCATCTCCTCGTCGTCGGCCACCTGGATCACCCGGCCGGCCGAGGCGGCCAGCTGTCGGCGCCAGACGTAGACCAGGAACTCCTCCAGCTCGGGCAGCAGCAGCTCGACGATCGGGTACGTCACCTCGGTGCGGGTCATCCCCGGCTCGGGCGGCTCGGTCAGCCCCTCCAGGAAGGAATCCATCTGCCACTCGGCCAACCGGGCGGTGGTCTGCCCCGTGGACCGCGCCACCTGCACCGCCATCGCCTCGCTCAGCAGCCCCGCCTCGACGAGACCGGCCAGCCGCCGCAGGGCCAGTACGTCGGCCTCGGTCAGCGCCTTGGCCTGGCCGATGTCGGCGAAGCCCATGGCCCGCCAGAAGCGGGAGGCCAGCTCCATGGAGACGCCGGCGCTGCGGGCCGCCTGGAAAGGCGTGTAGCGCCGCTCGGCGCCCAGGATGAGCTGTTCGAGACGCAGGGCGAGCGGGTCCTCGCCGGAGTCGGCGGCGTCCGCGCCCGCGCCGGAGCCCGTGTCGTCGACGGTCACGCCTGCTGCCCTTCCGATCTGTCACGGTCAGGTATCGACCGGCCTTCACTCTACGGCAGGTGTGCGCCAGCTCACTCCGTCAGGTGCCCCGGTCACGCGGGCCGCAGGTGCACGATGTCGCCCGCCCCCACCGGCTCCCGTACCCCTTCCTTCGTGGCCAGCACCAGCCGGCCGTCGCCGTCCACGGCCACCGCCTCCCCCACCACCGACCGGTTCCCCGGCAGCTCGGCCCGCACCAGGCGCCCCAGCGTGGCGCACCCGGCGGTGTACGTCTCCTGGAGGCGGCTGACCGCGGGATCGCCGCCCGCCGCCCGCCACCGCCCGTACCAGTCCTCCAGGGACCGCAGCACCCCGCGCAGCAGCGGATCCCGGTCCGTCGAGACGGCCCCGGCCAGCGCCAGCGACCCGGCCTGCGGCACCGGGAGTTCCGCCGCCCGCAGCGTGACGTTGATGCCGACGCCGATGACCACTCCGTCGTCCCCGGCCCGCTCGGCGAGGATGCCCCCGGCCTTGCGTTCCTCGCCGTCGACGCTCACCAGCAGGTCGTTGGGCCACTTGAGCGCCGTGTCCACGCCCGCCGCACGGGACAGGCCGGTCGCCACGGCCACCCCGGTGAGCAGCGGCAGCCATCCCCAGCGGGCCACCGGCACCTCGGCCGGCCGCAGCAGGACGGAGAAGAACAGGCCCGAGCGCGGCGGCGCCGTCCACTGGCGCTCCAGGCGGCCCCGCCCGGCGGTCTGCTCCTCGGCGACCAGGACGGCACCCTCGGCGGCCTTGCCGGCGGCGGCCCGGTCCACCAGGTCGGAGTTGGTGGAGCCGGTGCGCGGCACCACGTCCACCGCGGACCACAGGCCTCCTTCCCGCACCAACCCCCGGCGCAGCGCCATGGCGTTGAGGGGCGGACGGTCCAGATCGGACCAGCGGCTGTCGTCTGATGCATCTCGCGGCGTCATGCAAGCCACCCTAGGTGTGTGAAACGCCGCACTGCTGTTTCGTAGGGGCACCACTACTCTACGGATGAGTAACCGTCCCCCCCTTTTGAGCAGGCAGGGAGCCGCGATCCCGATGTCCGAGCCGGAAGAGACCGACATCCACACCACCGCGGGCAAGCTCGCGGATCTCCAGCGTCGTATTGACGAGGCGACGCACGCCGGCTCCGCGCGCGCGGTGGAGAAGCAGCACGCCAAGGGCAAGCTGACGGCCCGCGAGCGGGTCGAACTCCTGCTGGACGAGGATTCGTTCGTCGAGCTGGACGAGTTCGCCCGGCACCGCTCCAGCAACTTCGGGCTGGAGACGAACCGCCCCTACGGAGACGGCGTCGTGACCGGCTACGGCACGGTCGACGGCCGTCCGGTGGCCGTCTTCTCCCAGGACTTCACCGTCTTCGGCGGCGCCCTGGGCGAGGTCTACGGTCAGAAGATCGTCAAGGTGATGGACTTCGCGCTGAAGACCGGCTGCCCGGTCATCGGCATCAACGACTCCGGCGGCGCGCGGATCCAGGAGGGCGTCGCCTCGCTCGGCGCGTACGGCGAGATCTTCCGCCGCAACACCCACGCGAGCGGTGTGATCCCGCAGATCAGCCTGGTCGTCGGGCCCTGTGCGGGCGGCGCGGTCTACTCGCCCGCCATCACCGACTTCACGGTCATGGTCGACCAGACCTCGCACATGTTCATCACCGGCCCGGACGTCATCAAGACCGTCACCGGTGAGGACGTCGGCTTCGAGGAGCTGGGCGGCGCCCGCACCCACAACACCGCCTCCGGTGTGGCCCACCACATGGCGGGCGACGAGAAGGACGCCATCGAGTACGTCAAGCAGCTGCTGTCGTACCTGCCGTCCAACAACCTCAGCGAGCCGCCGGTGTTCGCGGAGGAGGCGGACCTGTCCGTCACGGACGAGGACCGCGAGCTGGACACGCTGGTGCCGGACAGCGCGAACCAGCCGTACGACATGCACACGGTGATCGAGCACATCGTGGACGACGGCGAGTTCTTCGAGACGCAGCCGCTGTTCGCGCCGAACATCCTCACCGGGTTCGGGCGGGTCGAGGGCCATCCGGTCGGCATCGTCGCCAACCAGCCCCTGCAGTTCGCGGGCTGTCTGGACATCGACGCCAGCGAGAAGGCCGCGCGCTTCGTGCGCACCTGCGACGCCTTCAACGTCCCCGTGGTCACCTTCGTCGACGTGCCCGGGTTCCTGCCCGGCGTCGACCAGGAGCACACCGGTATCATCCGGCGCGGCGCCAAGCTGATCTTCGCGTACGCGGAGGCGACCGTCCCGCTGATCACCGTGATCACCCGGAAGGCGTTCGGCGGCGCGTACGACGTCATGGGCTCCAAGCACCTGGGCGCCGACCTCAACCTGGCCTGGCCGACCGCCCAGATCGCCGTGATGGGCGCCCAGGGCGCGGTCAACATCCTGCACCGCCGCACGATCGCCGAGGCGGAGGCGAACGGCGGGAACGGCGAGGGTGCCGAAGCGGTCCGCGCCCGCCTGATCCGCGAGTACGAGGACACTCTCCTCAACCCGTACGTGGCGGCCGAGCGCGGCTACGTCGACGCGGTGATCGTGCCGTCCGACACCCGCCGGCATGTCGTGCGGGGCCTGCGTCAGCTGCGTACGAAGCGGGAATCCCTGCCTCCGAAGAAGCACGGCAACATCCCCCTCTAGGCCTGCTGGGAGCCGTCATGAACATCAAGGTCGTACGGGGCAACCCGACCCCGGAGGAGCTGGCCGCCGCCCTGGCGGTGGTCCGTGCCCGCGCCGCGGCGGCTTCGGTTGCGCCGTCCGGCGCGGAAGGCCCGAGGGCCGCGTGGTCCGACCCGCGCCGGATCGCGTCCGCGCGGCTGCCGCAGCCGGGCCCGGCGGCATGGGGGCGCACCTACTGGCCGAGTTAGGTCCGGTCGTCGAACCAGGAGCCGCAAACCTGAGTACTCGTACTCAGGCACCCGTCCCCGTCCAGGCTCCACGCTGGTGGCATGCTCTGGTCGGACCCGGAAGACGAGCCGCCGAAGGAACTGCGCGAGGCGCAGGCCATGCTTCGGCGGCTCGGCCTCTTCATGGCCGTGGCGATGGTCCTGGCCATGATCGTGATCGGTCTGAGGTAGCGCGGCGGCCGAGCGCGGAGGTCACGCTAATCTGACGGCATGACTGCCAAGCCGCGCCGGCGCCTCGTCCTCGCCTCCCAGTCTCCCGCCCGGCTCGGGCTGCTCAGGCAGGCCGGGCTGGAGCCCGAGGTGATCGTGAGCGGGGTCGACGAGGACGCCGTCAGCGCCCCCACCCCCGCCGAGCTGGCACTCGCCCTCGCCGAGGCGAAGGCCTCCGTGGTGGCGGCGCGGCCCGAGGTGCAGGGCGCCCTGGTGATCGGCTGCGACTCGGTGCTGGAGCTGGACGGGCAGGCGCTGGGCAAGCCGGCGGACGCCGAGGAGGCCACCGCCCGCTGGAAGGCGATGCGCGGGCGGGCCGGGATCCTCCAGACGGGGCACTGCGTCTGGGACACGACGGCCAAGCGGTACGTCTCCGCCACCGCCTCCACCCTCGTACGCTTCGGCGAGCCCAGCGACGAGGAGGTCGCCGCGTACGTCGCCTCGGGCGAACCCCTCTACGTCGCGGGAGCCTTCACCCTGGACGGCCGTTCGGCGCCGTTCATCGAGGGCATCGACGGCGACCACGGCAACGTGATCGGCATCAGCCTGCCCCTGGTACGGCGGCTGCTGGCCGAACTGGGCGTCGGCATCACGGAGCTGTGGGCGCCGGCGGAGTGACGGGGGCGGTGCCCGGCACCGCGTCCTGCGGCTCGTCGCCGGCGGCCTGCGGCTCCTTCTCGGCCTCGGGGGCCCCGCCCTGCCCGGGGACGCCCCCGCGCGGGCGCGGGTCGGCTCCGCCGCCCTCACGGTCGTAGGTCATCAGCAGCAGGACGACGAGTCCCAGCACCACCACCATGAACAGGAACGCCGGCCAGCCGACCATGCCCCAGACGAGCGCGCCCAGCAGGCCGTGCACGACGGCGACGCTGATCAGCAGGACACGCCCGAGACCGGCGGGCGCGCGGTCCCGTACGGCGACGAGCAGGGCCACCAGGGCGCACAGCGCGAAGTAGAGGCCGAAGAGCACTCCGCCGATCTTCGAGGACGTCGACATGACGTTCGGGTCGAGGCCTGCCAGGGACATCTTCTGGCGGTCGACGACGATCCCCAGAAACCAGTTCAGTGCCCCGATGCCCAGCGCCTCGGCGAGGAGTACGACCGCCACCACCCACGCCACCGGTCTGCGTACCACCGGTCCCACCCACTTTCGACCTCAGCCCGAGCAGAGCTGCTGTTACCTGAAGTACGTTCGATCGCGAACGCTACTAACGGGTAAACCCAGGGACAAGGGTCGGGGCGCGGGCAAAGAATCATTGGGCCATTCGTAGGGACTCGACAAAGAAACGAAGTGGCCCGCAGCACGCTCTCACAGAGACCTTGACCACATGACGGGGCTAGGGTTTTCCGGTGGAGTCCTGCGCGTCGAGGCGCGACAAGGGATTTCATGGGTCGAGCTGGCCTCGTATCACGCTCCGTGTGGGCAAGCTCACCACTGTGGACGGGTCGAAGTGTCTCGTCGGCAGTCCCTAAACTCGGCTTGTTTCAAGGAGGGAGCCTCAATCGTGCGCAAGGTGCTCATCGCCAACCGTGGCGAAATCGCTGTCCGCGTGGCCCGGGCCTGCCGGGACGCCGGGATCGCGAGCGTGGCCGTCTACGCCGACCCGGACCGTGACGCTCTGCACGTCCGCGCGGCGGATGAGGCGTTCGCCCTGGGCGGTGACACCCCGGCCACCAGCTATCTCGACATCGCGAAGGTCCTGAACGCGGCGCGCGAGTCCGGCGCGGACGCCGTCCATCCGGGTTACGGCTTCCTGTCGGAGAACGCCGAGTTCGCGCAGGCGGTCCTGGACGCGGGCCTGATCTGGATCGGTCCGCCGCCGCAGGCCATCCGCGACCTCGGCGACAAGGTCGCCGCCCGGCACATCGCGCAGCGCGCCGGCGCCCCGCTGGTCGCCGGTACGCCCGATCCGGTGGGCGGTGCCGAGGAGGTCGTGGCCTTCGCCGAGGAGCACGGCCTGCCGATCGCGATCAAGGCCGCCTTCGGCGGCGGCGGCCGCGGCCTGAAGGTCGCCCGGACCCTGGAAGAGGTCCCGGAGCTGTACGACTCCGCGGTGCGCGAGGCGGTGGCCGCCTTCGGCCGCGGCGAGTGCTTCGTGGAGCGCTACCTGGACAAGCCTCGGCACGTGGAGACCCAGTGCCTGGCCGACCAGCACGGCAACGTCGTCGTCGTGTCGACGCGTGACTGCTCGCTGCAGCGCCGGCACCAGAAGCTGGTCGAGGAGGCCCCGGCGCCGTTCCTGTCCGAGGAGCAGATCGCCCAGCTGTACTCGTCCTCGAAGGCCATCCTGAAGGAGGCCGGGTACGTCGGCGCGGGAACCGTGGAGTTCCTGGTCGGCAACGACGGCACGATCTCCTTCCTGGAGGTCAACACCCGTCTCCAGGTCGAGCACCCGGTGACCGAGGAGGTCGCCGGTATCGACCTGGTGCGCGAGATGTTCCGCATCGCCGACGGCGAGGAGCTGGGGTACGGCGACCCTGTGCTGCGCGGTCACTCGTTCGAGTTCCGCATCAACGGCGAGGACCCGGGCCGCAACTTCCTCCCGGCGCCGGGTACGGTCACCCGTTTCGAGGCGCCGTCCGGTCCCGGTGTCCGGCTGGACGCGGGCGTGGAGTCCGGCTCGGTCATCGGCCCGGCCTGGGACTCGCTGCTCGCCAAGCTGGTCGTCACCGGCCGCACCCGCCGTGAGGCCCTGCAGCGGGCCTCCCGCGCGCTGGAGGAGTTCCAGGTGGAGGGCATGGCCACGGCCATCCCGTTCCACCGTGCGGTGGTCAGGGACCCGGCGTTCGCGCCCGAGCTGACCGGTTCCGGCGAGCCGTTCAAGGTGCACACCCGCTGGATCGAGACCGAGTTCGTCAACGAGATCAAGCCCTTCTCCGCCCCCGCCGACGGCGAGGCGGAGGAGGACACGGGCCGCGAGACGGTCGTCGTCGAGGTCGGCGGCAAGCGCCTGGAGGTCTCCCTGCCGGCGTCCCTCGGTATGACGCTGGCCCGCACCGGTCTCGCCGCCGGGGCCAAGCCGAAGCGCCGCGCGGCCAAGAAGTCCGGCCCGGTGGCCTCCGGTGACACCCTCGCCTCCCCGATGCAGGGCACCATCGTGAAGGTGGCCGTCGAGGAGGGCCAGGAGGTCAAGGAGGGCGACCTGATCGTCGTCCTGGAAGCCATGAAGATGGAACAGCCGCTGAACGCCCACCGGGCCGGCACGATCAAGGGCCTGAGCGCGGAGGTCGGCGCGTCGATCACGTCGGGCGCCCCGATCTGCGAGATCAAGGACTAGCGTCACGTGGCTGCTCTCCCCGCGCCCTGAGGGGGCGCGGGGAGAGACCCGCACGCCAACGAACCCGCAGTCCCCGAGGCCCGGCAACCGGCAGCACCGAGGGCGACCGACCACCGGACAGCCTCAGCGCCGAGGCAGACCCGCCCCCGCTCCACCACGCGCACGCCACCCGGCACAAACGGCACACCGAACGGCGGCCCAGCCCCCCACCTCCCCGCCCGGCAGGCTCAGCGTCGAAGCAGACTCCCGGCAGGCGCCACCCCCGTACAAGCGGCGCAGGCCCCGCCTCGAACCGGTCAGCACCACCCGGCAGGCCCAGCCGCGACGCGCCCCACCTCGGGCGGCCACCCGTCGGACACCATGCCGGAACAGCCTCCCGGCAGGCCTCCGCAGCGGCGCAGCCCCCGCACGTGCCCGCCCAGCAGCCTCAGCCGCAGCGCACCCCCGGACCGCCGACCGCACCTGGCCGCCCTGCAGGCTCAGTGCCGAAACAGACTCCCGGCAGGTCCCCGTACAAGCGGCGCGACAGACCCGGGCCCCTGCCGACCCGGGTTCCCGGCCCACGCCCGCTCCACGCCACCGGCACCAGGCGGCGCAGCCAACCGCAGAGCCTCCGACACGCCCGGCCGCCCGGCAGGCTCAGCGCCGCGCGGGCCCGCCCCCGGCCGAACCACCCGGCACAGCCCCAGCCGACCCGAACCCGCAACCCACGCCCGCTCAGCACCACCCCGCTCAAGCGGCGCAGCACCCCGCTACCGTCGGCGCAGGTCCGCGACCCGGGCTCGGTCCGTGCCGCTCGGGTCGAGCGGGGCGGCCGAACGGAGGCCGGCACCCGGCGCCTGGCCCCGGCGGGGCCCCGGCAGCGGCGCCCGGCGGACCGGGACCTGCTCACCCCCCGGCCCCCCCGCTCCGGCCACGCCGATCTGGACGCCCTGATCGGCGAGAGCCTGCAGTTCGGTGGCGGCGCGGTCGTCATGGGCCGGCGGCTCGTCGGTGACCAGGCGGGTGATGACGTCCGTCGGCACCGTCTGGAACATCGTGTCCGTGCCGAGCTTGGTGTGGTCGGCGAGGACCACCACCTCCGCGGCGGCCTGCACCAGCGCCCGGTCGACGGACGCCGACAGCATGTTGGACGTGGACAGCCCGCGCTCGGCGGTGAGGCCGCTCCCGGACAGGAAGGCCTTGGATACTCTGAGCCCCTGGAGGGACTGTTCCGCACCGGAGCCGACCAGGGCGTAGTTGGAGCCGCGCAGGGTGCCGCCGGTCATCACGACCTCCACGCGGTTGGCGTGGGCCAACGCCTGCGCCACCAGCAGTGAGTTGGTGACGACGGTCAGACCGGGCACCCGGGCGAGCCGGCGGGCCAGCTCCTGTGTGGTGGTCCCGGCGCCGATCACGATGGCCTCGCCCTCTTCGACGAGACCCGCGGCGAGGTCGGCGATGGCCGTCTTCTCGGCGGTCGCGAGATGTGACTTCTGCGGAAAGCCGGACTCCCGCGTGAACCCGCCCGGCAGTACCGCACCGCCGTGCCGGCGGTCGAGGAGTCCTTCTGCCTCCAGCGCGCGCACGTCCCGCCGTACGGTCACTTCGGAGGTCTGGACGACGCGGGCGAGCTCCCGGAGCGACACGGCTCCGTTGGCTCGCACCATTTCGAGGATCAATTGGCGACGTTCTGCAGCGAACACGAAACTGACAGTAACGCGGGCGACCGTCTGCTTTCAGCTGTTTGCGCCGAATAATAGAAGTTGTTCGCACGGCAGGGCGGGAAGTGGTATAGGGCCTATCCGCCCCGCCTATGCCGCACGCATGCTCGACAACTCCCCGTGACCAGCGGCAAGTTCGCCCCCGCCGTCAGGCCTCGCCGGTCGCCTTACGAGTGTGCAACTGCCGTGCCACTTCGGCGATCGACCCCGAAAGGGAGGGGTACACCGTGAAGGCGTTCGCGATCTGTTCGACCGTCAGATTGTTGTCGACGGCGATCGAGATGGGGTGGATCAGTTCCGAGGCACGCGGCGCGACGACCACACCGCCGACGACGATGCCCGTACCCGGACGGCAGAAGATCTTCACGAAGCCGTCCCGGATGCCCTGCATCTTGGCGCGCGGGTTGCGCAGCAGCGGCAGCTTCACCACCCGGGCGTCGATCTTGCCGGCGTCGACGTCGGCCTGGCTGTAGCCGACGGTGGCGATCTCGGGGTCGGTGAAGACGTTCGAGGAGACCGTCTTCAGGTTCAGCGGGGTGACCGCGTCGCCGAGGAAGTGGTACATGGCGATACGTCCCTGCATGGCGGCGACGGACGCGAGGGCGAAGATGCCGGTCACGTCACCGGCCGCGTACACGCCGGGAGCGGTCGTCCGGGACACCTTGTCGGTCCAGATGTGACCGGACTCGCGCAGCTTGACGCCCGCCTCCTCCAGGCCGAGCCCGGCGCTGTTCGGGATGGCGCCGACCGCCATCAGACAGTGCGAGCCGGTGATGACCCGCCCGTCGGCCAGGGTCACCTCCACCCGGTCGCCGACCCGCTTGGCGGACTCGGCACGCGAGCGGGCCATGACGTTCATGCCACGCCGGCGGAAGACGTCCTCCAGCACGGCGGCGGCGTCCGGGTCCTCACCCGGCAGCACACGGTCCCGGGAGGAGACCAGGGTGACCTTGGACCCGAGGGCCTGGTAGGCGCCGGCGAACTCGGCGCCGGTCACGCCCGACCCGACCACGATCAGCTCTTCCGGCAGCTCGGTGAGGTCGTAGACCTGGGTCCAGTTGAGGATGCGCTCGCCGTCGGGCTGGGCGTCGGGCAGCTCGCGCGGGTGCCCGCCGGTGGCGATGAGGACGGCGTCGGCGGTGAGGGTCTCCTCGGAGCCGTCGGCGGCGGTGACGACGACCTTGCGCGAACCGTCGAGGGCCTGCATGCCCTCGAGGCGCCCGCGCCCGCGCATGACCCGGGCACCGGCCCGCGTGACGGACGCGGTGATGTCGTGCGACTGGGCGAGCGCCAGCCGCTTCACCCGGCGGTTGACCTTCCCCAGGTCCACCCCGACCACCCGGGCCGCCTGCTCCAGCGGCGGGGTGTCGTCGGCGACGATGATCCCCAGCTCCTCGTAGGAGGAGTCGAAGGTGGTCATCACCTCGGCCGTAGCGATAAGGGTCTTCGACGGCACGCAGTCGGTCAGCACCGACGCTCCGCCCAGACCGTCGCAGTCCACGACGGTCACCTCCGCGCCGAGCTGCGCGCCGACCAGCGCAGCTTCGTATCCGCCGGGTCCGCCACCGATGATCACGATCCGAGTCACGTACCCCATTGTCCCGCACGCCTCAAGGTGCCACTCGCCGGGGGCGCGGCGGTTGTGCGCGGGGTTGCCACCGGGGCGCGAGGGGCGGGATTTTCCACTGCCGTACGCTCGTCGCATGTCGTCGCTCTACGCCGCTTACGCCGGCAACCTCGACGCGAGGCTGATGTCGCGCCGCGCCCCGCACTCGCCGCTGCGCGCCACCGGCTGGCTCAGCGGCTGGCGGCTGACCTTCGGCGGTGAGCAACTGGGCTGGGAGGGCGCCCTGGCCACGATCGTCGAGGACCCCGGGGCACAGGTATTCGTCGGGTTGTACGACATCGCGCCCCCGGACGAGGAGTCCATGGACCGCTGGGAGGGCGTCGGCCTCGGCATCTACCGCCGGATGCGGGTGCGCGTGCACACGCTGGAGGGCGAGGAGTCCGCGTGGCTGTACGTCCTGAACGGCTACGAGGGCGGCCTGCCGTCGGCCCGCTACCTGGGCGAGGTCGCGGACGCGGCGGAGTCCGCCGGGGCCCCGCACGACTACGTGATGGAGCTGCGCAAGCGTCCCTGCTGACGGTGCCGCCGCACACCCCTCGCCCCGGGCGGCGGACGGCCCACGCTCGGCACCGCACCGACCCGCGCCCTCCCGTCCTCGTCGGAAACAACAAGACAACGATCGCAAACCCGTGGGCTCCATCATCTACGCGCGTAGGCAGAGAACGGCTACCCTCATCGCGTGAACGCATCTCTTCTTCCGGACGACATCCAGGGCGACCCCTACACCGCCGCCGACGCGGCCGCCGCGCGCCTGCGCGAACTCACGGGCGCCGACACCCACGACGTCGCCCTCGTGATGGGCTCCGGCTGGGCTCCGGCCGTCGACGCCCTGGGCGCTCCCGACGCCGAGTTCCAGGTCACCGAGCTGCCCGGCTTCCCGCCGCCGGCCGTCGAGGGGCACGGCGGCAAGATCCGCTCGTACTCGTTCGGTGACAAGCGCGCCCTGGTCTTCCTGGGCCGCACGCACTACTACGAGGGCCGGGGCGTCGCCGCCGTCGCGCACGGCGTGCGCACGGCCGTGGCGGCCGGCTGCAAGACCGTGGTCCTCACCAACGGCTGCGGCGGCCTGCGCGAGGGCATGCGCCCCGGCCAGCCGGTGCTGATCAGCGACCACATCAACCTGACGGCGACCTCGCCGATCGTCGGCGCCAACTTCGTCGACCTCACCGACCTGTACTCGCCGCGCCTGCGCGCCCTGTGCAAGGAGGTCGACTCCACGCTGGAGGAGGGCGTCTACGCCCAGTTCCCCGGCCCGCACTACGAGACCCCGGCCGAGATCCGCATGGCCCGGGTGATCGGCGCCGACCTGGTGGGCATGTCCACGGTGCTGGAGGCCATCGCCGCGCGCGAGGCGGGCGCCGAGGTGCTGGGCATCTCCCTGGTGACCAACCTCGCGGCCGGCATGACCGGCGAGCCGCTGAACCACGAGGAGGTCCTGCAGGCGGGCCGCGACTCGGCGTCCCGGATGGGCCAGTTGCTGACGCAGGTGCTGGGCAGGCTCTAGTGCTGCGACCGGAAAGGTTCACCGGCTCGGTAATCCTTTCCGGCCACAGCACTGCGGCAGGCCCTCCGCCCGCCGGGTCGGGTGGGCGAGGAGCGAGGACAGGGGCCCGGGGCGAACCCCCGGGAGACCAGGCAAACACGGAGAGGTTGATCCCAAGGTGCACGACGATCTGATGGCCAGGGCCCACGCATGGCTCGCCGAGGACCCGGACCAGGAGACCCGCGACGAACTGGCCAAGCTGATCGACGCCGGTGACACGGCGGAGCTGTCCGCCCGCTTCGCCGGGACCCTCCGGTTCGGCACCGCCGGCCTGCGCGGCGAACTCGGCGCGGGCCCCCTGCGCATGAACCGCTCGGTCGTCATCCGCGCCGCCGCCGGTCTCGCCGCGTACCTGAAGAAGCACGGCCGGACCGACGGAGTCGTCGTCATCGGCTACGACGCCCGCCACAAGTCCGCCGACTTCGCCCGGGACACCGCCGCCGTGATGGTCGGCGCGGGCCTGCGCGCCGCCGTCCTGCCCCGCCCGCTGCCCACCCCCGTGCTGGCCTTCGCCGTACGGCACCTGGGCGCGGTGGCCGGCGTCGAGGTCACCGCCAGCCACAACCCGCCCCGCGACAACGGCTACAAGGTCTACCTCGGCGACGGCTCGCAGATCGTCCCGCCCGCCGACGCCGAGATCGCGGCCGAGATCGACGCGATCGCCTCGCTGCACGACGTCCCCCGCCCGGACTCCGGCTGGGAGACCCTCGACGAGGCGGTCCTGGACGCCTATCTCGCCCGTACGGACGCGGTCCTTGCCGAGGGCTCCGCCCGCACCGCGCGCACCGTCTACACGGCCATGCACGGCGTCGGCAAGGACGTGCTCCTGGCCGCGTTCGCCCGCGCCGGCTTCCCGGAGCCGGTGCTGGTCGCCGAGCAGGCCGAGCCCGACCCGGACTTCCCGACCGTCGCCTTCCCCAACCCGGAGGAGCCCGGCGCCATGGACCTGGCGTTCGCCGCGGCCCGGGCCACCGACCCCGATCTGGTGATCGCCAACGACCCGGACGCCGACCGCTGCGCCGTGGCCGTCGAGGACGCCGGCCGGTGGCGCATGCTGCGGGGCGACGAGGTGGGCGCGCTGCTCGCCGCCCACCTGGTGCGGCGCGGTGCCCGGGGCACCTTCGCGGAGTCGATCGTCTCCTCCTCGCTGCTCCGCCGGATCGCCGAGAAGGCGGGGCTGCCCTACGAGGAGACCCTCACCGGCTTCAAGTGGATCGCCCGCGTGGAGGGCCTGCGCTACGGCTACGAGGAAGCCCTCGGCTACTGCGTGGACCCGCAGGGCGTACGGGACAAGGACGGCATCACGGCGGCCCTCCTCATCACGGAGCTGGCCTCGCAGCTCAAGCAGGAGAACCGCACCCTCCTCGACCTCCTCGACGACCTGGCGGTGGAGCACGGTCTGCACGCCACCGACCAGCTGTCGGTCCGCGTCCAGGACCTGTCGGTCATCTCCGACGCCATGCGCCGTCTGCGCGAGCGGCCGCCGACCGAGCTGGCCGGCCTCCCCGTCACCAAGGCCGAGGACCTCACCCGGGGCACCGGGACGCTGCCCCCCACCGACGGCCTGCGCTACACCCTCACCGGCGCCCGGGTGATCGTGCGCCCCAGCGGCACCGAGCCCAAGCTGAAGTGCTACCTGGAGGTCGTCGTGCCGGTCGCCGCGCACACCGAGCTGCCGGCGGCCCGCGCCCGCGCGGCCGAACTGCTCACGGCGGTCAAGCGCGACCTGTCGGCGGCGGCGGGCATCTGACGCACCGGGGGATGTCCCCGCCCTCCGGGGGCATCCCCTTCCGTCACCACCGGTCGCTCGTCAGCCTCGCCAGCCACGGGTGCCCTGGATGCACGCGCGTCAGCCATGCCCCGAGAGCGTCCCGCCGGGCCCGGCTCAGCAGCGGCAGGACCCCTTCGAAGTCGGCGTGGTCCTTGGGCCGCGTGTCCTTCGCCTTGAACAGCAGCACCAGCTCCGGGACCAGGTACGGAACGCCGTCGGCCGTCCGTTCGATGATCGCTTCGTACGGCAGCCGAAGGCTCTCGTCCCGTCGGCAGATCCAGGTCCCGCCGTCGTGCGGCTCACGGAAGACGTCGAAGAGGAACCGACCGCTCGCCGGATCCCGGGACCAGGTCTGGTGGGTGGCCGCGAGTTCCCCGGCGCCCGCCCCCGCCCAGACCCGCCCCGAGCCCACGGCGTCGAACACGTACTCGGGAAAGCGGTCCCGGACCGCCGCGAACCCGCTGCCGGCACCGCGATCTCCAGATCGCCGTGGAGCCGCGACCGCCCGCCACGGAACAGGTCCAGCGCCCACCCGGCGACGACGCACCAGGGCACACCGATCCCGCCCAGCCGCTCCGCGACCTGCTCCGGCCGCCAGGCGTCCGCCCACCGCGCGGCCAGCTCGTCGGCGTCGAGAACGGCGCCGCCGGGCAGCGGGGAGCCGGCCATCGGAAACCGGGAGGCGGCCGTCACCCCATCGCCAGCAGGATGGCCAGCAGGACCGCCCCCGCCACCGCCGGTGCCGCGATCTCGTAGGCCCAGCGGACCGTGATCTCGCCCTGGGCCGTCTCCGCCTCGGCCCGGTTCTCCAGCAGCTGGCGCAGGTCGTCCATGGCCTGGTCGGACTCCGCACGGGCGGGACCGGCCGCCGCCTCCGCGCCCCGCAGGCCGCCACCGAGGCCGAAGCCCATGCCGCCGCCCAGCCCGCCCAGCCCGCCGGGGCGGCCGGCACCGCGTGCCTCCGACGCGGCCCGCGCCTGCCGGCGCGCCGCCCTCTTGCGGGCCCGGAGGGAGACCGGGATGGCCCACAGCTGGTACTTGGTGCCGGACTTGACGACGACCTCGTTGGAGTAGCCGGAGCGCAGCGAGGCGACCTCGCCCCAGGGCAGCGTGATCACTCGGAAGGGGTTGCGCACGCGCAGCCGGTCCTCGCCCGCGAACACCGCCGGGCGCAGGGTGAAGGCGACCACCAGGGGGACGATCAGGATCAGTCCGGCCAGCGCCAGCCACGGCGTCCGGTCGTGCCCCTTGACCAGCGCGTCGAAGCCGAGCCACCCGACGATCGCGAGCAGCAGCACACCGCCCGCGAGCGCCGCGGGCGAGCGGTAGATCCGGTCCCTGGCGAAGGCGGCCGGAGGCTGTGGCGCGGGTGACTGGTGGTCCGGGGTCGTCATGGTCCGATTCTGCCCGACGCAGCCTGCGGCGCTCGTACGTGGTGGCGCGGCAGGAGATGAGCACCCGGGACTGTACAGTCGCTACGCGCGTAGATATGGTGGGTTGGTGACCATGCCCACCTCTGCACCCACAGTCGGCGCTCTGGCCGACGTCGCCGCGTCCGAGAGCACGCTGCGCCGCTTCCTCCATGGGCTGCCCGGCGTCGACGCGGTCGGCCTGGAGGCGCGCGCCGCCTCGCTCGGCACCCGTTCCATCAAGACCACCGCGAAGGCGTACGCCATCGACCTCGCCATCTCGATGGTCGACCTGACGACGCTGGAAGGCGCGGACACCCCGGGCAAGGTCCGGGCGCTCGGCGCCAAGGCGGTCCACCCGGACCCGACCGACCGTACGGCCCCGGCCACCGCGGCGGTCTGCGTCTATCCCGACATGGTGGCCGCCGCCAAGGAGGCCGTCGCCGGTTCCTCGGTGAAGGTCGCCTCGGTCGCCACCGCCTTCCCGGCCGGCCGCGCCGCGCTCGACGTGAAGCTGGCCGACGTCCGCGACGCCGTCGCCGCGGGCGCCGACGAGATCGACATGGTCATCGACCGCGGGGCGTTCCTCGCGGGCAAGTACCTGAAGGTGTACGACGAGATCGTCGCCGTGAAGGAGGCCTGCGGGGCGTCGGCCCGGCTCAAGGTCATCTTCGAGACCGGCGAGCTGTCGACGTACGACAACATCCGCCGTGCGAGCTGGCTCGGCATGCTGGCGGGCGCCGACTTCATCAAGACCTCCACCGGCAAGGTCGCGGTGAACGCGACGCCCGCGAACACCCTGCTGATGCTGGAGGCCGTCCGCGACTTCCGCGCGCAGACCGGGGTACAGGTGGGCGTGAAGCCCGCGGGCGGCATCCGGACCAGCAAGGACGCGATCAAGTTCCTGGTCCTGGTCAACGAGACCGCCGGCGAGGACTGGCTGGACAACCACTGGTTCCGTTTCGGCGCCTCCTCGCTCCTGAACGACCTGCTGATGCAGCGCCAGAAGCTGGCCACCGGCCGTTACTCCGGCCCCGACTACGTGACGGTGGACTGATCCATCATGGCTTTCGAGTACGCACCCGCGCCCGAGTCCCGCTCGGTCGTCGACATCGCCCCCTCCTACGGCCTGTTCATCGACGGTGAGTTCACCGAGGCGGCCGACGGCAAGGTCTTCAAGACCGTCTCGCCGTCCACCGAGGAGGTCCTCTCCGAGGTCGCCCAGGCCGGTGCCGCGGACGTCGACCGCGCCGTGGCCGCCGCCCGCAAGGCCTTCGAGAAGTGGTCCGCGCTGCCCGGCTCCGAGCGCGCCAAGTACCTCTTCCGCATCGCCCGGATCATCCAGGAGCGCAGCCGCGAGCTGGCCGTCCTGGAGACGCTGGACAACGGCAAGCCGATCAAGGAGACGAGGGACGCCGACCTGCCCCTCGTGGCCGCGCACTTCTTCTACTACGCGGGCTGGGCGGACAAGCTCGACCACGCCGGGTTCGGGCCGTCCCCGCGCCCGCTGGGCGTGGCCGGGCAGGTCATCCCCTGGAACTTCCCGCTGCTGATGCTGGCCTGGAAGATCGCGCCCGCGCTCGCCACCGGCAACACCGTGGTCCTCAAGCCCGCCGAGACGACCCCCCTGTCCGCGCTCTTCTTCGCGGACGTCTGCCGTCAGGCCGGCCTGCCCAGGGGTGTGGTCAACATCCTTCCCGGTTACGGCGACACGGGCGCCGCCCTGGTCGCCCACCCCGGCGTCGACAAGGTCGCCTTCACCGGCTCCACGGCCGTGGGCAAGGAGATCGCGCGCACGGTGGCGGGCAGCCGCAAGAAGCTCACCCTCGAACTGGGCGGCAAGGGCGCCAACATCGTCTTCGACGACGCCCCGCTCGACCAGGCGGTGGAGGGGATCGTCACCGGCATCTTCTTCAACCAGGGCCAGGTCTGCTGCGCGGGCAGCCGGCTCCTCGTCCAGGAGTCGGTCCACGACGAGCTGCTCGACTCGCTCAAGCGCCGTCTGTCCACCCTGCGCCTCGGCGACCCCCTGGACAAGAACACGGACATCGGCGCGATCAACTCGGCCGAGCAGCTCGCCCGTATCACCTCGCTCGTCGACCAGGGCGAGGCGGAGGGCGCCGAGCGCTGGTCCCCGGCCTGCGAACTCCCGTCCGCCGGCTACTGGTTCGCGCCGACGCTCTTCACGAACGTCACCCAGGCCCACACCATCGCCCGCGACGAGATCTTCGGCCCGGTGCTGTCGGTGCTGACCTTCCGCACCCCGGACGAGGCCGTCGCCAAGGCCAACAACACGCAGTACGGCCTGTCGGCGGGCATCTGGACCGAGAAGGGCTCGCGGATCCTCGCGGTCGCGAGCAAGCTCCGTGCGGGCGTGATCTGGTCCAACACGTTCAACAAGTTCGACCCGACCTCGCCGTTCGGCGGGTACAAGGAGTCGGGCTTCGGCCGCGAGGGCGGCCGTCACGGCCTGGAGGCGTACCTCGATGTCTGACCGACTGTCTGTCTTCAAGACCTACAAGCTGTACGTCGGCGGGAAGTTCCCGCGTTCGGAGAGCGGCCGGGTGTACGAGGTGACCACGCAGAGGTCAGCCGCCGACGCGGCGGGCAGGGGCAACTGGCTGGCCAACGCACCGCAGTCCAGCCGCAAGGACGCCCGGGACGCGGTCGTCGCCGCCCGCAAGGCGTTCGGCGGCTGGTCCGGCGCCACGGCCTACAACCGGGGCCAGGTCCTCTACCGCGTCGCGGAGATGCTGGAGGGCCGCAGGGCGCAGTTCGTCCGCGAGGTGTCGGACGCGGAGGGACTGTCCAAGTCCAAGGCGGCCGAGCAGGTCGACGCGACGATCGACCGCTGGGTCTGGTACGCCGGCTGGACGGACAAGATCGCCCAGGTGGTGGGCGGCGGGAACCCGGTCGCGGGCCCGTTCTTCAACCTGTCCTCCCCGGAGCCGACCGGTGTGGTGGCCGTCCTCGCCCCGCAGCGGTCGTCCCTCCTGGGGCTGGTCTCCGTCCTCGCCCCGGTGATCGCCACCGGCAACACGGCGGTCGTCGTGGCGTCCGAGAGGTCCCCGCTGCCCGCCCTGTCCCTGGGCGAGGTGCTGGCCACCTCCGACGTGCCCGGCGGGGTCGTCAACGTCCTGTCCGGCCGTACGGCGGAGATCGCGCCGACGCTCGCCGCGCACCAGGACGTCAACGCGATCGACCTCGCGGGCGCCGACGAGGTGCTGGCGAAGGAGCTGGAGGTCGCGGCGGCGGACAACCTCAAGCGCGTACTGCGTCCACAGCCTGTGGACGACTGGACGGCCACGCCCGGCATCGACCGGATGACGGCGTTCCTGGAGACGAAGACGGTCTGGCACCCGACGGGCTCCCTGGGCGCGTCCGGCTCGTCGTACTGACGACGCCGCCACGGCCGAGAGCCGCGCTTCCCCTCCGTCCGGGGGAGGCGCGGCTCTCCTCGACCGCGCTTGAGGACTTCTCAGGCCTGTCCGCCGCCGAACAGCCCGCCCACCGATCCCACCGCCGGCACCGCGCCGATCGACCACACCTGGGCGAGCGGGCCGGTGACCTCGCCGATGTCGTTGACGACACCGATGTCACCGTCGGCCGGCACCGCGACGGGGGCGGCCCGGAGACCGGAGGCCGGACCGGCGGGCGCCCGCACGCCCGCGTGCGCGACGGAAGCCGCCGCGCCGAGGGCCACTCCGGCGGTGGCGAGGGCCACCAGCGCGCGCTGGACGGCGGAGAGTCGTGGGGAGACCTTTCGTGCCATGCGTGGGGCCACCTTTGGATGCGTTGAGTGATTATGTCACAACGCAGAGTAATTGAGATGTGACGCACGCTCCAAAGCCGACCCGCGGGGTCGGCAGGACGCTCCCCATACGTCAAACTGGTGTTCCGTGAGCATTCATCCTCCGTCTCCCGCCCGTGTCGTGCTGCTGTGCGGCCCCTCGGGCTCGGGCAAGTCCCTCGTCGCCGCCCGTTCCGGGCTCCCCGTGCTGCGCCTCGACGACTTCTACAAGGAGGGTGACGACCCGACCCTGCCGCTGGTGGACGGGAGTTCGGACATCGACTGGGACCATCCGCTGTCCTGGGACGCGGAGGTCGCGGTCGAGGCCATCACCCGGCTGTGCGCCACGGGGTCGACGCCCGTACCGACGTACGACATCGCGCTGAGCGCCCGGACCGGCGAGGAGACGCTGCGCATCGGGCGGACCCCGCTGTTCCTCGCGGAGGGCATCTTCGCGGCGGAGATCGTGGAGCGCTGCCGCGAACTGGGGGTGCTGGCCGACGCGCTGTGCCTGTCCCGCGGTCCGGTCACCACCTTCCGCCGGCGCTTCCTGAGGGATCTGAAGGAGGGCCGCAAGTCGGTGCCGTTCCTGCTGCGGCGCGGCTGGCGGCTGATGCGCGCGGAACGCTCGATCGTCGCCCGCCAGGTCTCCCTGGGCGCCCATCCGTGCGACCGGGACGAGGCGCTGGGCCGGCTGGCGGCCGCGGCGGCGGGCCGGCACACACGCCAGCAGACGGCGGCCTGACCCGCGCACGGGCACGGAACAGACAGAAGCGGGACTGGACGGACCCCCCGGCCCTCCAGTCCCGCTTCTTCCCGCTCCCCCGTGTTCCCCCCTCTTTCCCCGTCCGCGCGGGCCCACCCCCCAGTGGTCCCGCGCGGTCCCCCGTGTTTCCCCCCCGTCACCCTCAGGCGACCAGCTCCCCGAAGGCGTCCTCCTCGTCACGGCCGAAGCTGAGGACCTCGTCCTCGCGCAGCCGGCGCAGCGAGCGCCAGATGCTGGACTTCACCGTGCCGACACTGATGTCGAGGATCTCCGCGATCTCCGGGTCCGTGCGGCCCTCGTAGTAGCGCAGGACCAGCATGGTGCGCTGGAGTTCGGGCAGCCGGGCCAGCGCCTGCCACAGGACCGCGCGCAGCTCGGTGCCGCGCATCGCGTCCGTGTCGCCGGGCGTCTCCGGCAGTTCCTCGGTCGGGTACTCGTTGAGCTTGCGGCGCCGCCAGGCGCTGATGTGCAGGTTGGTCATGGTGCGGCGCAGATAGCCGCCGACCGCCGCCTTGTCGCTGATCCGCTCCCACGCCCGGTACGTCGAGAACAGCGCGCTCTGCAGCAGGTCCTCGGCCTCGAAGCGGTCGCCGGTCAGGTGGTAGGCGGTGGCGTACAGGGAGGCGCGGCGCTCCTGGACGTAGGCGGTGAACTCCGCCTCGGTCAGCGAGCGGCGCTCCCCCGAGTCCTCCCTGTACGCGGTTCCCCCGTGCGTTTCCCCCGTGCGCGCGTCAACCACCGACATGAACGCCGGGTGCTGACGCCCGGTGCCGCGAGCGCACCCCCGAGCGCCCACCGCCCCGGCTTTGTCGGAACCCCGGTTGACGTCGTGCAGACGCGTGACCACTGCGCTGGTGCTCATGCCGTGCGGCGTGTTCATCTCGCGCTCCCCGTCGTGGACTTCCGGTGTTCGGCTTGCTTCGGTGTTGCTTCCTTGCCTGTGCCGAGTAGCTTGCCGATCGACCTTCATGGCCGTGTCAGCCGACTGTCACAGACCTGTCACAGGGGTCCGGCCCAGGGCCGTCACAGGGGGCGCACAGGCGGTGGCGGTACCGGGGGCGCCGCCGGTGCCGTACCGGGCGCTGGTGCCGGCAGGTCGTACGAGAGGCCGTCCATAGGCAAGAATGTGCCCGTGCCTTCCCTGTTGCTGATCGAGGACGACGACGCCATCCGTACGGCCCTGGAGCTGTCTCTTACGCGCCAGGGACACCGGGTTGCCACCGCTGCCAGCGGTGAGGACGGTCTGAAGCTGCTGCGCGAGTCGCGGCCGGACCTGATCGTGCTGGACGTGATGCTGCCCGGCATCGACGGGTTCGAGGTGTGCCGTCGCATCCGGCGCACGGACCAGCTGCCGATCATCCTGCTGACCGCGCGCAACGACGACATCGACGTGGTGGTCGGGCTGGAGTCCGGCGCCGACGACTATGTCGTCAAGCCGGTGCAGGGGCGGGTGCTCGACGCCCGGATCCGGGCGGTGCTGCGGCGCGGCGAGCGGGAGTCCAGCGACTCGGCGTCCTTCGGCAGCCTCGTCATCGACCGGTCGGCGATGACCGTGACCAAGAACGGCGAGGACCTCCAGCTGACCCCCACCGAGCTGCGGCTGCTGCTGGAGCTGAGCCGGCGGCCCGGTCAGGCACTGTCCCGGCAGCAGTTGCTGCGCCTGGTGTGGGAGCACGACTACCTCGGTGACTCGCGGCTGGTGGACGCGTGCGTGCAGCGGCTGCGGGCCAAGGTGGAGGACGTCCCGTCGTCCCCGACCCTGATCCGTACGGTCCGCGGTGTCGGCTACCGCCTGGACGTTCCTCAGTGACCGATACACCGGGAGGGCTGCGCGGCTGGGCCGCGGGGCGCAGGAGAAGTCTCACGCGGCTGCGTTTCACCAGTCTGCGGCTCAGGCTGATGCTGGTCTTCGGGCTGGTGGCGCTGACGGCCGCGGTGTCGGCGTCGGGCATCGCGTACTGGCTCAACCGCGAGGCGGTGCTCACCCGCACCCAGGACGCGGTGCTGCGCGACTTCCAGCAGGAGATGCAGAACCGGGCCGGCGCGCTGCCCGTCCGGCTCACCCAGGACGAACTCCAGCGCGCCGCGGGGCAGATGGCCAACAGCAGCCAGCGCTTCAGCGTGCTGCTGGTCGGCCAGGACGCCTACGGCAGGACGGTGTACGGCAACTCGGGCGGCCTGAACGGGTTCGCGCTGGAGGACGTGCCGAAGTCGCTGCGCGCGGCGGTGGACAAGCGGCAGAAGGTGACCGGCTCCGACAAGGCGGCGTACCACCTGTACTGGCAGCGGGTCGTCCAGCACGGCACGCCGTATCTGGTGGCCGGTACGAAGGTGATCGGCGGCGGGCCGACCGGGTACATGGTGAAGTCGCTGGAGCCGGAGGCCAAGGACCTCAACTCGCTGGCCTGGTCGCTCGGCATCGCCACCGGGCTCGCGCTGATCGGCTCGGCGCTGCTGGCCCAGGCCGCCGCCACGACCGTGCTCAAGCCGGTGCACCGGCTCGGGGTGGCCGCGCGCCGGCTCGGCGAGGGCAGGCTGGACACCCGGCTGCGGGTGTCGGGCACGGACGAGCTGGCCGATCTGTCCCGGACGTTCAACAACGCGGCGGAGGCGCTGGAGAAACGGGTCGAGGACATGGCCGCCCGGGACGAGGCCTCCCGCCGTTTCGTGGCCGACATGTCCCACGAGCTGCGGACGCCGCTGACCGCCATCACCGCCGTGACGGAGGTGCTGGAGGAGGAGCTGGAGGCGGAGTCCGGGTCGATCGACCCGATGATCGAGCCGGCCGTACGGCTCGTCGTCAGCGAGACCCGACGCCTCAACGACCTGGTCGAGAACCTGATGGAGGTCACCCGCTTCGACGCGGGCACGGCCCGGCTGGTCCTGGACTACGTGGACATCGCCGACCAGATCACCGCCTGCATCGACGCGCGCGCCTGGCTGGACGCCGTCGAGCTGGACGCCGAGCGCGGCACCCACGCCCGGCTCGACCCCCGCCGTCTGGACGTCATCCTCGCCAATCTGATCGGCAACGCGCTCAAGCACGGCGGATCGCCGGTGCGGGTGTCGGTGCGCATCGACGGCGAGGACCTGGTCATCGCGGTCCGCGACCACGGTCCGGGGATCCCCGAGGACGTCCTGCCGCACGTGTTCGACCGGTTCTACAAGGCGAGCGCCTCCCGGCCGCGCTCCGAGGGCAGCGGTCTCGGCCTGTCGATCGCGATGGAGAACGCCCATATCCACGGCGGCGAGATCACCGCGGCCAACTCCCCCGAGGGCGGTGCGGTGTTCACGCTGCGGCTGCCGCGGGACGCCTCCCGGCTGACCGAGGAGCCGGACGACGGCCACAAGGACCACCAGCACCAGCAGGACCACCAGCACCAGCAGCTGCACCAGCACAACGGCTCGGCGAAGGAGGGCTCGTGACCGCCCGCCGCCTCCTGGCACTCTCCCTCCTCGGCGCGCTGCTCACCGGCTGCGGGATCCGGGCCACCGAGGTGCCGACCGACTTCGGCGGCGCGCCCTCGCGCGTGCCGTGCTCCCGCTCCGAGCCCGACGTGTCGGCCCAGGCCTCGCGCGGGGTGCCGGTGCAGGTGTTCCTGCTGTGCGGTTCCTCGCTGGTGACCGTCGACCGGACGGTACGGGTGCCGGACGGTACGGCGGACGCGCGGCGGCGGGTGATGGTGGCGCAGGGGCTGCTGGACGAGCTGGCCGAGTCGCCGACGGCGGCCGAGAAGGACGCGGGCTACGCGACGTACGTGCCGGGCGGCCTGAGCGTGAGCGGCCCGCGTGGCAAGGACCCCGAGGACGCCCTGCGCCTGGGCACCGCCCCGGACCGGCTCACCGGCTACGCACTGGCCCAGATCGTGTGCACGCTCTCCGACTCGGCCGCGGCCGAGGGCGACGGCTCGGTCGTCCTGGGCGGCCCGGGCGAGGGGCCCCCGCGCCGCTACGAGTGCACCGACGACGTCCGTACCCGCCCGGGCAGCAGCCGGCCGCCGTCCGGCGAGGTGACGGCGGGCTGAGCGGACCGGGCGGTTTCCCGGTGTGGCGGACGCCTCACGCACTGGTGCGCGACGGATGCGGAACCGATCGAGTGCGCGGGCGCGTCTAGGGGGGCGTGCAGCGTCAAGGCTCCATCGGCGGCAGCGCCGCGATCCGCGTCCGTGTGACAGGGGGTGTCCTCCTCGTCGCCCATCTCGCGCTTGTCGCCTGGCTGATGCTGCGGCCCCTGGACGTCCCCTGGGTGATGCCCGCCAACCTGCGGCCGCTGGCCGGCATCCGGGCCGACCTGGCGCTGGGCTGGCCGACGGCGGCCAGACGCATCGGTGAGGGCCTGGCCCTGCTGGCGCCGCTGGGCGTGCTGCTGCCGATGGCGCACGGCAGGCTCGACGCCTCCCCGCTCGGCTCCCTGCTGCGTACGGTGACCGCGGGCGCCCTGATCTCGCTGGGCATCGCGCTGCTGCAGACCGGTGTGCCCGGCCGGGTGGTGGACGTCGACTCGCTGCTGCTGAACACCGTGGGCGTGGCCGTGGCCCATCTGGCCGTGGTGCCCGCCGGCCGTGCCCGGCTGCGGCGGCACGACGAACGGGAGAGCCGTACGGCGGTCCTGCTGGACGAGAGGGCTCAGGGTCGGACCCCGACGATTCCCAGGGTGGGGATCGCCCCATAGAGCGATGCTTCGTCCCGTTCGTCTCCGTACCGTGGAACACAGATGGAGCCGCCGACCGGGCGGCTCCGCCCGATGCTCACGAAGGAGCCGCAGATGTCCAGCCTCGCCCGCCCCACCCATGGCCGCGTGATCGGCGGAGTGTGCGCCGCGCTGGCCCGGCGCTTCGGTACCTCGGCGACGACGATGCGAGTGATCTTCCTGCTGTCCTGTCTGCTGCCCGGGCCGCAGTTCCTGCTCTACATAGCGCTGTGGGTCCTGCTGCCGGCGGAGGACAAGACCCGGACCGCCTGGTGATCCGGTGCCGCCGGGGGCCGGAACACCGCCGGAACGCCGCCGGGGCGCTCCCGGACGTTCCGGTGCGCCCCAGCGGCGTCGTCGGCGAGGCCGGCCTCAGCCCAGCGGGACCCCGCTCACCAGCACTCCGTGCGCGGGCAGGCCCGTGTTCTGCAGCGGCAGTCCGCCGAGCCGGCCGTTGACCGGACCGGTCGGCCCCTCGGACAGCACCTTCTCGACGGCGGGCTGCGCGGCGGGCGCCCCGGCGCCGAGCGCGCCCTGCCCCTGGGTGAGGGTCTCACCGGCCCCCGGCAGCACCGTGGAGACGTTCTCGGCCGGCAGGGTCTTGGCCACGGCGCCCAGCGCCGGCGTTGCGTCGGTGACAGCGGGGGCCGCGTCGGCCACGCCCGCGCCGAGGGCGGCGAAAGCGGCACCGAGGGCGGCGACACCGAGGGTCTTGGCAGCAGACTGCTTCATATTGAATGCGTCCTTGAATGCGGAGACGGGAAAATCAAAATCGATCTGACCGGTTCCACGACCGTAAACATGCCGAACCATCCGCCGCAAACACCAAAATGCGGACGAATTGTGAAAGCTCGCCCGCATTCGCGCCCCCGACCGGGCCGCAGCTACCCCTCCGACCCGGAAGAACCGCTGGTGGAGGCCGTCTGCCGGAACAGCCATTCGGATTTCAGCTCCGCATATCCGGGCTTGATCACGTCATTGATCATGGCCAGCCGTTCATCGAAAGGAATGAACGCCGATTTCATCGCATTGACGG
The DNA here is from genome assembly GCF_042869815.1 of Streptomyces sp. NPDC006739. NCBI lineage: Bacteria > Bacillati > Actinomycetota > Actinomycetes > Kitasatosporales > Streptomycetaceae > Streptomyces > Streptomyces sp. NPDC006739. The sequence goes on from NZ_JBIAGM010000001.1 coordinate 447,480, forward strand.
AGAACCACTGCAGGTCGTCGAGCGTGTAGCCGAACGCCTCGACGAGGTGCTCGAATTCCTCGCTCATGGTCGTGTGGGACATCAACCTGTTGTCCGTGTTGATCGTCGCCCTGAAGTGGAGTCGCCGCAGCAGGCCGATCGGGTGCTCGGCGTACGAGGACGCGGCCCCGGTCTGCAGATTGGAACTGGGGCACAGCTCCAGCGGGATCCGCTTGTCCCGGACGTAGGAGGCGAGCCGGCCGAGCTTGACCGTGCCGTCCTCCTGGACCTGGATGTCGTCGATGATCCGCACCCCGTGACCGAGCCGGTCGGCGCCGCACCACTGGAGCGCCTGCCAGATGGACGGCAGCCCGAAGGCCTCGCCGGCGTGGATGGTGAAGTGGTTGTTCTCGCGCTTGAGGTACTCGAACGCGTCCAGGTGCCGGGTGGGCGGGTAGCCGGCCTCGGCGCCGGCGATGTCGAAGCCGACGACCCCCAGATCCCGGTACCGGTTGGCGAGTTCGGCGATCTCCAGGGCTCGGGCGGCGTGCCGCATGGCGGTGAGCAGGGCGCCGACCCGGATCCGGTGACCGTTCTCCCGGGCGAGCCGCTCCCCCTGCCGGAAGCCCTCGTTGACCGCCTCGACGACCTCCTCCAGGCTCAGCTCGCCCTCCAGGTGCTGCTCGGGGGCGTAGCGCACCTCCGCGTACACGACACCGTCCGCGGCGAGGTCCTCGGCGCACTCGCGGGCGACCCGGACCAGCGCGTCACGGGTCTGCATCACGGCCACGGTGTGCGAGAAGGTCTCCAGGTACCGCTCCAGGGAGCCGGAGTCGGCCGCCTCGGCGAACCAGGTGCCGAGCTTGTCCGGGTCGGTCTCGGGGAGCTGGGTGTAGACCGCGTCCCGGGCGAGTTCCACGATGGTCCCGGGGCGCAGGCCGCCGTCGAGGTGATCGTGCAGCAGAACCTTGGGTGCGCGGCGGATCTGGTCCGGCGTCGGGACGTTCCCACCCGACGCCGCCGGGCTCGGTGCAGTCTGGCTCGTCATTTCCGCACTCTAACTCCTACGCGCGTAGATCGCCCGGCGTACGCCACTTTACTTTTCCGTCGATACGTAACGGTGACCGCACGGACGGGTGGCGGACACCACCGCTTCTGACACTGTTCTGCCATGGCACAGCAAGCGACGCCGGTTCGAACGGCCAAGCTGGGGAAGGCAGTCGGCCCGGAGCCGACCTCGGTGAGCGGGGCGGTGCTGCTGCTCCCCGGCGGCGAGGAGGTCTCCGACCGCAGACCCTCCCCCGTATGGGCGACCCCGTTCCTCCGCGCCCTCGGCCGCACGCTGGCCCGGACGGGCCGGGACGAGGGGCTGGCCACCCATATCGTCCACTACCGGTACCGGGGCTGGAACGGCGACGCGGCCCCGATGGCGGAGGACGCGAGCTGGGCGGCGGACGAGATCGTACGGCGATACGGTGATGTTCCCGTGTGCCTGGTGGGGCTCGACATGGGCGGCCGGGCGGCGCTGCGGGCGGCCGGGCACGAGGCGGTCAACTCCGTGGTGGCCGTCGGCCCCTGGCTGCCCGAGGACGACGTCGCCGCGCCCTCGGAGCCGGTACGGCAGCTGGCCGGGCGACGGGTGCTGATCGTGCACGGCACGAACGACGAGCGGACCGACCCGGAGCTGTCGTTCCGGCTGGCGGCGCGGGCCAAGAAGGCGAACCGGGAGGTGTGCCGGTTCGAGGTCCACTCGGACGGCCACGGGCTGCACCAGCACCGGCACGAAGTGCGGGCCCTGGTCGCGGACTTCGCGATGGGGGCGTTGTTCGGGTGCGCGGTGTCCCGGCCGGTGGAGGACGCGCTGGCGGCTCCGCCGCCCATCGGACTCAGGATGCCGCTGGCCGCCGGCTTCGGACGGTCCCTGCGCAAGAGGTGATCCGGGCCGGGTCAGGGAAGCAGACTCCCCCTCCTGGACAGCAGGAACTTCTTGAAGGCCGCCACCGGGGGCGTGTCCTGGTGGCCCGCCCGCCACGCCACGCCGATCTCCCGAACCGCCCTCGGGGCCGTGACCGTCAGTTCCACCACACCCGGGCGGGGGAAGGCCGGCGGAGGCAGCAGGGCCACGCCCAGGCCCGCCGCCACCAGCCCCCGCAGGGTTTCGGCCTCCTCCCCCTCGAAGGCGATGCGGGGCTTGAAGCCCGCCTCCTCGCACAGGTCGTCCGTGATGCGGCGCATGCCGTAGCCGGGTTCCAGGGTGACGAAGGTTTCGTCGGCCGCCTCGGCCAGCCGGATGCGCCTGCGGGCGGCCAGGCGGTGGTCGGCCGGGACGACGAGGCGGAGTTTCTGCTCGTCCAGGCGGCGGGCCACCAGATCGGGGGCGTCGGGGACGGGCGAGGTCAGACAGAGGTCCAGTTCGCCGGCGCGCAGCCGCTCCAGCATCGCCTCGCCGTAGTTCTGCACCAGGCTGAAGCGGACGCGGGGGTGGTCGGCACGGAAGGCGTGGAGCAGGCCGGGGACCGTTTCCGCGCCCAGGGTGTGCAGGAAGCCGAAGGCGACCTTGCCGGTGGCCGGGTCGGCGTCGGCGCGGACCTCTTCGGCGGCGCGCCCGATCTCGGCGAGGGCGCGCTCCACGGATCCCAGGAAGGTGCGCCCGGCGGGGGTGAGGGAGACGGTGCGGCCGTGGCGGGCGAACAACTGGACACCGAGGTCCTGCTCCAGGCGGACCAGCGCGCGGGAGAGGGTGGACTGCGGGACGTCCATCTCCTGGGCGGCGCGGGTGACGTGCTCGGTACGGGCGACACCGGCGAAGTACGCCAGACGCGGGGCGAGCACTGTGACGATGTCTTCTGTGTCACTGTTGCGTGACAGCCACTCCTGCGACCTCGGCTGATGCACCATGGGAACGATTATGACGATTCCGTGCATTGGACGGATGAGCGGGGCCGTCCGTAGCTTCGAGGCATGTCTCCCGCCGATACCGGGGCGTCCACCGTCGTGGGCGCCGCAACGTCCCCTCCCGCTCTCTCCCCCGCCCCCGCCGACTCCCGGATGACCCCGGGCGGACCCGGCTACCGCCGGATGAGCCTCGCGCTCTTCCTCGCCGGTGTCGCGACCTTCGCCCTCCTGTACTCCACCCAGGCACTGCTGCCGCTGATCTCCGGCGAGTTCGGGGTGGCGGCGAGCGAGGCGAGCTGGACGGTGGCGGCGGCGACCGGCGGGCTGGCCCTGTTCGTGCTGCCGATGAGCGCCCTGTCGGAGCGGTTCGGGCGGCGTACGGTGATGACGGCGTCGCTGGCGGTCGCGGTGGTCGTCGGCATGCTGGTGCCCTTCGCGCCGTCGATCGGCGCGCTGGTGGTGCTGCGCACGGTGCAGGGCGCGGCGCTGGCCGGTCTGCCGGCCTCGGCGACCGCCTATCTGGCCGAGGAGGTCCGCCCCAAGGCACTGGTCACGGCGATCGGACTGTTCGTCGCGGGCAACAGCGTGGGCGGGATGAGCGGCCGGGTGATCACCGGGTGGGTCGCGCAGGAGTGGGGCTGGCGGGTGGCGGTCGGCGTCGTCGGCGCGATCGCGGTGCTCTGCGCGGTGGCGTTCCGGCTGCTGCTGCCGGCACCGAAGCACTTCAGGCCCGGTTCGCTCAGGCCCCGGGTGCTGGGCCGCACGCTCCGCGACCACCTGTCCGACCCGCTGCTGCGCCGCCTGTACGCGATCGGCGCGCTCTTCATGACGGTGTTCGGCGGGGTGTACACGGTGATCGGGTACCGGCTGACCGGGGAGCCGTTCGGGCTGCCGCAGGGCATCGTCGGCTCCATCTTCCTGGTGTACCTGGTGGGCACGGTGTCGGCGTCGACGGCCGGACGGCTGGTCGGCCGGCTGGGCCGCCGGGGCGCGCTGTACCTGGCCGGCGGCACCACGGCGACGGGTCTTCTGCTGTCCCTGGCGGACTCGATCGGGCCGGTCCTGCTGGGTCTGGTACTGATCACGGCGGGCTTCTTCGCGGGCCACGCGGTGGCGTCCTCGGCGGTCGGCAAGACGGCGACGCACGGCCGGGCGCAGGCCTCGGCGCTGTACCAGTCCGCGTACTACGTCGGTTCCAGCGTGGGCAGCACGGTGGGCGCCATGGCCTTCCACGCGAGCGGCTGGTCCGGAACGGTCGGGGTCGGCGTCCTCGCGGTCCTCGGCGTCGTGACGATCACGGTGCTCGGCTCACGGGCGGCACGCCGTGCGCCGGTCGCCGCGCACTGAGCCACGTCCTCGTTCCCCCTGCTCAGCTCCCGTTGTCAGTGGCCGCCGGTAGCGTCCGCGCGTCAACTGGGCCGAGCAGGGGGTTTGTTCATGGAGTTCCGGGTCGGGCGCGGGGTGTTCACGGACGCCGTGGGGTGGGCGGCGCGGGCGCTGCCGTCGAAGTCGCCGGTGCCGGTGCTGGGCGGGCTGCTGCTGGAGGCGGGCGCGGGGCGGCTGACCGTGTCGGGCTTCGACTTCGAGACGGCGGCGCGCATCGAGACCGAGGCGGACACGGCGGCACCCGGTGAGGTGCTCGTTCTCGGGCGCAGGCTGCTGGACATCTGCCGGGTGCTGCCCGAGGGGCCGGTGAGCTGTGCCGTGGAGGGCACCCGGTTCACGGTGGAGGCGGGCGGCACCCGGTTCGGGCTGTCGACGCTGCCGCGCGAGGAGTACCCGTCGGTCCCGCCGGCGCCCGGCTCGTACGGCGGTGTGGACGCGGCCGCGTTCGCCGCCGCCGTCGGCCAGGTCGCCGTCGCGGCGGGCCGGGACGACACGCTGCCCGTACTCACCGGGGTGCAGCTGCGCCTGGCGGGCGACGAGATGACCCTCTCGGCGTCCGACCGCTACCGGTATGCCGTACGGCGGCTGGAGTGGAAGCCGGCGACGGAGGCCGGGGACGTGGTGGTCGAGGCGCTGCTGCCGGCGCGGCGGCTGTTGGACGCCGCCAGGTCGCTGTCCCGCTGCGGCACGGTGCGCATCGGTCTCGACCCGGGGGCCGACAGCGGGCTGGTCGGGTTCGAGGGCGGCCGGATGCGGGCGGTCGTACGGCGGCTGGAGGGGCGGCTGCCGGGGTACGGGTCGCTGTTCGAGCTGGCGGGGGCCTCGGTCGCGTGGGTGGACCGGGCGGCGCTGGCGGAGGCGGTGCGGCGGGTCGCGGTGGTGGCGGAGGCGAACAGTCCGGTACGCCTGGACTTCTCGGCCGGTGAGGGCTCGGTGCTGGTGCGGGCCGGGTACGCGGACGACGTGGCGGCGCAGCGGCTGCCCGTGGAGCTGGGAGGCGCCGGGGAGGTGGCGGTGGCCTTCGCGCCGGGGTACCTGCTGGACGCGCTGAACTCCTTCGAGGGGGAGCGGCTGCGGCTGGAGCTGCTCGGGGCGGGGCAGCGGGCGCTGCTGAGCGACGGCGCGGCGGGCGAGGCGCACCGGCATCTGCTCATGTCCGTGAAGCAGCTGGTCTGAGCTGGAAGTTTGGGCGCTCCGGGGGCCGTTGTCAGTGGGCTGCGGTAGCTTCCGAAGTGCTGGGGCGCGATGGCGCCGCGGACAGGTACGGCCACAGGGGTGGGTGGACGATGACGAACGGCACGGCGACGGTGGACCTCGACGTCGCACTGGAGAAACACCGGACCGAGCTGACGGGGTACTGCTACCGGATGCTCGGATCCTCCTTCGAGGCCGAGGACGCGGTGCAGGACACCCTGGTGCGGGCCTGGCGGAGCTACGACAAGTTCGAGGGCCGCTCCAGCCTGCGCTCGTGGCTGTACCGGATCGCGACGAACGTGTGCCTGGACATGTTGTCGGCGGGCAGCAAGCGCGCCCGTCCGATGGACCTGAGCGAGTCGACCCCGCTCGCCCGGGCGGCCCTCGCGCCGCGCCCCGACAGCACATGGCTGGAACCGATGCCGGACGCCCGGGTGCTGCCCACGCCGGAGGACCCGGCGGAGGCGGCCGTCGCCAAGGAGTCGGTCCGGCTCGCCTTCATGGCCGCGCTGCAGCAGCTGCCGCCCAAGCAGCGGGCGGTGCTGATCCTGCGCGAGGTGCTGGCCTGGAAGGCGAGCGAGGTGGCCGAGCTGCTGGGCACCACGGTGGCGTCGGTCAACAGCGCCTTGCAGCGGGCGCGGGCGACGCTGGCCGAGCGGGACGACAAGGCCGCCGGGGCGGCGGTCTCGGACCCCTTGGACGAGGAGCAGCAAAAACTCCTGGAGCGCTATGTGAAGGCGTTCGAGGGCTACGACATGACCGCGCTGACGGCGCTGCTGCACGAGGACGCCGTCATGACGATGCCGCCGTTCGACCTGTGGCTGACCGGCCATGACGACATCACGGGCTTCATGACCACGCTCGGCGCCGCCTGCGCGGGCTCCCGTCTGCTGCCGGTGCAGGTCAACGGGCTGCCGGGGTTCGCCCAGTACAAGCCGGACCCGGAGGCGGGCGGGTTCGTCCCCTGGGCGGTCCAGGTGCTGGAGATATCAGACGGCCGGCTGACCGGGTTCCACTTCTTCCTCGACACCAAGCGCTGGTTCCCGCTCTTCGGGCTGCCCCTCCACCTGGAACCGGAGACCGACGAGATCGAGGAGGGCGTGTAGCGCCGGGCCGGGGTCACGCAGCCGTATCAGCCCGCCGGCCCGCCGCGCGGCCAGCTGCAGCCGGGCCAGCAGGTCGACGGTGCGCAGTCCGGGGGGCCCGAGCCCCGCGACATCGCATACGACGACTCCGGCGCCGGTGGCTTCCAGAAGTGCCCGGACCTCGGCACAGAGCCCCGGCACCTCGTCCTGGGTGACGGGGCCGGCCAGCACGAGCACGGCGGGTGTCTTGGCGTCCACGTGCTGTAGACCTGGTGGACGCCGGTAACTCATCGGGGGGTAAGCTGCCCTACTCGGTTGGGAACTCGCCCGTGTCGATGACCAGGTCGAAGGGTGCGGGCAGCTTGATGGCGTCGCCGAACTTCACAGCGCTCAGAACCTGGTAGACATCGCCCTTCGGCTCTCCGTAGAGCGTCGCGGTGGGGCCTCCCGAGGCCCAAGGGTCGATGAGGAGGTACAGCGGGATTCCCGCGGTGGCGTATGCGGCGGGCTTGCTGACGCGGTCGTGGCGGGCGTTGGACTTGGAGGTCACCTCGACGACGAGTTCGGCGAGGGCGGCAGGGATGTGGGAGTCCGCCTCCGCGTGATCCTGCAAGGGCGCCACCACCAGGTCCGGGATGAGCATGCCCAGACGCGACGGTACGGCAACGGCCAGCGTCTGGAAGACCTCCCAGTCCTCTGGGATGACGGAGTAGAGGCGACGTTGGATACGGGCCGCGATCACGTTGTGGCGGTACGCGGGAGCAGGTGACACGGTGATGATCCCCTCGATGATCTCCACCTTGCTGCCCTCGGGCCATTCCATCTCCTCCCAGTACCGGACGAGGTCGTCCCAGTGCTGGTCGGGGTCCTGGCTCACGGTGAGTGCGCTCATGGCGGTCTCCAATCGGTGCGTCACCGATCCCAGCATGCCGAACGGGACCGGCGCCGGTCCACCGGTCCCGTTCACCCGAACGAAGAATCCCCTGGTCAGGCGATACGTTCCAGCACGACCGGCGTGGCCGAGAACTCCGTGCCGGCCGGGGCCACGTCGTAGCAGCCCTCCACCGCCTGGAGCGCGTACTCGAAGCGCTCGGGGGTGTCCGTGTGGAGGGTGAGCAGGGGCTGGCCCGCCGTCACCGTGTCGCCCGGCTTGGCGTGGAGTTCGACGCCCGCGCCCGCCTGCACCGGGTCCTCCTTGCGGGCGCGGCCCGCGCCGAGGCGCCAGGCGGCGATGCCGATGTCGTAGGCGTCCAGCCGGGTCAGGACGCCGGAGGCGGAGGCCTTGACCACGTGCTGTTCCTTCGAGGTGGGCAGCGGGGCGTCGGGGTCGCCGCCCTGGGCCGCGATCATGCGGCGCCAGACGTCCATCGCCGAACCGTCGGCCAGGGCCTTCGCCGGGTCGGCGTCCTTCACCCCGGCCGCGTCGAGCATCTCGCGGGCCAGGGCGACGGTCAGCTCGACCACGTCCGCGGGGCCGCCGCCGGCCAGCACCTCCACCGACTCGCGGACCTCCAGGGCGTTGCCGGCGGTCAGGCCGAGCGGGGTGGACATGTCGGTCAGCAGGGCGACCGTCCGCACACCGTGGTCCGTACCGAGACCGACCATCGTGGAGGCCAGTTCGCGGGCGTCCGCCAGCGTCTTCATGAAGGCGCCCGTGCCCACCTTGACGTCCAGGACCAGCGAGCCCGTGCCCTCGGCGATCTTCTTCGACATGATGGAGGAGGCGATCAGGGGGATCGCCTCCACCGTGCCGGTCACGTCACGCAGGGCGTACAGCTTCTTGTCCGCGGGGGCCAGCCCGTCGCCCGCCGCGCAGATCACCGCGCCCGTCCCGTCGAGGACGGAGAGCATCTCCTCGTTGGAGAGCAGCGCGCGCCAGCCCGGGATCGACTCCAGCTTGTCCAGGGTGCCGCCGGTGTGGCCGAGGCCCCGGCCGGAGAGCTGCGGGACGGCCGCGCCGCAGGCGGCGACCAGCGGGGCCAGCGGCAGGGTGATCTTGTCGCCCACACCGCCCGTGGAGTGCTTGTCGGCCGTCGGGCGGGACAGGGACGAGAAGTCCATGCGCTCACCGGAGGCGATCATGGCGGCCGTCCAGCGGGCGATCTCACGCCGGTTCATGCCGTTGAGCAGGATGGCCATGTTGAGGGCGGCCATCTGGTAGTCGGCGACCTCGCCGCGGGTGTAGGCGTCGATGACCCAGTCGATCTGCTCGTCGCTCAGCTCACCGCGGTCCCGCTTGGTGCGGATGACGGAGATGGCGTCCATGGCCGTGGCCTCGTTCCTCTTGGAGTCCGGTGCGAAAGCCCGCGGCCCCTCCGGGCGGCTCTTGGAGCCCGGAGGGGCCGCGAGGGGGAGTTACTTGGTGAGATGGTCCGGCCCGAAGGCCTGCGGCAGCATCTCGGAGAGCGGGAGGATGCCCGCCGGGGTGTCCAGCAGCAGGTCCGGGCCGCCGAACTCGTACAGCAGCTGGCGGCAGCGCCCGCACGGGACGAGCAGGGAGCCGGTGCCGTCCACGCAGGTGAAGTGCGTCAGACGGCCGCCGCCGGTGCGCTGCAGCTCGGAGACCAGCCCGCACTCGGCGCACAGTCCGATGCCGTACGAGGCGTTCTCGACGTTGCAGCCGGAGACCGTGCGTCCGTCGTCGACCAGCGCCGCCACGCCGACCGGGAAGCCCGAGTAGGGGGCGTAGGCGTGGGACATGGCCTCCCGTGCCTCGGCGCGCAGCGCCTCCCAGTCGAACGCGCCGGACGCTGCGGACGCGGCGGTCACTTGCCCTGTCCCTTCCGGTACGGCAGGCCGTCGGCCTTCGGCATCCGCAGGGACTGCGCGGACAGCGACAGCACGAGCAGCGTGACGAGGTACGGCGTGGCCGTCACCAGCTGGCGCGGGACGTCGTTGGTGGCGACGTACCAGACGAACATCAGGGCCGCGACGACGGCGGTGACGACGGCGGGGACGTACTTCTTCTTCCAGACGAGGTAGGCCGCGCCGAAGACCAGCAGGATGGCGAGGAGCAGGATCAGCGCGTGGACGTTCACCGTGCCGCCGCGCAGGTTGAGGCTGTCGGTGTAGCCGAAGAGGCCGGCGCCGAGGGCGAGGCCGCCCGGCATCCAGTTGCCGAAGATCATCGCCGCGAGGCCGATGTAGCCGCGGCCGGCGGTCTGGCCGTCCAGGTAGACGTTGGAGGCGACGAGGGAGAGGAAGGCGCCGCCGAGTCCGGCGAAGCCACCGCTGATGATCACCGCGATGTACTTGTACTTGTACACGTTGACGCCGAGGGACTCGGCCGCCACCGGGTTCTCGCCGCAGGAGCGCAGGCGCAGGCCGAAGGCGGTGCGCCACAGCACCCACCAGGTCAGCGGGACCAGGGCCACCGCGATCACGGTGAGCGGCGACAGGTCGGTGACCAGGCCGCCGAGCAGGCCGCCGATGTCCGAGACGAGGAACCAGTGCTTGCCGTTGAGGGTGTCCAGCCAGTCGGACAGGCCGGGGACCGAGAAGGTGCCCAGCGAGTCGATCGGCGGGGACTGCTTGGTGGAGCCCTGCGGGGCGTTGGCGAAGGTGAACTTCGACAGGTAGCGGGTGACACCGAGGGCCAGGATGTTCAGCGCCACACCGGAGACGATGTGGTTGACGTTGAAGGTCACCGTGGCGATGGCGTGCAGGACGGCGCCGAGCGCGCCGCCGATGATGCCGAAGGCGACACCGGCCCAGGGGCCCCACTGGTAGCCGGCCCAGGCGCCGAACCAGGTGCCGAGGATCATCATGCCCTCGAGGCCGATGTTGACGACGCCCGCGCGCTCGGCCCACAGGCCGCCGAGGCCGGCGAGGCCGATCGGCACCGCGAGTTCCAGGGCGGTGGACATCTGGCCGGTCGAGGTGATGCCGTCCGCGCCGGTGATCAGGCGGACGATCGAGGTCAGCACCAGTACGCCCGCGATGACGAGCAGGAGTACCGGGAGCGACATACGGCGGCCCCTGCCGGGCTGCTTCGCCTGCGGCTTGGCGATGGTCGCGGTGGACATCAGGCCGCCACCTCCTTGTTGGTGTTCTGAGCGGCGGCCGCGGCCAGCTCGGCGCCGACCTGGCGCTGCTGGCGGCGCAGACCCCACTGGCGTACGGCCTCGTACGAGATGACGACCGCGAAGACGATCAGGCCCTGCATGATCGTGGCGATCTCCTTGTCGTACGCCACCGGGGTCGCGTAGTCGAGGGCGGGAGACGCCTTGTCGAGGAAGGCCCACAGCAGGGCGGCGAGGGCGATGCCGCCGGGGTTGTTGCGGCCGAGCAGGGCGATGCCGATGGCGGTGAAGCCGAGGCCCGCCGGGAAGCTCAGGCTGTAGGTGTGGGTGTCGCCGAGCAGCAGCGGCAGGCCGGACAGGCCCGCGATGGCGCCGGAGATCAGCATGGAGACGAGCACCATGCGCTTGGCGTCGACGCCGGAGGCCGCGGCGGCGGTCTCGGAGGCGCCGGTGGCGCGCAGGTCGAAGCCGAACCGGGTGCGGTTGAGGACCAGCCAGTAGCCGATGCCGAGCAGGACGGCGAGGAAGACCAGGCCGTAGATCTCGCCGACGTCGGAGCCCATGTTGATGCCGGGGAACCAGCCGGACTTCTTCATGATGCCGGTCGTCATGTTGTTGCCGACCTGCACGCCCCACACGTCGGTGAGGGTGACGTAGCCGATGACGCTGGTGGCGATGGCATTGAGCATGATCGTCGCGACGACCTCGCTGACGCCCCGGGTGACCTTCAGGACGCCCGCGATACCGGCCCAGAAGGCGCCGGTGCCCATGGCGACCAGGAGGAGCAGGGGGATCTGCAGGAAGCTCGGCAGGCCGACGTTGGCGCCGACCACGGCGGTCATCACCGCGGCGAGGCGGTACTGGCCGTCGACGCCGATGTTGAACAGGTTCATGCGGAAGCCGAGGGCGACCGCGATGGCGGCGATGTAGTACAGCGACGCCTGGTTGATGATCAGGACCTGGATGTCCGAGTACGGCAGCTGCTGGAGCATCAGGGTGTACGGCTCGAACGGGTTCTTGCCCGAGGCGAGCAGCACGACGGAGGTCAGCGCGATCGCCAGGACGAGCGCGATGACCGGTCCGGCCACCGCGAGGAGCACCCGCTCCTTGTCGAACTTCTTCATCGGGCGTCGTCCTCCGGACCGGCGTCTGCCCCGTCTTCGGGGGCGGTCTCTACGTGTTCCAGGTGACCGGACGCGGCACCCGTCATGGCCGAGCCCAGCTCCTCCGGCGTGATGGTGGCGGGGTCGGCGTCCGCGACCAGCCTGCCGTTGTAGATCACGCGCAGGGTGTCGGACAGGCCGATCAGCTCGTCCAGGTCCGCGGAGATCAGCAGCACGGCCAGGCCCTCGCGGCGGGCCTCGCGGATGCGGTCCCAGATCTGCGCCTGGGCGCCGACGTCCACGCCCCGGGTGGGGTGGGCGGCGATCAGGAACTTGGGGTCGTGGCTCATCTCGCGGCCGACGATCAGCTTCTGCTGGTTGCCGCCGGAGAGGGAGGCCGCGGTGACGTCGATGCCGGGGGTGCGGACGTCGTACTGCTCGACGATCCGGCGGGTGTCGGCCTGGGCGCCCTTGATGTCCAGCCAGAAGCCCTTGGCGTTGGGCTTCTCGGTGACATGGCCGAGGATACGGTTCTCCCAGAGGGGGGACTCCAGGAGCAGGCCCTGGCGGTGGCGGTCCTCGGGGATGTAGCCGACGCCCCGCTCGCGGCGCTTGCGGGTGGCCCACGGGGTGATGTCGTCGCCGAGGAAGACGATCCGGCCGGAGTCGGCGTGCTTGGTGCCGATGAGCGCGTCGATCAGCTCGGTCTGGCCGTTGCCCTCGACACCGGCGATGCCCATGACCTCGCCGGCGTGGATGGTGAAGGTGACGTCGTCCAGGACGCGCTTGGCCTCGCCGGCGCCCGCGAACTCGGTGAGCCCGGGCGAGGACGGCTCGGCCTCGGCGCCCAGGGAGGCGCCGCCGCTCGCGTAGACGGTGAGGTTGCTGACCTCGAGCACCGGCTGGTCGGTGACGGTGGACTCGGCGGTCTCCGGGGTGGGCAGCTCGCTGCCGACCATCAGCTCCGCGAGCTGGCGCGGGGTGGTCTCGGAGGGGACTGCCGTGCCGACGGTGGTGCCGCGCCGGATGACGGTGATGTCGTCGGCGACGGAGAGCACCTCGCCCAGCTTGTGCGAGATGAAGATGACGGACAGGCCTTCGGACCTCAGCTCGCGCAGGTTGGCGAAGAGTGCGTCGACCTCCTGCGGGACCAGTACGGCGGTGGGCTCGTCCAGGATGAGGGTGCTGGCGCCGCGGAAGAGGACCTTGAGGATCTCGACGCGCTGGCGGTCGGCGACGCCGAGGTCCTCGACCAGGGCGTCCGGGCGGATGCCCAGACCGTAGCGGTCGGAGATCTCCTTGATCTTCCGGCGGGCGCCGCCGCCGATGCCGTGCAGCTTCTCGCTGCCGAGCACCACGTTCTCCAGCACGGTCAGGTTGTCGGCCAGCATGAAGTGCTGGTGGACCATGCCGATGCCGCGCGCGATGGCGTCGGCCGGGGACGAGAAGGAGACCTGCTCGCCGTCGACCGCGATGGTGCCCTCGTCCGGCTTCTGCATGCCGTAGAGGATCTTCATCAGGGTCGACTTGCCGGCGCCGTTCTCGCCGACGAGGGCATGGACGGTGCCCTTGCGGACCGTGAGGTGGATGTCGTGGTTGGCGACGACACCGGGGAATCGTTTCGTGATGCCCGCGAGCTCTACCGCGACGGTCGAGGGTGCGGTGAGCGGAGGGCTGCTGGACGCGTCGATGGCGCACTCTCCTCAGGAAAGGGGCCACTCTACGCGCGTAGCGCCCCTGCTTTAAATAGTGCCCGGATCTGATCGGCTTTGTTGAAGTACCCGATCCGTTCCGAGCATTCTGCCGCGCGAACGGGACACGGGGAGACATGCTCCCCGGGCCCCGTTCCGTGGCCGTAACGCTGCCATTACAGCGCTCTCCAGGCCAAGGCCCGTGACCGGGAAGGTCAGGAGGTCTTCACCTTGATGGTGCCGTTCTTGATGCCCTCTTCGGCCTTCTTGACCGCGGCCTGGATGTCCGCGTTGCCGGCGAAGGCCGGGTTGGAGTTCGACAGGCCCACGCCACCGTTGACGAGCGAGCCGCGGATCTCACCGGACAGCGGCTTCTTGTCCTTGATCACGGACTTGGACAGGTCGTACACCGCGCCCTCGACGTTCTTCAGCGCCGAGGTCAGGATGTAGTTCTTGTACGCGGCCAGCGCGGTCTGCTGGTACTGGTCGGAGTCCACGCCGACCGCCCAGATCTTGTGCGCGGCGGCGGCCTTGATCACGCCCTGGCCGGAGAGGCCGGCGGCGGCGTAGAGCACGTCGGCGCCCGCGTCGATCTGACCCTGGGCCGCGTTCTGGCCCTTGTCGGGGCTGGAGAAGCCGCCCTCCTGGGCCGTCTCGGTCAGGTACTGCTTCTCGACCTTGATGTTCGGGTTGACCGACTGGGCACCCTGGACGTAGCCCGCCTCGAACTTGTGGATCAGCGGGATGTCCACACCGCCGATGAAGCCGATGTGGTTCTTCTTGGTGGCCTTGGCGGCGGCGACACCGGCGAGGTAGGAGGACTCCTCCTCGTGGAAGACCATGTCCGCGACGTTCTTCGCGTTGATGGTGTTGTCGTCGATGATGCCGAAGGTCACCTTCGGGTACTTGGCGGCGACCTCCTTGACGGCCGGCGCGTAGGAGTAGCCGACGCCGATGATCGGGTTGTAGCCCGCCTTCGCCAGGGTCTCCAGGCGCTGCGCCTTGTCCGCGTCGGACTCGCCGTCCTGCGGCTCGATGTCCCGGCCGCTGACGCCGAAGTCCTTCTCGGCCTTCTGGAAGCCCGCGAAGGCGGCGTCGTTGAAGGACTGGTCGCCCTTGCCGCCGACGTCGTAGGCGAGGCCGATGCCCTTCGACTTGCCGCCGGTCGCGGACGAGGTGGACGAGCTTCCGCAGGCGGAAACAGTGACAGCAAGGGCTGCGGTTGCAACGCCTGCAACCGCGATACGGGACACCCGGCGCATGGAACTTGACTCCTTTGTGCAAGCGCCCAAACCAGGCGCTGGTTCCGCCGCAGCGTAACGCGCGTAGACCTGACGGAAAACCCCCAATGTCCGGTCCGTTATCGAGCTGTGGCCACAGTCACGGGCCAAGGTTACGGAGAGCAGTACGCCCCTTGCGGGAGGCAAGGGGCGCACGGGTGCAACCGTGCCCGACCGGGTGTACCGGCCGGGCTCGGATCACTTGGTGTTGACGGTGACCTTGCCGTCGATGATGTCCTGCTTGGCCTTGTCCACGGCGGCCACGACCTTGGTCAGCGCCTTGTACTTCGGGTTGGTGTCCGCGAAGCCGACGCCGCCCGACTTCAGGGTGCCCTCCACGGTGCCGCTCTCCGGCTTGCCTTCGACGACCGACTTCGCCAGGTCGTAGACCGCGCCGCCGACGTTCTTCAGCGCCGAGCCGAGGATGTAGTCCTTGTACTTGGCGAGCGCGGTCTGCTGGTACTGGTCGGAGTCCACGCCGATCGCCCACACCTTGGCGGTGGCGGCGGCCTGGATGACGCCCTGGCCGGAGAGGCCGGCCGCGTGGTAGATCACGTCGGCGCCCGCGTCGATCTGCCCCTGAGCCGCGTCCTTGCCCTTGTCGGGGCTGGAGAAGCCGCCCTCCTGGGCCGTCTGGGTGAGGTACTGCGACTCGATCTTGATCTTCGGGTTGACGGACTTGGCTCCCTGGTCGAAGCCCGCCTCGAAGGTGTGGATGAGCGGGATGTCCACGCCGCCGATGAAGCCGATGTGGTCCTTCTTGGTCGCCGAGGCCGCGGCGACGCCCGCGAGGTACGAGGACTGTTCTGCGGCGAAGACCAGGTCGGCGACGTTCTTCGCCTGGATCGTGGAGTCGTCGATCATGCCGAAGGTGACGTGGGGATACTTGGCGGAGACCTCCTTGACGGCCGGCGCGTAGGAGTAGCCGACGCCGATGATCGGGTTGTAGCCCGCCTTCGCCAGGGTCTCCAGGCGCTGCGCCTTGTCCGCGTCGGACTCGCCGTCCTGGGGCTCGATGTCCCGGCCGCCGATCTTGAAGTCGGTCTCGGCCTTCTTGAAGCCCGAGTAGGCGGCGTCGTTGAAGGACTGGTCGCCCTTGCCGCCCACGTCGTAGGCCAGGCCTATGCCCTTGCCGGAGTACTTGCCGTCCTTGGACGAGGTGGTGGAGTCGGTGCTGGACTTGCCGCAACCGGCGGCCGCGAGGGCGACGACAGCGACGGTCACCGCAGCTTGGGAGAACCTGGTCCTCCGAGAGATCAGACGCACAGCAAGCACCCTTCATCCCCACGGCACCGTCACCGGCCCGCTTCCCCAATGTGCCGCCAGTGGTGGCGATTTCGGCGCACAGTAACGCGCGTAGAAGGGGAGGGGAACGGGGTTTCTCCCCGCCGTTATCGATTCGTGCCGACTCCGGGTTACGACGGTGCGCCGACGGTTACACCAGGGTGACACAAGCGGACGAAGGGTCACTAATGGGGTGCCCCCGCTGTCGGGGGTCGCGATGCCGGCTCCAGGGCACGGAAGCCACCCTGGCGCAGGTCCGCTCACCGTCCCGTCACCGGGCGGGCGCATGCCGGTGCGGACGCAGCGCGGGACCCCGAGGCAGCGCCCCGGGCACCCTGCGGCAGCGCGCGGCGGCTCCCGGACCGCTGCGCGGCGGTCGTCTACGACCGCCGGGGTCGCGGCGCGAGCCGGTCACGCTCACCCCCGGCATGCGGACTCGCGGGGCGCTTCGCCCGAGTACGCGCGCCGGGCGCTCGCCCACTGCGTCCGGGCGGCGAGATCCCTCGCGGACAACTGCTCGTCCGCGCCGACATCACGACGAGGCAAGGCAGGCACCATCCGGCCACGCGGCGAGTCCCTGGACGTGTCGGATCACCCTGCGCGGGTCAGCACCATCCGGCCACGCGGCGAGCGCGGCACGGGAGGCGTGCATCACGCTGCCGGATCCGCGAAATCCGGTCACGCGGCGAGCACCCCCGGGACGCGCGGCACCAGGGCGCCCCGTACCCCCGCGCCCTAACGGCATCGCGCCCGGCGCTCGCGCGGCACCGTGGTGCCCCCGCACCGCCGCGCGTTAGGGCATCGCGTCCAGGAGTGCAGCCGCCGTGAACAGTTCCACGCCTACCGTGATCGCCTGCTCGTCCGCGTCGAAGTCGCCCTGGTGCAGGTCGCGCACCGTGCGGTCGCCGGGGGTACGTACGCCGAGGCGGGCCATGGCGCCGGGCACCCGTTCCAGGTACCAGGAGAAGTCCTCGCCGCCGAGGCTCTGCTCGGTGCCCTCGACCGACTCCACGCCGCGCCGGGCGGTCATCGCCTCGCGCAGCAGTTCGGTGACGGCGGGGTCGTTGACGACCGGGGGCACACCGCGTACGTAGTTGATCTCCGACTTGGCCCGGTGCAGGGTGGCGACCTCGTCGATGGCGGCGTGCAGGACGTCGGGCGCCTGCCGCCAGGTCTCCAGGTCCAGGCAGCGCACGGTTCCGGACAGCTCGGCGTGCTGCGGGATGACGTTGGGGGCGTGCCCCGACTCGACCCTGCCCCAGGTGACGGCGAGGCCGCTGCGGCTGTCGACGCGGCGGGCGACCAGCGCGGGCACGTCGACGACCACGCGGGCGGCGGCGGTGACCAGGTCGGTGGTCAGGTGCGGGCGGGCGGTGTGTCCGCCGGGGCCGTCGAGGGCGATCTCCAGCCGGTCGCAGGCGCTGGTGATGGGGCCGTGCCGCAGGCCGATCAGACCGGCGTCCACGCGCGGGTCGCAGTGCACGGCGAGGATACGGGCCACCCCGTCGAGCGCCCCGCAGGCGATGGCGTCGGCGGCGCCGCCGGGCAGCACCTCCTCGGCCGGCTGGAAGATCAGCCGCACCGGGCGCGGCAGCATGCCCTTGGCGTGCAGGTCGGCCAGGACCAGGCCGGCGCCGAGGACGACGGTGGTGTGCACGTCGTGACCGCAGGCGTGGGCCCGGTCGGGCACGGTCGAGCGGTACGCGCAGTCGCTCTTCGTGTCCGGGATGGGCAGGGCGTCGATGTCGGCGCGCAGGGCGAGGATCGGGGCGCCGGCGCCCGAATCGCCGATGTCACAGATGAGTCCGGTGCCGACGGAGAGGACGCGGGGCTTCAGCCCGGCCTTCTCCAGCCGCTCCTTGATCGCGGCGGTGGTGCGGAACTCCTGGTTGCCCAGTTCCGGGTGCATGTGCAGGTCGCGGCGGAACGCCACGAGTTCGGCGAACAGCTCCTCGCTGAGCACGCCGGGGAGCGCATCGCCGGGAAGGTCGGCCTCGGACTCTCGGGACATCAATTGCTTCACCCTCTGAAGGGTAGGACGCCCGGTCGGTCGACTGACCCTCGATCAACAAAACTTCAACCCGTTAGGTGAAGAAAATCTGACCGGCGGACGCATGGCGGCGGACTGAGGTGGGTAAGACCTCTGTTTCCCTACTCCACGGATACCACGCCTCGGTACAGTCACGCCGGAACTGTCCACGTACCGGGACCGGCCGGTAACCGGTAGCGTGCGCCGGCGTGAGCGACGTCGACGCGGACCCCGCGGACTTCCTGGAGACCACCCGCCTCTCCTACGACAGGATCGCCAAGGAGTACACGGCCCGCCACCCCGACGGCCTGGCCGCGAACCCCCTGGACAAGTCCCTGGTCACCGCCTTCGCCGAGCTGGTCGCGGCGAACTCGCCCGCCCCGGTCGCGGACCTCGGCAGCGGGCCCGGGCATGTCGCCGCCCGCCTGCACGACCTGGGCGTTGCGGTGTTCGGGGTCGATGTCTCGCCCGGGATGGTGGCACTCGCCCGGGAGGCCCATCCGCACCTTCGCTTCCACGTGGGCTCGATGACCGCGCTGGATCTGCCGGACGGGACGCTGGGCGGCATCCTGGCGCTGTACTCGACGATCCACGTGCCCGACGAGCAGCTCCCGGTCGCCTTCGCCGAATTCCACCGCACCCTGGTGCCCGGCGGTCATGTCCTGCTGGCGTTCCAGTCGGGCCGTGAAGGGGGTGGTACACGGCTCACCGAGCGGTTCGGGTACGAGATCGATCTCCCGTACTACTGGCGGACCCCGGAGACGATGGGCGCGCTGCTCGGGGCGGCCGGACTGGAGGTGCGGGCGACGGTCCTCCGGGAACCGGACGGGGAGGAGAAGCGGCCCCGGGCCTTCGTACTGGCCCGGCGCTGACCGGGCGGGGCGGGCGCGGCCCGAAGGGGCCCTACGCCGGGCTCACCGCCGCCAGACGGTGTACGTCCCGTGCCGTACCGGTCACCCCCGACAGGAAGCCCTGCGCCCGGGGGGACGCCGTCTCCGTCAGCCAGTCGGGGTCTATGTCGCAGACCGCCACCCGGACGCCCGTGCCGGCCAGGGCCAGCGGCAGGGTGTGGACCACCGTCGAGGGGAAGCTGAGGACCGTACGGCCGATCGGGCCACGGCGGGCGATCAGCTCCAGGGGCAGATCGGGGCGGACTATCTCCAGGCCGGTCTCGGCGGCCAGCCGGTGGAGTTTGTCCGCGCTCTCGCGGCGGTGGGCGAAGTAGCGGGTGGCGCCGTGGGTCTTCGCGAGGTCGCGGACGGCCTCCTGGTAGCGGTCGCCGTCGACGACGCCGGTTTCCACCAGTGAGGTTCCGACCATGTCCGCGCCCTTGGTGATGCGCGGCGGCCCGAAGCGGGAGCGGGTCCAGCCGAAGTCGTTGGCGGTGACGGTCACCCCGGCGGGTGTCTCGGTCACCGGCATGGAGGAGAAGACCTCCACCCGGCGGCGGTCGCCCGGGGTAAGCCGGCGGCGGGCGGCGGCGGACACCGGCGCGAAGAGCAGGTCGCGGGGACCGGGCCGGCCGCCCTTGCGGTGCCAGCGGACCAGGCGTTCCCCGCGCGCGAGCTGGGCGACGAACTCCATGGTCGCCGTGCCGTCGTCGACCACCACCAGGTCACGGGCCCGGGTGATCGTCAGGAGGAGCTGTACGTAGCGGGAGAACGGGTCGCCCATGACGATGCGGTCGGCCCGGCGCAGCGGCCCGGTCAGCCCGCCGATGGTGTGGAAGGGCGCGACCGGGCCGCCGCGCGCCTCCTCCCAGCGCACCCGGAACCCCTCGTCCCGGGCCAGGTCGGCCATGCGCCGCAGCTGGCCCCGGGTCATGGGGTCGGTCGGGGACAGCACGACGACGGTGAGTTCCGCGCCGGGCGGCGGCCCGTCCGCCATCGACCGCCGTACCTGCGGGGGCACGGACGGCGGGCCGGGGTCCGCCCCGCGCACCCCGTGGACGTGCGCCCACTCCAGCACGTTCAGCAGCTGGACCGGGCTCTCCACGAAGGCGAGGGTGCGGACCGGGGCGCCGGGGTCCGTGGCGCGGGGGCTCATCGACGTACGACCGTCCCGTGGTGAGGGGCTCGCTGGGCCGTTCTCAGACCGCGACCGGCTCGCCCGCCGCCGCCGCGATCTCCGCCTCGGCGACGACGCCGGCGACGCGGCGCAGCTTCTTCATGGGGCCCAGCTCGGAGTCGTAGACCTTCTTGACGCCGTCACCGAGGGACGCCTCGATGGCGCGGATGTCGCGGACCAGGCGGGTGAGGCCCTGCGGCTCGACGGAGGCGGCCTGGTCGGAGCCCCACATGGCGCGGTCCAGGGTGATGTGGCGCTCGACGAAGGTCGCCCCGAGCGCGACCGCGGCGAGGGTGGTCTGCAGACCGGTCTCGTGGCCGGAGTAGCCGATCGGGACGTTCGGGTACTCCTTCTCCAGCGTGTTGATCACCCGGAGGTTCAGCTCGTCGGCCTTGGCCGGGTAGGTGGAGGTGGCGTGGCACAGGAGGATGTTGTCCGAGCCGAGGACCTCGACCGCGTGGCGGATCTGCTTCGGGGTGGACATGCCGGTGGAGAGGATGACGGTGCGGCCGGTGGCGCGCAGGGCGCGCAGCAGCTCGTCGTCGGTGAGGGAGGCGGAGGCCACCTTGTGGGCGGGCACGTCGAACTTCTCCAGGAAGGCGACGGCCTCGGTGTCCCACGGGGAGGCGAACCAGGCGATGTTCCGGCTCTTGCAGTACTCGTCGATCTGACGGTACTCGTCCTCGCCGAACTCCACCCGGTGGCGGTAGTCGATGTAGGTCATCCGGCCCCAGGGGGTGTCGCGCTCGATGTCCCACTGGTCGCGCGGGGTGCAGATCTCCGGGGTGCGCTTCTGGAACTTCACGGCGTCGCAGCCGGCCTCGGCGGCCACGTCGATGAGCTTGAACGCGTTCTCCAGCTCGCCGTTGTGGTTGATGCCGATCTCGCCGCAGATGTAGACGGGGCGGCCGGGGCCGGCCTCGCGGGAACCGAAGTCACGGATGCGGGAGTTGGTGCTCATGGCTGGGATGTCCTTACTCGGGGAGGGAATCGAGAGAGGGGCCGAGGATCCAGTTGGCGATCTCTCGGATCGCGCCGTCGCCACCGGGGACGGTGGTGACCGCGCGTGCGGCGCCGCGTACGACGTCGTGGGCGCTGGCGACCGCCACGGGCCAGCCGACGAGGGCGAAGCACGGGAGGTCGTTGACGTCGTTGCCGACGTAGAGCACGCGCTCGGGCGCGATGCCCTGCTCCTCGCACCACTGCTTGAGGGCGAGGTCCTTGCGGTCGATGCCGTGCAGCACCGGGAGCTGGAGCTTCCGGGCGCGGGCGGCGACCACCGGGTTCTGTTCCGTGGAGAGGATCAGCATCTTCAGGCCGCTTCTGCGCAGGGCCGCGATGCCGAGTCCGTCGCCGCGGTGGACGGAGACGAGTTCCCGTCCGTCGGAGTCGATCAGCACCCGGTCGTCGGTCTGGGTGCCGTCGAAGTCGAGGACCACGGCGTCGATGTCGTCGTGGCGGGGAAGGGCGCCGGGCCGCTCGGCGTCGAAGAGCGGCGCGAGGGCCCGGGCGCGGGCCAGGTCGTGCGGGTCGTCGATCTCCAGCACCCGGGCCGGGTCGGTGCGGACCGGCTCGGTGTGGCCGAAGAACCGGTGGTTGTGCTTGCGGAAGCCGGCCGCGTCCATCGCGTAGGCGGCACCGGTCTCCAGCAGGTCCTGCGGGCGGTCCTGGCGGCGGGGCCGGAAGGACTTGTCGTGGTTGACCCCGTAACCGCCGCTGCCGTCCCCGGAGTCGGTCTCGTCGGCCGGGTCCCGCCAGAGGAAGCCGTGGAACGGCGCCACGGTCACCGCCGTGTCGGCGCCGTTGTCCACGACCGCGCCGGCCACCCCGTCGATGTCCTCGCGGACGAGGAAGGGGCTGGTGCACTGCACGAGCAGGACGACGTCGACCGGTGAGCCGTGCAGGGCCTCGTGGGCGTCCATGGCGTGCAGGACGGCGGCCTCGGAGGTGGCGGTGTCCCCGGCGATGGCGGCGGGCCGCAGGACGACCTCGGCGCCGGCCGCCCGCGCGGCGGCGGCGATGGCCTGGTCGTCGGTGGAGACGACCACGTCGGTGACCAGCCGGGCCGCCCGGCACTCGCGCACCGCGCGGGCCACCAGCGGGACGCCGCCGACGGGGGCGAGGTTCTTGGCGGGCACGCCCTTGGAGCCGCCGCGCGCGGGGATCACCGCGAGCACCCGGCGTACCGAGGGTGCGGGGTCCGCTTCCGGGTTGGCGTTGGGCATGGGCTCGACTCCTTGGCGTGGGATCCGGTCGCTCACAGCTCTCCCATTCGTCGGATCACGGGTGCCACCCGCTGGACGCCGTGGCGGTAGGCGCCGCGTGCGGCCCGGCGGACGATCTGCCGGACCGGTCCCGGGGCCTTGTCGGCGGCGGGGGCCCCGGGCAGCGGTGAGCCGTCGGGACCGAGGTGGTGGCGGGCGAGGATCCCGGGGAGGTAGCCGGGCGCGGTCTGGGGTGTGTAGTAGGGGGTGAGGGGCGGCAGGCCGCCGGGGCGGTCCAGCAGCCCGGCGATGCGTTCGCGGGCCGCGTCGAAGGCGGTGGCGTAGGTTCCGTCGGCCGCGACGCCGTTGCGGGCCACCCACCCGGGGTCGGCCACCGGGCGGTGCCCGGCGTCCAGCTGGTCCCAGGAGGCGAGGCAGCCGGAGCCGACGAAGTGGTGGTTGCCGAGCACCTCGCGCACGCCCAGGTCGGTCAGGACGGCCGTGGGGATGCGCCGGTGCAGGGCCTCGAGGGCGGCCGTCGAGCTGAGGGTGACCAGCAGGTCGGTGCGGTCGAGGACCTCGCCCATGTGCCCGTACACCAGGCGGAAGTTGGCGGGCGGGTCCTGGCCCTGGACCAGCTTCTGGTACGGCAGCTCCTCGATGTGGGTGGTGTGCTCCCCCGGCTTGGAGCGCAGCTTGAGCAGCACCTCGCGCTCGGGGTGCCCGCGGGCGTGCCGGATGAGGCGGCCGAGCAGGTAGGCGCGGTCCTCGCGGCTGTCCGGGACCGAGGGCTGGGCCGCGAACACCACCGTGCGGGGCTCGTGTTGGCCGGCGTAGGGCTCGCCGCCGAGGAACGGCAGGGCGACCTCGGTCACCGAGGAGGCGTCGGCGCCCACCCCCTCGTACACGGCTCGGAAGCGGTCCGCGTCCTGGCGGGAGTTGGCGAGGACCAGGTCCGCGCCGTGCCGCAGCAGCAGGCCGTCGGCGAGCTTCTCGTAGACGACGCCGACATAGCCGGTGACGACGACGGGACGCCGGGTCCGGCTCGCCCAGACCTGCTTCAGCCCGTGCAGCACGGCTTGGACGCCGCCGCCCACCAGAGCGAGGACGAGGACGTCGTACGACTCCGCGTCCATGGCGCGCAGGAACTCCAGGGCGCTCACCTCGCGCAGCGAGTCGGCGCGGACGCCGACCTCGCCGAGCTGGCGGGCGGTGGGGGTCGCTCGGCCCCGCAGGAGATAGCCGTCGAGCCGGATCCCGGTGTCGGTGGGGTTGAGGCGTTGCGCGGTGAGCGCGCCCCATTTCCACCGGGTGTCGGAATCCGCGAGGACGGCGACCCGCAGGGCCTTCGTTGCACTTGCTGGCACGCCGAAGACGCTAGGAAGGCATTCCGAGGTCCGGCCCAACCGGAATGCAACAAACGGTTAACAGCACATCGCCGAATGGCGTTTCGGGCCCCGATCGGCCCGGAAAAAGGCCCGGTTCACAGCTTCGCCACGCGTCGTTCACCTGAGATCAAGGCGACGGCCAAGACGAATGCCGGGCTTCGCCCTAGCGTCCTGTGCGTGGTCAAGCTCTCCGTCATCGTGCCGTTCTACAACGTGCAGCAATACGCGCCCGACACCCTGAGGAGCCTCAGGGCGAACGCGCGTGACGACTTCGAATTCATTCTCGTCGACGACTGTTCGCGCGACGGGACTTCAGAGATTCTCGCGCGCGCGGAGCGCGAGCTGCCCGGCGCGGTCCACGTCAGGCACGAGAAGAACGGCGGGCTGGCGACCGCCCGCAACACCGGCATCGACCGGGCGCGCGGCGAGTACCTGACGTTCCTGGACGGCGACGACTGGCTGGCACCCGGCTACTACCCGGAGCTGGTCGCCGCGATCGAGGAGCTGGGCTGCGACTTCGTCCGCACGGACCATGTGCAGTGCACGGGCCGGGCGCGCGTGGTGCACCGGGTGCCGCACGGCCGGCGCGGTGTGGTGATGAACCCGCGGGAGGCGATCCTGCCCGCCGACCGGTCCACCTCGGTGGACTACGCGTTCGCCTGGGCGGGCGTCTACCACCGCCGGCTGGCCGACCGGGGGCTGCTGCACTTCACCGACGGGCTGCGCACGGCGGAGGACCGGCCGTGGATCTGGAAACTGCACCGGGAGGCGGAATCCTTCGCCGCGGTGAGCCTGCTCGGGGTGTTCTACCGGCGCGGGGTCGCCTCTTCGCTCACCCAGATCGGCGATGTCCGGCAACTCGATTTCATTCGGGCATTCGACCAGGTGATAGAGGAAGTCGCACGGGACCCGGAATCGGACAAACTCCTGCCAAAGGCCGTGCGCACGTATTGCGCCATCATTTCCCATCATCTGGGATCCATCGAAAGGTTCGAGGCTCCGGTGGCGAAGAAACTGAAATCCCTCAGTGCCGCCGCCCTGCGGCGCATGCCGCAGGACGTGCTGGACGACGCGCTGGACTCGATGGACGTCCAGCGCGCCGGCAAGCTGCGCCGGCTGCGCCGCCGTCCCGCCCCCGCCGGAGCCGCCGCGTGACCACCCAGATCTTCCAGGCGTCCACGCTGTACGGCACCGCCACCCTCGCCGCCGCCCTGGACTCCGGCTGCTTCCGCCCCGCCGACCGGCGCATCCTGCTGGTCTGCAACACCACGGCGACGCCCGAGACGACCCCGGGGCTGGACGAGGCACCCGGGTTCGAGCAGCTGCGCGAGCGGTTCGACGAGGTGCTGTCGTACAACGAGACGATCTTCCCCTTCCACCCGGGCGGCTGGGCGCCCCGGCCGGACGACCTGCCGCTGTGGGAGAGGTTCCTGCGACTGGAGTGGGAACTCGGTGACGACGACGTCGAGTTGGCCGTGGAGTCGATCCAGGTCAACCCGGCGCTCGGCCTCGCGCAGATCTTCACCGGGGCACCGGTCACGGTCTACGCGGACGGTCTGATGAGCTACGGCCCCACCCGCAACAAGATCGACCCGCTGGTCGGCACCCGGGTGGACCGCCTCCTCCACCTCGACCTGGTGCCGGGCCTCACCCCGCTGCTGCTCACCGAGTTCGGCGTGCCGCCGGAGATCGTGCCGACCGCCGCCTTCACCAAGGTGCTGGCCCACCTCACGTCCATAGCCGACGAGTTGCCGGAGATCGAGGAGCCGGCGCTGCTGCTCGGCCAGTACCTCTCGGCACTGGAGATCCTCACTCCGGAGCAGGAGGAGGACCTGCACGTCCGGATGCTGCGCGGCGCCGTCGCCCTCGGCCACACCCGGGTGGTGTTCAAGCCGCACCCCTCCGCCCCGGCCCGCTTCGCCCGCACCCTGGAGCAGGAGGCGGAGAAGCTCGGCGCCGACCTCACCGTCCTGGACACCCCGGTGCTCGCCGAGGTGCTGTACCAGCGGATGCGTCCCGCGCTGGTCGTCGGCTGCTTCTCCACCGCGCTGCTCACCGCCTCCGCGCTGTACGGCCTGCCGGTCGCCCGCGTCGGCACCGGCACCCTGCTGGAGCACCTGACCCCGTACGAGAACAGCAACCGCGTCCCGGTCACCGTCGTCGACGCGCTGCTGCCGGAGCTGACCGACCGGGCCGCGGTGACCGCGCAGCGACCGGGCATGGCGGTCGAGGCGCTGGGCGCGCTGGTGCGGGCGGTGGGCTACGCGATGCAGCCGAAGATCCTGCCGGCGCTGCGCGAGGAGACCGAGCGCTATCTGGCCGGACATCTGCGCGACGGGACGCTGCGCTACTTCAAGCGCAGGCGTCTGACCTCGTTGGCGCTGCCCGGCGGGGTCCCCGCCCAGCTGGCGTTCATCCCGCGCAACGCCACCGTCCGCCGCGTGGCCCGCACGGCACGCAGTCTGCGCCGGGGCGTGCGCCCATGACACCGCCGGTGAGTCAAGCGACGCTCCCCCAGGGTGGCGGGCTTCCCCAGGACAAGGCCGGGGCCATGCCCCCGAGTTCGCACCAGGCGGCCTCCGGCGGGGGCCGGGGGCGCCTGCTCGCCCTGGACGGACTGCGGCTCGTGGCCGCGCTGATGGTCTGCCTCTACCACTACACCGGTCGCGGAGGACCCGTTGCCGCGTCCTGGCACCAGTCCCCGACCCGGATGTTCCCGTCCCTGCACCAGGCGGCCGTGTACGGCTGTCTGGGCGTGCAGTTCTTCTTCGTCATCAGCGGTTTCGTGATCTGCATGAGCAGTTGGGGCCGCACCCTGGGCGACTTCTTCCGCTCCCGGGTGGCCCGCCTCTATCCGGCCTACTGGGCGGCCCTGGTCCTGGTCACCGGCGCGGCGGTGGCCCTGCCCGTGGTGGTGCACCCGGTGCGGACCGACGAGTTCCTGGTCAACCTGACGATGCTGCAGCAGCCGATGGGCGTGCCGCGGGTGCTCGGCGTGTGCTGGACGCTCTGGGTCGAGGTGCGTTTCTACGTGCTGTTCGCGCTGCTCGTGGTCGCGCGGGGCGTCACCTACCGCCGGGTGGTGCTGTTCTGCGGCGGTTGGACGCTGGCGGCGGCGGTGTGCGCGTCGTCCGGGAACGCGCTGATCGAGCAGCTGGTCATGCCGCAGTACGCGCCGTTCTTCGTCGGCGGTCTCGCGCTGTACCTCGTCCACCGCTTCGGCGGGGACCTGCTGCTGTGGGGCATCGTGGGCGTCTCCTGGCTGCTGGGCCAGTACACCGCCACCCGGGGTCTGTGGCATCCGGGGTCGCAGGGTCCCGTGCACCGCGATCCGCACGTCATCCTTCTGATCGTCACGCTCGCCTTCGCCGCCGTGGCGGCCGTCGCGCTGGGCTGGACGCGGTGGGCGAACTGGCGCTGGCTGACCACGGCCGGCGCGCTGACCTACCCGTTCTACCTGGTCCACGAGCACCTGGGCTGGTTCGTCATCCGCGTCCTGCACCGGAGCCTGGGCCTGCCGCCCTGGCCGACGCTCGCGGTGACCGTGCTCGGCATGCTCGCGCTGGCCTGGCTGATCCACCGGTTCGTGGAGAAGCCGGTCGGCCCGCGTCTGAAGAGGGCGTTGAAACGGCAGAAGTTGGGCGGTCGTTCACCTCGCCTTGGGTTTTGAACCGGGGGTGGGGGGGGGGGCCCCCCGGGCGGCCCCCCCCCCCCCCGCGGCCCCCCGGGGGCGCCCCCCCCCCCCCCGCGGGGCGGGCCCCCCCCCCCCCCCCCCCCCCCCCCCAACCCCCCCCCCCCCCCCCCG
>NZ_JBIAGM010000001.1:474898-712136 GCF_042869815.1 Streptomyces sp. NPDC006739
GCGCAGCGGCGAGTCGGTGCCGGTGAGCGCGAGCAGCGCGCCGACCGCGCCGATGGCGGTCGCGGGGGGGGGGGGGGGGGGGGGGGGGGCGCCGCCCCCCCCCCCCCCCCCCCCCCCACCACAGGCTTTCCGCGGGGTTTCCACAGACCGCCGTATCGAGGGAGTGCCTCCTCCACATGGTCACCACGCAGGAAACGACCCGCCCGCCGCGCCGGCTCGACGACGTCCCCGGCTGGTTCCCCGTGCTCGACCAGATGCTCTTCGACTGGTTCCTGAACCGGCAGGAGTCCGCGGGAGTGCGGGGTGATCTGCTGGAGGTCGGGGTGTACATGGGCAAGAGCGCGATATTCACCGGCCGTCATCTGCGGGACGGGGAGCGGTACACGGTGTGCGACCTGTTCGAGGGCGACGCCCCGGACGACGCCAACCGGGCGGAGGCGACGAAGTCGTACCACCGGCTCACCCGGCGGGTCTTCGAGGACAACTACCTCTCCTTCCACGACGAGCTGCCCCGTGTCCTGCAGGGCCCCAGCTCCCTGGTGCGGGGCGAGGTCCCGCCCCGCACCTGCCGGTTCGTGCACGTCGACGCCTCCCATCTGTACGAGCACGTGTACGACGACATAGGCACGGCGCGGGAGGCGCTGCTGCCGGGCGGGGTGGTCGTCGTGGACGACTTCCGCTCCGAGCACACACCCGGGGTCTCCATCGCCGCCTGGGAGGCGGTCCTCAACCGGGGGCTGCGTCCGGTCTGTCTGAGCACGCAGAAGCTGTACGGCACCTGGGACGACCCGGAGCGGGTGCAGGAGGATCTGCTGGCGATGGTCCGGGGGCGGGACGACTGTCATCTCAGTGTCCAGGAGGCGGCGGGGCACCGGATCATCCGACTCAAGTCGAAGGGGATGCAGGCCCCGCCCTTCCCGCCCTCCCGCCACGCGGAGCCGACGCCGACGCCCGAACCGGTCCACGCGGGTGCCGAGC
Organism: Streptomyces sp. NPDC006739; assembly: GCF_042869815.1. NCBI lineage: Bacteria > Bacillati > Actinomycetota > Actinomycetes > Kitasatosporales > Streptomycetaceae > Streptomyces > Streptomyces sp. NPDC006739. The sequence goes on from NZ_JBIAGM010000001.1 coordinate 475,877, forward strand.
CGACGGCGCGGTCGGTGCTCTCACCGGCCCGGCGCCTGGCCGTGGACCTGCTGCCACCGGTGGTCACCCGCGCGATCCGCAGGGCCCGCGCGGGGGCCCGGCCGGTCCGCTAGCGGGGCCGGCGGGGTCAGTCGTCGCCGTCGAGAAGGGTGTCGACGGAGAGTTCGAGACTCACACCGACGGACTCCGGAACGGGGACGCTCCGGCCCCGCTTGTAGCGGGCGGGGTCGGGGTACTTGCCGTCGGCGGGGTCGGTGTAGAGGAGGACTTCGTCGTGTGTGCGGTCGGCGACGAGATACGAGGGGATCCCCGCACGGGCGTAGACGTCGACCTTGGCAGCGGTGTCGTTCGTCCAGTTGGAGGAGGTCACCTCCACCACCAGACGGAACACGTGCGGTGCGTAGCAGTTCTTCTCCGCCAACGCGTCGGTGAAGCCGGCGTCGACCACGCTGAAATCCGGCACCGCGTAGTCGTCGGGCCCGGTGGGCAGCCACAAACCGATGCCCTGCACGTATCTGAGACCCGCCTGCCTGGCCCGGGCCCTCGCGAACTCCTCAATGAGCCAGGTCAGTGTCATCTGATGAGGTCCGTCCGGAGGCGGTGTCACGACAATGCTCCCGTTGAGGATCTCCACCCGGTGCCCGGGCAGCTCCTCCCGGAGCCGGTCGGCGGCTTCAGTAAGCGGCGACTCGTGCAGCATCACGGCCACGGCACCCTCCTTCCGGGGACACACTCCACGAGCGTAACCGGGCAGGTGTGGATTCCGTCCACGATCACCCATTCGGACGAGTCACGCGGCTCAGAACCCATCCCCCGCCTCATAAGCCCCCCACACCTCCCGGAGGGCACCGCACACCTCCCCCACCGTCCCCCGTGCCCGCAGCGCCTCCTTCATCGGGTACAGGACGTTGTCCTCCCCCTCCGCCGCCTTCTTCAGGGCGGCCAGCGCCGAGCGCACCGCGCCCTCGTCCCGGCCGGCACGGAGCCGGGTGAGGCGTTCCACCTGCTGGGCCTCGATCGCCGGGTCGACGCGCAGCGGCTCGTACGGCTCCTCCTCGTCCGCGCGGAAGCGGTTGACGCCGACCACCACCCGTTCGCCGGAGTCGGTCTCCCGCGCGATGCGGTAGGCGTGGCGTTCGATCTCCTCCTTCTGGAAGCCCCGCTCGATCGCCGCCACCGCGCCGCCCAGGTCCTCGACCCTGCGCATGAGGTCCACGGCCGCCGCCTCCACGTCGTCCGTCATCCGCTCCACCGCGTAGGAGCCCGCGAAGGGGTCGACGGTCGCCGGGACGTCCGTCTCGTACGCCAGCACCTGCTGGGTGCGCAGCGCCAGCCGCGCGGACCTGTCGGTGGGCAGCGCGAGCGCTTCGTCGAAGGAGTTGGTGTGCAGGGACTGGGTGCCGCCGAGGACGGCCGCGAGGGCCTGGACGGCGACCCGGACCAGGTTCACCTCCGGCTGCTGGGCGGTCAGCTGGACCCCGGCCGTCTGGGTGTGGAAGCGCAGCATCAGCGACTTGGGGTTCCTCGCGCCGAACTCCTCCCGCATCACCCGCGCCCAGATCCGGCGCGCGGCACGGAACTTGGCGACCTCCTCCAGCAGCGTCGTACGGGCCACGAAGAAGAACGACAGACGGGGGCCGAAGTCGTCGACGTCCATGCCGGCCGAGACCGCCGTACGGACGTACTCGATGCCGTCCGCGAGGGTGAAGGCGATCTCCTGCGCGGGGGAGGCTCCCGCCTCGGCCATGTGGTAGCCGGAGATCGAGATCGTGTTCCACCTCGGGATCTCGGCGCCGCAGTACCGGAAGATGTCGGCGGTCAGCCGCAGCGAGGGCTTCGGCGGGAAGATGTACGTGCCCCGGGCGATGTACTCCTTGAGGACGTCGTTCTGGATGGTGCCGGTCAGGCGGTCGGCGGCGACTCCCTGCTCCTCCGCCACCAGCTGGTAGAGCAGCAGCAGGACGGCGGCCGGTGCGTTGATCGTCATCGAGGTCGAGACCTGGTCCAGCGGGATCCGGTCGAACAGCACCCGCATGTCGTCGACCGAGTCGATGGCCACCCCGACCTTGCCGACCTCGCCGTGGGCGAGGGGCGCGTCGGAGTCGTGGCCCATCTGGGTGGGCAGGTCGAAGGCGACGGACAGGCCCGTGGTGCCGTGCTCGATGAGCTGCCGGTAGCGGGCGTTGGACTCGGTCGCCGTGCCGAAACCGGCGTACTGGCGCATGGTCCAGGGGCGGCCGGTGTACATGGTCGGGTACACACCCCGGGTGAAGGGGTAGGCGCCCGGCTCGCCCAGCTTGTGCGCCGGGTCCCAGCCGGTCAGGTCCCCGGGCCCGTAGACCGGCTCGATCGGCAGCCCGGACTCCGACTCACGCGTCATGGTGGATGCCTCCGCAGACCCTCGGCAGTACGTCCAGTTACTTCCCACCATGCCCGGTTGTTCGGCGGCCCTCACGCGGGGGAAGCATCTCCGGCATGGGCAGTCTCGGACGACCGATCGCCGCACTCGTCTCCGCCGTCGCGCTGACCGTCCTGTGCGGCTGCACGGTGCGGCCCGCGGACACGGACGGCAAGAACCACCCACCGGTACGGGCCGGGCTGCCCACCGGCCGGGCGTCCGGCCCAGCCCTTCCGGAGTCCGCCGGCCCGGCGGACCCCGCCGCTACGGACGTCCTGTGGTCCCGTGGTGACGCGGGCACCGGCGTGCGGGAACTCCAGGCCCGGCTGCGCCAGGTGGACTGGCTGTTCGACGGGCCGACGGGGAACTACGACGACCTGACCGAGCGGGCCGTCAGGGGCTTCCAGGGCAGACGCGGACTGCCCGAGACGGGACGGACCGACACCGAGACCTGGCGGCGGCTGCTGGGCATGACGCACCCGCCGGGCCGGTGGGAGCTGTACCTGATGGGCGGTCAGCCGGCCGCCGCGCCCGATCCGCGCTGTCTGACCGGACGGGTGCTGTGCATCAGCAAGACCAGCCGGACGCTGCGCTGGATGGTGGACGGACAGACCCTGTCGACGATGGCGGTCCGCTTCGGGACGGAGCACACCCCGACCCGCGAGGGCGTGTTCCACGTCTACTGGAAGTCACGGCACCACGTGTCGACGCTCTACCACTCCCCGATGCCGTACGCGATGTTCTTCAGCGGCGGCGAAGCGGTGCACTATTCGTACGACTTCGCGGCGCGCGGTTACGCGGGTGGCTCCCACGGCTGTGTGAACGTGCGGGACGAGACGGCGATCGCGGCGCTGTTCGCGCAGGCGAGGACCGGTGACAAGGTCGTCGTCTCCTGGTGAGGGAGTGAGGAGTGTGGGGCGCGGGCGGGACCGGGGGAACGTGTCCCGCCCGCGCCAGGTGCACGAGCCGTAGGTACGGGGGGAACCCCGGCTCAGTGCGACGGCCGATGACCAGTCGGCTCACTCAGTACTGCGTCCCGACGGCCGAAAACGTCACACCCGTCGCGAAAAAACTTCGACACCATCCGAACGCGAGGGAAAAGCGCAGGTCAGAGCGCCGAGTACGAGGGGCTCGGCGCAGGCAGCGGGGAGCTGATCCGCCGGGGGTGGGGCTGCTGGCCGAGGAGCGTCGGGGCCGGAGAGGCGCCGCCGTCCTGGTGGTGGTCGCCGTGCCCGTCGCCCCCGCGGCCGTCGCCGTCACCGCCCCGGCCGCCGGAGCCGCCGTTCCCGTCGTCCTGGCCGCCGCCGCCCGAGCCGTTCCAGCCGTCCAAGGTGCCACCGGCGCCGCCGAGGACGACCTGGCAGTACTTCTTCACCCGCCAGGAGCCTCCCGCCACGCCCTCCAGGACGTGCTTGCGGTCGTCACCCAGGGGTCTGCCGTCCCGGATGGCGCGACAGGCCTCGGCGGCCCCGCTCCACCAGGTGCCGGCCGAGGCGCCCGCGGAGCCGGGGGTGCCCTGGTCCTTGCCGCCGCCCTGGCTCCCGTCGGGGCTCGGCGTCGCGGTGCCGGAGAGGCCGGAGCCACCGGGGGAGCCGCTTGCCGTACCGCTCGGTGTGGCCGGGCCGGTTCCGGTGCCGCCGGTGCTCTGCGGGGAGGGCGGGCCGAGCGGGCGGTCGGGGGTCACTGCGGCCGAGACGGAGGCCGCGGGACCGGGGTGGTCGTCGCCACCGAAGGGTGTCGGCAGCACTCCGGCGCCGGCGGCCACGGCGACCCCGCCGAGCGTGCCGGCGGCCAGCGCCGCGGCCAGCGCCAGCCGCGCCGGACGGGCCCAGCGGGGGCGGCGGGAGCGGCCTCCGCTACGCGCCGCTCCGGTGATGCGGAACAGGCCGGCGTCGGTGCCGCCGGGGGCCTGGACGGAGTGCTGCGCGGGGTCCCGGTGGAGGGCGCCGGCTGCGGCCCGCTCGGCGTCCGCGGCCTCGCGCACCTTGCGGAAGGCGGCCAGCGCGGCGGCCTCGCCGGGGAGTTCAACGCCGTCCGGGGCAGGGTCGACGGAGAGTGCGCCGAGCGTCTTGGCGAGCCGTTCTGCCTGGTCACGGGCGGAGGCGTCGACGGCTTCCAGCGACTCACCGCTCAGCAGACGTTCCGCCGTCTCCCGGTTCAGCCACTTGTTGTGCTCGTCGGCCATCACATGTCCTTCTGCGTCCGCGCACGCGTATGCGTCACAGTGGCGGACGTCACCGCGCCACCGCGCGGTTCTCGCTGGGGCGGGAGCGCGTCGAGCACTCCGGCGGATTCCGGATCGTCGCCGAGCAGCTCCGCGAGCCGCTTCAGACCCCGGTGCGCGGCGGTGCGTACGGCGCCCGCGCGCTTGCCGAGCGTCTCGGCGGCGGTCTTGGCGTCGAGGCCCACCACCACGCGCAGGACGACCGCCTCGGCCTGGTCCTGCGGGAGCCGCGCGATCAGGGAGAGGGTGGTGCCGGTGGCCAGCGCCTCGATGGCCTCGCCCGCGGTGTCGGACTCGGCGGCCCGGCCGGTCAGTTCCGTCTCGTCGCCGCCGATCGCGGGGCGGCGGCCGCGCATCCGTATGTGGTCCAGGGCGCGGTTGCGGGCGATCCGGGCCGCCCAGCCGCGGAACCGGTCCGCGTCGCCGCTGAACCGGTCCAGGTCCCGGGCGATCTGCAGCCAGGCCTCGGAGGCCACGTCCTCGGCGTCCGCGTCCCCGACCAGTGTCCGCACGTAGCCCAGCAGCCGCGGGTGCACCGCGCGGTACACGGTACGGAACGCGGTCTCGTCCCCGTCCTGTGCCGCACGCACCGCGGCGGTCAGCTCCGCGTCGTCCCCCAGCACCCGTCGTTCCTCAGTCAGATGGTCGGCGAAAGGCACGTTACGACCTGAAACCGCTCCTCGTCCATGTCCGTCCAAGATGCAACTAACTCGTGACGCGGTACGTAGTGGCGCGGTGTGACAGAAAACGCACCCCTGGCGCTGAAGAGAGTACGGGTCGCCGCGCGGCCCGTGGAGCGCGACGGCCGGGGCCTCTCCTGTGGGGGGTGGCGGCTCCGGCCGTTGCCTCGACGCTCACCCGGGCTTCTCGGGTCCGTGGACCTTCTTGGCCTTCTTCGCCTTCTTGACCTGGTCTTTCTGGGTCGTCTTCGTCTTCTTGGCCTTCTTCGGCTTGGCGGCCTTCCCGGCCTTCCCGGCCTTCTTCGACTTCTTGGCCTTGCCGGATTTGTTGCCCTTGTTGCCCTTGTTCTGCTTGGCAGGCTTGCCCGCCATGGACGATGTGCCCGGCTTGTACGTGTCGCCGTTCCTGCCCTTGGTGGTGCCCGGGCGTTCCGGGGCGGTCGGCGAGGGACGCACCTCGTGTCCGTCGCCCGCGCCGTGGTCCGCCGAGTCGATCGCCGCGAAGGCGACACCGCCCAGCATGAGGCTCGCCAGGAGCACCGAGAGCGTGGCCCTCACCGAGAGCCGCGGCCGGCGCGCCGCGCGGGGCCGCCAGTCGTAGCGGCGCCGGTTCCGTGCCCGGTGCGGTCCCGCCTCCCGGGCGGCGCGGAACGCGGCCACGGCCCGGCGTTCGCGCTCCGGGTCGATGTGGGCCGGCCGCAGCGCGGCGGCGAGCCGGTCCGGCAGCCCGGCGTCGGGCGTACGGCCGAGGAGCCCGCGGTCGCCCTGCCGTTCACCCATGCCCCAACCCGTCCCTGTCCCTGTCCCGGTCCTTGTCCCGGTCCGTCACCTCGGCCGCACCGGCCGCCTCGATCGCGCCGGCCGCGTCCGCCGCGCCGTCGGCGTTCCGGACGTCCGACTCCCCCAGCGTCCGGGCGTCCGCTTCCGTCACACCCCCGTCCGGGGCGCCCCGGACACCCACTTGGCGGGCGAGCCGCTTCAGCCCCCGGTGCGCGGCCGTGCGCACGGCGCCGGGGCGTTTGCCGAGGACGCGGGCGCAGGAGGGGCCGTCGAGGCCGACGACCACCCGGAGCAGCACGGCCTCGGCCTGGTCACGCGGCAGACTCCGGATCAGTTCGAGGGCGTACTCGGTGGAGAGGGACTCCAGCGCCTGGTCGTACGTGCTGTGCGGGGCGGCCAGGTCCAGTACGTCCGGTTCGAGCGCCGCCGACCGGGGCCGTACCCGCTGCCGGCGCAGATGGTCCAGGGCCCGGTGCCGGGCGATGGTCGCGGTCCAGCCCCGGAACCCGGCGCCGTCGCCCGTGAACCGTCCCAGGTCCCGGGCGATCTCCAGCCAGGCGTCGGAGGCCACGTCCTCGGCGTCCTGTCCGACGAGTCCGCGCAGATAGCCGAGCAGGCCGGGCTGGACGAGGCGATAGGCCAGCGCGAAGGCGGCCTCGTCCCCGTCCTGGGCGCGCGCGACCGCCTCGCCCAGTTCCCCGTCGTACGCCTGCACGCGGCGGCTGTCCCCTCCCTGGCCCAAGAAACCGCTTCCTCGTCCCAAGGTCATCTGCGTCGGACCGGACGGAAGTGTCACTGCCCGGTCCGTTCGGGCGGCCGGGCCAGGACGCCGGGGGCTAGTGAGCCGCCGTCGCGTCCCGGCACAGCAGCCGCAGCGAGCCGTGGCCGGCGTAGCAGCGGCGGGCCTCGTCGAGCGGGTCCCAGAGCCTGCCGTCGGGGGTGCGGATCCAGTGGTCGCCGCCGGTCGCCCACCACTCGGCGCCGGTCTGGCGGACGATGACCTCACCGGCGTACGCCCCGAAGCCGCGCAGCGCGCCCTCGACGGCGGCCTGCGGCGGGCCCTCGCGCCGTATCTCCTCGATGATCCGGTCGACCCGCCACAGGCTCTGTGCCGAGTAGTCGAGCCGCACCCGGGCGCCCTCGCGCATCGTCGCCACCGCGTCCGCCGCCCACCGGACGGGCTTGGCGGCGGCGTGCGGCCTGGTCTCCTGCTGTGCTGTCACGTACTGGGCTGTCACATAGGGAAAAGCGGTCCGGGCGGGGCTTTCGTCACGGCGATCCGTACCGTTTCCGCAACCGGCGCAGGACCGGCGCAAGGCCGCCCCGCCTCCACCGCACGACGCTCACAGGACCCACCCGGGGGACCGGGTTTGGAGCTGGAGTGACGTTCCGCCTCCGCCGTGCGCTGCAAGCTGACGATGACTGTGCCGACTATGGCGTTCCATCTGCGGGCGGTGCGGCCCACGGAGTTACGCGACGACGTGCGCTCGCTGGAGCGGCTGTTCCGGGACGACCGGGACACCGTCCGGGGACGCGTGCGCCGGCACCGGGAGGAGATCCTGGACCGGCGCTACCTGGACCACGAACTGCTCTACGCCGGCTCGCCGCCGTACCCCGCCGAGGACGGTCCGCGCGCCGACGTGATCCTCGGCGGCCGGCCGGTCTTCCACTCCGGCCCCCGGCCGCCGTTCCTGCTGCTCACCGCCGCCGAGGCGGAGCGGGTCGCCGGTTTCCTCGGCACGGCCGACTTCGCGGCGCTGTGGCACCTCGCCCGCGCCGACCTGCTCCCCCGCTACGGCGGCGCGGGCGCCGAACCGCGGACCCGGGGCACCTTCGCCGCCGCCCACCGGGACCTGCGGACCTTCTACGCCACGGCCGCCGAGCACGGGGACGCGGTGGTGAAGTGGCTGGTGCTGTGAGGCGCCCGCCCAACAGCCCGTCCGCCGGCCGGCCCGCCCGTCAGCCCCGGCCCCGGGCGCGCCGGGAGACCACCGCGCGCAGCACCCGCCGTCCCTCGGTCGACACCTCCAGCGCCCCGCGCAGCCCGGCCTTGCCGTGGCCGGCGAGCAGTTCGAGGACGGCGACCTGGCGGCGCAGCTCGGCGGCGACCAGGGGGGACATGCCGTCGGTGCGGCCTTCGCGGCGGGAGTCGACCGAGGTGCCGTCCTCGGCCGGGTCGAGGAGCCGGTGGACCTGCAGCGAGGCGACCGAGCAGCCGTCCGCCCACAGCCGCAGCCCGGCCCCGGTGCTCGCGTCCGGGGCGGCGTCGAGCATGCGGCGGGTGAGGCGTACGGCCTCGTCCTCGCCGGGCTCCTCGGCGCCGGTGCCGCCGAGCGCTGCGCGCGCCTTGTCCAGGGCCTGTCCCCAGTCGGCGTCGTCCGCCAGGCTCCCCCACAGCGGGCGCAGCGCCTCGTCGTCGCCGCCCAGCAGGGGCACGCACCGGTCAAGACAAGCCAAACCGCTGGCGGCCAGTCCGCGTTCGTCGGCCTGAGCGATCAGTTCCACCAGGCTCATCCACGCCTCCCTCGCCAGGGCGCCGATCTTTACGGAGCCCGCACTTCCCCTTACTGCGTGCGACGGGGCGGGAGTGTCACAGCCAGCGGTTTTCGGCCATCGTCAACCGCCGCCCGTCCACTCCGTCAGCCCAGCCGGTTCGCCAGGGCCTCGAAGGCGGTCCAGGACATCGCGGGCCGGCCCGGGTCCCACAGTTTCTGCACGGTGGCCCGCAGCGGCATCCGGATGCCGGCGGCGACCTGATCCTGCGTCTGCGAGCCGGCGAAGTCGCACCAGACGGCGAACGAACCGCCGAGGATCTGCCCGTCGTACCGCGCCGGGACCTCGGTCGTGCCGCGCAGCATGCGCGGGGTCCACTGCTCGTAGATGCGCTGTCCGGTCGGGTAGACGAAGGTCTGCGGCTGGCCGAGGACGTAGTAGAGGAACTCGTCGTTGTAGTTGAGCACCTTCCGCCCCTCGCCCAGGTAGGCCGCCGGCGGCCGGGCGCCGATCTCCTTGCCGGTCCAGTAGGCCACCTCCAGGTCCCTGGCGGCCGGTACGGAGGTGCCGCGGAAGAAGCCGTCGTTCCACACCCGCATGGTCCGGTCGTGGGCGCGGACGGTGCCGGCGCGGCCGTTCAGCCACCCGGTGGCGAGGTCGGCGACGGTGCCGCCGGAGCCGTAGGCCTGCCGGGCGGCGGCGGCCAGCTGCGGGTAGGAGGCCTGCGGGTCGGCCGCGGTGAGCGCCTGGTACTCGTCGCCGCCCAGGTGCCAGTAGGGGCCCGGGAACAGACCGGCGTACTCGTTCAGCAGGTCGTCCACGGTCCTGGCCGCGGCGGCCTCGGAGATGTCGACCGCCCCGCGCGTGGCGGCGCCCCGCGCGTCACGCAGCCGCAGTTCCGGGTGGGCGGCGAGGACGGCGCCCAGGTGCCCGGGCGAGTCGATCTCCGGCACCACGGTGATGTGCCGACTGGCCGCCAGGTCGACGATCTGCCTGACCTGCGCCTTGGTCAGGTGGTTCGCCGAGACGATCTCGGGGTGGGTGCCGGACTCGATCCGGAAGCCCTGGTCGTCGGAGAAGTGCAGCCCCAGTTCGTTGAACTTCAGGTCGCCGAGTTCCCTGATCCGGTCCTCTATCCAGGACGCGGTGAACGGCTTGCGCGCGATGTCCAGCATGAACCCGCGCCGCGGCTTGGCCGGCTCGTCCCGCACGACGCCCTCCGGCGCCGTACCCCCGCCGTGCACCTCCTGCTTGAGCGTCCGGGTGCCGTAGAACACCCCCGCGTCGGCCGGGCCGCTGATGCCGACCTGCCCGCCCCGCACGGTCATGGTGTACGACTCCGGGTTCCCGCCCTGGCCACCGCCCAGCGCCAGCCGTACGTCCCCCGGCCGCGCATCGGTCCGCCCGCCCGCGTACGACAGCCCCAGCTCCCCCGCTATCAGCCGGCCCTCGTCCGCCAGCCGCGGATCGCTCACCACCACGCGCTCCCCCGCGCGAGGGCGCCAGCCGGGGCCGCGCGCCGGGGTGTGGGAGCGAACGGCCGGTATCGTGCGCGGGGCCTGGGACAGGGGGTAGACGCGGGTGGGGGTGGGGCTCGGCGAAGTGGCCGTGCGTCCCGCGGAGTCCGCCGGGCCGCTCCTCGACGCCTCCCCGGCCACCCCGGCCGGACCGCCGCCGGTGGAGGCCCACACCGCCACACCCACGCCGAGCGCGACCGTCCCGACGAACGCGCCGGTGACGATCGCCCGCTTCCGCCTCACCTGCTGCACCGAGTCCCGGCGCTTGTGCTGGGTCACCCGTTCAACCTACGGCTCCCGCGCCCGGCCTTCGTCATCGAGCCGTTCCGAAACTCTGCCGATGGAGTGAATTTCGGGCAACAGTCGGACACACCGTGACCGCTCTCGATAACGTGTCGACACACCTTTCACAACATCCCCTGCCACACCGCATGTGACGCGAGGACCCACGCTGCCTGCGCACCGTCTCCCGTACCTTCCCGACCCGCTGGACGTCTTCAACGGCGCCCCGGCCGACGAGGCCCGTGCGCTCCTCCTGCACTGCCTGCGCAGCCTGCGCTGGTCCCGTCGCGTGGCCGAGCACCGCCCCTACCCCGACCTGGACTCCCTGCTGGCGGCGGCGGACGAGGCGGCGTACGACCTGTCTCCGGGGGATCTCGCGGAGGCGCTCGAGGGCGAGGCCCTGCCCGAGCTGCCGGAGGACACCTACTCGGCGGCCCACATGGCGCTGAGCGCGGCGCACGCCGCCTACGAAGCCCGGTTCGGACACGCGTTCGTCATCTATCTGGGCGATGTGCACCCCGACGAAACCCTCGACCGCATCCTGGAGGGCATCCGGTCACGTTTGGCGAACGATCCGGAGGACGAGCGGGTGGTGGCGGCGGAGCAGCTGCGGCGCCTCGCGCGGCACAGGCTGCGGACCTGCCTCACGTCGGACGACAGGACACCCCGCCCCGTCAGCCGCCGCAGGTAGCCCGTCCGGTGCCAAATTGATCACACAAGGTAGGCCCCCCGTAAAGCACAGCGCGGCACATGGCTACGATGCTGGGGGCCGGTGGACCATATCCGGCCGGGCCCGACCGACAGTGAAGCCGGCGCGGCCCTAGTCCCCGCTTTCGGAGGGTTCTTCCGTGCCGGCTGGAACGCTGTACCGCGGCCGGGAAGGAATGTGGTCCTGGGTGGCTCACCGAGTCACCGGCGTCCTCATCTTCTTCTTCCTGTTCGTTCATGTGCTGGACACCGCTCTCGTCCGTGTCAGCCCCGAGGACTACGACAAGGTCGTAGCCACCTACAAGACGCCCGTCGTCGCGCTGCTGGAGTACGGCCTCGTCGCCGCGATCCTCTTCCACGCGCTCAACGGCCTGCGCGTCATCGCCGTCGACTTCTGGTCGAAGGGCCCGCGCTACCAGAAGCAGATGCTGTGGACCGTGGTGGGCGTCTGGGTCGTCCTGATGGCCGGCGCGATCTACCCCGTCCTCGGTCACGCCGCTCGAGTCCTGTTCGGGAGCTGACGCCGCCGATGTCCAACAACTCAGTCACCGCCGAATCCCCCGCCGCCGGCATCGGCCCCGTGGAGGGCGCCGCCTTCTACGGCGTCGACAACCCGGCCCCCCTCATCGAGGCCCCGCGCAAGCGCACCAAGAAGACCCCGCGGTCGACCCGCGGCAACTTCGAGATGGCCGCCTGGCTGTTCATGCGTCTGTCCGGCGTCGTCCTGGTCGTCCTGGTCCTCGGGCACCTGCTGATCCAGCTCGTGCTGGACGGCGGTGTGTCGAAGATCGGCTTCGCCTTCGTGGCGGGCCGCTGGGCGAGCCCGTTCTGGCAGGTCTGGGACCTGCTGATGCTCTGGCTCGCGATGCTGCACGGCGCCAACGGCCTGCGCACGATCATCAACGACTACGCGGAGCGGGCGAACACCCGGCTGTGGCTCAAGGGCCTGCTCTACACGGCCACGGTGTTCACCATCCTGCTGGGCTCGCTGGTGATCTTCACCTTCGACCCGAACATCCGCTAGGCACGGGGCTGCGAGAATCATGAAGATCCACAAGTACGACACCGTCATCGTCGGCGCCGGCGGCGCGGGCATGCGTGCGGCCATCGAGTCGACCAAGCGCAGCCGCACCGCGGTCCTGACCAAGCTCTACCCCACCCGCTCCCACACGGGCGCCGCGCAGGGCGGCATGGCCGCCGCGCTGGCCAACGTGGAGGAGGACAACTGGGAGTGGCACACCTTCGACACGGTCAAGGGCGGTGACTACCTGGTCGACCAGGACGCCGCCGAGATCCTGGCGAAGGAGGCCATCGACGCCGTCCTCGACCTGGAGAAGATGGGCCTGCCGTTCAACCGGACGCCGAACGGCACCATCGACCAGCGCCGCTTCGGCGGTCACTCCCGCAACCACGGCGAGGCCCCGGTCCGCCGCTCCTGCTACGCGGCCGACCGCACCGGCCACATGATCCTCCAGACGCTGTACCAGAACTGCGTCAAGGAGGGCGTGGAGTTCTTCAACGAGTTCTACGTCCTGGACCAGCTGATCACCGAGGTCGACGGCGTCAAGAAGTCGGCCGGTGTCATCGCCTACGAGCTGGCGACCGGTGAGATCCACGTCTTCCAGGCGAAGGCCGTGATCTACGCCTCCGGCGGCTGCGGCAAGTTCTTCAAGGTGACCTCGAACGCGCACACCCTGACCGGTGACGGCCAGGCCGCCGTGTACCGGCGCGGGCTGCCGCTGGAGGACATGGAGTTCTTCCAGTTCCACCCGACCGGCATCTGGCGCATGGGCATCCTGCTGACGGAGGGCGCCCGCGGTGAGGGCGGCATCCTGCGCAACAAGGACGGCGAGCGCTTCATGGAGAAGTACGCGCCGGTCATGAAGGACCTCGCCTCCCGTGACGTCGTCTCCCGCTCCATCTACACGGAGATCCGGGAGGGCCGCGGCTGCGGTCCCGAGGGCGACCACGTCTACCTCGACCTGACGCACCTGCCGCCGGAGCAGCTGGACGCCAAGCTGCCGGACATCACCGAGTTCGCGCGCACCTACCTCGGTATCGAGCCGTACACGGACCCGATCCCGATCCAGCCGACCGCCCACTACGCGATGGGCGGCATCCCGACGAACGTCGAGGGTGAGGTCCTGTCGGACAACACCACGGTCGTCCCTGGCCTGTACGCGGCCGGCGAGGTCGCCTGCGTGTCGGTGCACGGCGCCAACCGTCTGGGCACCAACTCGCTGCTGGACATCAACGTGTTCGGCCGCCGCGCGGGCATCGCCGCCGCCGAGTACGCGCACAAGGCCGACTTCGTCGAGCTGCCCGAGAACCCCGAGTCCCTCGTCGTCGAGCAGATCGAGCGGCTGCGCACCTCCACGGGCAACGAGCGAGTGGCGACCCTGCGCCGTGAGCTGCAGGAGACCATGGACGCCAACGTCATGGTCTTCCGCACCGAGCAGACGATCAAGACGGCGGTCGAGAAGATCGCCGAGCTGCGCAAGCGCTACAAGAACGTGGCGATCCAGGACAAGGGCAAGCGGTTCAACACCGACCTGCTGGAGGCCATCGAGCTGGGCAACCTGCTGGACCTGGCCGAGGTCATGGCCGTCTCGGCGCTGGCCCGCAAGGAGTCCCGCGGCGGTCACTACCGCGAGGACTACCCGAACCGCGACGACGTCAACTTCATGCGTCACACCATGGCGTACCGCGAGGTCGGCGCCGACGGCTCGGAAACCGTCCGTCTCGACTACAAGCCGGTCGTCCAGACCCGCTACCAGCCGATGGAGCGTAAGTACTGATGGCAACCCCTGTTCTGGACAAGGAAGACGCGGCCGGTCAGCCCGAGCCCGGTTTCGCCGACTCCCCGTACATCACCGTCACCTTCCGCGTCCGCCGGTTCAACCCGGAGGTCGCGGCCGAGGCGGTCTGGGAAGACTTCCAGCTGGAGATCGACCCCAAGGAGCGCGTCCTCGACGGTCTGCACAAGATCAAGTGGGACGTGGACGGCACGCTCACCTTCCGCCGCTCCTGCGCGCACGGCATCTGCGGTTCGGACGCGATGCGGATCAACGGCCGCAACCGGCTGGCCTGCAAGACCCTGATCAAGGACATCAACCCCGAGAAGCCGATCACGATCGAGCCCATCAAGGGCCTGACGGTCCTGAAGGACCTGGTCGTGGACATGGAGCCGTTCTTCCAGGCGTACCGGGACGTGATGCCGTTCCTGATCACCAAGGAGACGAACGAGCCGACGCGTGAGCGTCTGCAGTCCGCCGAGGACCGCGAGCGCTTCGACGACACGACGAAGTGCATCCTCTGCGCGGCCTGCACCTCGTCGTGCCCGGTCTTCTGGAACGACGGCCAGTACTTCGGCCCGGCCGCGATCGTGAACGCCCACCGCTTCATCTTCGACAGCCGTGACGAGGCGGGCGAGCAGCGTCTGGAGATCCTCAACGACCGCGACGGCGTGTGGCGTTGCCGTACGACGTTCAACTGCACGGACGCCTGTCCGCGTGGTATCGAGGTGACCAAGGCGATCCAGGAAGTGAAGAGGGCGCTGATCACCCGGCGCTTCTGACGACAGGCCGAGCAGGCCCGAGCGGCACGAGGGGCCGTTCCTCCCGGTGGCGGGGGGAACGGCCCCTTCGCCATGGGCAGGGGGCCACAGCGGGGAGCCTCGTGCGGCCGTTCGCCGGGCGCCGTGCGAGGCCGCCTCACCTCAACGAGTGATCGGGGCACCGGGCCCTCGGGCAGTCGCCGGTGCCTTTCATCCGGGCGCTCTAATGTGACGACATGTCAGACGAAGCGTCGTACGAGCTGCTCGGTTTCGACAACGTCCTGCTCCCCGTCGGCGACCTGCGCGAGGCCGTCGCCTTCTACCAGCGGGCCGGTTTCACCGTCGCGTTCCGGTTCGACGAGGCCGGGATCGCGCTGCTCAAGGTCGGGGGCGAGACCCCCGGAATCCTGTTGCGGGCGGAGGAGGGGCTGGGGCCCCGGCCGCCCCTCTGGCCGTCCCCCCACGTGTGGCTGGAGGTGCCCAACGCGCGGGCGGCGCTGCGGGAGTTGACCGCCGCCGGAATCACACCGCTCGACGAGGTCTTCCCGGTGGCCACCGGCTGGACCGTCGAGATCGCCGACCCCTGGGGCAACGTCCTCGGCTTCACGGACTACACCAAGCGCCCCGAACTGGCGCGCCGGGGCTGAGAGCGGCGCCACACCCCCCTTGGTTGAACACGTTCAAAACCAGGTCTACAGTCATTCCTGTCAGCGTTTTGAACGCGTTCAAGAAGGGGTGGGGCATGGACCGCACCGTCATCGCCTACGTCATCTACCTGGTCGTCAGCATCGCGCTGACCATCTGGGTGGCCCGCACGCTCAGCCACCACGGCAAGGTCTTCCTCGCCGACGTACTGCACGGCAACGAGAAGCTCGCCGATGCCGTCAACCACCTCCTGGTGGTCGGCTTCTACCTGGTCAACCTCGGCTTCGTCGCCCTGTACCTGAGCGGCGGCGACACCATCGAGGACACCCGCGGCATCTTCGAGGCGCTGTCGACCAAGCTGGGCGTGGTGCTGCTGGTGCTCGGCGTGATGCACCTGGGCAACGTGTACGTCCTCAGCCGCATCCGGCGGCGGGGCATGCTGGACCGGGAGCAGCTGCCGCCGGTCGCCCCGCAGGAGTGGGTCGCCCCGGCGGCCGGGGCGTGAGCACCGTGACCGCCACCGAGGGCCGGGGCGCCGCGCGCGTCCCGGTCCGCGGGCTCACCGTCCTGTACGACGCCGAGTGCTCGCTCTGCACGCATCTGCGCGACTGGCTGGTACGGCAGCCGCAGCTGGTGCCGTTGGAGCTGGTCCCGGCCGGGTCGGCCGAGGCCCGGACGCGCTTTCCCGGGCTCGACCACGGCGCCACCCTCGACGAAGTCACCGTGGTCGGCGACTCCGGGCAGGTCTACCGGGCCGCCGCCGCCTGGGTCGTCGTCCTGTGGGCCCTGCGCGAGCAGCGCCCGCTGGCCCACAGGCTCAGCACCCCGGCCGGTGCCCGGCTGGCCCGGGGCGCGGTGCTGGCGGCGGCGAAGTGGCGCGGCGCGCTGTGGGGGACGCGGCCGCCGGGCGGGCGGTGGGGCGGCGGGGCCTACCGGCGGGCGGACGGGTGGTCGTACCGCCCCGGCCTGGGCTGGACCTACGACCCCCCGTCCTGCGCGGACGGCACCTGCCCCACTGGTTAGGCTCCCTACCGTGTCCGCGAACAACGACGGTCCCCACGAGGCCGCCACCCAGAGCAAGTCCGAGCAGACCCGCGCGCTGATCCTGGAGACCGCGATGCGGCTGTTCCAGGAGCGGGGCTACGACAAGACGACGATGCGGGCCATCGCCAAGGAGGCCGGGGTCTCCGTCGGCAACGCGTACTACTACTTCGAGGGCAAGGAGCACCTGATCCAGGGCTTCTACGACCGGATCGCCGCCGAGCACGAGGTGGCGGTCCGGGAGGTGCTGGCGAAGGAGACCGATCTGGAGGCGCGGCTGGCGGGCGTGCTGACGGTGTGGCTGGACATCGCGCGGCCGTACCACGAGTTCGCGGTCCAGTTCTTCAAGAACGCCGCCGACCCGGACAGCCCGCTCAGCCCCTTCTCCCCGCAGAGCGAGCACGCGCGGCTGCAGGCGATCGGGGTGCACCGCCAGGTCCTGGCCGGCTCCAGGGCCAAGGTCCCGGCCGAACTGCGGGACATCCTCCCGGAGTTGCTGTGGCTGTCCCAGATGGGCCTGGTCCTGTACTGGATCTTCGACCGCACGGAGGGGCGGGAGCGCAGCTACCGCCTCGCCCGCCGGGGGGCCCGGCTCACGGCCAGGGGCGTCGCACTGGCCCGCTTCCGGGTGCTGCGGCCCCTGGTGCTTGAGGTGCACGAGCTGTTCACGGACTTCCTGCCGGGGATGACCCGGGCACTGCCGGACCCGGGCCGGAAGTCCGGGCCCCAGTAACCCGTCGGGGGCGCCCGGGCGGTGGCGTCAGATCCAGTTCAGGCGCCACAGGCGGAAGACGCCGGTGCCGTCGTCGAGGTACTGGGCGCCGCCGACGTCCTCGGTGCTGACCACGTACTCCTTGCGCTGCCACAGCGGGATCAGCGGCACGTCGGAGGCCACGTCCCTCTGGAGTTCGCGGAAGTCGGTGTCGACCCGGCTGCGGTCGGGGTACTGCTGGCTGTCCAGGATGAGGTTGTCGACGAACTTGTTGCTGTAACCGGTGTTCATCGTGGAGTGGGTGCCGACGAGCGCGGCGCCGAAGGTGTCCGGGTCCGGGTAGTCGGCGACCCAGCCGACCGCGTAGGCGTCCAGCTTGCCGGTCGCCCACTGCTTCTGGAAGTCGGTCCACTCGTAGCCCTTCACGTCCACCTTGAACAGGCCGCCGGTCTCCAGCTGCTTCTTCAGCACGGCGGCCTCCTCGGCGCCCGAGTCGCGCTTGCCGTAGCCGAAGGTGAAGTGCAGCGGGACGCTGACGCCGGCCTCGGTGAGCAGCTGCTTCGCCTTGGCGACGCTCTGCTTCGGGTAGTCGTCGAAGAACGCGGTGGTGTGGCCGATGATGCCGGTGGGGACCAGCGAGTACAGGGGGTCGACCGTGCCGTCGTACACCGTCGCGGCCAGCTGCTCGCGGTCGACCAGCCAGGCCATGGCCCGGCGTACCCGCGCGTCGTGCAGCGGTGAGCCGGTGCGGGTGTCGAGGTACAGGTTGCGGGTCTCGGCGCTGTCGGACTCGGTGACGCGCCGGTTGGGGTCGCTCGCGGAGAGACCGGAGAGCACGCCGGGCGGCAGGGTCCGGGTGGCCACGTCGACCTGCTTGGCCTTCCAGGCGCTGTCGAGCTGCCCCGAGCCGGCGTAGTAGCGCAGCTCGACCGGGCGGCCGGTGCCGCTGATGGCGCCGTGGTAGTTGTCGTACGGCGTGAGGACGGCCGACTTCTTGTCGGTGTACGAGGTCAGCGTGTACGGGCCGGTGCCGTCCACCTCGGAGCCGGTGCGCAGGGCCGTCGCCGGGTACTTGTCCTTGTCGACGATGGACCCGGCGCCGGTGGCGACCTTCAGCGGGAAGGTGGCGTCCGCCGAGGCCAGGTGGAAGGTGACCGTGCCGCCGGAGGCGTCCACCGAGCCGAGGGTGGACAGCAGGGAGGCCGGGCCGACGTCCGAGTTGATCTTCTTGACCCGGTCGAAGGAGTACTTCACGTCCTCGGCGGTCATCGCCCGGCCGCTCGGGAACTGCAGACCGGGCCGCAGCTCGCAGCGGTAGGTGCGCAGTCCGCCGCCCACGAAGGCGCAGCTCTTCGCGGCGTCCGGGACGGGCTGGACGCCGCCCGGCTCGAAGGTCAGCAGCGTCTGGAAGACATTGCTGAACAAGGCCCAGGACCCGGCGTCGTAGGCACCGGCCGGGTCGAGCGAGGTCACCGCGTCCGTCGTACCGACCGTGATGGTCTTGTTCTTGTTCTCCTGCGACGGCAGAAGCTGCCAGCCGCCGATTCCCACGACCGCGAGCACGAGCAGCGTCACGAGAATCCGCATGCGAACAGATCGCATGGTGGTGCCCTCCCCAGGCCTGCCAAGGCCCTACCCCTGGACCAGCACACAGTGCCCACTCCCCTAAGTGGCGCGGCTCACCTAATCACACGTGTTTGACCGGGGGGAAGAGCTTTCTGATGAGACAGGCGAAGAACTTACCGGGCGCTGGTTTCGGCCGGGTTTCACGTCACTGCCATGACTTTTCCACAGGGAGACCACAGGGGCCGCTCGTGGCGTGGGTCATGGCGTACGCCGCAGTGCGCGCAGGCCGCGGAACCCGATGACCCCGATGACCGTCCCCAATACGGCGGAGACGATCGCCAGCAGCAGATGCACCCAGAAGTAGGCCGTCGGGTTGCCGTGGTCGAAGGCGAGACCACTGCTGTCCTTGACCAGGTTCTTGACGAAAGTGACCCAGATGATCCAGCTCCACACCCCGAAGGCGAGCAGGAACCAGGAGACGGGGCGGCTGAGCTTCATGTCACCAGTATCGCCGTCTCCTGTCCGGTTCCTTCCCCGGGGTGGGGTCGTCGGCGCGACTTCAGGGCGCCGGACATGTACGTTTCCGACCGTGTCTGCTCCACAGAAGACCGCCAGGCGATCCCTGCTGGTCACTTCCGCCACACTGCTGTCCCTCTCGATCACCGCACCGGCCGCCCTGGCCGCGCCGGCCCCCTCCACCAGCGCCTCGGCGACCCCGCCCGCGCGGATGTCGACCGTGGGCGGTGCCCGGCTCGGCCTGCCGGGCACCCAGGTGAACCCGAGCGGCGGGGTCCCGGCGCTCCCGAACGACCTCACGGCCCGCTCCTGGATCGTCACCGACGCCGAGTCCGGCGAGGTGCTGGCCGCGCACAACGCGCACTGGCGGCTGCCGCCGGCCAGCACGCTGAAGATGCTGTTCGCCGACACCGTGCTGCCCCGCTTCCCGAAGGACACGCAGCACAAGGTGGTGCCGTCCGACCTGGCCGGCATGGGCGCCGGCTCCAGCATGGTCGGGATAAAGGAGGGTGAGACGTACACCGTCCACGACCTGTGGCTCGGTGTCTTCCTGCGCTCGGGCAACGACGCCGTCCACGTCCTGTCCGCGATGAACGGCGGCGTCCAGCAGACCGTCAGGGACATGCAGGACCACGCCGACGAACTCCAGGCCCTCGACACCCATGTGGTCACCCCGGACGGCTACGACGAGGACGGGCAGATGTCCTCGGCCTACGACCTGACCCTGTTCGCCCGCTCCGGGCTGCAGAAGAAGGACTTCCGCGAGTACTGCTCGACCGTGCGGGCGCGGTTCCCCGGCGCCACCACCGAGAAGAAGGGCAAGGGCAGCCCCGGCCGCGAGTCCTTCGAGATCCAGAACACCAACCGCCTGCTGAGCGGCGACACCGACGTCCCGGTCTACCAGGGCATCGCCGGGGTGAAGAACGGCAACACCACCAACGCGGGCGCCACCTTCACCGGGGTCGCCGAACGCAACGGCAGGGTGCTCCTGGTCACGGTCATGAAGCCGGAGAAGCACGAGCACAACGAGGTCTACAAGGAGACCGCCAAGCTCTTCGACTGGGGCTTCGCGGCGGCCGGCAAGGTGCGGCCGGTGGGCGAACTGGTCGCGCCGAGGAGCGCCGGCCAGTCCACCGCCCAGCCGGGCGCCACCGCCGTCGGCCGGGCCGGCGGCGGCACGGGCGGGGCCGGGGCGAAGCCGGTGGCCAGTGCCACCGCCGACGCCGGCTCCAGCGGCATGGGTATCGCCCTGGGCATCGCCGGCGGCCTGCTGGTGCTGCTCGCGGGCGGGGCGTTCCTGGTCAACCGCCGATGGCCGCTGCCGGATCTGGTACGCCGTCGGAGCCGTCCCTGAGGTCCGCCTCCTTGCTCCCCGTCGCCGTCCAGGCGGCGCAGAACAGCACCAGTTTCGCGGTGAAGTTGATCCACAGCAGCAGCGCCACCGGGACCCCGAACGCGCCGTACATGCTCTTCGCGGCGACTCCCTGGACATAGCCGCTGAGCAGCAGCTTCAGCAGTTCGAAGCCGACCGCGCCGATCAGCGCGGCCACCAGCAGACGGCGGCGCGGCGGCTCCACCCCGGGCAGCAGGGTCAGCACGTAGAGCAGGACCAGGAAGTCGGCGAGCGCGGCGACCGCGAACGCCGCGATCCGCAGCAGGACGGTGCCCCAGCCGTGCTGGTCGAGGCCGATCAGCACGGCCAGCCGGCCCACGGCGGCCGAGGCGAGCGTGGAGGCCACCAGCGTCACCAGCAGCGCGCCGCCGAGACCGACCAGGATGCCCGCGTCCTTCGCCTTGGTGACGATCGGGTTCTCGGGGCGGTCCGGCAGCTCCCACACCACCCGCAGGCAGTCCCGCATCTGGCCGACCCAGCCGATGCCGGTCAGCAGCAGGACCGCGCCCGCGATGCCCCCGACGGTGCCCGCGTTCTGCACCAGCGAGCCGACGTCCAGCTGGTCGGACAGGCCCGGGAACTGCTCGGCGATCCTGTGCTGGACGTTCGTCTGCCGCGCGGGGCTCAGCGTCGCCGCGGCGACCGCGGCGGACACGGTCAGCAGCGGGAACAGCGCGACGAAGCTGACGAAGGTCATGGCGGCGGCCAGCCGCGTCCACTTCACCCGGTCCAGCCGCTCGTAGGACCGCCACGCGTGCGTGGCCATCAGGCGTGTGACGAGCGGCCCGACGCCGGGAAGTCTCTTCAGCCAGTCCATGATCCAACTCTGCCCTGGTCCCCGAACACCCATGTTCCGCTTCCCGGAACGGGTTCACCAAGGAGTGAGGGTACGGCCGTGCAGGACCACACCCTCGGCCATTCCGGGGATCAAGCGAGCCGTGCGTGAACAATCGTGACCAACGGGACGATACGGTCACCGGCATGTCCGGAGAACCAGGAGTTGCCGTGAAGGACGCCTTCGGCCTCCCCCAGTCCCTGCTCGTCCTCGGCGGTACGTCCGAGATCGCCCTCGCCACCGCCCGCCGTCTGATCGCCCGGCGCACCCGCACGGTGTGGCTCGCGGGGCGGCCCTCCGCCGCCCTGGACCGGGCCGCCGAGGACCTGCGCGGCATCGGCGCGGACGTGCGGACCGTCCCCTTCGACGCGCTGGACCCCGACGCGCACGAGGAGGTGCTCGGCAAGGTCTTCGCCGACGGCGACATCGACATGGTGCTGCTCGCGTTCGGCGTCCTCGGCGACCAGGCGAGCGACGAGCGCGACCCGCTGAGCGCGGTCCGGGTCGCCCAGACCAACTACACCGGAGCGGTCTCGGCGGGCCTGGTCGCCGCCGGGGCGCTCCAGGCGCAGGGCCACGGCTCCCTGGTGGTGCTGTCCTCGGCCGCCGGGGAGCGGGCCCGCCGCGCCGACTTCATCTACGGCTCCAGCAAGGCGGGTCTGGACACCTTCGCGCAGGGCCTGGGCGACGCGCTGTACGGCACCGGCGTGCACGTCATGGTCGTACGCCCCGGGTTCGTGCGCACGCGCGGGACAGCGGGTCTGGAGGCGGCGCCGCCCGTCACCACGCCGGAGGCCGTCGCCACGGCCATCGAGCTGGGGCTGCGGCGGCGCTCGGAGACGGTGTGGGTGCCGGGCACGCTGCGGCTGCTGATGTCGGCGCTACGGCACCTGCCGAGGGCGGTGTTCAGGCGGCTGCCGCTGTAGCGGATCCGGGCCTTCGGCCTGGTGCGCCGGACAGGGCCTGGTACCGCGGCAGGCAACGTTTGCCCGTCAAGGAGCGGCGTCCGGTGCGTGCTCTGGGGGTCCCCCCCGGCCGGAGGCTGGGGAGTGCCGGCCGGAAGGCCTCGTACTGGACGTACCTGGGCTTTCGGCCGGCGCGGCGAAGGGGGTCCCCCCGCCCGAGGCGGCGAAGCCGGTTCGAGGGTGGGGGCGCGTGCCGGGCGTCGCGACGGGGCGAACGCTGCCTGTTGCGGCACTAGCGGCGGCTGGGGAGCGTGCCGAGGTCCATCGGCGCCGCCTGCTGGGGCACCACCGGGCCGCCGCCGAAGGTGAAGTCCCGCAGCTTGCGCCACACGCCGTCGCCGCCCTGTTCGGCCAGGGCGAAGCCGACGCAGGGCCACTGGGCCTCGTAGTCGGCGAGTTCCTCGAAGGCTCGGTCCATCGCCGCCTCGTCGATGCCGTGGGCGATCGTGACGTGCGGGTGGTAGGGGAACTGCAGCTCGCGCGCCATGGGACCGGACGCGTCGCGGATCTGCTGCTGCAGCCGGGCGCAGTCCTCGGCGCCCTCGACCACCCGCAGGTAGACCACCGGGGACAGCGGACGGAAGGTGCTCGTCCCCGACAGCCGCATGGGGAACGGCCGTCCGGCCGCGGCCACCTCGGTCAGGTGCGCCTCGACGGCCGGCAGGTCGGCGCCGTCGATCTCGGTCGGGGGCAGCAGGGTGACGTGCGTGGGGATGCCATGGGCGGCGGCGTCACCGAAGCCCGCGCGCCGCTCCTGGAGCAGGCTGCCGTGAGGCTCCGGGACCGCGATCGACACGCCGATCGTTACGATCCCCACGTCGTCTCCCGTCGTCACGTCTGTTTCGTTCTCATTCGGTGCGTTCTAAGGCGCCGGTTATCGACTGTACGGCCACGGCCGGGCTGTGGGCAGGCGCAGTCCGAGTGATGTGCAGCGCTCTGCCCGCTCCGCCCGGCGGACGCGTGTGCGGTCGTACGCCTCAGTGCTTCGCCGGCAGGAAGCCCACCCGCTCGTACGTCTGCGAGAGCGTCTCGGCGGCGACCGCGCGCGCCTTCTCCGCGCCCTTGGCCAGGATCGAGTCGAGCGTCTCGGGGTCGTCCAGGTACTGCTGGGTGCGCTCCTTGAACGGCGTCACGAACTCGACCATGACCTCGGCGAGGTCCGTCTTCAGGGCGCCGTACATCTTGCCCTCGTACTCCTGCTCCAGCTCGGCGATCGTCCTGCCGGTGAGGGTGGAGTAGATGGTGAGCAGGTTCGACACGCCCGGCTTGTGCTCCGCGTCGTAGCGGATCACCGTGTCGGTGTCGGTGACGGCGCTCTTGACCTTCTTGGCGGTCGCCTTCGGGTCGTCGAGGAGGTTGATGAGGCCCTTCGGCGTGGAGGCCGACTTGCTCATCTTGATCGACGGGTCCTGGAGGTCGTAGATCTTCGCCGTCTCCTTGAGGATGTACGGCTTGGGGATGGTGAAGGTCTGGCCGTAGCGGCCGTTGAAGCGCTCGGCGAGGTCGCGGGTCAGCTCCACGTGCTGGCGCTGGTCCTCGCCGACCGGCACCTCGTGGGCCTGGTACAGCAGGATGTCGGCGACCTGGAGGACCGGGTAGGTGAACAGGCCGACGGACGCCCGGTCGGCGCCGTGCCGCGCCGACTTGTCCTTGAACTGGGTCATCCGGCTCGCCTCGCCGAAGCCGGTGAGGCAGTTCATGACCCAGGCGAGCTGCGCGTGCTCGGGCACATGGCTCTGCACGAAGAGTGTGCACCGGTCCGGGTCGAGACCGGCGGCCAGCAGCTGGGCGGCCGCCAGCCGGGTGTTGGCCCGCAGGGCCGCCGGTTCCTGCGGGACCGTGATCGCGTGCAGGTCGACGACCATGTAGAACGCGTCGTGGGTCTCCTGCAGCGCCACCCACTGGCGGACGGCACCGAGGTAGTTGCCGAGGTGGAACGAGCCTGCGGTGGGCTGGATTCCGGAGAGCACACGGGGTCGGTCAGAGGCCATGTGCACCATTCTCTCAGCTGTGGAGAGTGGCACGGTACCGGTGTGGACCCCGGTACCGCCCCGATACGACCCCGCGGTGCCGTCCGGGTTCAGCCCAGGTCGATCTCCGGGTACAGGGGGAAGCCCGCGACCAGATCCGATGCCCGGTGGGAGACCTCGTCCGCGATCTTCGGGTCCAGCACGTGCTGGGCCTTGGACGGGGCGCCCGACTTGGTGGTACCCGGCTCCGTCGTGGTCAGGACGCGGTCGATGAGGCCGGCCACCTCGTCCATCTCGGCCGTGCCCAGGCCCCGGGTGGTGAGCGCCGGGGTGCCGATGCGGATGCCGGAGGTGTACCAGGCGCCGTTCGGGTCGGCCGGGATGGCGTTGCGGTTGGTCACGATGCCCGAGTCGAGCAGGGCCGCCTCGGCCTGGCGGCCGGTGAGGCCGTAGGAGCCGGCGACGTCGATCAGGTTGAGGTGGTTGTCCGTGCCGCCGGTCACCAGGGTGGCGCCGCGCCGCGTCAGGCCCTCGGCCAGCGCGCGGGAGTTGTCGACGATGCGCTGGGCGTAGTCCTGGAAGGCGGGCCGGCGGGCCTCGGCGAGGGCGACGGCCTTGGCGGCCATGACGTGCGGGAGCGGGCCGCCGAGGACCATCGGGCAGCCCCGGTCGACCTGGTCCTTGAGGGAGTCGTCGCACAGGACCATGCCGCCGCGCGGGCCGCGCAGCGACTTGTGGGTGGTGGTGGTGACGATCTGGGCGTGCGGGACCGGGTCGAAGTCGCCGGTGAGGACCTTTCCGGCGACCAGGCCCGCGAAGTGGGCCATGTCCACCATGAGCGTGGCGCCCACCTCGTCGGCGATCTCGCGCATGATCCGGAAGTTCACCAGGCGGGGGTAGGCCGAGTAGCCCGCCACGATGATCAGCGGCTTGAAGTCGCGGGCCTGGACGCGCAGGGCGTCGTAGTCGATGAGGCCCGTGGCCGGGTCGGTGCCGTAGGAGCGCTGGTCGAACATCTTGCCGGAGATGTTCGGGCGGAAGCCGTGGGTGAGGTGGCCGCCGGCGTCCAGGGACATGCCGAGCATGCGCTGGTTGCCGAAGGCCTGGCGCAGCTCGGCCCAGTCGGCCTCGGTCAGGTCGTTGACCTGGCGGACGCCGGTCCTCTCCAGGAACGGGGCCTCCACGCGGTCGGCGAGGACGGCCCAGAAGGCGACCAGGTTGGCGTCGATGCCGGAGTGCGGCTGGACGTAGGCGTGCCGGGCGCCGAAGAGTTCCCTCGCGTGCTCGGCGGCCAGCGACTCCACCGTGTCGACGTTGCGGCAGCCGGCGTAGAAGCGGCGGCCGACGGTGCCCTCGGCGTACTTGTCGCTGAACCAGTTGCCCATCGCGAGCAGGGTGGCCGGCGAGGCGTAGTTCTCGGAGGCGATCAGCTTGAGCATCTCGCGCTGGTCGGCGACCTCCTGGACGATGGCGTCGGCCACGCGCGGCTCGACGGCGCGGACGACGTCGAGGGCGGCGCGGAAGGCGGTGGACTCGGTGGACAGGGACTCGGACATTCGGGACCTCCGGACGGCGTGGCGTTCAGCGTTCACGATTCACGGTTCGGCCCAGGCGCACGGCACATGTTCCCTCGACTCCGGGCCGCTCCCCGATGGTCCGTCCCATCCCTGCGCGCCAGTCACGGCCCGCTGGTCAGCCTACCCGCCGACGGACACCGTGCCGGTCCGGCGTCCATCATGCGAGCGGGGTGTCCTCACGGATTCGCGCCGGCTTCCTCCAGGACGACATGCGGCAGGAAGCGGGCGTACTCGTCGGTGACCAGGCCGCGGGACTCGCGGATGCCGAGCCCCGCCGACTCGTTCTCGACGACCCAGGCGCCCAGCACCACATGGTTGCCGTCGAAGGCGGGCAGGGGCGCCAGCTGCTGGTAGCAGCAGGGCTCCCGGCGTACGGCGGGTGGTTCGCCGGGCCGGTGGACCGTGACACCCGCGCCCTCCCGGCCGAGCAGCGGCTTGGCGACGTAGCCCGTGGTGCGGGCCAGTTCGCGGGGGCCGTCCAGGTGGGCGGGCAGCAGGTTGGGGTGGTCCGGGTACAGCTCCCAGAGGACGGCGAGCAGGGCCTTGTTGCTGAGGAGCATCTTCCAGGCGGGTTCGATCCACATCGTGGTGCCCGTGCCGCCGCCGTTGTCGAGGGTGTCGAGGACGTGGCCGGCGAAGGCGTCGGTGGTGAGCCACTCCCAGGGATAGAGCTGAAGACGCTCCGGATGAAACGGAGCCGGTTGTCGACGAAGCGGCCGGAGAGCGTGTCCCAGCCGATCTCCTCCATGGAGATCCAGTCGGTGTCCAGGCCGGCCTGTTCGGCGGTCTCCTTCAGGTAGGCGACCGTCATGAGGTCCTCGCCGAGTTCGTCGGCCGAGGAGTGCGCGAAGTGCAGCGGGGCGCCGGGCGGCAGCAGCGCGGCCTGCCGCCGCCAGGCGGCGACCAGGCGTTCGTGCAGGGAGTTCCACTGGTCGGCGCCGGGGAAGCGGTCCTCCATCCAGAACCACTGCGGGCCGGCCGCCTCGACCAGTGAGGTGGGGGTGTCGGCGTTGTACTCCAGGAGTTTCGCCGGGCCGGTGCCGTCGTAGCGGAGGTCGAAGCGGCCGTAGAGGGAGGGGAGTTCGGCGCGGCGGTGCCAGGCCTCGGTGACGGCGTGGGCGACACGCGGGTCGGTGATGCCGAGGTCGGCGAGGCGTCCGGTGGCCACGAGGTGGCCGGCCGCCGCCAGGCACATGCGGTGCAGTTCCTCGACGGTCTCCTCCAGCGCCTCGACCTCGTCGAGGCGCTGGAGGCGTAGTAGGCGCTCTCGTCCCAGTACGGGCGCAGGGTGCCGTCGGGGTGGCGGGTCAGCGGGTAGACCAGGCCCTGTTCCTCGACGGTCCGCTGCCAGCCGGGGCGGGGGGCGATCGTACGGCGTTCCATGGTGTCGGTGTCTTCGGTGGTGTCGGCGTCGTCGGTCAGCCGCCGGAGCCGTGGCCGCTGCCGTGGCCGAAGCCGCCGCGGTGGACGCCGGTGCGGTGGTGGCGGTGGTCGTCGTCCGAGGAGCCGCCGGAACCGCCGGAGCCGCTGCCGGGCCTGACGAAGGAACCGCCGTCGACCCAGGCGCCCTGCTTCTTGCCGCCGTAGTACCAGGCGCCGTCGGCGGAGATCTTGCCCACCTTGCCGACCTTGGTGGACTTGCAGTTCCTGTCGGCGACGACCTTGTAGCCCTTGGCGATGTGGTGGCTGTTCCGGTCGACGCAGCGCTTGTCCGGTTCGGACGAGCAGGCCGTGAGGGCGGCGGCGAGCAGGCCCATGCCGCCCAGGACGACGGTGGTGGAGCGGAGACGCCGACGTGTGCTGGCCATGTTGGTGTGTTCCCCCGGGGTTCGGCTCTCTGGGTTCGGCTCTCTGGCTTCTGCTGCGGTTTTTGCCGTTGCTTGGCTTGTCGCCGCGTGGTCAGCCTAGAGATCGGTGAGAGGGTCCCGGCAGGGGGGCCGGGTTCCGGCTGTTCGGCAGGGCCTAGAGTCCCTTCGTGCTGTTTGGAATGGTGTGCGCCCTGGGGGCGGCGGTCTGCTTCGGTACCGCGACGGTGTGGCAGGCGGTGGCCGCGCGGGCGGCGAGTGCGGACGGGGGCTCGGACGCCGCGCTGCTGCTGCGGGCCCTGCGGCAGTGGCGATACCTGGCCGGGCTGGCGCTGGACGGGCTGGGGTTCCTGTTGCAGATCGCCGCGCTGCGGTCGGTGCCGATCTACGCGGTGGGCGCGGCGCTGGCCTCCAGCCTGGCGGTGACGGCGGTGGTCGCGGCGCGGCTGCTGCGGGTGCGGCTGAGCGGGGTGGAATGGGCTGCCGTGGGGGTGGTGTGCGCGGGCATGGCGATGCTGGGGCTGGCGTCCGGGACGGAAGGGGACCGGGGCGGGCCCGCCGTCCTGAAGTGGGCGATGCTCGGGGCGGCCGTGGGGGTGCTGCTGCTGGGTGCGGTCGGCGGGCGGCTGCCGGGGCGCGGCCGGGCGCTGCTGCTGGGGCTCGGGGCGGGGTTCGGGTTCGGGGTGGTGGAGGTGGCGGTGCGGCTGATCGACTCGCTGCGCCCGGCCCACCTGCTCACCAATCCGGCGGCGTACGCCCTGCTGCTCGGCGGTGGTGCCGCCTTCATGCTGCTGACCTCGGCCCTGCAGCGGGGGTCGGTGACGACGGCGACGGCCGGGATGGTGATCGGGGAGACGATCGGTCCGGCGGCCGTGGGGGTGGTGTGGCTCGGCGACCGCACCCGGGAGGGCCTGGGGTGGCTCGCGGTGCTCGGGTTCGCGGTGGCGGTGGCGGGGGCGCTGGCGCTGGCCCGCTTCGGTGAGGCGCCGGCCGAGCCGGCCTGAGGTTTTCCCGCTTTTCAGCAAGCGCTTCCAGGGTTACTCGTGAGTTGCCGCGGGCGGGCGCCCGAAAACTTTTGTTGAAGGTTGAACGCGGGCGCGGTGCGCCGCGTAATCGACATCGTGACCAGTAATTCCGTCACCGTCACCACCGCCTTTCACGTGGTGCCGGGCCGCGAGGCCGACTTCCACTCGTGGGGGTGGGCCATGCTGGCCGCGAGTGCGCGGCAGCCGGGTTTCCTCGGGGGTGGCGTCCTTGTCGAACAAGAAGCGGAGTGGCATGTCGTCTATCGCTTCGCCACCGAAGGCACGGCTCTGGCCTGGGAGGACTCCACCGACCGGAGGCAGTGGGACAACCGGCTGCACGGGTTCGCACGGCAGACCGGGCGCCGTAGCGTGCGGGACGCGAAGGCGTGGTTCGACGCCCAGACCACCGGTGCCGCCGGGCTCACCGACCCGGCGGCACCGGCCCCGGCTCCTCCACCGGCCCCGCCGGCGAAATGGAAACTGTGGTTCGTGAACATGAGCGCGGTGTTTCCGCCGGTGCTTCTGTTCAATTTGCTCGTGCTCCCTTACCTTGGCGGCCTTAATCCGCTCGTGCGCACATTCGCGCTGTGCCTGTGTGTGACGGCCATCGTCACCTGGATTCTTATGCCGCGCCTCCAGCGTTTCTTCAAGAAATGGCTTTATCCACCGCTCCAGGCGCTTCGCGGACGGCACAAACGACGGACCGCATAGGCCCGTGAACGACCAGAGGGAGGTGGGCGGGTGAAGACCCTGCTCATCGACAATTACGACTCGTACACGTACAACCTGTTCCAGCTGATCGCCGAGGTCAACGGCCTGGAACCGGTCGTCATCCGCAATGACGTGCCGGCCGGCGCGCTGCCGGATCTCGCGGAGTTCGACAACGTGGTGGTGTCACCCGGTCCGGGCCACCCGGGCGACGCGCGGGACTTCGGCATCAGCGCCCGCTTACTGGCCCGGTCCACGCTCCCCGTCCTGGGTGTCTGTCTGGGCCACCAGGGAATCGCGCTCGGGGAACAGGGCCGGGTGCGGCCCGCCCCGCAGCCCCGGCACGGACATCTGACCACCGTCCGGCACGACGAACGCGACCTGTTCCAGGGGCTGCCGCAGCACTTCACCGCCGTCCGCTACCACTCGCTGTCCGTGCACGAGCCGCTGCCCGAGACCCTGGAGGCGACCGCCTGGGCCGAGGACGGGGTGCTGATGGGGCTGCGGCACCGCACCCGGCCGCTGTGGGGGGTGCAGTTCCACCCGGAGTCGGTGCTCACCGAGTACGGCCACCGCATGCTGGTCAACTTCCGCAATCTGACGGCCGAGCGGGCCCGCAGAACGCGGTCCAAGAACACCGCGGTCACCCCGATCCCCGGTCCCTCGCCCGGCCCGGCGGCGACCATCCCCCGCCCCCGCCGCGCCGGCGGCCCCGGCTACCGCCTGCACACCCGCCGCATCACCACCGCCGTGGACGCGGAGGCCGCCTTCACCCGGATGTACGCCGGTTCCGCGCGGGCGTTCTGGCTGGACAGTTCGCTGGTCGAGCCCGGCCTGTCCCGGTTCTCGTTCTTCGGGGACGGCAGCGGTCCGCTCGCCGAGTACGTGCGCTACGACGTCACCGCCGGCCGCTGCGAGATCGAGCGCGCCGGACGGCCCCCGCGCAAGATCACGGCGAACGTCTTCGACTACCTCAAGCGGCAGCTGACGAACCGGCGGGTGGACGCCACCGGTCTGCCCTTCGACTTCACCGGCGGCTATGTCGGTTACTTCGGCTACGAGACGAAGGCGGACTGCGGATCGCCGAACCGGCACCGGGCCGGGACACCGGACGCCTGCTGGCTGTTCGCCGACCGGCTGATCGCGGTGGACCACCAGAAGGGGCACACCTACGCCGTCTGCCTGGCGGAGGACACCCCGCAGGCCGCACGCGAGGCGGCCGACTGGCTGGAGGGCTCGGTGGCCCAGCTCACCTTCGTCGCCCCGGACCGGGAGCAGCCGGCGCCGCGCCGTACGGCCGGCCCCGACCTCGGCGCCGCCGAGCCGTGGCTGGTCCGGGACCGGGCGACGTACCTCGCGGACATCGCGGCCTGCCAGGACGAACTGCGGGCGGGCACCAGCTACGAGGTCTGTCTGACCAACGCCGCCCGGCTGCCCGCGCCGTCCGACGCGTTCGGCTTCTACCGGACGCTGCGCCGCGTCAACCCGGCGCCGTACGGGGCCTTCCTGCGGTTCGGCGACCTCGATGTGGCCGGCTCCTCCCCGGAGCGGTTCCTGCGGATCACCCGGGACGGGACCGCCGAGGCCAGACCGATCAAGGGCACCGCGCCCCGGGGCGACACCCCGGCCGAGGACGCCCGGCTGAGGGACGCGCTCGCGGCGGACGCCAAGACCCGCGCGGAGAACCTGATGATCGTCGACCTGCTCCGCAACGACCTGGGCCAGGTCTGCCGTACCGGCACGGTGCGGGTCTCCCGGCTCATGGCCACCGAGACGTACGCGACCGTCCACCAGCTGGTGTCCACCGTCGAGGGACGGCTGCGCGGGGACACCCACCCGGTGGACTGCGTGCGCGCCTGCTTCCCCGGCGGGTCGATGACCGGAGCGCCGAAGCTGCGCACCCTGGAGATCATCGACTCCCTGGAGACCGAGGCCCGCGGCGTCTACTCCGGTGCCCTCGGCTACCTGGGGTGCGGCGGCGGCGCCGACCTGAGCATCGTCATCCGTACGGCCGTCCTCGCGGACGGGCTGCTGCACCTGGGCGCCGGCGGGGCGATCGTCCTCGACTCGGACCCGGTCGCGGAGTACGAGGAGATGCTGCTGAAGACCGCGGCCCAGATGCGGGCCCTGCGGGAGCTGGAGGCGACGAAGGCCCTCGACGGGCCCCCCGCCGTGGCGGAGCCGGCAGAGGAGCCCGTCCGATGACCGCCCCGCGGTTCACCGCTACCCCGCAGCCGGCCGTGGCCCCGCCGTCCGTCGCGGTCCCGCGTCCCACGGCCGCCGTCCGGACCGCGCCCGCGGCCGTCCCGCCGGACGCCGTCCCGCCGGACGCCGACGCGCCCGGCAATCTCGCCGCCCGTCTCGCCGCGCTCGCCGAGCGGCGCGGCTGGGGCGGGCGGATCGCCTTCCACCAGGGGCACCGGGCCTGGACGCACGGCCAGGTGCACGCGCTCGCGGCCCGTGCGGCCGGGGTGCTCGCCGGGCACGGGGTGCGGCCCGGCGACCGGGTGCTGCTCGCGCTGCCCGACGGCATCGCCTGGGTGACGGCGTTCCTGGCCACCGCCCGCCTCGGGGCCGTGGCCGTGCTGGTCAACCCCGAACTCCCGGCGTCCGAGCACGCGTTCATGGCCGAGGACTGCCAGGCCGTGCTGTGCGTCACCGGGCCGGGCCTGGAGGACCGGTTCGCCGACCGGGCCCGGCTCGGCGCCGACCAGTTGGTCGCGCTCACCGCCGTCACCGAACCGGCCGCCGCGCATCCGGTCGACGCGCACACCCCGCTGTACGTGCAGTACACCTCCGGCACCACCGGCCGGCCCAAGGGCGTGGTGCACGTGCACGGCGACCCGGGGACGTACTACGACCTCGTCGGGCGGCGGCTGCTGCGGATCGGCGAGGACGACGTCACCCTGTCGGTGTCGAAGCTGTACTTCGCCTACGGCTTCGGGAACGCCTTCGTCTTCCCGCTGTTCTCCGGCTCCTGCGCGGTCCTCGTCGACCGGCGCCCGACCCCGGCCGCCGTGGACGAACTCGTCGCCCGGCACCGGGTGACCCTGCTGTACTCCGTGCCGTCCGCGTACGCCGCGCTGGTCGCCGACCGGGGCAGCGGCCACGAGGCCTGCTTCGCCTCGGTACGGGCCGCGGTGTCGGCCGGCGAGGGGCTGCCCGAGGGGCTCGGACGGCAGGTGACCGAACTGCTCGGCGCGCCGGTGCTGGAACAGATCGGCTCCACCGAGGCCGGGCACGCCTTCTGCGCCAACGGTTTCGACCACAACCATCCGGGCACCGTCGGCCGTCCGGTGCCCGGCTTCGAGGTGGAGCTGCGCGACCGGGCCGGGCGTCCGGTGCCCGAGGGCGCGGAGGGCGAACTGTGGGTGCGCGGACCGACCGTGACGCCCGGCTACCTCAACCGGCCCGAGGAGACGGCACGCACCCTGGTCGGCGGCTGGCTGGCCACCCACGACCGGGCGCGCCGCGAACCGGACGGCGCCTTCCGGCACCTGGGCCGCACCGACGACATGGAGATGGTCGGCGGCATCACCGTCTCCCCGCTGGAGGTGGAGGCCGCCCTGCGCGCCCATCCGGCGGTCAGGGAGGTCGCGGTGGTCGCCGTCACCGACGGACGCGGCAGCAGCCGGCTGCGCGCCTTCGTCGTCCCCGTCGCGCCCCCCGCGCCGGGGCTGGAGGAGGAGCTGATCGGGCTGGCGCACGAGCGGCTGGCCGCCTTCAAGGTGCCCCGGAGCGTCAGTTTCGTCCCCTCGCTCCCCCGCACGTCCACCGGAAAGCTCCGCCGCCACCTCGTCCGCCAGGGCGCCTGGTGAGCGCCGCGGACTCCACCGAAAGGAGGGGGCACATGGCACAGCGGCCCCTGTTCGCCGATCGCGGGTTCTATCTGGGCCCGGTGTTCCGGCAGGCCGCCGACCGGCACGGAGACGTCTTCGTCACCCTGGACCGGCCGCTGGACGTGAACCCTGCGCTGGGCGTCGACCTCGGCTACCCGCTGCTGGCCGACGTCGTGGAGGAGCTGTCCGGCCGGCTGTGGCAGGCCGGGGTACGGCCCTCGGAGCAGGTCGTGGTGCACAAGGCGGACAACGTCGACATCGTGCTGCTGACCTGCGCCGTCTCCCGGATCGGCGCGGTGCCCGTGCTGCTGTCGCCGGGGCTGGCCGGTCCGGTCGTCGGGCAGTTGCTGGGGCGGCTGCGGCGGCCCTGGCTGGTCACCGACCGGGCGAGGCTGGAGGGCCCGCTGCGGGACCTCGACCTCTCCTGTCTGGTCTCGCGGACGCTGTCGGTGGACGACGCGCCCGGCGCCGAACCGCTGGAGAAGTACACCGGAGCCGAGGCTCCCGCGCCGGTCCGGCTGCACCCGCGCGAACCCGCCCTGATCACCCACAGCTCGGGCACCACCGGTGTGCCCAAGCTCGCCGTGCACTGCGCGAACACCATGTGGAACCGGCTCGTCCCGCAGAAGGCGATGGGCTGGCCCACGCGCGGCGAGACGGCGGCGCTGCACATGTCCTTCGTGCACTCCCGCTTCTACCATCTGCTCGGCGTCCTGCTGCACTTCGGCAGCCCGCTGGTGCTGATCACCGACCCCGAACCGGCGTCGGTGGGCCCGCTGCTGTCCCGGCACCGGCCCGGGATCGTGGAGACGCACCCCAACACGTTCGTGCTGTGGGAGGAACTGGCCGACGCGCCCGGCGCGCCGCTGTCCCGGGTCCGGTCCTACGGCTCGACGTTCGACGCCATCCACCCGCGCACCGTACGGCGGCTGCTGGACGCCTCCGGCCGCCGGGCGCCCTGGCTGATCCAGCTGTACGGGCAGAGCGAGACGGGGCCGGTGGCGTTCCAGTGGTTCACCCGGCGCAGCGCCTCCCGGGCGGACGGCCGCCGGGTGGGCACCGGGATACCCGGCTTCACCCGCGTCCGTGTCACCGGCCCCGACGGCAGGCCGGCCCGGCCCGGCACGCCCGGCCGGATCGAGGCCCGCACCCGGGGCCGCATCCTCACCTACCTGGGCGCCCGGGACCACTACGAGCGCCAACTGGACGGAGAATGGTGGCAGATGGGCGACCTGGGATACCGGGACCGGCTCGGCGCGCTGCACCTGATGGACCGTGAGACCGACCGGCTGGACTCCGTGCGCAGCAACCTGGAGGTCGAGGACACGCTGATGTCCCGTCTCGAGGAGCTGCGGGAGGTGGTCATCGTGCCCGGCGCGGACCACGAACCGGTGCCGGTGGTGTGCGTCCGGGGCGAGCGGCCGCTGGACCCGGAGCGCTGGCGGGAGGCCACCGCCGACCTGCCCGCGATGGCCGAGCCCAGGCAGTGGCGGTTCGAGGAGCTGCCGATGACCGCCACCTGGAAGGTGAAACGGGTGGAGATCACCCGCATGCTGACCCAGGGCGTCCACGCGTGACCCCGGTGGTCGTGGTCGGCGCCGGCCCGGTGGGTCTGTCGGCGGCGCTCGGCCTGCGCGCCCACGGTCTGCCCGTCCTCCTGCTGGAGGCCGGCCCCGAGGGCCGCCGGCGGCCCGGCAGCCGGGCCCTGTTCGTGCACCGGGAGACGCTGCGGCTGCTGGACGGCGTACGCCCGGGACTGGCCGCCGAGATCACGGCGTACGGGCGCACCTGGCACACCCGGCGCACGCTGTACCGGGGCCGTGAGGTGTACTCCCGCACCTTCCGGCCGGCGTCGGCGCCGTCCGGGCTCCCGCCCTTCACCAGCCTGCGCCAGACGGACACCGAGCGCTTCCTGCTCGCCGCCTGCGAGGCGGCCGGGGTGGAGTTCGTCTGGGATGCGGAGGTGGCGCGGGTACGCACCAGCGCCGCCGGGGCGGTGCTGACCGCGGCGGACGGCCGGTCCTGGACGGCTCGGCACGTGATCGCCGCGGACGGCGCCCGCTCGGCGGTCCGGGCGGCGCTGGGCATCCGCATGGAGGGGACGCACGGGGACGGCTTCCATGTCGTCGTGGACGTGGCCGACGTGCCGGACGCCGAGCTGCCGCTGGAGCGGGTCTTCCACTACGAGCACCCGGGGCTCGGCGGACGCAGTGTGATGCGGGTGCCGTTCACCGGGGGCTTCCAGGTGGACCTGCAGTGCCGGGACGACGACGTGCGGGAGGAGTTCGGCGGCGAGGACGCGGTACGGCGGTGGCTGCCGGCGGCCGTCGGCGAGGGGTACGGGGAACGCGTCCTGTGGGTGTCGACGTACCGCTTCCTGCGCAAGGTCGCGGCCTCGTTCACCGACCCGCACGGGCGGGTGCTGCTCGCCGGTGAGGCGGCGCATCTCTTCCCGCCGTTCGGGGCACGGGGCATGAACAGCGGCATAGCCGACGCGACGGCGGCGGCGCGGGCCGTCGCCGCCGGGACGCCCGAGGCGGTCGCCGGCTTCGCCGAGGTGCGGCGGGCGGCGGCGCTGTTCAACAGTGCCGCCGCCGGGACCGCGCTGGACCATCTGCGGCCACGGCGCCGGATCGTCCGGGTCAAGCAGCGGGCGGCGGCGGCCCTGGCGCCGGTGCTGCCCTGGTGCGGTTCATGGCTGGAACACGCGCCGTACGGGCCCCGCCACGGGGCAGCGGCTCTCGTCGGCGGCACGTACTGAATGCAGCGGCACGTACTGAGGAAGGAGCGGCTGTGACCCGACCGGCGGTGGCCGAGGAACTGTTGACGTGGACACCAGGGAGCGGGCTGGTCTGCGGTCCGCCGGTCGGCGGGCGGCTGCTCGTCGCCGACTCGTGGCTGGTGCGCGACGGCCGGGTGCGCGGCCTCGACCGGCACCGGGAGCGCTTCGTGCGGGCCTGCGGCGAGGCCGGCGGGCCGTCCGTGCTGCGGCTGCTGGAGTTCTGGCATGTGATGACCGACGCGCTGCCACGCACCGGCGAGTGGTTCCCCCGGGTCGAACTCGCCGCCGGTTCGGGTGAGTTGCGGCTGCTGCTGCGGCCCGCTCCGCCGCTCGGCGCCGAGGTGCGGGTGTGGGCGGCGGGTCAGACCGATCCGCGTACCGTGCCGCGCCGCAAGGGGCCGGACCTGGACGCCCTGGCCCGGGTACGGGACCGGGCGTCCGGGGCGGGTGCCCAGGAGGCGGTGCTGGTCACGCCGTCGGGTGTGGTGCTGGAGGCGGCCACCGCCAGCGTGCTGTGGTGGGAGGGCGACACCCTCTGCCTGCCCGCGCCGCAGCTGCCCCTGCTGCCCGGCGTGACCGTCGGTCTCATCCAGGCGCGGGCCCTGCGTTCGGGCGTCCGGGTCGCCCATCGCGAACGGACGGTCGCCGAACTGGACGGCCGGGAGGTGTGGCTGGTCAACGCGCTGCACGGGATCCGGCCGGTGACGGGCTGGACGGGCAGGCGCCTGCGGGCGGCCGAGGCGGTGCGGGCGCCTGAATGGCGGGCGTGGCTGGACGACAGCATGGAACCGCTGCCGGACGTATAGGCGCCGGGCAGCGGATTACAGAGCGGCGGATTACAGAGCGGCGGATTACAGAGCGGCGGATTACGGAAAGGCGCCGGATCGAATCGTCTTCGACCCGGCGCCTTTCCCCCTTGCCCGAATTCCTGTCGGGGTTATTTCCGAGTCGGCTGGTGGGCGCCGGGAACCATTCGGGTGGCGATCGCGATCCGGTTGTAGGCGTTGATGACCGTGGCCGCCCAGATGAGGGCCGCGACCTGTCGCTCGTCGAAGACCCCGGCGGCCTCGGCGTAGACGGCGTCCGGTACGTGGCCGTCGTGGACCAGGGTCACGGCCTCGGTCAACGCCAGTGCGGCGCGCTCCCGTCCGGTGAAGAAGGGCGTCTCCCGCCAGGCGTTCAGGGCGTAGATCCGCTGCTCGGTCTCACCCTGGGCGCGGGCGTCCTTGGTGTGCATGTCGAGACAGAACGCGCAGCCGTTGAGCTGTGAGGCGCGGATCCTGACCAGTTCCAGGATTTCGGGTTCGACCTCGGCGTCCTGGGCCGCCGAAACGGCGGCGCCGTGCAGGGAGCCCATGGCCGCGGAGACATCGGGGGTGATTTTCTTCAGCGCCACGCGGGCTACGGGATCGACAGTGCTCATGGGGTGACTCTATACGCCCGAATACCACCGGGAACGGAAACCGGAAAAGAGACGGAAAAAGAAACCGGTTATTCGGCCAGCGCCGCGCACAGCGCGTCCAGCGCCCCCGTCCAGGCGTGGTCGGGGGGTGTCCCGTACCCGACGACCAGCGCGTCCCGGCGCTCCGCGGTCGACTCCGGGTGCCGGTAGCCGTGCAGACCGTGCACCTCGAGGGCGTGCCAGGCGGCCGCCCGCTGGGCCGCGTCCTCGCCGCCCGGCGGGAGGCTCAGCACCACGTGCAGGCCCGCCGCGATGCCGGTGGCGCGCACCGAGGGGGCCCGGCGGGCGAGTTCGGCGACCAGGGCGTCCCGGCGGCGGCGGTAGCGCAGCCGGGACGAGCGGACGTGTCGGTCGTAGGCGCCGGACGTGATGAACTCCGCCAGCGTCAGCTGGTCCAGCACCCCGCAGGACCAGTCCACCCCGC
Organism: Streptomyces sp. NPDC006739; assembly: GCF_042869815.1. Taxonomy (NCBI): domain Bacteria; kingdom Bacillati; phylum Actinomycetota; class Actinomycetes; order Kitasatosporales; family Streptomycetaceae; genus Streptomyces; species Streptomyces sp. NPDC006739. Next base: position 513,780 of record NZ_JBIAGM010000001.1, read on the forward strand.
CCTTGGCCGCCACGACCTCGTCGACGGCCGACGGCGGCAGCACCAGCCAGCCCAGGCGCAGGCCAGGGGTGAGGGACTTGCTGGCGGTGCCCAGGTACACCACCCGGTCGGGGTCGAGGCCCTGCAGCGCGCCCACCGCCTGCCGGTCGTAGCGGAACTCGCCGTCGTAGTCGTCCTCCAGGATCAGACCGTCGACGCGCCGCGCCCAGTCCACCACCGCGGCCCGCCGGTCGGGGTGCAGCGCCCCGCCGGTCGGGAACTGGTGCGCCGCCGTGAGCAGCACGGCGCGCGGGCCGGCCGGCTCGCCCGCCGCGAGCTCCTCGGTGCGGGTGCCGCGTTCGTCCAGGCCCAGCGGTACGGTCCGCAGGCCGGCCCGCTCCAGCAGCCGCCAGTGGGCCGGCAGCCCGTACGACTCGACCGCCAGCGAGTCCAGCCCCCTGGCCCGGAGCACCTGGCCGAGCAGCATCAGGCCGTGCGCGAAGCCGGAGCAGATGACGATGCGGTCGGGGTGCGCGCGGACCCCGCGGGCCCGCGCCAGGTAGTCGGCCAGGGCGGTCCGCAGCTCCACGCGGCCGTAGGGATCGCTGTAGCCGAGGGCGTCGTACGGGGCGAGGGTGAGGGCCCGGCGGGATGCCTTGAGCCAGGCCGTGCGGGGAAAGGAGGCCAGGTCGGGGGTGCCGGGGGCGAGATCGTAGGCCGGCCGGGAGGGTGTGCGCCGGCCGGGGTGCGGGGTGCTGGACGGCCGGGCCGGCGTCCGCTCCGTCACCCGTGTGCCCGACCCCTGCCGGGCCGTGAGCCAGCCCTCGGCGACCAGGTCGGCGTAGGCGTCGGCGACCGTGTTGCGGGCGATGCCGAGGTCGGCGGCGAGGGACCGGGAGGAGGGCAGCCGGGTGCCGGGGGCGAGGCGGCCGGTGCGGACGGCGTCCCGCAGCGCGTCGGTCAGGCCCCGGCGCAGACCGCCCGCGCGGGTCGTTTCCAGATGCAGGTCGACGCCCAGAGTGGCCCAGGTTTCTGGCATGGAAATGGACCATACTCCTGGGCTGCCTCGCTCCTAGGGTCGGGACATGACCACAGAGGAAAGCACCCGAGAGACCGTCGAGTACGCGGCCGAACAGCCGCCCCGCATGCCCTGGGCCCAGCACGCGCCCGAGGTCTACCAGGCCATGGTCCGCCTGGACGCGGCCGCCAAGCAGGGCCTCGACCCCACCCTCTTCGAGCTGGTGAAGATCCGCGCCTCGCAGCTCAACCACTGCGCCTTCTGTCTCGACATGCACACCAAGGACGCCCTGGCGGCCGGGGAGAGCGTGGAGCGGATCGTGCAGCTCGGCGCGTGGGAGGAGTCCCGGCACTTCTACACCGAGAAGGAGCTGGCGGCGATCGAGCTGACGGAGGCGGTCACCGTCCTCACCGACGGCTTCGTCCCTGACGAGGTGTACGAGAAGGCCGCCAAGCACTTCGGGGAGGCCGAGCTGGCGCATCTGATCGCCTCGATCACGGTGATCAACGCGTGGAACCGGATCGCGGTGACCACCCGGATGACACCCGGCCACTACCGGCCGGGGCAGCGCGGGTGAGCGGCGTCGACGTCTTCCGGTCCCTGCACAGAAGGCCCGCGCAGGGAGATCCCTTGGTCCTGCCCGGCCCCTGGGACGCGGCCAGCGCGCGGGTGTTCACCGAGGCCGGCTTCCCTGCGCTGGCCACCCCGAGCGCGGGCGTCGCCGCCTCGCTCGGGTACGCGGACGGGGCGGTCCCGGCCGACGAGATGTTCGCTGCGGTGGCGCGCATCTGCCGGGCGGTGGACGTGCCGGTGTCGGCGGACGTCGAGGGCGGCTACGGGCTGGCGCCGGGGGAACTGGTGGAGCGGCTGCTGGAGGCGGGGGCCGTGGGCTGCAACCTGGAGGACTCGGACGGCGGTGTCCTCAGGGACCCACGACGGCACGCGGACTGGCTCGCCGAGGTGCGGCACGCGGCCGGTGACCGGCTCTTCGTCAACGCCCGTGTCGACGTCTTCGCGCACGGGGACGGCTCCCCCGAGCGGGCCATCGAGCGTGCGGCGCTGTACGTCGCCGCGGGTGCCGACTGCGTCTATCCGATCGGTGCTCCGGTGACCGTACTGCCGCTGCTGCGCTCGGGGGTCGAGGGGCCGCTCAATGTCGGGGCCCGGCTGGACGGCGGTGGCCCCTCGCCCACCGAACTCGGTGAACTCGGGGCCACCCGCGTCACGTTCGGGCCGGGGCTGCAGCGCTGGGCGGCACTGGCGCTGCGGGGGATGGCCGAACAGCTGATGCGGTGACGGCCGTCAGGACAGCCACGCCTTCCACACCTTGGGGTGGCTGTCCACCCACTTCTTCGCCGCCGCCTCCGGCGTCAGCTTCTGGTCGGCGATCATCAGGGAGACCTCGTTCTGGTCCTCGGTCGTCCACTTGAACTTCTTCAGGAAGGCCGCCGCCCTGCCGCCGTGGCGGGAGAAGTCCGTGTTGAGGTACTTCTGCAGCGGGGTGTGCGGATAGGCGCAGGCCACCTTCGCCGGGTCCGCGTCGCAGCCCTCCTTGTACGGCGGCAGCTGCACCTCGGTCATCGGGACCTTCTTGAACAGCCACTGCGGTGAGTACCAGTAGGTCAGGAAGGGCTTCTTCTCCTTGGCGAACTGTTTCATCTGGGTGATCTGGGCGGCCTCGGAGCCGGCGAACACCACCTGGTAGTCCAGCTTCAGGTTCTGCACCAGCGCCTTGTCGTTGGTGACGTAGGACGGGGAGCCGTCCATCAGCTGGCCCTTGCCGCCGCTCTCCGCGGTGCGGAAGAGGGAGGCGTACTTGTCGAGGTTCTTCCAGTTCGTGATGTCGGGGTGCTGTTTGACCAGGTAGGTCGGCACGAACCAGCCGATGTGGCCGGTCACCCCGAGGTCGCCGCCGCGCGCGATCGTCTTCTTGTCGTCGACGTACCGCTTCTCCTGGTCCGGGTGGCCCCAGTCCTCCAGGATGGCGTCGACCCGGCCCTGGCTGAGCGCGTCCCAGGCGGGGACCTCGTCGACCTGGACGGTGTCGACGCGGTAGCCCAGCTCGTGTTCCAGCAGGTACTGGGCGACGGCCACGTTGGACTGGGCGCCGACCCAGGACTGGACGGACAGGGTGACGGTCTTCGAGCCCTGGGCGTTGGCGAACGGCGAGGCCTGTTTGGTCATGTCGGCGGCGCCGCAGCCGGTCAGCAGCAGCAGCGCGCCCGCTCCGGCGATTGCGCGAAGTCGCATGTCAGGCTCCCTTCCTCGCGCGGCGTTCGGTCGGCTGGGTCACCCGGTCCAGGACCAGGCCGAGGCAGACGATCGCGGCGCCCGCCACGAGTCCGGTCGCCAGGTCGCCCTGGGCGAGGCCGAAGGCGACGTTGTAGCCGAGGGCGCCGCCGCCGACCAGGCCGCCGATGATGACGACGGCCAGCACCAGGACCACGCCCTGGTTGACGGCGAGCAGCAGGGAGCGCCGGGCGAGCGGGAGCTGGATCTGCCAGAGCTGCTGGCGGCCGGTGGCGCCGAGCGAGCGGGCGGACTCCAGCGCGGCCGGGTCCACCTGGCGCAGGCCCTGCGCGGTGATCCGGACGACCGCGGGCAGGGCGTAGACCACGGCGGCCGCGACCGCCGGGGCACGGCCGACGCCGAACAGGGCGACGACCGGGATCAGGTACACGAACTGCGGCATCGTCTGGAAGACGTCCAGGACGGGACGCAGGGCGCGTTCGAAGCGGTCGCTGCGGGCCGCGGCGATGCCGGTGGCGATGCCGAGGACCAGGGTGACCGCGACGGCCGCGAGTACCTGGGCGAGGGTGTCCAGGGACGGCTCCCACACGCCGAGCACACCGATCGCGGCCATCGCGAGGACGGCGGTCAGGGCGGTGCGCCAGGTGCCGATCAGCCAGGCCAGCGCGGCCACGATCAGCAGCACCGACCACCAGGGCAGCCACTGCAGGCCGCCGCGCAGGGGGTCGAGGACCCAGGTGGTGAAGTGGGCCGCCCAGTCCGCGGTGCCGCCGACGACCGGGACACCGGAGTAGAGGTGGGCGGTCATCCAGTCGACGGCGCGGTTGACGGGCTCGGCGATGTTCAGCGTCCAGGAGTCGGACCAGTCGGCGCTGCCCAGCAGCCGGAAGGCCACGGCCAGGGCGACCGTGACGGCGAGGGCGTAGGGCCACCCGATCGTCCGGGGCCGCTCGGTGCCGGTGCCCTGTCCGGCGGCGGCGGTGACCCGGTCCAGGACCACGGCGAGCAGCACGATGGGGATGCCGGCGGCGAGGGCGGCGCCGACGTCGACGGAGGCGAGCGCCTGGTAGACGCGGTCGCCGAGGCCGCCGGCGCCGATGACGGAGGCGATGACGGCCATGGACAGGGCCATCATGATCGTCTGGTTGAGGCCGAGCAGGAGTTCCTTGCGGGCGAGCGGGATGCGGGCGGTCAGCAGCCGCTGGCGGCCCGTGGCGCCGAGCGACTCCACGGCCTCCAGGACCTCGGGGTCGGCGCCGCGCAGACCGAGCGCGGTCAGGCGGGCCATCGGCGGGGCGGCGTAGACGACGGTGGCGAGGACGGCCGCGGGGACGCCGATGCCGAAGACCAGGACGACGGGGAGGAGGTACGCGAAGGCCGGGAGCACCTGCATGGTGTCCAGGACCGGGCGCAGGGCGCGGTCGAGGCGGTCGGAGAGCCCGGCGCCGAGGCCGAGGACGAAGCCGACGACGACGGAGGCGAGTACGGCGACCACCATCAGCGCGAGGGTCTGCATGGTCGGCACCCACATGCCGAGGACACCGCAGGTCAGGAAGGCGACGGCGGTACCGAGGGCGAGCCGGACACCGGCCACCCGCCAGGCGACGAGCGCGCCGAACGCGGTGACGCCGGCCCAGCCCGCGGCGAGCAGGGTGAGGTAGACGGCGCGTACGGACAGGACGACGGCGTTGCTGATGTAGCCGAAGAAGTACAGGAACAGGGGGTGGCTGTCCCGGTTGTCGATGACCCAGGTGCTGGCGCTGGTGAGGGGCTTGGACAGGTCGACGGTCAGCGCGTGCGGCCAGCTGCCGCTCGCCCAGCGGGAGTCGGCGAGGGGCACGAGGACGGCGGCGAGGAGCGCGAGGGCCAGCAGCTTGCGGGCGCCGGGGCGGCGCAGGACGGCGGGCAGCGCGAGACGGGGGGCGGAAGCGGTGGTGACGGAGGCCATCACGCGGCCTCCTTGAGCTTCTCCGTTCCGGCGACCACGGCGAGCAGCCGCTCGTGGTCCACCACCCCCAGGCAACGGCCGTCCTCCACCACGCAGGCGGGCCTGCCGCCCAGCGCCACGGCCCGGATCGCGTCGGCGACCACCGCGTTCGGGGGGAGGGCGCCGGGGTGGTCGGGGCCGCCGCAGTCGCCTGGCTTCATCGCCGTACGGACCGTCATCACCTGCTCGCGCGGTACGTCCCGGACGAATTCGCGGACGTAGTCGTCGGCCGGGGAGCCGACGATCTCCTCCGGGGTGCCGAGCTGGACCACGCGGCCGTCGCGCATCAGGGCAATGCGGTCGCCGAGCTTGAGGGCCTCGGACAGGTCGTGGGTGATGAAGACCATCGTGCGGCCCTCCTCGCGGTGCAGGCGCACCACCTCGTCCTGCATGTCCCGCCGGATCAGCGGGTCGAGCGCGCTGAACGGCTCGTCGAAGAGCAGCACCTCGGGGTCGACGGCGAGCGCGCGGGCGAGGCCGACGCGCTGGCGCTGGCCGCCGGAGAGCTGGCCGGGCCGGCGCTTCTCCATGCCCTCCAGGCCGACCTTGTCGACGACCTCCTGGGCCCGGGCCCGGCGTTCGGCCCTGGCGACGCCCTGGATCTCCAGGCCGTACGCCACGTTGTCGATGACCGTGCGGTGCGGGAGCAGTCCGAAGTGCTGGAAGACCATCGCGGCGCGGTGGCGGCGCAGTTCGCGCAGCCGGGTGCGGTCCATGGAGCGGACGTCCTCGCCGTCGATGGCGATCGTGCCGGAGGTCGGCTCGATGAGCCGGGTCAGACAGCGCACCAGGGTGGACTTGCCGGAGCCGGACAGGCCCATGACGACGAAGACCTCGCCCTTGCGGACGTCGAAGGAGACGTCCCGGACGGCGGCCGTGCACCCGGTGCGGGAGCGCAGTTCGGCCGGGTCGAGCGAGGTCAGTTCGGGGTCGGCGGGGACGCGGTCGGCCTTCGGGCCGAACACCTTCCACAGTCCGTCGACGGCGAAGACGGGAGCGTTCGTGGTGGGCGGTTTGCGTGTGGCGGGCGTGATGGTCATCGCACACCACCTCCGATCAGGTCGACGGCCTTCTCCCCGACCATGAGCACCCCGATCATGGGGTTCACGGCGGGCATGGTCGGGAACACGGACGCGTCGGCGATACGGATGCCGTCGAGGCCGCGAATCTTCAACTCGGGGTCGACGACGGCCAGTTCGTCGTCGTCGGCGCCCATCTTGCAGGTGCCCGCTGGGTGGTAGACGGTGTGCGCGACCTTGCGGGCGTACTCGCTCAGCTCGGCGTCGCCGAGGATGTCCGGGCCCGGGCACACCTCGCGCTTGAGCCAGCCGGCCAGCGGTTCGGTGCGGGCGATCTCGCGGGCGATGCGGATGCCGTCGACGAGGGTACGGGCGTCGTAGTCGTCCTCGTCGGTGAAGTAACGGAAGTCCAGGGCGGGCTTCACGGCGGGGTCCGCGCTGGTCAGGAAGATCCGGCCGCGGCTCTTCGGCTTGGGGATGTTCGGGGTCATCGAGACGCCGAACTCCGGCCGCCGGTAGCCGAGGCGCTCCGGGTTGTCGGTGAAGGGGACCTGGTAGAAGTGGAACATCAGGTCCGGACCGGCGTGTTCGGGGTCGCGGCGCACGAACAGGCCCGCGTCGGAGTCCATCGCGGAGTTCTCCGGGATCGGCCCGTTCGTCTCCCAGACGATCACCGACTCGGGGTGGTCGAGCAGGTTCTCACCGACGCCGGGCAGGTCGTGGGCGACCGGGATGCCGAGCGCCTCCAGGTCCTTGCGGGGGCCGATGCCGGAGTGCAGGAGCAGCCGGGGCGAGTCGACGGCGCCGGCGCACAGCAGGACCTCGGTGCGGGCCCGTATCAGCAGTTCCTCGCCGTCCTTGGTACGCACGTGGACGCCCTCGGCGCGGGTGCCGTTCAGTTCCAGCCGGTACGCCCAGGTCTCCAGCAGGATGGTCAGGTTGGGGCGCTCGTCCATCACCGGGTGCAGGTACGCCACCGAGGCGGAGGACCGCTTGTTGTTCTCCGGGTGGTAGGCCAGGTCGAAGAAGCCGACGCCCTCGGTGAACGGCTTGCGGTTGAACCCCTCGACCCGGGGTACCCCGAGCGCTGACTGGGCGGAGTCGACGAAGTCGCGGGCGATGGCGTTCCGGTCCTTCTCGTCGACCGGGACGATGTTGTTGAGGAGGCGGGCGTAGTAGGCCTCCATGGGGACGGCGCCCCAGCCCTTGGCGCCGGCCGCCTCCCACTCGTCCCAGTCGGAGGGAAGGGGCTTGAAGGCGATGAGGGTGTTGTGGGAGGAACAGCCGCCGAGGACGCGGGCGCGGCTGTGCCGGATGTGGGAGTTGCCGCGCGGCTGTTCGGTGGTCGGGTAGTCGTAGTCGAGGTCGCCGCCGAGCAGGCCCATCCAGCGGCGCAGGGTGAGGACGTCGTCACGGCCCACGTCACTGGGTCCGCCCTCGATGACGGCGACGGTGACGTCCGGATTCTCCGTGAGACGGGAGGCGATCACGGAACCCGCGGTTCCGCCGCCGATCACGACGTAGTCGTAGGTGTGGGGCGTGTGGGACATCGGGGTACTACTCCAGTGGGGGTGGGGACAGCAGCGAGTTTCGGTGGGAGCGGGGCCCGGTGGCGGCGGGGCTCGGTGTCGGCGGGGATCGGTGGGAGGTCGGCGGGGATCGGTGGGAGCGGGGCCCGATGGGAGCGGGGCCCGGTGGGGCTCAGCCGGCGAACCAGCGCACCGGCTTCGGCGCGAGGTTCTGGTAGACGTGCTTGGTCTCGCGGTACTCGGCGAGCCCGGCGGGCCCCAGCTCGCGACCGGTGCCGCTCTTGCCGAAGCCGCCCCACTCCGCCTGCGGGAGGTAGGGGTGGAAGTCGTTGATCCAGACGGTGCCGTGCCGCAGCCGGCCCGCGACCCTGCGCGCCCGGCCCGCGTCGGAGGTCCAGACGGCGCCCGCGAGGCCGTACTCGGTGTCGTTGGCCAGGAACACCGCCTCGTCCTCCGTGCGGAAGGTCTCCACGGTGAGGACCGGCCCGAATACCTCCTCGCGGACCACGCGCATCTCGCGGTGACAGCGGTCGAGGACGGTCGGCCGGTAGAAGTAGCCGGACTCCGGCCGCTCGGGTGAGGGTGCGGGCCGGCCGCCGCCGGCGCGCAGGGCCGCGCCCTCCTCCAGCGCCGAGGCGACGTACGCCTCGACCTTGGCGCGCTGCTGCTCGGAGACGAGCGGGCCGCACTCCACGCCGTCCTCGGTGCCCCGGCCGAGGCGGATCTTCTCGGCCCGGCGGGCGAGTTCGGCGACGAAGCGGTCCCGGACGGACTCCTCGACGATGAGACGGCCGCCGGCCGAGCAGACCTGGCCGCTGTGGATGAAGGCGGCGTTGAGGGCCTGGTCGACGGCGGTGTCGAAGCCCTCCTCGGTGGCGCAGGCGTCGGCGAAGACCACGTTGGGGTTCTTGCCGCCGAGTTCGAGGGCGACCTTCTTGACGGTCGGGGCGGCGGCCTGGGCGACCTTGGTGCCGCTGACCAGGCCGCCGGTGAAGGAGACGAGGTCAACGTCGGGGTGTTCGGCCAGCCGGGCGCCGACGGTGTGGCCGGGGCCGGTGACCAGGTTGGCGGCTCCGGCGGGCAGCCCGGCCTCGATGAGCAGTTCGATCAGCGCGATGGTGGTCATCGGGGTGATCTCGCTGGGCTTGACCACGAAGGTGTTGCCGGCCGCGAGTGCCGGGGCGATCTTCCAACTGGCTTGCAGGAGGGGGTAGTTCCAGGGGGTGATCAGTGCGCAGACGCCGACCGGCTCGTGGACGACGACGCTATGGACGTCGGGCGAGCCCGCGTCGACGACCCGGCCCGGGGACTCGGCGGCGACCAGGTCGGCGAAGTAGCGGAAGGCGTCGGCGACACAGTCGATGTCGACGCGGCCCTCCTCGACGGTCTTGCCCGCGTCCCTGCTCTCCAGCAGACCGAGTTCCTCGCGGTCGCGAACGAGCAGGTCGGCGACCCGGCGCAGCAGGGCGGCGCGCTCGGTGACCGGGGTGCGTGGCCAGTCGCCGGCGTCGAAGGCGCGGCGGGCCGCGGCCACCGCGCGTTCGGCGTCCTTCTCGTCACCCTCGGCGACCACGGCGAAGGGCCGGGCGTCCGCGGGGTCGAGGATCTCGCGCGTGGCACCGGAGGCCGCTTCCAGCCACTCGCCTCCGGCATGGATCGTCGCCTCGGCCGTTCGTTCCGTTCTGTCCGCCATGATCGGTATTGCCTTCCGTTCCTGTTCAGTACCCCTGTGTCACACCGGTGTCACTCTCGGGGACCGCTATCGCCTGCCCCCGACCTTGGATTGCATGCGCAATCGATGGCCGAAAGTGCGCCGCATCACTGGGGATTCGGACATACTGGAACAAAAGGCTCAGAAATGGAAGGCGTCCATGACACGCCTCCCGGACGACGGGCCTGGGCCGGCGGCCGCTCACCGGGGGCGGTGGCCGAGGGGTGCCGGGTGATCAGGTCCCGTACGCAGCCGCGCAGCGACTCGGCCGGATGACGTCCGCTGCCGGTGGGCGCCCCCAACGCACCGGTCCCCGGCCGCTGTCGTAGCGGCCGGGGACCGGTGTGGTAAGTGTCGTCGCTCGGACGGACGGCGTCAGATCAGGCCGAGGGAGCGGACCGCCTCGCGCTCCTCCTCCAGCTCCTTGACGGAGGCGTCGATGCGGGCGCGGGAGAACTCGTTGATCTCCAGGCCCTGGACGATCTCGTACTTGCCGTCCTTGGTGGTGACCGGGAAGGAGGAGATCAGGCCCTCCGGGACGCCGTAGGAGCCGTCCGACGGGATGCCCATGGAGGCCCAGTCGCCGTCCGCGGTGCCGTTGACCCAGGTGTACACGTGGTCGATGGCGGCGTTGGCGGCCGACGCGGCCGAGGAGGCGCCACGGGCCTCGATGATGGCGGCGCCGCGCTTGGCGACGGTCGGGATGAAGTCCTCCGCCAGCCACTTCTCGTCGTTCACGGTCTCGGCGGCGTTCTTGCCGGCGACCGTGGCGTGGAAGATGTCCGGGTACTGGGTGGCGGAGTGGTTGCCCCAGATGGTCAGGCGCTTGATGTCGGCGACCGTGCTGCCCGTCTTCTTCGCGAGCTGGGTCAGCGCGCGGTTGTGGTCCAGACGGGTCATCGCGGTGAAGCGCTCGGCCGGTACGTCCGGGGCGGCGGCCTGCGCGATGAGCGCGTTGGTGTTGGCCGGGTTGCCGACCACGAGGACCTTGATGTCGTCCGCCGCGTGGTCGTTGATGGCCTTGCCCTGCGGCTTGAAGATGCCGCCGTTTGCCTCGAGCAGGTCACCGCGCTCCATGCCCTTGGTGCGCGGGCGGGCGCCCACCAGGAGAGCGACGTTGGTGCCGTCGAAGGCCACGTTCGGGTCGTCCGTGATGTCGATGCCCTGCAGGAGCGGGAACGCGCAGTCGTCCAGCTCCATGGCCGTGCCCTCGGCGGCCTTCAGCGCCGGGGTGATCTCCAGCAGACGGAGCTTGACCGGCACGTCCGCGCCGAGCAGCTGGCCTGAGGCGATGCGGAAGAGCAGGGCGTAACCGATCTGGCCGGCCGCGCCGGTGACGGTGACGTTCACGGGAGTGCGGGTCATGGCGTTCTCCGTAGGACAGCTGGCGGTGGTCGTCCGGGTGGGACGTACAGATGATCGATCTCTTGGTATCAAGAGAGATCCACCGGTCAGGCTATCGCGCCTCCGGGATCCCGGACGTCCGGGTCGGTGTGGCCCGGCCCACAGAGTGAGCGAACTCCCTCCCCCGGCGCAGAAACCCGCGCCACGCAGAGCGGCGGCCGCCCGTCCGTCCGGGAGAGGTGGGGACGGAGGCGGCCGCCGTGGGGGGGGTATCCGGTGTCCGGACTCCCGTGGGGGTAACTGTCGCCTGCCCGATCCCGCCGGGGGCATGCATGTGTCACCCGGTTGTTTTCACAATCTCCTTCTTCGCCTGCTCACCTGGTGCAGCCGGTCACCCCGGAGGCCAGCCTGGCGCAGGCCCTGGCCTGGGCCGCGTCCTGCACGGCCACCATCGGCGTGTACGCGATGGTGTCCCCGGTGGTCGTGATGTCGCCCGTCTTCCTGACCTTGCCCACCAGGACCTGCACCTGGTCGCCCCGTGCCGCGCCGGTGATCCGCCCCCACGCCGTACCGCAGGTCTTGCTGTAGCGGACCTCCAGGGTGGCCGCGCCGACGGCGGCGGTCCTGGTCGTGGTCACCAGGCTGCCGCTGCACCCCATGCTCTCCGCGTCCTTGCCGGTGCAGCCGGAACCGGAGCACTTGACCCCGGCGGGCAGCCTGGCGCCGACGGTGGCGGACGGGGAGGCCGACTTGGCCGCGCTCTCGTTCTTCTTGGCGCCCCCGCCGGTGAGGAAGAAGACGGCGGCGATGACGACGAGCACACTGCCGACGCCCGCGAGGAACATGGTCAGCCGCCGCCTGCCCGCGGACGCGTCACCGCCGGGTCCCGGGGGACCGCCCGAAGGCGAAGGCGAGGACGGAGTCGGAGATGGAGACGGAGAAGGAGACAGAGACGGAGACTGAGACGGAGACGGAGAAGATGGAGATGGAGATGGAGGCTGGGACGAAGGCCAACCTGACGGCGAACCCGGCCGCAGGGAGTTGCCCCCCGCGGTGGATCCGGGGCCGCGTTTGGCCCCCTCCCGCTCGCGTGCGTCCGCGTCCGGCGCCGTCGGCTGCGGCGGGATCGTCGGCGAGACGCCCGCGGGTCCCGCGATCCCCGGCGTGACGACCGTACCGCCGCTCTTTCGGGCCGTGCCCGTCCTGCCCGCCGTACCCGCCGTGCCGTTGGTGCCCACCGGCGGGCCGCCGAACTCCCCGAGCGCGGCGCGTGCCTGGGAGATCCGGATGGCCTCCATGGTCATGTCGTGGCGCATCTCCGAACGGCTCCAGGCCCGTTCGGCAAGTTCCCACATGGTCGTCAGATGGACGGGATGGGTGCCGGTGACCTCGGCGAGCGCGACGATCGCGCCCTTCGGTGCGAGGAGCCGGCCGTTGAGGTAGCGCTCCCACGACGTCTTGCTGTAGCCCGTGCGGTCGGCCAGCGCCGCGATGCTCAGTCCGCCACGGTCCACGAGCCGCCGCAGCTGGCTCGTGAACTCCCGCACCTGCGGGTCGAGTTCATCCGGCAAGGCTTTCCAACGAGGCATTGCTTTCCCCCCTCTTGTCCCCCGCTTGTACACGTTAGCCCGCTTCTACGGGGTGTTCGTACCCCATCCCCCACCTTGTCAAGGCATCGACACAGTGGAGACACGGGCGTGACATCCCTGGTCACAGAGTGCTCAGGCGAGGACAACGGCCACCACACGGGAGGTCGGGTGGTCGTCGTCCTCGGCGACAGCGGAGGGCGGGGGCGGAGGGCGGAGGGCGGAGGGTCGCTTCCGCGCGGGCTCACTTCCTCATCGTGAAGTGGAGCGTGTCCTTCAGGAACGGGATCTCCAGCCATGGCTTGGGCTGGGCCATCATCGCCAGCAGCACGATCACCAGGCCCAGGACGCCGTAGGTGACGATGTCCGTGAACCGGGAGCGCACCGCGAGCATGCCGACGCTCGGCAGCATCCAGCGCAGGACCGCGCCGGCCAGCAGGGCGGCGCCGATCAGCAGGGTGCCGTAGCGGAAGACGTCGAGGGCGGTGAGCAGCAGGCCGAGTCCGACCGACGCCAGCACGACGAGCAACGGCCACTGCCGGGCGGGCGCCGGGGCGTCCCGGGACGCGGCCCGGCCGCCGCCCTCGGGTCGGGCGGTGTCCCGGGTGAACAGCGGGAAGCGGCGGGTGACGCGCCTCGGGCGCCCCTCGGCGTCCGGGGCGCTGATCGCGTCGCGGGCGGTCGGTTCGGTGGTGGTGCCGTCGTCCTCAACCGGCACTGCGCTCCGCCGCCTCGACCACGTTGACGAGCAGCTGGGCACGGGTCATCGGGCCCACGCCGCCCGGGTTCGGGGAGATCCAGGCGGCCACCTCGGCGACCCCGGGGTGGACATCGCCGACGATCTTGCCTTCGGCGTTGCGGGAGACACCGACGTCCAGGACGGCGGCGCCCGGCTTGACGTCCTCGGGCCGGATGAGATGTCCGACTCCGGCGGCCGCGATGACGATGTCCGCGCGCTTGAGGTGCGCCGACAGGTCGCGGGTGCCGGTGTGGCACTGGGTCACGGTGGCGTTCTCGCTGCGCCGGGTGAGCAGCAGCGGCATCGGGCGGCCGATGGTGACACCGCGGCCGACGACCACGACCTCGGCGCCCTTGATCTCGACGCCGTGGCGGCGCAGCAGGGTGAGGATGCCGTTGGGGGTGCAGGGCAGCGGGGCGGGCTCGTTGAGGACCAGGCGGCCGAGGTTCATCGGGTGCAGGCCGTCCGCGTCCTTGGCCGGGTCCATCAGCTCCAGGATGCGGTTCTCGTCGATGCCCCTGGGCAGCGGCAGCTGGACGATGTAGCCGGTGCAGGCTGGGTCCTCGTTCAGCTCGCGTACGACCGCCTCGATCTCCTCCTGGGTGGCGGTGCCCGGCAGTTCGCGCTGGATGGAGGCGATGCCGACCTGCGCGCAGTCGCGGTGCTTGCCGGCGACGTACTTCTGGCTGCCGGGGTCGTCCCCGACCAGGATCGTGCCGAGGCCGGGCGTGACGCCCTTCTCCTTCAGCGCCGCGACGCGGGCGGTCAGATCGGACTTGATCGCGGCTGCGGTGGCCTTGCCATCGAGAATCTGGGCGGTCATGGTTCCATCCTCGCGGATGACCGGCTCCGGGTTCCAATCCGGGTACCCCGTAATGTCCGCTCATGATCAAGGATGTTGCACTTGTACAACGCCTCTCGAATGTGGCTGGACAAGTACATGTCCAGCCACAACGATGAGCGACGCAGTATCGCGGTCCGGTTGGGGGGGCAAACCGCTCAGTTCTTGACGATCCTCCGTGCCTTCCGCGTCGTCCCCGCAGTGTCAACGGAGGAATCCAGCCATGAGTTTCGGCGCTCCCAACAACCCTTATGGCCAGCCGCAGGACCCGCAGCAGGGTTACGGCCAGCCGCAGCAGCCCGGCTACCAGCAGGCCCCGCAGGGCGTGCCGCCGCAGCAGGGCTACGGCTACCCGCAGCAGCCCGGCTACCCCGGTTACCCGCAGCAGGCCGGCTACGGCGTCCAGCCGTCGTACGCGAACTGGGGGCAGCGTTTCCTCGGCACCCTGGTCGACGGCCTGGTCTTCCTGGTGCCGTACATCCTGGTCATCGTCGGCAAGAACAACGCGGCGCTCATGGGGGTCGGCGCCATCGCGCTGATCGCGCTGGCGATCTGGCAGCTGATCCAGGAGGGCCGCACCGGTCAGACGGTCGGCAAGAAGGCGATGGGCATCCGCCTGGTCAAGGAGGCCACCGGCGAGCCGCTCGGCGTCGGCATGGCGTTCGTGCGCCGTCTCGCCCACTTCCTCGACAGCCTCGCCTGCTACCTCGGCTGGCTGTGGCCGGCGTGGGACAGCAAGCGTCAGACGTTCGCCGACAAGGTCTGCGGCTCGATCGTGATCCGCACCAAGTGAGCGAGCGCACCGGTGGACCGGTGAGCCACTGACCGGCTGACCGGCTGACCGCCGAGGGCCGTGTCCCGCCCCCTTCGAGGGGAGGGACACGGCCCTCGGCGTCTGCCGGCGCTGTTCCCGCGCTCAGTGGAAGAAGTGGCGCGTCCCCGTGAAGTACATGGTCACGCCGGCCTTCTTGGCGGCCTCGACGACCGCGTCGTCACGGATGGAGCCACCGGGCTGGACGATCGCCCGGACACCCGCGCCGATGAGGATCTCCGGGCCGTCGGGGAACGGGAAGAACGCGTCCGAGGCGGCGAAGGAGCCGCGCGCCCGCTCCTCCCCGGCCCGCTCGACGGCCAGCTTGCAGGAGTCGACCCGGTTGACCTGGCCCATGCCGACGCCGACCGAGGCCCCGTCCTTGGCCAGCAGGATGGCGTTCGACTTCACCGCGCGGCACGCCTTCCAGGCGAAGGCGAGTTCCCTCAGCTCCTGCGCGCTCAGCGCCTCGCCGCTCGCGAGCGTCCAGCCCGCCGGGTCGTCGCCGTCGGCCTGCAGACGGTCGGTCTCCTGCAGCAGCACGCCGCCGTCGATGGCCTTGACCTCGACCGCGCCCCCGGGACCGTTCGGGGCCTTGAGCACCCGGAGGTTCTTCTTCTTGGTCAGCGCCTCGAGGGCACCGTCCTCGTAGTCGGGCGCGACGATGACCTCGGTGAAGATCTCCGCGACCTGCTCGGCCAGCTCCTTGCTGACCGGCCGGTTCACCGCGATCACACCGCCGTACGCGGACACCGGGTCGCAGGCGTGCGCCTTGCGGTGCGCCTCGGCGACGTCCGCGCCGATCGCGATGCCGCACGGGTTGGCGTGCTTGATGATCGCGACGCAGGGCTCGTCGTGGTCGTACGCGGCACGGCGGGCGGCGTCCGTGTCCGTGTAGTTGTTGTACGACATCTCCTTGCCGTGCAGCTGCTCGGCCTCGGCGAGACCGGCACGGCTGCCGTCGACGTAGAGGGCGGCGGGCTGGTGCGGGTTCTCGCCGTAGCGCAGGGTGTGCGCGCGCTCCCAGGTGGCGCCGAGGAAGTCGGGGAACCGGGACTCGTCGACGGGCGCGTAGGAACTGGCGAACCAGCTCGCCACCGCCACGTCGTACGCGGCCGTGTGCTGGAAGGCCTCGGCGGCCAGCCGCTTGCGGGTGGTGAGGTCGAAGCCGCCGGCCTGGACGGCGGCGAGGACGTCGGCGTAGCGCTCGGGGCTGGTCACCACGGCGACGGACGGGTGGTTCTTGGCGGCGGCGCGGACCATCGACGGACCGCCGATGTCGATCTGCTCCACGCACTCGTCGTCCGAGGCCCCGGAGGCGACGGTCTCCCGGAACGGGTACAGGTTCACGACGACCAGGTCGAACGGCTCCACACCCAGTTCGGCGAGCTGCTCCCGGTGGCTGTCCAGCCGCAGGTCGGCGAGGATGCCCGCGTGCACCCTCGGGTGCAGCGTCTTCACCCGGCCGTCCAGGCACTCGGGGAAGCCGGTCAACTCCTCGACCTTGGTGACGGGCACGCCGGCGGCGGCGATCCGGCCGGCCGTGGACCCGGTGGAGACCAGCTCCACACCGGCCTCGTGCAGTCCGCGCGCGAGGTCTTCCAGGCCGGTCTTGTCGTAGACGCTGACGAGCGCCCGGCGAATGGGCCGCTTGGTGCTCTCGGCGGTGGCGGTCACTGGATAACTACCTTTCGTCCCTCAATGCGATAGCCGTTGCGGGCGAGCCGCCCCACGACCTCGACGAGCAGCCTTCGCTCGACTTCCTTGATGCGCTCGTGCAGAGCGCTCTCGTCGTCCTCGTCCCGGACCTCGACCACGCCCTGGGCGATGATCGGCCCGGTGTCGACGCCGTCGTCGACGAAGTGGACGGTGCAGCCGGTGACCTTGGCGCCGTACGCGAGCGCGTCACGGACGCCGTGGGCCCCGGGAAAACTGGGCAGCAGAGCCGGGTGGGTGTTCACGAACCGCCCGCCGAACCGTGCGAGGAACTCCTTGCCGACGATCTTCATGAACCCGGCGGAGACCACGAGGTCGGGCTCGTGCGCGGCCACGGCCTCGGCGAGGGCGGCATCCCACTCCTGCCGGGTGGCGTGGTCCTTGACCTTGCACACGAAGGTGGGGAGCCCGGCGCGCTCGGCGCGGGCGAGCCCCTCGACGCCCTCCCGGTCCGCGCCGACGGCCACGATCCGGGCGCCGTAGGCCTCGGCGCCGGCCCGGTCGATCTCGTCCAGCAGCGCCTGCAGATTGGTGCCGGATCCGGAGACCAGCACGACGAGGCGCTTGGCCACGGGCTTGGCGGCCACGGTGGGGCCCTTTCTCGGGGAAGCGGTTGGTGCGGGCGGCTTGGCTTGTTCATTCATACGAATGCATCGCGCCCCCGGATACGGGGAAGTCTACGAAGCGGCCGACCGTCAGCAACGATACCGGCACTCCTCAAGGCCCCCTCGGGACGGGGGCGTGGCCGGAAGGTAGCGTTCGGGGGGAATCGAGAACGAGCAGCCTTGGGAACGCGGTCGTCGTGCGGCGCGTTCACGGGGTGGAAGCTCATGTCGGCAGACGTATTCACCTAGGGGAAGACGCTCTTTTGATGCCCGATCGCAGCCTGCGACTCCTCACGGTCCCCCCGCTCCCGGCGCTGGGAGGGGAGCGTGGTGCCGTGCTGCTGCGGGAGCGGCCGGCCTCGCCGCCCGAGGCGCCCCAGGGCGGCCGGGACGGCGAGGGGGGCGGCGGTGAGCAGGAGGACGACAACCCGTTCGCGCCGCCGCCGGAGGGCACCCCCGACCGGCCCTGGCAGCCCAGGCGGCCCGCTCAGGGTTCTCCCTGGGGCAGCCAGTGGAGCGACCGCCAGCCCGGCCGTTCCCCGGGCGGCTTCGGCGACCGTCCGGGCGGTGGCCCCGAGGGCGGGCCCGGCGGCCAGGGTCCAGGACAGGGACCGGGACAGGGGCCGGGCATGCGCTGGGACCCGACGGATCCGGTACAGCGCCGGGCGCGGTACGCGCTGCTGTGCGGGATGTGGGCCTTCTTCTTCGTCCTCTTCGGCTGGACGTACGTGGCGCTGCTGCTGGGCACGCTGGCCGTGTACTGGGGCATCAGCACCCTGCGCGCCAAGCCCCGCCCGCCCGAGCCGGACCCCCAGGGCAACCGCCCGCAGACCACGGCGGCCATCAGCGGCCTGGTCACCGGGGTCGTGGCCCTCGCCCTGGTGGCCGCGACCTTCACCGCGCAGCTGGTGTACCGGGACTACTACACCTGCGTGGGCGACTCCCTGACCAACGAGGCGAGACACTCCTGCGACCAGCTGCTGCCGCAGCAGCTTCGGGGGGTCCTGGGGGTCGGGAACAGCTGAGACCGCCCGGGCCTGCGTGGGCCGCCCGAGCCGGTCAGGCGGGTGGTAGTTCGGACGGCGGTGCGGGGGCGGCGGACGGCTCCGGTGCGGAGATGACGGGTGGGACGGCGGGCTCCGGCGCGGGCTCCGGCGTTTCCGGCGGGGCCGGGGGAGCCGGAGTCGCGGTGGCCTGGTCCGACGAGTCGGGGGAAGCCGGCGCCTTCTTCACGGCGGTACCGCCGGTTTCGCCGGACAGGGTGTCGTGCCAGTCCGGAGTGACCGGAGCGTCGGAGGGGAGCAGGTCGTAGGCCTCCTCGCCGTAGGGCTCCCGGTCCCCGGTGTGGTCCGGGTCGTATGCCTGGGGCGGGGCGTACGACGACTGAGCTCGGACCTGCTCCAGCTTCTCCCTGTCCTGCTTCTGCTGCCCTTGGTTCCGCCTCTCCTGTGGGAGCGGCGCCGGGGTGGAACGTTTGCGCGCCCAGACCCGGAACAGCCGTACCACCAGCGCCACCGGGACTCCCACCACCGCGATCCAGGCTCCGGCCGCACCCCCCGCCTGCCACCACACCGGACCGAACCGGGCCAGCGCGGCCACGCCCATCGGTCCGCCCGACAGTGCCGCGAGCAGGGCGACCACCGCCGCGCACCCCAGCGCCGCCAGGCCGACCACCCCCACGGTCCGCGCCGCCGACCACGGCTGACGGGCCCGTACCGCACGGCCCACCACGAACCACGCCACCGTCACCCCCGCCACCACCGGCACCGCGCCGGTCGCCCACTGCAACGGCGTCCCGACGCCCGCGTCCGGCACCGCCGCCAGCAGCGGGAACGGCGGCAGCAACGGCGCGGGGCGTGAGGCGAGCGGGTGCACCGCGTGTCCGGCGCCGAGGGCGAAGCCGGGGCCGAGGGCGTACGACGCCGACCACACCGCCGCGTTGGGGACCAGCGCGATCCCCAGCAGCAGTACGGCGATCCGGCCCGTCCAGCCCTCCGTCAGCTGGAGGAAGGAGACCCGCGCCGCCTCCCCGTGCCACACCAGTGACACCGCGAGCAGCAGCGCCCCGCCGCCGACGAGCACCGCCGTCCCGGCACCGGCCGCCCGGACGGCCGTAGCCGTGCGGGCCTGGGCCTCGCGTCCGCGCACCAGGCCCCGCAGGCCTCCCGGCAGCACCAGCAGCGCGTCGAACACCGGGTCGCGCGGACGGCCGTACGCCGTCCACACCCCGGCGCCCGCCGCGCTCGTGGCGATCAGCGGCAGGCACACCGTCACCCAGCCCCAGCAGGGCCGCAGTTCATGGCCGGAGCAGTACACGGCGGCCGCGCAGCCGACGGCGAGGTAGCCGAGGACGGTGCCCGTCCACGCCGTGCGCGCCGCGATGGGGGGCGGTCCGTCGGCATCGGTGGGCGCGTCCACCGCGTCCCGCGCTCCCCGGTACAGCAGCCAGACCGGCAGGGCGAGCAGCAGCAGCGGCGTGACGCCCACCGGCATGGGGGCGCCGGAGAGCGTGTCGGTGCGGGTCAGTTGCACGCCGTGGGCCAGCAGCCACAGCGCGGCCGCGACATGCAGCGCGCCCCCGGGCCCGCTGTCCGGGTAAGGGGAGCTGACCCACAGGCACATCACGAGTACGGCGAAGCAGCCGATGCCGAGTCCGGCCGCCACCGCGCCGTTCAGGAGGCACCCGGACAGGCCGGGCGAGCCGTCCCGGAGCCAGGCGAGCAGGACGGGCAACGACGGTCGGCGCACGGTCATCTGGATCACGACCGCCATGCTCCCAACGACACGCGCTTTCCCGTCGTAACAGGCGAACCTCCGAAGTGTCGCCCAATATATGTTTATGTGCTTTTTCCTCTGGAGGGATGTCCGGTGACAGCGGATCAGGCGGAGACCGCCCTGACACCCGCTCAGGCCTTCGACGCCCTGTACGCGTTCTGCGCGCCCGCGCTGGTGCGGCAGACCTATCTGCTGACCGGGCGACGGGAGCTGGCCAGGGAGGCCGTGGAGCGGGCCTTCCAACTCGCCTGGCAGCGCTGGCCGGAGGTGGCCCGGGACCGGGATCCGGCCGGTTGGGTGCGGGCGCTGGCGTACGAGTGCGCCCTCTCCCCCTGGCACCGTTTCCGCCCGCGCCACCGGCACCCCGATCCACCGCCCGCCGACCCGGCGGACCGTGCCCTGCTGCACGCGCTGCTCAGGCTCCCGCCGTCCTACCGTCGCACGCTTGTTCTGTACGACGGTGTGGGCCTCGACCTGCCGGAGACGGCGGCGGAGACGGAGGCGAGCACCCCGGCCGCGGCCAACCGGCTGACCCGGGCCCGGCGGGCGGTCGCCGCGCACGTCCCCGAGCTGGCCGACCCGGACGCGCTCCACCGGCGGCTGGCCGAACTGGCCTCGACGGAGCACCCACGCGCGGCCGGGCCCCCGGTGGTGCGGACCCGGGGCGAGCGCCGCAACGTGTTCTGGACCCGCGCCGCCATCGCCTTCACGGTCGCCATCGCCGGGGCGACGACGCTCACGCTCAGGACGGCGCCCACGCACTACGAGCGTCCGCCGTCGCCGCCGCAGGCGGTGCTGGGGGT
This sequence comes from Streptomyces sp. NPDC006739, assembly GCF_042869815.1. NCBI lineage: Bacteria > Bacillati > Actinomycetota > Actinomycetes > Kitasatosporales > Streptomycetaceae > Streptomyces > Streptomyces sp. NPDC006739. Next base: position 534,493 of record NZ_JBIAGM010000001.1, read on the forward strand.
GCCGCCCAGGGCGGTGCAGGGGCCGCTGTCGCAGAACGAGCTGGCGCTGCGGGCGAAGCTGAGGCGGGAGGCCGCGAACGGACCCGAGCGGCTGGTGCCGATGCCGTGACGGGCATACGGGTGACGGACATATGCGTGACGGACATATGCGTGACGGACATACGGAAGGGCCCGCACCCCCCGTGAGGTGCGGGCCCTTCCGACTGTGCCGGGGGTGTCAGCCGGCCAGGATCTCGCGAGCCAGCTTCGCCGTCTCGGTGGGCGTCTTGCCGACCTTGACGCCCGCGGCCTCCAGGGCCTCCTTCTTCGCCTGGGCGGTGCCCGACGAACCGGAGACGATGGCGCCGGCGTGGCCCATGGTCTTGCCCTCGGGCGCGGTGAAGCCCGCGACGTAACCGACGACCGGCTTGGTCACGTTCTTCGCGATGAAGTCCGCGGCCCGCTCCTCGGCGTCGCCGCCGATCTCGCCGATCATGACGATCAGGTCGGTCTCGGGGTCGGCCTCGAACGCGGCGAGCGCGTCGATGTGCGTGGTGCCGATGATCGGGTCGCCACCGATGCCGACGGCGGTCGAGAAGCCGATGTCCCGCAGCTCGTACATCATCTGGTACGTCAGCGTGCCGGACTTCGAGACCAGGCCGATGCGGCCCGGCTTGGTGATGTCGCCCGGGATGATGCCGACGTTGGACTGGCCCGGGGTGATGATGCCGGGGCAGTTCGGGCCGATGATGCGGGTCTTGTTGCCCTTCTTGCCGGCGTACGCCCAGAAGGACGCCGTGTCGTGCACGGCGATGCCCTCGGTGATCACGACGGCCAGCGGGATCTCGGCGTCGATGGCCTCGACGACCGCGTCCTTGGTGAACTTCTCCGGCACGAAGATGACCGAGACGTTGGCGCCGGTCTTCTCGATGGCCTCCTTGACGGTGCCGAAGACGGGTACCTCGGTGCCGTCGAAGTCCACGGTCTGACCCGCCTTGCGCGGGTTCACGCCGCCCACGACCGTGGTGCCGTCGCCGAGCATGAGCTTGGTGTGCTTCATGCCGGTGGCGCCGGTCATGCCCTGGACGATGACCTTGCTGTCCTTGTTGAGCCAGATAGCCATGGTGTTTTGGTGTCCTCGTCCTGAGTGCTTACTTGGCGGCGGCCAGCTCGGCGGCCTTGTCGGCCGCGCCGTCCATGGTGTCGACGCGCTGCACCAGCGGGTGGTTGGCGTCGGTGAGGATCTTGCGGCCCAGCTCGGCGTTGTTGCCGTCGAGACGGACGACGAGCGGCTTCTCGACCTTCTCGCCGCGGTCCTCCAGGAGCTTCAGGGCCTGCACGATGCCGTTGGCGACCTCGTCGCAGGCGGTGATGCCACCGAAGACGTTGACGAAGACGGACTTGACGTCCGGGTCGCCCAGGATGATCTCCAGGCCGTTCGCCATCACCTGGGCGGAGGCGCCGCCGCCGATGTCCAGGAAGTTGGCGGGCTTGACGTTGCCGTGCTTCTCACCGGCGTACGCGACGACGTCCAGGGTGCTCATGACGAGACCCGCGCCGTTGCCGATGATGCCGACCTCGCCGTCGAGCTTGACGTAGTTGAGGCCCTTCGCCTTGGCGGCCGCCTCGAGCGGGTTGGCGGCGTCCTTGTCGTGCAGTTCCTCGTACTCGGGGTGACGGAACTCGGCGTTCTCGTCCAGCGACACCTTGCCGTCGAGGGCGATGACCTCACCGGAGGCGACCTTCGCGAGGGGGTTGACCTCGACGAGGAGGGCGTCCGACTTGATGAAGGTGTCCCAGAGCCTGACGAGGACGTTCGCGACCTTGTCCGCGACCTCGGCCGGGAACTTGGCGGCCTCGACGATCTCGCGGGCCTTGGCCTCGTCCACACCGTCGATCGCGTCGATCGCGATCTTGGCGACGGCCTCCGGACGGGTGGCCGCCACCTCCTCGATCTCCATACCGCCCTCGACGGAGGCGATGGAGAGGAAGGTGCGGTTGGCGCGGTCGAGGAGGAAGGAGACGTAGTACTCCTCGACGATCTCCGGAGCGGTCTCGGCGATCATGACCTTGTGGACCGTGTGGCCCTTGATGTCCATGCCGAGGATGTCCGTCGCACGGGCGACGGCCTCGTCCGCGGAGGCGGCCAGCTTGACGCCACCGGCCTTGCCACGACCACCGACCTTCACCTGCGCCTTGACGACGGACTTGCCGCCCAGACGCTCGGTGATCTCGCGCGCCGCCTCAGGCGTGTCGATGACTTCACCGGCCAGCACCGGTACATCGTGCTTGGCGAAGAGGTCCCTCGCCTGGTACTCGAACAGGTCCACGCGCTTCCGTCCCTATCAGTGATCTCGCGGTTCGTTGGATGCGTGGGCGTGCCGCGAAGGGCAACGTGACGTCCGCTATGTCACAAGGGAAGCGCACACGGTGTCCGAGCGCGCGGCATGTCCGTCTCGCAGGTTATCTCTGCTTGCGGGGGGCCTCTAAATCGCGGGGTCACACCTGAGCGGTGATACCTGTCACATGATGCCGGGTTCCCTGGCACGGCGTGCCGTCTTCCTGGGGATGTGCGAGGCCTCACCGGGCTGGGGTTGACCCGGTGAGGCCTCTGGAGCGCCCCCCTCGCGAGGGGGGCAGGGACGGTTGATCCCCACCCCAATGGGGATCACCCGCCCCGGTCCGCGAAGCCCCGGCCGGACGAACCGACGGCATTCGGCCGTCCGGGTCCGGTCACCTCGCGGAGTCGTGTGAGGTCAGACGCCGTACGTGTGGACGACGGCGGTGTCGCCCAGGTGCGGATACCCCGGAGTGGCCGCCCCGGCCACCCCCTCGACGCCGACGACCGTGTGCCCGGCCAGTGACCCACCGGCCGCCTGGACGGTCCCGTCCAGGCCCTGCGCGAAGAATCCGGCGTGCCGTGCGACGGGGGCCGCGTCCCCGACGACCGCACCCGCGAAGGGCTGACCATGCTCGGCGACCCCGTAGGCGAACGCCGCCGCGCTTCCGCCCACGGGCCGAACCGTCTCACCGACCGTCCGCACGGCCTCCGTGACCCCGGCCGCGAACGGCGACACGTCAGCGGTCACACCATGGGCGAAGCCGACGGCCTGCCCGGCGAACGGGGCGACATCGGCAGCGACCCCCGCGGCGAAGGGGTGGACGTCGTCCGTCACGCCGTGGGCGAGAGTGCCCGCGTCCCTCGTGGCCTGGGCGGCGACCGGTACCGCACCGTGCACGGCGGTCGCCGCCACCGGCGGCAGCACGGCGTCCGTGGAGCCCTGGGCGATCTCGGCGGCCAGGCCGGTGGCGCAGGGCGGTACGTCCGCGACGGCCCCGCCGACGACCGGCCGGACGTCGGTCACGGCGCCCTCGGCGACGCCCCGGACGCCGGCGACGGCGTGCCCGGCGGCCGGTGCGACACCCGCTGCGGCCTGGCCGGCGATTGGGATCGCGCCGTGCACAGCGCCGGCCGCCACCGGCGGAACGGCGGCTGCCGTCGCGCCGGCGACGACGGGAGCCAGCGTGCCCGGCACCGCCTGCACCGTGCCCACGACCCGCTGCTCGGTCCCGCCGACCGTGCCGACCGTGCTGGTGAGGTGCGCGGGAACGGCGGAGACGGTCGCCCCGGCGGCACCCGTCACCTCCGTGGCCCCACCGCGTACCGCGCCGGCGGCGCCCACGGTCCTGCCCTGCGCCCCCGCGACCGTCTGCCGGGCGGTGGTCCGTACGGCACTCCGGACGCCCTGGGCGGCCTGAATCCTGCTCTGGGCCGCGGCCAGCGCCTGCTCCACCTCGGGGGCGAAGGAGGCGAGCGGTCCGAAGAGGTAGTCGATGTCGTCGCGGGGGGCCGTGGGGATGCCGGGCGCGGGCGGGTGGGACACGGTCCGCGTGGCCTTGGCGGTCGCCCGGTGGGCGGCCCGGGCCGCCACTGCCTCGGCCTGCGTCTTGGCGGCACGGGCCGCGTGCGCGCCCTCGATGGCCTGCGCACCCCTGACCCGGGCCGCCACCGAGACCTTGGCGTCGACATAGCGGCGGGCGGGGTCGGTGTGGACGGCGGTGCCGGTGTGCCGCGTCCCGGGGGCGACCTCGGCCGTCGCCCCGGCCGCCGTGTCCGCGACCGTCGAGGTGGCGGTGCCGGTGACGCCGGAGACGGTGTCCCGCACATCGGAGACGACACCGTTCACAGTGCCGGCGAGGGTGCCGGTGGCGTCCGGCGTGGAGAGCGAGGAGGCGGGCAGCTCATCGGCGCTGGCTACGGCCGAGCCGAGCGCCCACGCGCCGGAGACACCGGCGGCTATCACGATCGAGCGACGGATGTTCTTGTTCATGCGTGCGTCGGTTCCTTCGGAATTCCGGGACACCGGCGCCCGCGCGGGGCGTCCAGGTCACCGGAAACGGCTGGGGACATGGCCGGTTCCGTCCGGAGAGGATCAGGGTGTGCTCCGGACGGGCGGGCAGCCCTAGCCGGGGAAGACCGGGATGTCCCGGTGCCCGTCCCGGAGGCCGGTCGCGTAGCCGCGCGCGGGAACGCCGGGCGCGAGCCGCAGCGGCGCCAGGTGGTCGAGGGTGACGGCGTGTGCGTCACCGTGCCGGGAGGCGGCGCCGTCCACCGCCGCCTTGCCCACCGCGCCGTCACGGTCCACGGGGGGCGCGGGACGCGTGGGGGCGGCGGGACGGGCGACCCGCTGACCGCCGCCGTGCGCCGAGGCGTCCGGCGCCGGGACGGCGACGCCGATGCCCGGACCGTAGGCGGTGGGCGTCGACACGGGCACCGCTTCGGCGCCGGACCCGGCACTTCGCGGGGTCGCCGTCCGTCGCGGAGCTTCCGGCCTCGGCGGCGCGGGCGCGGCCGTGACCGGGACGGGCAGCAGACGCCCGGGCAGCGGGGCCGCCCCGGGAAGTGACGGAACGGCAGGGAGTTCGGCAACTGCGGGGACTGGGGGAACTGCGGGGACCGAGGGAATCGTGGGTGCTCCGGGGAGCTTCGGCAGGAGCGGCAGCGAGGTGGGCTTCACCCACTCCTCCACCAGGCCGTGGACCGCCGTGGTGACGACGCTCCCCACCGGTTCCACCGACTCCACCGGCCCGCTCGGCTTCAGCGGATCCGCGACCCGCCGTGCGGGTGCGGGTCTCGTCACGTCGCCGACGACATCGCCCGCCAGGTGAGCCGATGAGGTCACCGACGTCACGGCCGGCGTTCCCTCCGCCGCGTGCGCCTGCTCCCCGCAGACGAACCCGAGCAGGAACAAGCCTCCCACCAGCAGCGCCACTTGCAGCGCACGCCGTCCGGCCACCGTACGCATCACGCGTACAGCGGCACCGGACTGGACTGCTGACAAGGTCAAGAGGGGGAGGGTCCTCCCGTGCGGCGGAATGAGCGTCGATCCTCGCACGGTCTGCCCGCGGTCGCGCAACCCCCCTGTTACCAATGGGTAGTCATGTCCGTTTCACGCCTCGGGTATCGGCAACGGCCGCTTCTCGATCGCCGCCGCCATCACCTCCGGGAACAGATCGGGCGTGCAGGCGAAGGCCGGTGCGCCGAGCGCGGCGAGCGCCGCCGCGTGTTCCCCGTCGTAGGCGGGCGCCCCCTCGTCCGACAGCGCTAGCAGCGCCACGAACTGCACCCCCGACGCCTTCATCGCCGCGACCCGCTTGAGCATCTCGTTCCGTATGCCGCCCTCGTACAGGTCGCTGATCAGCACGATCACCGTCTCCGCCGGGCGGGTGATCTGCGACTGGCAGTAGGCGAGGGCCCGGTTGATGTCCGTACCGCCGCCCAGCTGGGTGCCGAAGAGCACGTCCACCGGGTCGTCGAGCTGGTCGGTGAGGTCGACGACCGCCGTGTCGAAGACGACGAGCCGCGTGTTGATCGACCGCATGGAGGCGAGCACCGCGCCGAACACGGACGCGTAGACGACGGACGCCGCCATCGACCCGGACTGGTCGATGCAGAGGATGACCTCCTTCTTCACGGACTGCGCCGCCCGCCCGTAGCCGATCAGCCGCTCCGGCACGACCGTGCGGTACTCGGGCAGGTAGTGCTTGAGGTTGGCCGCGATCGTGCGGTTCCAGTCGATGTCGTGGTGGCGCGGCCGGCTGACCCGCGCGCTGCGGTCGAGGGCGCCCGTGAGGGTGGCCCGGGTGCGGCCGGCGAGCCGCTTCTCCAGGCCCTCGACCACCTTGCGCACCACCGCCCGCGCGGTCTCCTTGGTCGTCTCCGGCATCGCCTTGTTGAGCGAGAGCAGCGTGCCGACCAGGTGCACGTCGGCCTCCACCGCCTCCAGCATCTCCGGCTCCAGCAGCAGCGCGGACAACCCGAGCCGGTCGATGGCGTCGCGCTGCATGACCTGGACGACGGAGGAGGGGAAGTAGGTCCGGATGTCCCCCAGCCAGCGCGCCACGGACGGTGCCGACGCCCCGAGCCCCGCCGAACGGTCCCGTCCCGACTGCGCTCTGTCCCCCTTGCCGTAGAGCGCGGCCAGCGTGCCGTCCATCGCCGCGTCCTGCCCCGACAGCACGCAACCGGTCCCGTCGGCCGCGTCACCGCCGAGCACGAGCCGCCAACGCCGCAGCCGCTCCCGCTCCCACCCGGGGTCACCCGTGCCGGCCACCGTCGCGGGCGCCGCCGTCGTCGTATCGGCCGCCCCCGCCGCGTCGGTCGCCTCCGGCGCGGCGGTCGCCTCCGGCGTGGCGGTTGGTTCCGGCGTCTCCGTCGTCGGTGTTGTCATGTGCCCACCCCCACCAGTCCGCCGGCTTCTCCGGTCGTTTCGTCCAGGCCGAGCAGCGACCACACCACCGGCAGCACCGCGTCGGCGCGCCCGGTGTCCGGGTCAGGGCCGAACCCGGGTATCCCGGAGGCCGCCGTGTCCGCCGCGGGCCCTCTCCCGCCCGGCCCGCGCCGCACCAGTTCCCCGAGGGTCCTGCGCACTCCCGCCTCGTACGCCGAGAACGTCCGACGCAGCAGCGGCAGTACGTCCGTGAACGCCTCCGCCGGCACCCCGGTCAGCCACGCGTCGACCAGGCCGAGCAGCCGCTCGTCGTGTACGAGCAGCATGCCGCCCCCGCCGCCGACGAAGCCCTCGATCCACGCGGCGGCGTCGGCGGGCGGCGTCCCCCGCGACAGCACGAGTCCCATGAGCCGCGCCGCCGCCTCCTGCCCCAACTCCCCCTCGTCCAACAGGATGCGTACCGCGCGGCCCCGGATGACTCCGGGCACGGTGTCCCGCGCGGACAGCGTGCGCAGCACCGCGCGCCACCGCCGGGGCAGGTCGCCGTGGCCGGGGACGGCCGCCTCCGCGAGCAGCCCCACCGCCCCGTGCACCGCGTCCACCCGGCCCCGCATCTCCTCCGCAGCGTCCGCGTCCAGGGCGGCGCAGGCCGGGGGCAGACCCACGAACACCCGCTCGGCGAGTCCCGCGGCGACCTCGGCCAGCGCGCCGGTGTCGGTGCCGCGCACGTCGCCGTAGCGCAGCGAGCGGACCAGGGCGGGCAGGGCCTCGGCGAGATGGCCGACGTCCGCGTCCAGCGCCGCCCGGTCGGCGAGGACCCGCATCACCAGCGGCAGCGCGTCCGGCAGCGCGGCCAACAGGCAGCGCTCGGCGAGCGCGGTGACCTCGGCGAGCCCCCGCGCGGCCACCGCGTCCCCCTCGGCCCTGGCCGTCGCCGCCGCGCTCACCGTCGTACCCCACACCCCCGCCTCGGCGACCCGCACCGACAACTCGGGCTCCCAGCGCAGCCTCCAGGTCTCCCGGAAGGTGCCCGTGCCGCCCCGCGAGCGGGCCGGTTCGCCCCAGCCCACGCCCAGCAGCCGCAGCCGGTGCAGCAGCGTGCTGCGGCCGGCGTCGGTCTCCTTGCGCAGGTCCAGCTCCAGTTCCCGCTCCAGTGCCTCGGGCTTCAGACGCAGTCGGCGCTGTTCCCGGGCCAGGTCGCGCTGCAAGGGCACCGCGGGCGCCGCCTCCGGTACCTCGCCGAGGGCGTCCCCGACCACCAGCCGGTCGCGCACCAGCGCCAGCGGCACGTCCGAGCCCTCGCACATCACCGCACGCACCGCGTCGGTCGTCTCGCTCAGGCCGGGCAGCGGACGGCCGCGCATCGCAGCGAGCGTCTCGGCCAGCCGCACCGCCTCGATGACGTGCGCGGAGGAGACCATCCGGTCCTCCGCGCGCAGCAGCCCCGCCACCTTGGTCAGCCATCGCTCGACCGGCCGGTCCGGCGCGCGGAACAGGTGCCCGTACCATCCCGGCGCGTCGATGCCGGCGCCGTACCCGCTCGCCCGGGCCAGTCTGCGGTGGGTCCACGGCACCCAGGTCAGCTCGGCCCTGGCCTTGGGCAGCCCCTTCAGCAGCGCCCGGTCGGCGGTGACCGCGGCCGGCCGCCGCAGCGCGGGTACGTGCCACGCCCCGCACACCACGGCCACGGCCTCCCCGAACTCCCGCCGGGCCGCCCGCAGGTGGAGCCGCATGTGCGCCTCCCGCACGAGGTCCCTGCGCCGGCCGTCGACGCCGTACTCCTCCCGGAGTGCCGTCATGGCCTCCTCCAGCGCGGTGAACGGCGCGTACGCGTCCCGCTGCCCGACGCCCCGGTGTTCGACGACGTCCTCCCACCAGCGCTCGGGATCGTCGTAGCCGGCGGTCTCGGCGAGCACGGCGAGCGGGTCGACGCGCATCTGGTCGGCGGCGGGCCCGTCCCCGCCGCCCGATTCGGCGTCGGGGTCCTCCCACGCCAGGGTGTGCGTGGCGGGCAGGTCGATGAAGCGGGCCGCAACGCCTTGGTCCAGCGCCCAGCGGATGACCACCCACTCGGGGCTGAACTCGGCCATCGGCCAGAACGCGGAGCGGCCCGGTTCGTCCACGGCGTGGGCGAGGAGAGCCACCGGCGGCCGCATGCCGGGGTCGGCGGCAAGGGGGATCAGCGCGTCCGCCTCGGGCGGCCCCTCGATCAGCACCAGCTGGGGCCGGGCGGCCTCCAGGGCGGCCAGTACCGCACGCGCGGAGCCGGGTCCGTGGTGCCGCACCCCGAGGAGCAGCGGTCCGGAATCGTGGGCCTTGTCCCACCAGGAGTCGTTCACGCGCTGACCTCCCGGCAGGCCCGGTAGAAGTCCTTCCAGCCGTCGCGTTCACGGACGACCGTCTCCAGGTACTCCTGCCAGACGACGCGGTCGGCCGCCGGATCGCGGACGACGGCCCCGAGGATGCCGGCGGCGACGTCGCTCGGGCGCAGCACACCGTCCCCGAAGTGGGCGGCTAGGGCGAGGCCGTTGGTGACGACGGAGATGGCCTCCGCCGTGGACAGCGTGCCGCTCGGGGACTTCACCTTGGTCCGGCCGTCGGCGGTGATTCCGCCGCGCAGTTCCCGGAAGACGGTGACGACGCGGCGGATCTCGTCGATGCCGTCGGGCACGGCCGGCAGGTCGAGGGAGCGGCCGATCTGGTCGACGCGGCGGGCGACGATGTCCACCTCGGCGTCGGCGCTCTCCGGCAGCGGCAGCACCACCGTGTTGAAGCGGCGGCGCAGGGCGCTGGAGAGGTCGTTGACCCCGCGGTCGCGGTCGTTGGCGGTGGCGATCAGGTTGAAGCCGCGGACCGCCTGCACCTCCTGTCCCAGTTCCGGTATCGGCAGCGTCTTCTCGGACAGGATCGTGATCAGAGTGTCCTGCACGTCGGCCGGGATGCGGGTCAGCTCCTCCACCCGGGCCGTCATGCCCTCCGCCATGGCCCGCATGACGGGACTGGGCACGAGGGCGTCACGGCTGGGGCCGTGCGCGAGCAGCTGCGCGTAGTTCCAGCCGTACCGGATCGCCTCCTCCGGCGTGCCCGCGGTGCCCTGCACCAGCAGGGTCGAGTCGCCGCTGACCGCCGCCGCCAGGTGCTCCGACACCCAGGTCTTGGCCGTGCCGGGCACACCGAGCAGGAGAAGGGCGCGATCGGTGGCGAGCGTGGTGACGGCGACCTCGACGAGCCGGCGTGGGCCCACGTACTTCGGTGTGATCACGGTGCCGTCCGGCAGGGTGCCACCGAGCAGGTAGGTCGCCACCGCCCACGGCGACAGCTTCCAGCGGGCCGGGCGCGGACGGTCGTCCTGCGCGGCCAGCGCGGCCAGTTCGACGGCGAAGGCATGCTCGGCGTGCGGTCGCAACGCCTCGCTCGACGCGCTGCCGCCCGGTTCCACGGACGTCGGCTCCACGGACGCAGTCATGGCTGAGGCCCCCTCCAGCTCGGCCGGTTCGGATCTGGTGTCCACCCTGCACCACGCCACTGACAATGCGCCCTGACCTGCGCAAACGTGCTGGCGAGGGCGATTGTCAGTGGCGGGATCTACCTTCGATGGCATGACTCAGCAGGGGGCGCGCTGGACCGCGGACCAGGTGCTGGCACTGGCGCCTGACGATTCGTCACGCAGGGCGGGGAGCAAGCTCGGCACGGCCGGTCCGTGGTCCGAGGCGGGCAGTTGCGACGAGGGGGCGGTGTGGGGGCTGTGCAAGGGCAGTGGGAGCAGGCCGTACCAGACGATCGTGGACATGGCGGGCACGGCCGCTCCGGCGTACAAGTGCAGTTGTCCGAGCCGGAAGTTCCCGTGCAAGCACGCGCTGGGTCTGCTGCTGCTGTGGGCGGGCGAGGACGACTCGGTGCCCACCGCGCAGCGGGCCCCGGACTGGGCCGAGGAGTGGATCTCGGGCAGACGCGAGCGGGCGCGGGACAAACGGACGGCGGACGCGGGGAGTTCGGGCGGCGGATCCGCCGATCCGGAGGCGGCGCGGCGCCGGGCCGAGCGGCGGGCCGAGCGGGTGACGGCGGGCGCGACCGAGCTGGAGCAGCGTCTGGCGGATCTGTTGCGCGGCGGCCTGGCCACGGCCGAGCGGGCGGAGTACGGGCTGTGGGAGGAGACGGCGGCCCGCATGGTCGACGCGCAGGCGCCCGGACTCGCGGCGAGGGTGAGGGAGTTGGGCGCGATCCCGGCTTCCGGTCCGGGCTGGCCGGTGCGCCTGCTGGAGGAGTGCGCGCTGCTCCACCTCCTCGACCAGGGCTGGCTGCGCCGCGACCGGCTGCCGGAGCCGCTGCGGGCGACGGTCCGCTCCCGCATCGGGCTGCCCGCGTCCGCCGTCGGGCCGCCGGTGCGCGACGACTGGCTGGTGCTGGCCCAGTACGACACGGCGGACGCGAAACTGACGACCCGCCGGATATGGCTGCACGGCGCCCAGTCGGGGCGTACGGGCCTGCTCCTGTCCTACGGCGCGGCCGGCCGGGCGCCGGAGCTGGCGCTGCCGGTCGGTCTGGTCCTGGACGCGGAGCTGTCCCCCTACCCGGGTGCCGGGCAGGCGCGGGCGGCGCTCGGCCAGACGTTCGGGCCGCCCGCGCCCACCTCGGTACGGCCGCCGGGAGTGAGCACGGCCGAGGCGGCGGTCCGGTACGGAGAGGCGCTGCGCGCCGACCCGTGGCTGGACTCGACACCCGTGACCCTGGACCGGGTCGTCCCGGTCCCGGACGGCGAGTCCTGGCAACTGGCGGACGCCGACACGGACTCGGCGCTCCCCCTCACCCCCACCGCCCGCTCCCGTCCGGGCCTGTGGCGCCTGGTCGCCCTCTCCGGCGGAGCCCCCGTCAAGGTCTTCGGCGAGTGCGGCCACCGGGGCTTCGCCCCCCTGACGGCCTGGCCGGAGGGCCCGGGAGAGGCGGTGCCCCTGTGCTGACCCGGCCCGCCTGCCCTGCCGATGACCCGAAGGAAGGAAAGTGTCCATGAACGGGACCCCGCCCACCGCGGCCTCGCCCTCCTGGGAGGACCTCGTCACCTGCGCCCTCCTCGGCACGGACCGGCGTCCCTTCCCGGGCGGCGGGCCCGGCCGGGAGGCGCCCGTGGCACTGCTGGACGCGGCGGCCGTGGAGACCGTACGGCGGCGGGCCGGGGTGCGGCCGGCGCGGGCCGGGAGACGGCCCGAGCCCGCGCCCGAGGACCCGCGTCCCGCGTTGCCCGCCCCGGCGGTGCGCAGACTCGCCCTGCTGCTGGCCGACCGGGCCGGGAACGCGGGGGGCGGGCGCCGGGGCAGCGCGCCCGATCTCATCGAGCTGCTGCCGCAGTGGCTCGCGGCGGCCAACGCGCGCGGCTTCGCGGCGCCCCCGCAGGCGCTGCCCGCGCTGCTGGACGCGGCCCGGGGGCGGACGGACCTGCGCCCGGCGGCGCTGGAGTTCGCGGGGGCGCGGGCGCTGTGGCTGGCCAAGCTGAACCCGGACTGGCGGTTCGCGCTGCGCGCCACGCCGGGTGGCGGTGCGGCCGTGCCCGACCCGGAGGACACCACCAAGGTGCGCCGACTGTGGCAGGAGGGCCTGTTCGCCGAGCGGGTCGCCCTGCTGGCGGCGCTGCGGGCCCGCACACCGGCGGCCGCCCGCGAACTGCTGGCGTCCACCTGGCCGACGGAACGGGCCGAGGACCGGCTGATGTTCCTCGACTCGCTGCGTACGGGACTGGGCGCCGAGGACGAACCGTTTCTTGAGCTGGCACTGGCCGATCGCAGCCGCAACGTCCGGGCGACGGCGGCGGAGCTGCTGTCCGCGCTGCCCGGATCCGCGCTCGCCGCGCGGATGGCGGTGCGGGCCGGCCAGTGCGTGGCGGTCGATCACACCGGGGACGGGCCGACGATCGCGGTGGAGGCGCCGCTTGAGTGCGATCCGAGGATGGAGAGAGACGGTGTGGTGGCCAAACCTCCGGCGGGCAGAGGGGAACGGTCATGGTGGTTGGGTCAGCTGGTCGAGGCGGCCCCGGTGGCGACCTGGTCCGGGCGGCTCGGCGGACGCACCCCTCAGGAGATCGTGGCGCTGCCCGTGGCGGACGGCTGGCAGGAGGAGTTGCACGCCGCCTGGTGCCGGGCGGCGGTGCGGCAGGGCGACGCGGAATGGTCCAAAGCGCTGCTCGGGGCGCCCTCGGCGCCGGAGGCGGGCGGCCCGGGCGCGGTGTCGCTGGCCGAGCGGGCCAAGCTGCTGGGCACGCTGGAGGCCGGGGAGCGGGCCGCGTGGGTGGCCGGGTTCATCGCGACGCACGGGTTGTCCGAGGCGTTCCAACTGCTCGGCGTGTGCGCCGTGCCGTGGGCGCCGCCGCTGGGACGGGCGGTGGTGGACGCTCTCGACATCGCTCGGGACGCGGGCAGTTATCCCTGGAGTTTCAGTGGCGTGATGGGTCTGGCCGAACGCTGTCTGGACCCCGCGGAGGCGTCCCGGCTGGACGGGCTGCTGGCGGTACCGGACGAGCGGGAGGACTCGGCGCCGGGGGCCGGAGGCTACTGGGCGGAGGCGTTCCAGCGGCTGGTGACGACGTTGCGACTGCGCGCGGCGATGGCCGAGGAGCTGGCACCGGCCGGCGACGCCACCGCGCCCGGCGACTGAGGCGAAGGCCGTTCCGGCCGCAAGGTCCTCAGGATGCGCGGCCGGAAAGGGCGCTGGGCCGCCCCGGCCACGTCGTCGGTTCAGCCGGCGGAGGCGGTCGGCTGGCGTACGTTCGCCCGCACCCACTCCACGATCGACGCCATCGTGGCCCCGGGCGTGAAGATCTCGGCGACACCCTTCTCCTTGAGGGGCGGGATGTCCGCCTCGGGGATGATGCCACCGCCGAAGACCAGGATGTCCTCGGCGTCGCGCTCCTTGAGGAGGTCGATCACCGCGGCGAAAAGGGTGTTGTGGGCACCCGAGAGGATGGACAGGCCGATCGCGTCGGCGTCCTCCTGGATGGCCGTGTCGACGATCTGCTCCGGCGTCTGGTGGAGCCCCGTGTAGATGACCTCCATGCCGGCGTCGCGCAGCGCCCGCGCGATGACCTTGGCCCCGCGATCGTGGCCGTCGAGCCCCGGTTTGGCCACCACCACGCGGATCGGACCGGCTGCCACACCCATCACTGCCTCCATGAAGCGACGCGAAGTGAACGAACGTTATCTCCAGCATCCCCCAACCGGCAGTTTCGCGGTGCTGACCGAGGGGGAAATCACACGGTGGGACTTGAGGGCACACGGGGGATCGAGCCGTCCTCCTGCGTGCCGACAGGAGGTCGGCCATGAAGGTCACCGGGGTACTGCTGCAACCGCTTCTTCCGCTGTGCCGGCGTCTCCTGCCCAGCAGACTGGCGGGCCTTTCCCTGGCCCTGCTCAGGTCGACCGCCCTGGAGGCGGCGATCCTGGCGGGCCACATCATGCTGTATCCGACGGGCCTCGTACAGGAGCGCCGCTCCCCCGCGCCGCCCGCTCCGGACGGCGCCGCGCAGCTGCCGGTGCAGTCCGGACCGCCGGTCCTGCTGCTGCACGGCTTCATCGACAACCGCTCGGTGTTCGTCCTGCTGCGCCGCAGCCTCGCCCAGCACGGCAGGCAGCGCATCGAATCGCTCAACTACTCGCCGCTGACCTGCGACATCCGCACGGCGGCCGAACTGCTCGGCCGGCATGTGGAGGAAATCTGCGAGCGCACCGGCAGCCGCCGGCTGGACATCGTGGGCCACAGCCTCGGCGGGCTGATAGCGCGTTACTACGTGCAGCGGCTCGGCGGCGACCTGAGGGTCCGCACGCTGGTCACCCTCGGCACCCCGCATTCCGGCACGCGCGTGGTGCCGCTGGCCAACGCGCATCCGATCGTGCGCCAGATGCGCCCCGGTTCGGAGGTCATGGAGGAGCTGACCCGGCCCGCGCCCGGCTGCCGTACCCGGTTCGTCAGCTTCTGGAGCGACCTCGACTCCCTGATGGACCCGCTGGAGACGGCCTGTGTCGACCACCCCGACCTGGACGCGCAGAACATAAGGGTGACGGGCATCGGACATCTGGCGCTGCCCGTGCACCCCGCCGTGGCGACCGGGATAAGGGAAGCCCTCGACGCCTCGAACCCGCGGGAGCGGGTCGCCGGAGGTCTCACAGTGGCGTGACGGGGTGCGCGAAACCCCCCTGACATCGAACACTCTTCGAACGCAAGGCCAAACCCGCGCCCGGCGTCCCCCGAAACACCGCCGAATGCCCGTTTCCGCCGAGTGGGAAACCTGCCGAAGATTGTCGCGCCCGCATACCGCCGGGTACAGTCGCCGCACTGCTCTGGCAGCCCCTGTTGTCGAGGCGAAAGAGAAGTTGGTGAACGACCGTCACCCGTCGGGGACCATGACCACCCCGGCTCCGGCTTCCGACGCCTCGGCACACTACGCGGCGTACGGCACCCAGCAGGAAGCCACGTACGGCGACTACGGCACCACCGGCTTCGACACCGGCGCCCACGCCACCACGACCTTCGACTCCGACCCGCTGTTCGGCAACATGCCCGGCGACGGCCGATCCACCGGGTCGTACGACTCCACTCAGTGGGCGACCGGCAGTCACCACACCCTGAACTACGACCCGTACGCGGCCCAGCACCACGCCGCCTACGACACCGGCGCCTACGAGACCACCGCCTGGACGGTCCCGCATCAGGCCACGACGGTCGACGCCAGTGGCCAGTGGGACACGAGCGCCTGGGCGCAGCCCGACCAGTCCGCCGGAGCGGCCCCGACCCAGCAGTGGGAGTGGGGTACGCAGTCGTTCGACACGGGTGCGTACGACGCCACGCAGTGGAACTCCGACGGCACCGCCGCCACCGTCGAGCCCGAGCCGGCGCCCGCTCCCGAGCCCTTCGACCAGCAGGCGACCGCGACCTTCGAACAGGTCGTGGACGACGGCGAGTCGGGCGCCACGGGCGAGATGCCCGCAGTGACGTCCCTGCTGGAAGACCAGGAAGAGACCACTCCGGGCCCCACGACACGCGCGGGTGCCCGCAACGCGGCGCGCTCCCGCCGTCGTACGCCCCCCAAGCGCTCCGCGCTGCTGACCATCGCCGTACCGTCGGCATGTGTGATGGGCGTCGCCGGGATCGCCGTCGCCTCGGTCGGCACCTTCGGCGACAACGGCAAGGACACGACGGCCACCGCCTCGGACCCCCAGTCGGTGAAACCGTCCATCGCCAACAGCAAGCTGGACGCCCAGCTCAAGACCCTGTCCGCGGGCGCCGACGACTTCGCCGACCGGGCCAGCCGCACCCAGGAACGCATCGACCTCAAGGCCCAGCAGGCGGCCGAGAAGAAGAAGGCGGCGGCCGAGGCCGCGCTCAAGGAGCGGCTGCGCCCCAAGTTCGTCCTTCCGGTCCTCCAGAAGGGGCTCAGCGCCTATTTCGGTCAGGCGGGCGTGAACTGGATGTCCGTGCACACGGGCATCGACTTCCCCGTCGCCTACGGCACGACGGTGATGGCCGCGACCGACGGCACCGTCACCACGAAGTGGAACAGCGCCTACGGCAACATGCTGATCCTGACGGCCAAGGACGGCACCCAGACCTGGTACTGCCACCTCTCCCGCTACCGCGTCCCCTCGGGTACGACCGTCAAGGCCGGCGATCCGATCGCGTACTCCGGCAACTCTGGCAACTCCACCGGGCCGCACCTGCACTTCGAGGTCCGGCCCGCGGGCGGGGCGGCCATAGACCCGCTGCCGTGGCTGCGCAGCCACGGGCTGGACCCCACATAGGTCCAGCCCCCACGGACGACTGCGGCTAAAGCTTCTCCACCGGCGCGTACCGCAGCAGCAGCCGCTTCGGCTTGTCCCCGAAGTCGATCGTCGCCTCCGCGTTCGCTCCCGTGCCATTCACGGCGACGACCGTGCCGAGCCCGAACTGGTCGTGCGTGACCCGGTCCCCGACGGCCAGCGCGACCACCGGCTTCTCCGAGGTCCGGCGGGTGGCGAAGCCCGAGGCGCCCGACGCCGAGGAGCGCGAGCGGGACGAGGAGAGCGAGGCCGCCACCCCGGAGGCCGGACCCGAGGGCACCGGGGCCGTCGCACCCGTCCGCTTCCACTCCACATGGGCCGCCGGGATCTCCTCCAGGAACCGGGAGGGCGGGTTGTACGACGGCTGCCCCCAGGCGCTGCGCATCGCCGACCTGGTCAGATACAGCCGCTCCCGCGCGCGCGTGATGCCGACGTAGGCCAGACGGCGCTCCTCCTCCAGCTCCTTGGCCTGGCCGAGGGCGCGCATGTGCGGGAAGACACCGTCCTCCATGCCGGTCAGGAAGACCACCGGGAACTCCAGGCCCTTGGCGGTGTGCAGGGTCATCAGCGTGATGACACCGTCGCCGTCCTCCTCGTCGGGAATCTGGTCGGAGTCGGCGACGAGGGCGACCCGCTCCAGGAAGTCGGAGAGTCCGCCCGCCGTCTCGCCCTCGCCGGACTCCTGCTCGAACTCCAGCGCGACGGCCGCGAGTTCCTGGAGGTTCTCGATGCGGGTCTCGTCCTGCGGGTCGGTGGAGGCCTGCAACTCCGCGAGGTAGCCGGTGCGTTCGAGGACGGCTTCCAGGACGGTCGCCGGTCCCGCGCCGGACTCGACGATCGTCCGCAGCTCGTCCATCAGCACGTTGAACCGCTTGACGGCGTTGGCCGACCGCGCGGCCATGCCGTACGCCTCGTCGACCCGCTTCAGGGCCTGCGGGAAGCTGATCTTCTCGCGCTGGGAGAGGGCGTCGATCATCGCCTCGGCGCGGTCGCCGATGCCGCGCTTGGGCACGTTGAGGATGCGGCGCAGCGGGACCGAGTCCTCGGGGTTGGACAGCACCCGGAGGTAGGCCAGGACGTCCCGGACCTCCTTGCGCTCGTAGAAGCGGACCCCGCCGACGACCTTGTAGGGCAGGCCGACGCGGATGAAGACCTCTTCGAAGACGCGGGACTGGGCGTTCGTACGGTAGAAGACGGCGACGTCGCCCGCCTTCGCCTCGCCCGCGTCCGTGAGGCGGTCTATCTCGTCGGCGACGAACTGGGCCTCGTCGTGCTCGGTGTCGGCGACGTACCCGGTGATGCGGGCGCCCGCGCCCGCGTTGGTCCACAGGTTCTTCGGGCGGCGCGACTCGTTGCGCTCGATGACCGCGTTGGCGGCGGAGAGGATGGTCTGGGTGGAGCGGTAGTTCTGCTCCAGCAGGATCGTCGTCGCGTCCGGGTAGTCCTCCTCGAACTGGAGGATGTTGCGGATCGTGGCGCCGCGGAAGGCGTAGATCGACTGGTCTGCGTCACCCACCACGCACAGCTCGGCGGGCGACAGGCCGTCCGGGCCCGACGGTACGTCCACCGGGTGTTCGGCGGTGCCGACCAGCTCGCGTACCAGGGCGTACTGGGCGTGGTTGGTGTCCTGGTACTCGTCGACCAGGACGTGCCGGAAGCGTCGGCGGTAGTGCTCGGCGACGTCGGGGAAGGCGCGCAGCAGGTTGACCGTCGTCATGATCAGGTCGTCGAAGTCGAGGGCGTTGGCCTCACGGAGACGGGACTGGTACATGGCGTAGGCCTGCGCGAGGGTCTTCTCGAAGCCGTCGGTGGCTTGCGCGGCGAAGTCCTCCTCGTCGATCAGCTCGTTCTTCAGGTTGGAGATCTTGGCGCTGAAGGACTTCGGCGGGAAGCGCTTGGGGTCGAGTTCCAGGTCCCGGCAGACCAGGGCCATCAGGCGCTTGCTGTCGGCCGCGTCGTAGATCGAGAAGGACGACGTGAAGCCGAGCCTCTTGCTCTCCCGGCGCAGGATGCGCACGCACGCGCTGTGGAAGGTCATCACCCACATCGCGTTCGCGCGCGGGCCGACGAGGTGCTCGACGCGCTCCTTCATCTCGCCCGCGGCCTTGTTGGTGAAGGTGATCGCGAGGACCTGGCCCGGGTGCACCTGCCGCTCGGCGAGCAGATGGGCGATGCGGTGGGTGAGCACCCGGGTCTTGCCGGAGCCGGCGCCGGCCACGATGAGCAGCGGGGATCCGGCGTGCACGACGGCGGCGCGCTGGTTCTCGTTCAGCCCCTCCAGCAGGGCGGCCGCGTCGAGGGCCGGGCGCGGGGCGCCGTCCCGGTAGTAGGCGTCCCGGTCCGGCGGCGCGTCGAACCGGCCACCGAACAGATCGTCCGGAAGCGATTCCGGAGCGTGGTCGTCCTCGGGTGGCGGGGGCTCCTCCTCGTGGCCGCGGGGGGCCTGGAGGTCGGCCAGGAAGCTGTCGTCAAAGAGGCTGCTCATCGCTCTCCGAGTCTAGGGCGCCGCACCGACAACCGACGGCCGCCCCGGGAACTTGGCCGGACCCCGCAGCTCCCACACTGTGGAACCGCACCGTCACCGAGACGCGATTTTGCCCTTGGGTCACGAATACGTATCGGACATATCTCGCACCAGCCTTCACATCAGTCACACGAGTTGGCTACCGTTCCGTCGGGCCGCACGACCGTCCTCCGGCGAACCTCGCCGGGCCGCGCGGCCTCCGCCGAGTCCGGCGTGCCCCCAGTGCGGCGCCCGGAGCCGGGGACCCACACCGACCTTGGGGTGAATCGGCGCAACTCCCTTCGGGGACGCGGCCGTAGGGCAACCCTTCCGAACCACCCGCCCGAACCCGACAGCTAACTCGGTAGGCGGATCATGGAAGGAGTCGCCTCCCTTGGCGTCGCACCGCAAGCGCCCCGCCGGTCCGCGTGCAGCAGGCATACGCACGCCCGCCCTGGCCACCGCCGCCCTGACCTCCGTGGCCATGTTCTCCCAGACGGCGAGCGCCACGCCGTCCGCCGACGGGAACAAGCCGAGCCTGGAGGAGGTGGAGAAGAAGGTCGACGACCTCTACCGCCAGGCGGAGTCGGCGACCGAGAAGTACGACGCGGCCAAGGAGAAGACCGGCAGGCAGCGCAGGCGCGTCGACACCCTCCTCGACGACGTGGCCCGCCGCACGGACAGGCTCAACAAGGCGCGCGAGGAGCTGGGCTCGTACGCCGCCGCGCAGTACCGGACCGGGGCCACCACCCCCGGCACGGCAACCTTCCTGCTCGCGGACAGCCCGCAGGACTACTTCGACCAGAGCCAGCTGATGAGCCGGCTCACCTCACGGGAGAAGGGCGCGGTCGACGACTACGTCACCCAGCAGTCCGCGACCATGGTCAAGCGCCAGGAGGCCGCCGACAGCCTGCGGACGCTGACCCGGTCGCAGAGTGACCTGCAGACCGCCAAGGCCACCGTCCAGAACAAGCTCGCCTCCGCGCGCGAACTGCTGTCCGAGCTGACGGCCCGGGAGAAGGCGCGGCTGGCGGCGATCGAGAAGCAGAAGCAGCAGGAGGCGGCGCGCCAGGCGGCCGAGCTGGCGAAGCGGCAGGCGGCCGAGCGGACGTCCGGCCAGGACAGCGGCGCGTCCACGTCGGCAGGCACGTCCACGTCGACGGGCACGTCCACATCGACGGGCACGTCCACATCGAACGGCACGTCCCCGTCCTCGAACACCACCCAGGCCGACAAGGCCCTCGCCTTCGCCCGCGCGCAGATCGGCAAGCCGTACGTGTGGGGCGCCACCGGCCCCGGGTCCTACGACTGCTCCGGCCTGACCCAGGCCGCCTGGAAGGCCGCCGGCGTCAGCCTCCCGCGCACCACCTACGACCAGGTGAACGCGGGCACCACCGTCTCCCTCGCCGACGCGCGGCCCGGTGATCTGATCTTCTTCTACGACGACATCAGCCACGTCGGCCTCTACATCGGCAACGGCATGATGATCCACGCCCCGAAGCCCGGCGCCTACGTCCGCGAGGAGTCGGTCTACTACGGCGGCGAATCGATCATCCACAGCGTGGTGCGACCGGCCTGAGCCGCTGGGCAGGGCCTAGCATCGGCGCAGGTACGGGACCTCGGAGCTGCGCGAGTGGTGGGCTCGACGGCCGCCCGCGGCCGGGGCCGCCGTCATGGCGACCGGTGTCCTGTCGGTGGCGCTGCTGCTGACCGGCGACGAGGTGTGGTCCCCGGATCGCACTCGCGTCGGCGTGCGCCGCGTGGCCGGGACTGGCCGCGGACTTCGTCGTACGGCTGCTGGGCGACCGGCGGCGGTGGCTGGCGGAGGCCCGGACGCCGGGCGCGCTCACCGCCGTGGCCGCCACCACGGTGCTCGGCACGCGGATCGCGGCGCCGGACCGGGCGCTCGCCGGCATGGCGCTGCTCGCACTGGCGGCGGCCCTGTGGCCGCCGCTGCTGCTCCTCGTCGTACGGCACTGGCGGCGGCGCATGTCCGGAGCGGTGTTCCTGGTCTGTGTGGCCGCCCAGGGGCTGGCCGTGCCGGCCGCCGCGCTGGCCGCGGCCGAGGCGACGGCCTGACTCGCGCACACGGCGCTGGTGCTGTTCTGGGCGGGCCTGGCGCTCTACGGTCTCGCGCTGCCCCGCTTCGATCCCCGGCAGGTGGCCGAGGGGGCCGGCGACCACTGGATCGCGGGCGGTGCGCTCGCGATCTCGGCGCTGGCCGACGCGCAACTGGTCTCCGCCGGCAGCACGCGCCTGTATCTGTGGAACGGGGACGACCGGGGTGTCCTGCGCGCCGTGACGGTCGCGCTGCTCGCCCCCGGGCCGGCCGGGTACGCCCTGCTACTGGTCGCCGAGGTGGTGTGGCGGCGGCCCGGCTACGACATGCGGCGCTGGTCGACGGCCTTCCCGATGGGGATGACGGCGGCGGCGACGCTGTCCGTCGCCGCCGCCTCCAGGATCCCGCTGCTCGAGGGGCCGGGCCGGGTGCTGACGTGGTTGGCGGTGGCGGTCTGGCCGGCGGTCGCCGCCGGTGCGGCGACGGGGCTCAGGTCCACAGCACGGCGATGAAGACGTTCGCCATGGTGAGGCCGCCGACCAGCGCGAACTGGCTCTTGTCCACCGTCTCCTCGTCGCGCTTGACGTAGACGAGCCCCAGGATCACGATCAGCAGGGCCAGCTTCACGCCGATCTTGATCGTGTTGACGTGGTGGTGGTCGGCCTGGTTGAGGCCGACCAGGGCGACGCCGGTGACCAGCATGGTCAGCGCGCCGTGCAGCATGCCGGGGACGAAGCGGGCCGTGCCCCGGCCCATCGCCTTCATCTGGGTGAGGAAGCCGCCGAGCAGCGCGGCGATGCCGATGATGTGCAGGCCGACGAAGAGATGGATGAGTACGTCCATGAGGCCGGAGCCTAATCAGACACCCCGGGGCCACCTCTCACCGGGGCCCTCGGCCGGGCCCGGCAGCGGCGGGGGCGGGGCGGCCGCGGGGGCAGCGGCGGGGCGCACCGAGGCGCGCATATATGCGCCCATAGCAGCGGACGGTCCCCGCCCGCCCCGGAAACCCGCGCATCGGTCACCACGCTGCGTGAAGCAAACGACTCGCGGGCGGCACGTCGGTCACGTTCGGTCATCCGACGTCCCGTGGAGACAGTTCCGCACAATGCGTTACCAGGTCGTCACAGACCGGTTTAGCGTCCTCCCCCAGGTGACCGGCTTCCCACCGCCGCCCGGGCCAGGGGCGGCTGCCGGTCACCTCCGCCGAGAAAGCCCGGTGGTGGCCCGTTCCCCCTGTGCGGGCCGCCGCCGGGTGCGTGAACCCCTCGGTCGTACGAGGCGTACGGAAGGACGTGACGGTCCAGGTGGCAGCGCACCGCAAGCCCCGACAGCGCTCGCTCGGCGGAACCACGGCCCGCACGGCCGTCACCATCGCCCTGGCGGGCGCGGCCACCGCGACCGGCTTCGACGGGACGGGGCACGCCGACCCTGAACTGACACCGGCGCAGGTGAAGGCCAAGGTGGACAAGCTGTACCAGGAGGCGGAGGCCGCCACCGAGAAGTACGACGGGGCGAAGGAGGAGGCGGACACGGCACGGCGGCGGCTGAGGACCCTGCAGGACGAGGCGGCCCGCGAGCAGGACAAGCTCGACTCGGCGCGGGACGCGCTGGGTTCGGTGGCGGCCGCGCAGTACCGCAGCGGGGACATCGCCCCGGCCTGGCAGCTGGCCCTGTCCAGCGATCCGGACCAGTACCTGGACGGGGCCGCGCTGGCCGAGCGGGTCGGGGGCCGGCAGGCCGGGGCCGTGGCCCGGGTCCGCCGACAACTGCGGGAGATCGAGCAGCTGCGCGGTGCCGCCCATGTCGAACTGGTATCGCTCCGGGCCCGGCAGGCGGAGCTGAGACGGCACAAGAAGACGATCACCGGGAAGCTGGACGAGGCACGACGGCTGCTGTCCCGGCTCTCACCGCGGGAGCGGACGCGGGTGACGGCCGACGGCGGCACGGCCGGCCGCGCCTCGCGGCCGGCCCCGGACGGGCGCGACGCCCCGGCCGCGGCCGACTCCGTCCCGGCTTCCGACTCCCGGGTGGCCGCGGCCCTCGCCTACGCCTACCAGAAGCTCGGCAGCCCCTATGTGTGGGGCGCGACAGGGCCCGACGCCTTCGACTGCTCCGGCCTGGCGCAGGCCGCCTACCGCGCCGCCGGAGTCTTGCTGCCGCGCACCACCTACGCCCAGATCAACGCGGGCCGACGGGTCTCACGCTCC
Organism: Streptomyces sp. NPDC006739; assembly: GCF_042869815.1. NCBI lineage: Bacteria > Bacillati > Actinomycetota > Actinomycetes > Kitasatosporales > Streptomycetaceae > Streptomyces > Streptomyces sp. NPDC006739. The sequence goes on from NZ_JBIAGM010000001.1 coordinate 557,769, forward strand.
GAACTCCTCCCCGGTGACCTGGTGTTCTTCTACTCGGGCATCAGCCATGTCGGCATCTATGTGGGCAACGGCCAGATGATCCACGCCCCGAACCCGTCAGCGCCCGTACGTCTGGCCCCGGTCGACGAGATGCCGTTCGCCGGGGCGACCCGGGTGGTCTGAGGCGGACCGGCCCACGCTGGGGGTCACACCAGCCGCCGGGCCGTCGCCCAACGGGTCAGCTCGTGGCGGTTGGACAGCTGGAGTTTGCGCAGGACCGCCGAGACGTGGGACTCGACCGTCTTCACCGAGATGAACAGTTGCTTGGCGATCTCCTTGTACGCGTAACCGCGGGCGATGAGCCGCAGCACCTCGCGCTCGCGCTGGGTGAGGCGGTCGAGGTCCTCGTCGACCGGCGGGGCGTCGGTGGAGGCGAAGGCGTCGAGGACGAACCCGGCCAGGCGCGGGGAGAACACGGCGTCGCCGTCCTGGACCCGGAAGATGGAGTCGACGAGGTCGGTGCCGGTGATCGTCTTGGTCACATAGCCCCGCGCGCCGCCCCGGATCACCCCGATGACGTCCTCGGCCGCGTCCGAGACGGACAGCGCGAGGAAGCGCACGGGCCGCTCGGCGTCGGCCATCAACGCGGCGCAGCGGCGCAGCACTTCGACCCCGCCGCCGCCCGGCAGGTGGACGTCGAGGAGGACCACCTCGGGGCGGGTCGCGGTGATGACCGTGACCGCCTGGTCGACGTCGGCGGCCTCGCCGACCACCTCGACCCCCGTCTCGGCGGTCTGTCCGATCTCGGCCTGGACACCCGTACGGAACATACGGTGGTCGTCGACGAGCACCACGCGCACGTGCCTGCTCCCCACGCCGTCCACGGTTCCCTCCGCCGCCCCCGTCGTGCCGTTCGCCTCGGTCGCGTCGCTCATGACGTCTTCTCCGCCCTCTCCATCTCCAGCTCGACCTCGGTGCCGCCGCCCGGCACCGCCCGCAGCCGCGCCGTACCGCCGTGGCGCTCCATGCGGCCGATGATCGATTCTCTGACGCCCATACGGTCGGCGGGTATCGAGTCGAGGTCGAAGCCCGGGCCTCGGTCGCGGACGGATACGAAGACCGCCGTCCCCTCGACTTCGGCATAGACCTGCACGGCACCGCCCTCGCCACCGTACTTGGCGGCGTTGACCATCGCCTCGCGCGCGGCCTGCATCTGGGCGCCGATCCGCTCGTCGATCGGGCAGTCCCCGACCACCACCACCTCGATGGGCACGCCGTGCTTGTCCTCCACCTCGGCGGCGCTGCGCCGCACCGCGTCGGCGACCGTGGCCGGCTCGTCCGCGTCGTCCTTGCCGGTCCCCTCGGGCTTGTAGAGCCAGGTCCGCAGGTCGCGCTCCTGGGCGCGGGCGAGGCGGCGCACCTCGCCCGCGTTCTCCGCGTTGCGCTGGATCAGGGTGAGGGTGTGCAGCACGGAGTCGTGGACGTGGGCGGCGACCTCGGCCCGCTCCTGGGCGCGGATGCGCATCAGCCGCTCCTCGGAGAGGTCCTGGGTCATGCGCACGAGGTAGGGGCCGGCGAGGAGGGTGATGCCGACGAGGACAGCGAGGGCCGCCTGCAGGACCGAGCCGAGGTGGGCGGCCGAACCTTGCATGACGAAGATGCCGGAGACGCCCGCCGTGACGAGCAGCACCCCGACGCCCGCGCGCAGCAGTGTCAGTGTGCGGCGGCGGCTGCCGACCTCGACCCAGCGGGCCCGGCGGGCGTTGTCCGCCTGGCGCCAGACGAGGGCGACACCGGCGGCGACGAGAACGGCCGGGAGCAGATACGCCTTGGCTCCGCTGCCCAGGTTCACACTGCCGACGAAGACCATGGCCACGACGACCATGAGGAGCAGGGCCACGATCTGGCCCCGGTCCGGCTTGCGGGCGACGAGTCTGCGGCGGCCGTCGGGTGCGGTCTCGGTGCCGACCAGCGACGGTGGCTTCTGGCCGGCCACGCCGCCGACGCCGAGGGGGACGAAGAACCAGAACGCGGCGTACAGCAGCGCGCCGAGGCCGTCGGCCATGAACAGGCCGGCGAAGACGAGGCGCACCCAGATCACGGGCAGGCCGAGATGCCCGGCGAGGCCCCGCGCCACTCCGCCGAGCCAGCGGCCGTCGCTGCTGCGGTAGAGCTTGCGCGGCGGCCGCGGGTCGTCGACTGGCACTGCTGCGGCTTCCGGCATGCCATTGATGGTCACACGGCCCGCGGGGCGGGGCATCAGGGTCGGCCCCCGAGACTCCCCTTATCTTCGAAGTGACTGGTGGCGGCGGGTCGTCGCCTGCTTCCCGGGCCCGGTCTCAGGGCCGATTTCAGGGTTCGGCCAGGGTCGTTCCGGCTGCCGTCGGGGCGGCCGGGCCGTCACCATGGACGCATGACGGATCACGAGCACGCCTCGACGGGTCCGGGACCCGGCTCTCGCCCGAGCCCGGCCCCGGCCACCGAGCCTGCCGTCGACGGCGTGCCCCACCGGTTCCGCCGCGACCGGCGGCACAAGATGGTCGCCGGAGTGTGTGCCGGGCTCGGGCGGCAGACCGACATGGACCCGGTGATCTTCCGCATCACCCTGGCCGTGCTGGCCGCGACCGGCGGGATCGGCCTCATCTTCTACGGCTTCGCGTGGCTGCTGGTGCCGTACGAGGACAGGGAGGAGAACGAGGTCCGCAAGCTGCTGACGGGCCGGGTCGACGGACAGGCGCTGGCGGCCGTGCTGTTCGCGCTGGTCGGCTGCGGGGTCTTCCTGACGATGCTGAAGAACGGCGGGGTGCTCGCGTTCGCCGTCGTCCTCTCCCTGCTGTTGGCCGGTGCCGGCTACTGGTCGCGGCGGCGCGGGGCGCCCGACCCCGACCCGCTGGCCGCGCAGGCGGTCGCCGACGCCCCGCCGGAAGCCCAGGCACCGCCGGTGGCCACCGCCTACCCGTCGTGGTGGCGCGACCCGATAGTCAAGGACGGCACGCACGTCGGCGGCACCGGCTATCTGTGGGGGCCCGGGGACACCCGCGCCCCGGACGTCGCGGACGCCGTCGACATCGGCCTCGCCCAGCCGTACAGCCACCGCGAGGCGATACGCACCGCCTACGGGGCCGCCACCACGCCCGCCGGAACGCGCGGCCCGCGCTGGATCGGCGGCTGGGTGTTCCTGCTCGCCCTGCTGGCGGGCGGCACGGGCACCGGACTGACGTGGCGGACCCGGCCGCTGGGCACCAGCCTGCAGTTCGGTCTGGCCTGCGCGCTCCTCGTGTTCGGTCTGGGCATCGCGCTCAGCGCGTTCCTGGGGCGTACGGGGGCGGGGTCGGTGTTCCTGGCGGTCGTCACGGCGGCCCTGCTGGCCGGGTCGGCTGCGCTGCCCAAGGACATCACCACGCACTGGCGGCACACCTCGTGGCAGCCGGTCGCGACGGCGGACCTGCGGGGCAGGTACGACCTGGGCACGGGTGTCGGCACCCTCGACCTGACCAGGCTGCGTATCGCCAAGGGGCAGACCGTGGCGACCGGGGCCCAGGTGGGTGCGGGGCAGCTGAAGGTGATCGTGCCGTCGGACGCCACGGTACGGATGAGCATCGACGTGGGCCTGGGTGACATCCGGTTGCCCGGTGACGACAAGAAGGACGTGAACGTGGCACCGGACAGGCACAAGGACGTGACCCTGTCACCGACGACGGGCCAGAAGAACGCCGGCACGCTGGATCTCGGTCTCCAGGTCGGCGCGGGACAGGTGGAGGTGAGCCGTGCTGCGTCATGAGGCCCAGCCGGGGAGGCTGGTCGCCGGCCTCGTTCTCGTCGCGACGGGCGTCGTCTACGCCGGGGACGCGGCCGGTCTCTGGAACGCCGAGTGGTTCGTGGCGATCCCCCTGGTCGTCGGCGGCCTGTGCCTGGCGGGCGCGACGACGGCCGTCACCAAGGGGATACGCAGACGGCGGGGCACCGCCGGGGGCGGCTACCGGTAGCCGCCGAGCCGCTGCCGGCGCCGGGCGCGCAGGGCCGCGTCCAGTGAGAGGTAGGGGGCGCCGGCCAGGACGAGGGGCAGCCACGCCATCAGGTAGGCGAGGTCGTTGCCGTAGTAGTAGGGGGTCAAGGACCAGCTCACCGTCAGCCACAGGCTGAGCGAGATCAGAGCGCCGCCGAGCGCGGCCAGCCGGCTCAGCAGGCCGACCAGGATGCCGAGGCCGACCGCCAACTCACCGAAGGCCATGGCGTAACCGAAGCCGACCGGGTTCTTCAGGGCCAGGTCGACCAGGGCCGGGATGGCCGAGCTGTCACGGACCGAGCGCATGGTGTCGCCGATCGAACCGGAGCCGCCGGACTTCAGGAAGGCGCTGCTGGTGAGCTTGTTCAGACCCGCGTAGACGAAGGTGACGCCCAGGAAGATCCTTAGCGGAAGGAGGGCGTAGTGGGTGGCGGTGTCCCGCCAGTCACGGCCCCCCTCGCGATAGGGGCTGTGCGTGTCCATGCGCATACCGTGAGTCATCGCTCCAAGCCGCCTCTCGCCCGCCGTGCACAGACCCCCCGACAGAAGATACGTACGGCAAACGGATCCGGCTCAACCCAATGCCGGATGTTTTTCCGAATCAACGAAGAGTCAGAGGACAGCTGGAGAAGTCGATGAGCCGGATGAGGCTTGTGGTGTTCACGGCGTTCATGGCGTTCATGGGGTTATGGCGTTCCTGGGGACGGTGGGTCACGTGTGGGTGTCCGCGTCCGCGATTTCCCTTATTCCGTCACTTCTACGACGCACCGGTTCGTCGCCGCCCCGGCCGCTGTCACCACCTGGACCTCGACCCAGCCCGGATCCACGTCCGCCGGCACGGGGACGGTCAGGGCGGTGTCGGTGGGGTTGCTGAAGCCGCCGGCGACCGGGACGAGGGGGACATGGACGTGGACCGCGCCGATGCGCACGACCATGCGGGAGAGGCGGTCGGCGGTCTGCGCGCCGGGCGGGACGAAGCCGGTGCCGCGGATCTCGATGTCGTCGCCGGTGCGGATCGGCGCGTCCAGGTCTCCGGCCTCGCGGGCGCGGACCACGGAGAGGATCACCGGACGGCCGCCCTCCGCGTACTTGCCGGCGAGGTAGGTGGCGGCCGAGACCAGCACCAGGACCGCGAGCCCCCAGGGCAGGTCGGGCAGCCGGTCGGGGCGGCGGGCCAGCCGTACGGCGGCGAACAGCAGGGCGACGGCGCTGATCAGGACGTACTGGATGTCGGCGAAGGTGCCCCGGCCGGAGTCGTCGGTCAGCAGGTCGGCGGCGCGCGGCCGGTGGGCGCGCAGCTTCTGCAGCCGCTGGGCGAGGATACGCAGGCCGACCACCCGGCGGACCAGTACGGCGATCGCGCAGACCACGGCGAGGACGGTCACCAGACCGGCGCCCCGGGCGAGTTCGAGGCCGGACACCAGCGCGTCGCGTTCGGTGTGACCGGAGGCGGCGGCGAGGCGGCCCGCGAGCAGCAGCACGGCGTAGGCGACGAACAGCACCCAGGCCGCGGCCACGGTGCGGGAGGTGGACATCCGGTTGTCCTCGCCGATGGCGGGTGCCAGTACCCCGCCGCGCGCCCGGTGCAGCCACGCGGTGGCCGTCACAGCGGCGGCCATCACCAGTGCGGCCAGCAGTCCCGCGGTGCGCGCGCTGCTCCAGCCCGCGCCGACTGCGGTGAGCGACTGGGCCAGCAGCAGCGCGACGACGGCGCCCCACACGACGTAGGCCGTGCGCGGCCACAGCCGGGCGAGCCAGGCCGCGCCCTCCGCGCGGCCGCGTTCGGCGACGGCCTCCGCCTGCTGGGTCAGCTCCTCGGAGACCCACTGGCGGGACGCCTGGGCGGAGTGGGCGACGGCCGCGGGCACGCCCTGCCCGGCCGCGAACTCGTCGCGTCGGCGCAGGAACGCGGCGACGGCCCGTCGGTGCCCCTCACGCGCCCCGTGCGGGCATTCCCCACAGGTGCAGCCGCCCTCGTGGACGCCCGTCTCCGCGCTCTGCCCCGCCTCCCGCACCGCCACGCCCGACGCCCGCCTTCCCCGGAAAACAGCCCACGACAACTCGCCTGCGACGACAGCGAATTGTGCCCTACGACCGCCGTCCATGGGGTCCGCTCCCGGTCGCCACGGGTGAAGCCGGGGGACGCCGTGTTGACCCTGTCCGGGGAGCCGCACCGGGGGGCGCCGCTAGCTCAGCAGGTCCGGTTCGCTTCGGCTGATGTCCTGCCACAGCGGCTGGTAGTTGATCCAGGCCACCAGGTCGCCGCCGAGCTGCTCGCGGGTGGCCACGGCCAGCTTGTGGTCGATGAGGACGGGCCGGCCGGCCGCCTTGGCCATCAGCTGCACCTGGCAGGAACGCTCCATCGACACGAACCACCAGGCCGCCGCGTCCACCGAGTCGCCGACCGTGAGCAGCCCGTGGTTGCGCAGCACGAGCGCCTTGCGCGAGCCGAGCGCGGTCGCGATCCGGCGGCCCTCGTCGGCGTCGACTGCCACGCCCGTGTAGGCGTCGTAGAGGGCGTGGTCCTCGTAGAAGGCGCAGCTCTCCTGGGTGATCGGGTCGAGCAGGTCGCCGAGCGCGGACAGGGCGCGGCCGTGCACCGAGTGACAGTGGGCGACGGCCACGACGTCCGGGCGGGCGGCATGCACCTGGACGTGCACGGTGAACGCCGCCTGGTTGACGTGGTAGCGGCCCTCGATCACCTGCCCGTCCCGGTTGGCCAGGACGAGGTCACCGACCGTGACGTGCCGGAACGGCATCCCGAACGGATTGACCCAGAAGCAGTCGGTGAACTCGGGATCGCGCGCGGTGATGTGCCCGGAGACTCCGTCCTCGAAGCCGAGCCGCCCGAACAGTCGCAGCGCGCCGGCCAGCCGTTCCTTGCGGTGCCGACGCTCGTCGTCCAGCGATTCGTGCATCGGTGGCATCGCGAACTGCAGCTGATCGGTGGGCAGGGGCAGCGGTGGGGTCGGCCCGTGCATGTGTCCTCCAGCACTGGGTGGGTGTACGAGGCGGAAGTTACCGTCGGTCAGCGCAGGAGAACAGGGCTGTTTTGTAAAGATGACGCACGCAGCGGATACCCGACAGAAGATGTCCGGTATCGGCGCCAGACTCGGCGTATGGCATGGAACTGGGCGGCTTTCACCGCCGCCGAACCCGAACTCGCGAGGACCGTGGAAGAGCGCTTCGGCGCCTTCACCCACCATGTCCTCGCCACCGTCCGCAAGGACGGCTCACCGCGCACCACCGGCATGGAGCTCCGCTTCCGCGACGGCGAGCTGTGGCTCGGCATGATGCCGGACTCGTTGAAGGCACTGGACCTGCGGCGCGATCCGCGGTTCGCGCTGCAGGCGAACCCCGGGGAGGGGCAGAGCATGGGCGGCGGGGACGTCCGGATCGGCGGGCGCGCCTACGAGGTCGTCGATCCGGTGGAGAAGGGGGCGTATGTGAAAGAGGTGGAACCGCCGGAGCCGTTCCACCTCTTCCGCACCGAGCTGACGGAGGTCGTGCGGACCAGCGTCGAGGACGACGAGTACCTCGTCGTCCAGATCTGGAAGCCCGGAGAGCCGGTGCGCGCTCTCAGACGGACGTGACCTTCACCGAGGGGAGGCCTACTCCCACTCGATCGTGCCCGGCGGCTTCGAGGTCACGTCGAGGACGACGCGGTTGACGTCGCGGACCTCGTTGGTGATGCGGGTCGAGATCTTCGCGAGGACGTCGTACGGGAGACGGGACCAGTCGGCCGTCATCGCGTCCTCGGAGGAGACCGGGCGCAGGACGATCGGGTGGCCGTAGGTGCGGCCGTCGCCCTGGACGCCGACCGAGCGGACGTCCGCGAGCAGGACCACCGGGCACTGCCAGATGTCGCGGTCGAGACCGGCCGCGGTCAGCTCCTCGCGGGCGATGGCGTCGGCGTCGCGGAGCAGGTCGAGGCGGTCCTTGGTGACCTCGCCGACGATGCGGATGCCGAGGCCCGGGCCCGGGAACGGCTGGCGCTGGACGATCTCCTCGGGCAGGCCCAGTTCCTGGCCGACCATGCGGACCTCGTCCTTGAACAGCTTGCGCAGGGGCTCGATCAGCTTGAACTCGAGGTCCTCGGGGAGGCCGCCGACGTTGTGGTGCGACTTGATGTTCGCCGTGCCGGTGCCGCCACCGGACTCGACCACGTCGGGGTAGAGGGTGCCCTGCACGAGGAACTCCACCGCCGGACCCTCGTCCGCGATGATCTCCGCCTGGGCCTGCTCGAAGACCCGGATGAACTCGCGGCCGATGATCTTCCGCTTCTCCTCGGGGTCGGAGACGCCCTGCAGAGCGGTCAGGAAGCGCTCCTCCGCGTCGACGACCTTCAGCTGTACGCCGGTGGCCGCGACGAAGTCCTTCTCGACCTGCTCGGTCTCGCCCTTGCGCATCAGGCCGTGGTCGACGTACACGCAGGTCAGCTGCGAGCCGATCGCCTTCTGGACGAGGGCCGCGGCCACGGCGGAGTCGACGCCGCCGGACAGGCCGCAGATGGCGCGCCGGTCGCCGACCTGCTCGCGGATCGCGGCGACCTGCTCGTCGATGACGTTGCCGGTGGTCCAGTCCGGGCTCAGGCCCGCGCCCCGGTACAGGAAGTGCTCCAGCACCTGCTGGCCGTGCGTGGAGTGCATGACCTCGGGGTGGTACTGGACGCCGTAGAGCTTCTTCTCGTCGTTCTCGAAGGCGGCGACGGGGACGACGTCCGTGGAGGCCGTGACCGAGAAGCCCTCGGGGGCGGCGGAGCAGGCGTCGCCGTGCGACATCCAGACCGCCTGCTCGGCGGGGGTGCCCTCGAACAGGGTCGAGGAGGCGCGGGAGACGTGCAGGTCGGTACGGCCGTACTCGCGGGCGCCGGTGTTGTCGACCGTCCCGCCGAGGGTCTGCGCCATCAGCTGGAAGCCGTAGCACATGCCGAAGACGGGGACGCCGGCCTCGAAGATCTCGCGGTCGAGGCGGGGAGCGCCCTCCTCGTACACCGACGAGGGGCCTCCGGAGAGGATGATCGCCGCGGGGTTCTTGGCGAGGATCTCCGCGACCGGCATGGTGCTCGGCACGATCTCGCTGTAGACCCGCGCCTCGCGGACGCGACGGGCGATGAGCTGGGCGTACTGCGCGCCGAAGTCGACGACCAGGACGGTGTCGGGGGTGGCGGCAGCGGTTGTCGCTGATGACACGGGGTGCCTTCCGGCGGTCGGGCGGGGGTCTGTGGTACCGATTCTAGCCGGGTGGCCGCGGAGGCCTCGCCCTCCCGGGGCGCGGTGCCGAAGACCGAGGGCCGAAGACCGAGGGCCGGGTGCCGGGTGCCGGGTGCCGGGTGCCGGGGCAGGGTGCCGGGGCAGGGTGCCGGTTGCCGGGTGCCGGGTGCCGGGTGCCGGGGCAGGGTGCCGGGGCAGGGTGCCGGTTGCCGGTTGCCGGGGCAGGGTGCCGGTTGCCGGATGCCGGATGCCGGATGCCGGATGCAGGTTGCCGGGGGCCGGTTGCCGGGGCAGAGTGCCGGGGGCCGGGGGCCGGGGCAGGGTGCTGAGACAGGGGCGGGGCGAGGGGATCGGGGCGTGGCATACTTGGCGCCATGTTCGCGCAGACGACCTTCCTCTTTACCTATGGTGACCGGCCCGCCGGCTGCCATGGTCGTGCTGCTTGAGCTGATCGCCAAGCGACTTCCCAGGCGCCCCGGGCCGACAAGGCCCGGGGCGCCTGGCGTTTCCCGGTTCTGTCGTCCCAGGGGTTGCCGCGTCCGACGAGGAGCCCCGACATGACCGCCACCACGCCCGAACAGACCATCTCCGACGCCCGGCAGCGCATCGACGCGCTCGACGACCGGATCATCGGTCTGATCCAGGAACGGATGGCCGTGTCCGCCGTGATCCAGGAGACCCGGATCACCTCCGGCGGGCGGCGCGTGCACCTGTCGCGGGAGATGGAGATCCTCGACCGCTACCGGCAGGCACTCGGCAAGCCGGGCACGCCGCTCGCCATGACGCTGCTCGAACTGTGCCGTGGTCGCATCTGAGTTCGTTCGCCCTCTCACCCGTACGGTGCGTGACCGCCCGGCGCACCGCTTCGTTGGTACCGGTGTCCGTGCCAGCCAGGGGCGGGCCCGACAGAACCACGCGTGGCTCACTGGAGCGATGAGACGCACGGATCGTGCCGTGCGTCGTGGGACCTCGTTCCAGGGAAGTGACCGGACGGCAGGGGACAGCAGCCCGGTCATCCAAGAGAACGGTCGGCCCCGGGGACGCCCGGGGTCGGCCGACGGAAAAATTAGAAAAATGCAGAAGTGGTGGGTCAAACGGTTGCGGAGGCCGCGCCGATCCAGCACCATGCGTGAAAAGCCCACACGCCATACACCCACAAGCCATACCCAAGCGGCGCAACCCCCCCGGCGCCGCTCCAGGCACCGGCGATGCCCTGACGTCGGTGCTGACTGAAGGAAGAGCCCCGCGAACCGGAGTCCAGTCCGGTTCGCGGGGCTCTTCGCAGCTGTGACTCAGGCCACATGAGAAGCCTGCGAATTCCGGTGCAACCCTTTACCGACCTCGGTGATCAAACCTGCCGACTCAAGAAAACGGTAAGACACCCTGTGCCGCCCGCAGCGGCGCACCGGACTCCCCGAGGTCTTCATGAAGCTTCGCCGTGCCATGGCCACAGCCGCCGCGACGGCCGTCATAGCGCCCCTCGCGCTGCTGTCCGCCCCCGCGGCGTTCGCCGACGACTCCGCCTCCCCCACGCCCGTCGAGAGCGTGACCAGCGACGCGCCCACCGAGATCCCGAGCGACTCGCCCTCCGCCTCACCGTCGGACAGCACCGCACCGTCGGACTCCGCCTCCCCGACCGACAGCACCGCACCGACCTCGCCGGCCCCGAGCGACAGCGCCGGCCAGTCCGCCTCGCCGTCGCCGTCCGAGCCCTCCGCAACGGCCGAGCCGAGCGAGGACCCGTCGGACCCCGACGTCCCCTACTGCGAGGACCTCGACCAGGACTTCCGCAACGCCAAGGTGTCCGCCGGCATCAAGGGCCTGCCGGGCAAGATCGTCGCGGGTGACGGCTTCCACGCGTTCAAGCTCGTCGTCACCAACGAGTCGAAGACCACCGTCGACGGCGTCGCCTTCTACGCCGAGGTCGAGAACTACGAGCTGGACCAGGCCAAGTACCTGAGCCCCTACGTCGACCTGGAGTTCAAGAACCCCGCGAACGGCCGCTGGGACCGCATCGGCACCGACGACTGGGCCGGGGACTACTTCTTCTACGTCGACCACCTCAAGCCCGGCGCCGGCAAGTCGATCGACCTGCGTGTCAGCATCGACTCCAAGGCCCCGGCCGGTGACGCCTACTCCTTCGGCTCCGGCGCCTACCTCGACAAGGTCAAGGGCCAGGACTGCATCGCCGAGGGCTGGGCGCAGTACGACTTCACGGTCCTGAAGCCCGGTTCGACCAACCCGGCCCCGGGCAACGCCGTCCCGAGCGACAAAGGCACCAAGGACTCGGTGAAGAAGCCGCAGGGCAACGTCTCCGAACTGCCGACCGGCAACCTCGCCGCGACCGGCTCCAGCGACGCGCTGCCGACCGTCGGCCTCGTCGGCGGAGTCGCCGTCGTCGCCGGCGCGGGCGCGGTGTTCGCGATGCGGCGCCGGAAGTCCGGGGCGGCCGACGCGTAAGCGAGCGGCGACGCCTGACGGACGAGAAGGACCTGCGCTCGGAGGGGGGCGCAGGTCCTTCTTGCTCGTCCGCCGCGGGCGTCACTTCTTCGGCGGCACCGCCGGCATCCCGAGGAACGGCAGCCGCAGCGCGCCGAACGCCTCAGCCGGCACCGCCGGATTGCGCGGCTCCACCGGCTTCAGCCGCTCGTACGCCGCTCCCTGCGCCGGACGCGGATCGTCCTCGCCCTTGTTGGGCCAGTACGACATCGCCCGCTCGGCCTGCGCGGTGATCGTCAGCGACGGGTTGACGCCCAGGTTCGCCGAGACCGCCGAGCCGTCCACCACCGATATGCCCGGGTGGCCGTAGAGCCGGTGGTACGGGTCGATCACGCCGGTGTCGGGCGAGTCGCCGATGGGGCAGCCACCGAGGAAGTGCGCGGTGAGCGGGGTGCCCATCAGCTCGCCGACGTTGCTGCCCGCGAAGCCGTTGATCTCGGCGGCGAGCGCGGTGGCCGCCTCCGAGGCCGCCTTGATCTGCTTGGGGTTGGGGGCGCCGTGGCCCTGCCGGGCGGTGAGCAGGCCCTTGCCGACGCCGCCGGGCTTCAGGAACGTCGTCAGCGAGTTGTCCAGCGACTGCATCACCAGACCGATGATGGTCCGCTCCGACCAGCGGCGGTTGGACAGCGAGCGGGCGACCAGCAGCGGGTGCCGGGCCGCGTTCGCCAGCCAGGCCAGGGCGCGCGAGGAACCCTCGGCGTAGGGCACCTGGAGGATGGACAGGCCGCCCATCGCGTTGGAGCCCTTGCCGTAGCGGACGGGCTCGATGTGCGTGTTCTCGTCCGGGTGGATGGAGGAGGTGATCGCCACGCCCCGGGTGAAGTCGGCCCGCGCCGTGCCGTGGGCCTTGCGGTAGCGCCGGTCGTCGGTCTGCGCGCCCACCAGCGCCTCGGAGTTGGTGCGGGTCAGGTCGCCCAGCCGGTCGGACAGGTACGGCAGTTGACGGCCGGCCTTCATCCGGTGGAGCAGGGTCTGAGTGCCGTAGGTCCCGGCCGCGAGGACGACCCTTCGTGCGGTGAGGATCCGGCCCTCGGCCTTCTTCTTCCGGTCCGTCGGCAGGGTCGCCACCGCGTACCCGCCGCGCGAGTCGTCCGTGACGGAGACGACCGTCGTCATCGCGTGGACCACCGCGCCCGCCTTCTCGGCCAGGTACAGGTAGTTCTCGTTCAGGGTGTTCTTCGCGCCGTGCCGGCAGCCCGTCATGCACTCGCCGCACTCGGTGCAGGCGTTGCGCGCCGGACCCGCCCCGCCGAAGTAGGGGTCGGCGACCCGCTCCCCCGGCTTGGCCCTCGCCTGCCCGTCGGCGTCCTCACCATCGCCGAAGAACACCCCGACCGGCGCCATGTGGAAGGTGTCGCCGACGCCCATCCGCCGCGCCGCCGCCCGCAGATGCACGTCGGAGGGGGTCATCGTCGGGTTCAGCCGTACGCCGAGCATGCGCTGGGCCTGGTCGTAGTACGGCTTCAGCTCCTCCTGCCAGTCGGTGATGTCCCGCCACTGGGGGTCGTCGAAGAAGGCCTTCGGCGGGACGTAGAGGGTGTTGGCGTAGTTGAGCGAGCCGCCGCCCACGCCCGCGCCGGCCAGCACCATGACGTTGCCCAGCAGATGGATGCGCTGGATGCCGTACATGCCGAGCTTCGGGGCCCAGAGGTAGTTCCTGAGGTCCCAGGAGTTCTTGGGGAGGGTGCCGCGGGTGAAGCGGCGGCCGGCCTCCAGGACGCCTACGGTGTAGCCCTTCTCGCTCAGGCGCAGAGCGGTGACGGAGCCGCCGAAGCCGGAGCCGACGACGATGACGTCGTAGTCGTAAGCGCCGTCGCGAACGTCGTCGGAAGCATCGTCGTAAGCGTCCTGGGACACGTGCTCTCCTCGTTGAGAACGGGTGCGGTTTCTCGTTGAGAACGGGTGCGGTCTACCGGAACCGGAACGCCTTCATGAGCCGCAGGCTCCGGCTCATGAAGGCCGCGTACTTCTCGTCGTCCATCCCGAGCGAGGGCGCCATCGGAAGCAGGCGCTGCTGGGCGACCGTCTGCGCCTCCGTGTACTTGAGGATGCCCTCCGAGCCGTGGCGGCGGCCGAGCCCGGAGTCCTTCATGCCGCCCATCGGGGACTGGACGCTGCCGTAGGCGGGGGCGTAGCCCTCGTTGACGTTCACGGTGCCGGTGCGCAGCCGGGCGGCGACCTCACGGCCCCGGCCGCCGTCCTTCGTCCACACGGACGAGTTCAGGCCGTACGGCGTCGAGTTGGCGTGCTCGATCGCCTCGGCGTCGGTCTTGAAGCGGTAGACGGAGACGACGGGGCCGAAGGTCTCCTCGGTGCAGACGGCCATCGGCTCGGTCACGCCGTCGAGGATCGTCGGCTCGAAGAAGTACGGGCCGATGTCCGGGCGGGCGACACCGCCGGCGACCACCTTGGCGCCCTTGGCGACGGCCTCCTCGACATGGCGGGTGACCGTCTCCAGCTGGCGCTCGCCGACCAGGGATCCCATGTCGGCGCCGTAGGCCAGGGACCTGCCGAGGCGCATGGCCTTCGTGCGGGCGGCGAAGCGCTCCAGGAAGGCGTCGGCGACCGCCTCGTGGACGTACAACCGCTCGATGGAGATGCACAGTTGGCCGGCGGAGGAGAAGCAGGCGCGGACGGCTCCGGCCGCCGCCTTCTCGATGTCCGCGTCCTCCAGGACCAGCATGGCGTTCTTGCCGCCGAGTTCCAGGGAGACGCCGACCAGACGTGCGGCGGCGCCCTGCGCGACCTCGCGGCCGGTGCGGGTGGAGCCGGTGAAGGAGACGTAGTCGGCGTGCCGGACGACCTCCGGGCCGACGACCGGTCCCTCGCCGAGCACCACCTGGAAGACGCCGGCCGGCAGTCCGGCCTCGATGAGCAGGTCGCGGGCCCACAGTGCGGTGAGGCAGGTCTCGGTGTCGGGCTTCATCACGACCGCGTTGCCCGCGACGAAGGCGGGCAGGGCGTCGCCGACGGAGAGTTCGAGGGGGTAGTTCCAGGGGGCGATCTGGCCGACGACACCGCGCGGGTGGCGCAGTTCGGTGACCTTGGTGAGGGTGGGGATGGCGCCGGTGTGCCGCTTCGGCTTCAGGTAGGCGGCGGCGCGGCGGCCGTAGTGCCGGGCGGCCACGGCGACCGCCTGCACCTCCTCGTGGGCGTGCAGCCGGGCCTTGCCGGTCTCCAGCTGGACCAGGTCGAGGACCTCGGCCTGCCGCTCCAGCAGCAGGTCGTGGAAGCGCAGCAGCACGGCGGCCCGCTCCCGTACCGGCGTCCTCTCCCACACGGCCTGCGCGGTACGGGCGGCCTCGAAGGCCTTGAGGACGTCCTCGGGGGTGGACTCGGGCAGGTCGGCCAGCTTCTCCCCGGTGAAGGGCGTGTGGTTGGCGGTCCGGCCGGAGCCGACGACACCCCTGGTGAGCTGGGCGACCAGCTCCGGGGTGACCACGTCGGCGGCGGTACGGGCCCCTTCCGGGGCGGGGGCGAGGGGATTCGTGCCGGTGATGACCGGGGCCTGCGAGTCCGTCATGAGGCGCAGGGTATGCCGGACCGGAAGCTTTGGGTACCCGTCGGTAACGGGGATTCACCGACTGCGCACACAACGCCAGCGATCACTGGCAGGGAATGCGCTGATCAGGGCGTTGTGGGGCGGACGATCACTCCGCTTCGGGTTTTTTCGCGAGGAGCAGCCCGAGTACGGCGGCGGGGGTACGGCGCCGGGGGCGGGCGGTGGCGGGCCGGGGGGCAGGGGGTGGTCCGGGTTCCCCGCCCGCCGCCTCGGGGTCTGTGGTTGCGGGCGCGGGTTCCGGTGCCGGTGCGCGCTTCGGTTCTCGCGGGGATACGTCGATGCCGGCGAGCGCCCCCAGCAGCGCCGCGGTCTCCTCCGCGTCCGGCCGTGCCTCCGGTTCCGGCGCCAGGAGGCGGGCCAGCACCGGTTCCAGGGGGCCCGCCCGCCCGGGGCCGACGGCGGCGCGCAGCAGCGCGCCCAGCGACCAGAGGTCGGAGGCGGGCCCGGCACCGCGGCCCGAGGCCCGCTCGGGCGCGACGAAGGCGACGGAGCCGCGCGCGTCCGCCGGGATCACACCCTCCGAGTCGTCACCCGCCGCGTCCGCACTCTCCAAGCCCGCCCCCGTCGAGCCCGCACCCCGCCAATCCGCACCCCGCGAGACCGCGCGCCTCGAATCCGCACCCTCCGAGCCCACGCCCCGCGAATCCCCAGCCCCTGAGACTGCGCCCTCCGAGACTGCGCCTCGCGAGTCCACGCCCTCCGAGCCCGCACCCCGCGAGACCGCGCTCCGCGAGTCCACGCCCTCCGAGCCCGCACCCCGCGAATCCGCACCCTCCAGGATCACGCCCCCCGAGTCCCCGCCCCGCGAGACCGCGCTCCGCGACTCCGCACCCTCCAAGCCCGCACCCCGCAAGCCCGCGCCCCGCGAGACCGCACCCTCCAAGCCCGCACCCCGCAAGCCCGCGCCCCGCGAGACCGCACCCTCCAAGCCCGCACCCCGCGACTCCGCGCCCTCCAAGCCCGCGCCCCGCGACTCCGCACCCCGCGTATCCACGTCCTCCGCGTGGGCCTCCCCCGCGTCCACCTCCTGCGCGTGCGCCTCCTCCGTGTGCGCGTCGCCGATGCCGAAGTCGGTGAGGACGACGCGGTCGGTGCCGGACTCCAGGAGGACGTTGGCGGGCTTGATGTCCCGGTGGACGATGCCGACCGCGTGCGCCGCGCGCAGGGCACCGAGGACGGCGAGGCCCACACGGGCCGCCTCGGCCGGGGCGAGGGTGTCGCGCCGCAGCGCCTCGTCGAGCGACTCCCCCTCGATCAACTCCATGACGATCCAGGGGAGTCCGTCCTCGGGAACGACCTCGTGGATGGTGACGGCGCTGGGGTGGTGCACCCGGGCGGCGGCGCGGGCCTCGCGGTAGAGCCGGTGCGCGGTCCTGCGGCGTTCCTCGTCCTCCGGGTCGTCCGGATCCCCGGGGAGCAGGGGCTCCTTGACGGCGACGTACCGCCGCTCCCGCTCGTCGAGGGCCCGCCAGACGGTGCCGGCCGGGCCGGAGCCTATGCGGTCGGCCAGCCGGTAGCGCCCACCGACCAGACGTCCACCGGTCACCGGTTCATCGAACAGGCGTCCGTCAGGCGGGTGTTCGCCGTCTTCGCTCATGTCTCATCTGTACCGTGCGCACCACGCCCTTGTCGAAGTGACCAGGCAGGGAGCACCACCGCGGTACCCGACGGCTACCTGGGCGCGAACGTGTCGACGGCGACGTCGAAGTACTCCCGTGCCTCGCGCACCTTGCCCACCGGCGCCGAGACCCACACGTCGTACATCCGCCCCGACTCCTGCCAGCACAGGTCGTAGGTGTGCCGGGGCCCCTCCGTCGCGCTGAAGCCGTTCCAGCTGAACTCCCAGAGCGCGGCGGGGTGTCCGGCGTGCGTGGTGTCGGTGACCCGGCCGTCGTGGTAACCGGGGTTCGTGCTCGGTCCGTCGGCGGCGGCCCGGCGCATCACCGCGGCGGGGCCGCCCGTCTCCGGGTCGGCGACCTTGATGCCGAGGCGGAAGGTCTCCCCCGGCGACAGGTAGAAGACCCGCTCCCCCTGCGGCTCACGGGTGAAACCGTCCGGGACGGCGAGGGAGAAGCCGGCCGGGTCCTGGGCGGTGTGGTAGCCCGAGGGGGCGGTGTGGGTGTCGGCCGCCGTGGAGGCGGTCGGGGCCGTGGGGGACGTCGTCGTGGCCGTCGGGGAGGGCGTGGCGCTCGTGCCGATCCGGGACGTGGGGCCGGCCGCCGGACCGCCGGGTGCGCCGCCACCCCCGTCACCGCCCCGGTCCACCAGCAGCGCCGCCGCCGACACACCCGCCCCGGCCATCGCGGCGGCGAGCAGTACGGCGATCAGGACACCGCGCGGGGAGGTGCGGGAGGGAGGCCGCTCCGAGGCGGCCGTGACGGGCGTGGCCGGTGTGGCAGGTGTGGCCGGCCCCGGCGGTACGGGCGGCGGTGTCCGGCGGGGGACGTCCCGCTGGGTGGGGGTGTACGACACCGGGTCCGCCGTCCGTCCCGTCTCCAGGAAGCCGCGCAGCAGCCGCTCCGCCTCCGTCGCGTCCAGCCGCCGGTCGGGGTCCCGCTCCAGCAGGCCGAGGATGACGGGCAGCAGCGGCGCGGCCTGGGCGGGGGGCCGGATGTCGTCGGTGACGACGGCGTGCAGGATGCCGCCGAGCGAGTCCCGGCGGAACGGCGACGCGCCGCTGAGCGCCGTGCACAGCAGCGCGCCCAGCGACCACAGGTCGGACTCGGGCCCGGTCCGGGAGCCGGACATGCGCTCCGGCGCGGTGTACTCGGGTGAGCCGACGAAGGAGCCGGTCTCGGTCAGCGTGGTGGCACCGGCCACCTGGGCGATACCGAAGTCGGTGAGGACGACCCGGTCGGTGCCGGACTCGACCAGGACGTTCGCCGGCTTGATGTCGCGGTGCAGGACACCGGCCGCGTGCGCGGTGCGCAGGGCGCTGAGCAGGGCGATGCCGATCCGCGCGGCCTCGGTGGCGTCGACCGGGCCGCGCCGGGAGATCCGGTCGGCCAGCGAACCGCCGTCGATCAACTCCATGACGATCCACGGCCGTTCGTCGTGCTCCACGACGTCGTGCACGACGATGATGTGCGGATGGCTCAGCTGCGCGACCGCCCGCGCCTCGCGCAGGGTGCGGTCATGGTGCCGGCGCGCGTCCTCGGCGGAGAGGGAGTCGTCCTGGGCGATCTCCTTGACCGCCACGTCGCGGCCGAGCAGTTGGTCGTTCGCCCGCCATACGACACCCATCCCGCCGCGTCCGAGCCGCGTCTGAAGACGGTAACGGCCCGCGATCACACGGAAGTCGTCGCCCTCGGTCCCCATGGGCCCATCATGCCCCACGGGCGGTCGTCACTCGGAGGGCGGCTGCCAGCTCCGCAGCACCCACTTGAACTGCTTGTCGGTCTTCGCCCAGTCCTTGGCGGGCGTCGACATGTAGATCGCGTACTCGACGCCGGTCCGGGAGAAGTACGTCTCCTCGATCGCGTGGCGCGGCCCGGGCACGTACGGCGGGTCCTTCTTCAACGCGGTCCACGTGTACTCCCACAGGGAGCCCGGCCGGTCCCGGTAGATGTTGGCGCCCAGGGCGACCCGGTGGTAGCCGACCAGCCGCTGGAGCTGCTGTTCGAGGTCCTGCTGGTGCGGAAAGGGGCCGGGGAAGTCGGGTGAGGTGTCGATGGCGATGCGGACGAAGTGCCGGCCGTTGTCGGGCGAGTAGTCGATCTGCTTGAGGTGGCCCTCGATCCCGTACACCTTCCGCTTCCACTCCTTGCCGGGCAGGGAGAGCCCGAAGCCCAGCGGGTCCTTCACCTGGACCCAGCTGTCCGGAATGGCGCCGTCCGGGCTGGGAGTACCGGCGGTCGTGCTGGCGGGGGCCGGTGCGGCTCCGGACCCGGTGGCGTCCTGCTGCTGCCCGGGGTACAGCTTCTGCCAGGCCACCGCGGCACCGCCGCCGACGACGGCGGCGAACGCGACGACCAGGGCCAGCGTGCGCAGACGGCGGCGGGGGCGGGAGGGCGCCGGGCGCTGCGCGGACCCCGGGCCGGTTGTGGAACCAGCCGTGGAACCGGTTGTGGAGCCCGCCGGCGGTGGACCCACCATCGTCGGACCGGCCGTCGGTGAGCCCACGGCGGTCGGCGCGGTCGCGGAGTGGCGGGAGCCGGGGACGGAGGTGCCGTTCGCGTACGCCCCGGAGGCGTACGAACCGGACGCGGCCGAGGCGGATCCGGAGCCGGACGTGGCCGGGCCGGAGGCGTACGGGCCGGATCCGTACGAACCCGACGGGTCCTGGCGCGAACCGCTGTGCTGCGTCGGTACGTAGGCCTGCGCCTCGCTGGGCCGCCGTCCCTCCGCCGCCTCGGCGAGCATCCGCTCCGCCTCCTCGGCGCCCGGCCGGTGGGCCGGGTCCTTGCGCAGCAGGGCGGTGATGACGGGCCCGAGCGAGCCGGCGTGGGCCGCCTCGGTGGCGTCCTCCTCGACGACCGCCTGCATGGTGCTCAGCGGCGAGGTGCGGCGGAACGGCGAGCGGCCCTCCACCGCCGTGTACAGCGTCGCGCCCAGCGCCCACAGGTCGGAGGAGGGACCCGGGTCGTGGCCGCGGACCCGCTCGGGCGCGAGGTAGTCGACCGAGCCGACGACCTCTCCGGTGCGGGTGATGGTGCTGTCGCCCTCTATCTGGGCGATGCCGAAGTCGGTGAGCAGCACCCGGCCGTCCCGGCCGAGCAGGACGTTGCCGGGCTTCACGTCCCGGTGCAGTACGCCGGCGGAGTGCGCGGCGCGCAGCGCCCGCAGCACCCACAGGCCGATGCGCGCGGCCTCCCGGGCCTCCACCCGTCCGCGCTCCTTGACCGTGTCGGCCAGCGAACTGCCCTCGACCAGTTCCATCACGATCCACGGACGGCCGTCGTGTTCGAGGACGTCGTGCACGGTGACGACGGCGGAGTGGTTGATCCGGGCGGCGGCACGCGCCTCGGCCCGGGTACGGGCGAGCAGGACGGTCTTGTCGCTCTCGGAGACGTAGAGCGCGGCGGTCAACTCCTTGATGGCGACCGTCCGGTGCAGCACCTCGTCGTGGGCGCGCCACACCCGGCCCATGCCGCCGCTGCCGATGGAGTCGGCAAGTCGGTAGCGGCCCGCGATGAGCAGGCCCTGCATCTGATTCACGTTGCCCCGCAATGCTCTTGTCAGGGTCAGACTAAGGACCGGTCTGCCGACAGGGAACCAGCGGGGTGCCAAGGAAACCGCACTGTGACGGTTTTCGCTCTTGCGGGCAACTGGGAACCAAATCGGGAGGGCGGTCGCTCGGCGCGCCGGTGTGCGTTCCGCCGCTCAGCCGGTGTACGCGTAGGTCGCCGACGCCTGTTCGTACAGCCGCGTCACCTCGTCGCGCTGCGCCTCCGGGCCACGGACCTGCACGATGTGGTAGCGGCCCGAGATCAGGATCGCGACGTTGCGTACGAAAAGGTCCCGGCCCTGGCCGTCGGTCCAGGTGAACTGGCCCTCGGCCATGGTCCGTTGGCCCACCTGGATGGTGCGCAGGCCGGTCGCGGTGGCCCAGCTGGAGTCGCGGTAGGGCCGCAGTTCGCTCTCCTTGTCCCGCTGGTAGGCCATCGGGTCACCGCCGTACGTGGACGCGCTGTCCCGCCCGGGTACGACGATGAGCTGGAAGTCGCCGTGCGTGTAGACGACCTCGCCGTCGCCGTTCTTCGGCGTGCGGCTCCAGCCCTTGGCGACGGCGACCTGGAATCCCTCCGGGTCCTTGCGCAGGGTGAAACCGTCGGCGACGGCGGGGCCGCCCGCGGTCTGCGTCTCGGTGGCGGGCGCGGAACCGGAGCCGGACGCGGACGGGCTGGTGTCCGGCGAACTCGCCCCGGCGGACGGGCTGTCGCTGGTGCGCGGCGCCTGGCCGGCCTCTCCGGCGGCTCCGGTGCGGTCACCGCCCGCCGCGCCGTCGCCGCCCTGCTTCGGCATGAAGAGCATGGCGTAGGCGATGGCACCGGCCAGCAGGAGCAGTATCAGCAGGAGCAGGATGCGGCCGAGGCTGCGCGGGGATCCGGCCTCCTGCCTGGCCCGCTTGTGCCGGCCGTGCGCACTGGTGGCGGGCAGCCCGGCCCGGCGCCTGCGCACCAGTTCGCCGCGCCGCCGGACGATCGGCAGCCGGCGCGGATCGGTGGGCGGGGCGGGTACGACGTGCGTGCCGGCGTCCGGCTCGGGCGCCGAGCGCACGAGTGAGCGCAGCCAGCCGCCCAGCTCCTCGAAGTCCAGCCGGTCGGTGGGGTCCTGGCGCAGCAGCGACTCCACGACCGGCCTGAGCGGCCCGCACTCCTCCGCGAACGCGGGCGGCTCCGCGCAGACCAGCTGCACCAGCTCGGCCGTCGACTCCTCGGGGTAGGGCGCGTGGCCCTGTACGGCGCGGAAGAGCAGCGCGCCCAGCGCCCACAGGTCGGTGGCGGGTCCGATCGGGGCGGCCAGCTGCCAGTTCTCGTGCACGGGCACGGCCTGCTCGGGCGCCCAGCGTTCGGTCACCGGCCCGACCACGGTCATCCGCACCTGGCGGGCGCGTTCGGCGGCGAGTGCGGTGGCGGGCCCGCGCCGGGGGGCGCCGCCCGCCGGCCCGTCGTCCCAGCGGGCGGCGGGACGAGAACCCGATGCTGACGTGCCGGTCGCGGGGACGGGTACGGCGCCCAGGGCGTGGGAGCCGCCGTTGGCCACCGCCGGCCCGCCACCGGGCCCGGCCGGGGGAAGGGCCGTCCGCCGCGGACCCTGCCCCAACGCCTCGGGCCCGCCCTGCGTCTGGGACGGCCGCGGCGAGGCACCGTGCCAGTGCCCGGGCCGCCCCCCGTACGCCCCGGCCGCCGGCCCCGGAGGCACGCCACCCGACCGCTCGCCCCCCTGCCCCGGCACATACGGCGACTGCCCCGCGCCGTTCGCCTGCCCGGCACCGCCCTCGCCCTCCGGCCGCACCCCGTATCCACTGTCACCCTCCGGGCCCACCCCGTACGGGTTGCCCGCCCGCCCCGGACGCGCGCCCCCGGACCGCTCGCCGGCCGCCGGCGCGTACGGCGACTGCCCCGCGCCGTTCGCCTGCCCGGCACCGCCCTCGCCCTCCGGGGCCGGGCGGGCGCCGGGCAGGGCCGCCCGTCCGGTCTGCTGGGCTTCCTGCACTCGGGCCGCGGCACGGGCGCCCGCACGGTACGCGGCGATCGCGCCGGCCCGGGCGGCGCGAATGTCAGCGTCGCCCTCCAGGGCGCGCGGCGCCGGCGCCCCACTGGCCGGGACCGGGCGTGCCTCCACGCCAGCCGCCCGCGCCTGGATGGCGGCCCGCCGGGCCGCCTCCGGGTCCGCACCCCCGGGTGCGCCGACGGCACCGGCCGGGCCGCGTCCACCGCCCGGTCCCGGCGAACCGGCGGAGCCACCCGGCCGCGCACCGGCCTCCTCGGCATCCCCGTCCGGGTCCTGGGCCGGCACCGGGTCGTACCCGGACAGTGCCTCCTCCGCCGCCCCGACCGCGAGGCCGGTCAGCATGACGCGGCCGTCGTCGCAGACCAGGACCGTGCGGGCGGTGATGTTGCGGTGCACCCAGCCATGGGCGTGCAGCACCCGCAGCGCCATGAGCACGTCGGAGGCGACCTCGGCCGCCCGGTACGGCGTCAGCGGCTGCTCGGCCAGCAGCGCGGACAGCGGGCGCGCGGCCACGAACTCGCTCACTATCCACAGTGACCCGCCCTCGGCGAACACGTCGAAGACCTGGTCGAGCCGTGGGTGGTCGGGGATGCGGGCCGCCGCCTGCGCTGCCTCGACCGCCCGCCGCACGGCCGGGTCGGCGGGCCGTCGGGTGGCGTTCCGGCCGGCCGGGTTCCGCCCCGTCGAGCGCTCACGGGCCGTGAACCCCTCCGGCAGCCCCTCAGCGTCGAGCACCTCCGCCTCGACGACCTCCGGCAACGGCACCTGCCGCACCAGCACTTCCTGCCCGCTGTAGGTGTCGAAGGCGCGGCTCTCGGTGAGTTCGTACTCGTCCGAGGGCGGCAGCGGCAGGCGGTAGCGGTCGGCGAGTACCCGACCCGCATAGTCGTCCACGTTGCCTCCCCCGGCCGGCCGGCTGGTCAAATCCGTTCTCGTTACGCCCCGTTCCGTATCCATACCTAGATGCGTACGGTCCGCAACCACTCACGATACGTGCCGGAGGCAACCTGCATTGAGGGGATGACAGATTCTCGCTCCCCGGGACCCCGCGCCGGCCCGGCTCAGCCCTTCGGCCGGAACGACCCCGTCAGCGTCGCCCAGGTGTCCTTGCGCAGCTCACCGTCCCAGTCGGCGGCCTTCGCGGTGTACATCAGCGCGTAACCGAGATGGCTGTTGACGACGAACCCCCGGTCGATGGTCCGGTACGCGGTGCCGCCGTCGGTGTAGGTGAACTCCCAGTCCGCGGTGTTCCAGCCGCGGTAGTCGACCCGCTCGATGCGGATCCGCCGGTACTGGGAACGCACCATGTAGCCTTCCTGGTTCTTCCAGTCCGCCACCGGGTCGTCCTTGGGCGTGCTGGTCCAGGCGATGAGCAGCTTCTGCCCGTCGGGGCCGGTGTACCGGTCCCCGGCCGCATCGGTGGACTGGTACTTCCAGCCCTTGGGCAGCCCGATGGAGTACCCCTGGCCCGATGTGCGCGTCGACTCCGCCGGCGCGCTCCCGCCGGAACCCGAGGACCCAGAGCCGCCGGCGGCGGCCCCGCTAGCGCTGGTGCTCGCGTCGCTGCCGTTCGCCGTACCGCCCGGCGCCGTACCGGACGCCGTGCCACCGTCCGTACTGGCGCCGCCGCTCCTGTCCTGCTTGGGGGAGGCGCCCGCCCGCGCGCTCGCCGCCGCCTTGGCGCCGCCGTTGTTCCCGCCGCCCTTGGAGCCGCTGTCGCCGCCCCCGAACACGAGGGCCAGTACGGTGCCGATCACCGCGAGCGCGACCACCACGGCGATGATCACCAGGGTCCGCTTCGGCACCACGTCGGTCAGCGGGGCCCTCGGCACGGACCGCGGCGGCAGGTCCGGCGGTGTCATCACGGGCCAGCCAGAACTCGGCTTGCGCGGGCCGCTGTTGGACGGCGCCGACGACGACGCCGGTCCGGCCGACGGGCCGGCGGCCGGTGCGGGGACCGGCTTCGGCGGCGGGACGGGCCGGTCCGGCGCCCCGGCGCGCTGCGCCCCGACGGAGCCGGAAAGAGCGCTGCCGGTGCCGCCCTTGGTCCCGCCCTTGGAACCGGCGCCGACGGCGCCCGCGCCTCCGGTACCGGCCGTGCCCCCGGAAGCCGGGGCCGCCTGGCCGGCACCGCCCTCGGCGCTCCGGCCACCGCTGCCGCTGCCGCCGCTCTTGGTCCGGGTCGCCGCGGCCGCCGAGGCCACCCCGGCGGCCTTGCGCACGGAACGCAGCGCACCGCGCAGCTTCTCCCCGGCCTCCTCGCCCCGCTTGCCCGCGGCACCGCCCTCGCCGTCGCCCTCGGGTCCGGGCTGCGCCGGCAGCGGAACGACCCGCGTGGCGTCCATCGGCTCCGGCTCGGGCGCGTGGATCACCGAGTTGAGCAGGGCCCGCGCGCCGGCGTCGTCGAGCCGCTTCGCCGGGTCCTTGTTGAGCAGCCCGTAGATGACGTCCCGCAGGGGGCCCGCGTTCTTGGGCTCCTCCAGGGGCTCGGTCATCACGGCGGTCAGCGTGGCGATCGCCGACCCCTTGTCGTACGGCGGAGTGCCCTCGACCGACGCGTACAGCAGCCCGCCCAGCGACCACAGGTCGGCGGCGGGGCCGGGCTTGTGGCCGCGGGCCCGCTCCGGGGAGATGTAGGAGGGGGCGCCGACCAGCATGCCGGTGGAGGTGATGGACGGGTCGCCCTCGACCTGGGCGATGCCGAAGTCGGTGAGCACGACCCGGCCGTCCTCGGAGATCAGCACGTTGGACGGCTTCACGTCACGGTGCAGGATGCCCTCGCGGTGCGCCGAGCGCAGCACGTCGAGGACGGCGAGCCCGACCTCGGCGGCGCGCCTCGGCTGCAGCAGGCCGTCCTCCCGGATGACCTCGGCCAGGGACTTGCCCTCCACCAGCTCCATGACGATCCACGGCCGGTCGTCCTCCTCGACGACGTCGAAGACCGTCACCGCGCTGTTGTTGCGGATCCGGGCGATCGCCTTGGCCTCGCGCAGGGTGCGCGTGATCAGGCGCCGCTTCTCCTCCTCGTCGATGTTCGACGGGAACCGCAACTCCTTGACGGCGACCGTCCGTCCGAGGGTCTCGTCCTCCGCACGCCACACCGTGCCCATGCCGCCCCGGCCGAGCACGTCCCCCAGCCGGTACCGCCCGGCGAGAAGACGCTCGCTCTTGTCCTGACGAGTCCCCTGACGGGATGTCGCCGCCCGCTCCGCCTCCGACATGCGTCCCCTCATGCAACCCGCCCTGACAGAGCCTCCATTGTCCCTCACCCGACAAGTGGTCAACGCCCTGGGGGCCCGGTCACCTCAACTCAGCGGCACGATGTCCGGCGCCCCCAGCCGAGCGGCGTCCGCCGTCAGGTCGTCCGGCTGGCGCTGCGACTCCCGCTCGGCCTCCACCCGCTTCTCGTAGTGCTCCACCTCGCGCTCGATCTGGTCCTTGTCCCAGCCGAGGACCGGAGCCATCAGTTCGGCGGCCTCACGGGCGCTGCGGGTGCCCCGGTCGAAGGTCTCTATGGAGATACGGGTGCGGCGGGTCAGCACGTCGTCCAGGTGCCGGGCGCCCTCGTGGGAGGCGGCGTACACGATCTCGGCGCGCAGATAGTCGTCGGCGGCCTGCAGCGGCTCGCCCAGCGTCGGGTCGGCGGCGATGACGTCGAGGACCTCCTCGGCCATCGAGCCGTACCGGTTCAGCAGGTGCTCCACGCGGACCACGTGCAGTCCGGTGCGGGCGGCGATCCGCGCCCGCGCGTTCCACATCGCCCGGTAGCCCTCCGCGCCGAGCAGCGGGATCTCCTCGGTGACGCAGTCGGCGACCCGCATGTCGAGGCCGTGCACCGCCTCGTCGACCGCGTCCTTGGCCATCACCCGGTACGTCGTGTACTTGCCGCCCGCCACGACCACCAGCCCCGGTGCCGGATGCGCCACCGTGTGCTCGCGCGACAGCTTGCTGGTGGCGTCGGACTCACCGGCCAGCAGCGGCCGCAGCCCCGCGTACACGCCCTGTACGTCGTCGCGGGTCAGCGGCACCGCGAGGACCGAGTTGACGTGCTCCAGCAGATAGTCGATGTCGGCGCTGGAGGCGGCCGGGTGGGCCTTGTCGAGGTCCCAGTCGGTGTCGGTCGTACCGACGATCCAGTGCCGGCCCCAGGGGATGACGAACAGCACGGACTTCTCGGTGCGCAGGATCAGACCGGTGGTGGAGTGGATGCGGTCCTTGGGCACGACCAGGTGGATGCCCTTGGAGGCGCGGACGTGGAACTGGCCGCGCTCGCCCACCATGGACTGCGTGTCGTCGGTCCACACGCCGGTGGCGTTGACGACCTGCTGGGCGCGGATCTCGTACTCCCCGCCGCCCTCCACGTCCTGCACCCTCGCCCCGACGACCCGTTCGCCCTCGCGCAGGAAGCCGGTCACCCGCGCGCGGTTGGCCGCCTTCGCTCCGTACGACACCGCCGTGCGCACCAGGGTCGCCACGTAGCGGGCGTCGTCCATCTGGGCGTCGTAGTACTGCAACGCGCCTACCAGGGCGTCCTTGCGCAGGGCGGGGGCGACGCGCAGCGCGTGACGACGGGTCAGGTGCCGGTGCACCGGCAGGCCGCGGCCGTGGCCCCGGGCCATCGACATGGCGTCGTAGAGCGCGACGCCCGAGCCGGCGTACAGGCGCTCCCAGCCCTTGTGCTGGAGCGGGTAGAGGAAGGGAACCGGCTTCACCAGGTGCGGGGCCAGCCGCTCCAGCAGCAGGCCACGTTCCTTGAGCGCCTCCCGGACGAGGGCGAAGTCGAGCATCTCCAGATAGCGCAGGCCGCCGTGGACGAGCTTGCTGGACCTGCTGGAGGTGCCCGAGGCCCAGTCGCGGGCCTCGACCAGACCGGTGGACAGACCACGGGTGACCGCGTCCAGCGCGGTGCCCGCACCGACCACGCCACCGCCGACCACCAGCACGTCCAGTTCGCGCTCCGCCATCGCCGCCAGTGAACCGGCCCGCTGCTCCGGTCCCAGAGTCGCTGTCCTCACCGCTGCCTCCCGCTGTCGCCATCCCGCTCGCCTCGGCCGCACCCGGTGGGCGAAGCCCGGTTCATCCCCTCCTCCTGCCCAAATTCTGACCGGGTTGCCCGACTTCAGCCACCACTGGCTCCCGGCCTGTGGACAACGGGCACGTGACCAACGGAAGACCACAGGAAGACACACGAAAACAATCCCGCATCACGGTCATATTTACTCCTAGTGTGACATTGCGCTCGACCGTGCTGTCCACAGGGCTTGCGCATCTGTCCCGCTTCGGTTACTGGGAAGGACGGCCCACGCCATGCCCGCAGACCTCGCCGTCATCGGACTCGGTCCCTACGGCCTGCCCCTGGCCCAGGCCGCCGTAGCCGCCGGCTTCGCCACGGTCGGCTACGCCACCGGCCACGAGTCGGTCTCGCTCAGCCCGGCCGAGCTGCGCCGGATGCACAAGGCCGGTTTCCGGCCGGTCACCGACCCGGCCCAGCTGGGCCGGGTGCGCACGGCCGTGATCTGCGCGCCGACCCCGCGCGGCGCGGACGGCGGACCCGACCTGGGCCAGTTGGAGGCGGCCGCCCGCACCCTCGCCGAGCGGTTGCGCCCGCACACCACGGTGATCCTGGAGTCGCCCGTGCACCCCGGCACCACCGAGGAGCTGCTGCGGCCCCTGCTGGAGGAGGGCTCGGGGCTGCGCGCCGGCCGCGACTTCCACCTCGCCTACTCGCCCAGCCGCATCGACCCCGGCAACCGCGACTTCACGCCGTCGAACACGCCCAAGGTCATCGGCGGCCTCACCCCCGCCTGCACCGAGTCGGCCGCCGCCTTCTACGGGCGGCTCACCGACAAGGTGGTCCGCGCGCGCGGGCTGCGCGAGGCGGAGACCGTGCAGCTCCTGGAGACCAACTACCGGCACGTCAACATCGCGCTGGTCAACGAAATGGCCGTCCTCTGCCACGACTTGGGCGTGGACCTGTGGGACGTCATCCGCTGCGCGGAGACGAAACCGTTCGGCTTCCAGGCCTTCCGGCCCGGCCCCGGGGTCGGCGGCCACGGCGCCGCGCAGGACCTGGCCGGCCACGGCAACCGGCCGCTGCGCATGGTGGAGCTGGCCCAGCAGGTCAACCACCGCATGCCCCACTACGTCGTCCAGCGGGCCGGCGCCCTGCTCAACGAGCACGGCAAGTCCGCCCGGGGCGCGCGCGTGCTGCTGCTCGGCGTCACCTACAAGGCCGACCTCGCCGACCAGCAGGGCACCCCCGCCCAGGAGATCGCGATCCGGCTGCTGGAGCTGGGCGCCTCGGTCAGCTACCACGATCCCCACGTGGCCGCCTGGAGCGTCCTGGACCGACCCGTACCGCGCGCGGACTCCCTCTACGAGGCGGCCGCGGACGCCGACCTGACGATCCTGCTCCAGCAGCACCGGACGTACGACCTGCAAGGGCTGTCGGTGAAGGCGCAACTGCTGCTGGACACCCGGGGAGCCACGCCGACGGGGGCCGCGCACCGGCTCTGAGCGGAAATCGCCCGGGGCGTTGTCGGTGGCGACTGTTACTCTCCCCCCACTTGTCGCACACGGCACACACGCCGTACACACCGTGCGCACAGCCGCCGCTCAGCAACCAGTTGTGTCACCACACGGGGGGATTCCTGTCATGAGCCAGTCAGCACCGCCACCGCAGCAGTCGGCCCAGGCCCAGCAGCCGGCCCAGGCGCCGCAGCCGTTCCCGGCGCAGCAGCAGCCCGCCGGTCCGCCCGGGCTGCCGCCGTACGCGCAGCCGGGTTCCGTGCCGCCGCCCGTGGCGCCGCCCGCGCCGCCCAGGAACAACCTCGTCCTCGGACTGATCGCCGCCGTCGCCGCCGCCCTGGTCGCGGCCGCTCTCTACGGTGTGGTCATCGGCGTCACCAAGCACGAGATCGGCTGGGCGGCCGTCGGCGTCGGCCTCGTCATCGGCGTCGCCGCGGGCAAGGCGGGCGGCCGCAACCCGGCCCTCGCGATCACCGCCGTCGTCCTCGCCCTGGGCTCGGTCTACCTCGGCCAGCTGGTGGGCGAGGCCATGATCGGCGCCAAGGAGACCGGACTGAGCTTCGCCCAGGTCTTCTTCGACCACTTCGACGTGGTCCAGAAGGCCTGGAAGGACGAGGCCGACCCGCTGACCTTCGTCTTCTTCGGCATCGCCGGCTACGCCGCGTTCTCCGGCACCAGCAAGGCCGCGCGGTAACGGCGACGGTCGCGGACGCGAACGGGCCGGCCCCTCCGTGAGGGGCCGGCCCTTCGCCGTGACGGCGGACCTAGTGCTGTGGCCGGAAAGGTCTGCCGAGAAGCTCGCGGCGTCCGGTGCTGGGGGCACCTCCCACGCCGTTCAGGCAGTAGAAGAGCCTCGCAAGGCGGAGCGTCGCCCGCGTACTGGATGTACTCGGGTGATGCGACAACGCGGCGTGGGGGTACCCCCGGCCGAAGGCTGGGGGAGTGCCGTGCCGGGCGTCGCGAGCCGGTGAACCTTTCCGGTCGCAGCACTAGCGGCTGTGCTGGCTGTCCGCCACCGTCACCTCGACCCGCTGGAACTCCTTCAGTTCGCTGTAGCCGGTGGTGGCCATGGCGCGGCGCAGGGCGCCGAAGAAGTTCATCGAGCCGTCGGGGGTGTGGGACGGGCCGGTGAGGATCTCCTCGATGGTGCCGACCGTGCCGAGGTCGACCTTCTTGCCGCGCGGCAGCTCCTCGTTGACGGCCTCCATGCCCCAGTGGTGGCCCTTGCCCGGAGCGTCCGTAGCGCGCGCGAGCGGGGAGCCCATCATCACCGAGTCGGCGCCGCAGGCGATCGCCTTGGGCAGGTCGCCGGACCAGCCGACGCCGCCATCCGCGATCACGTGCACGTACCGGCCGCCGGACTCGTCCATGTAGTCACGGCGGGCAGCCGCCACGTCGGCCACCGCCGTGGCCATCGGCACCTGGATGCCGAGCACGTTGCGCGTGGTGTGCGCGGCGCCGCCGCCGAAGCCCACCAGGACGCCCGCCGCGCCGGTGCGCATCAGGTGCAGCGCGGCCGTGTAGGTGGCGCAGCCGCCGACGATCACCGGGACGTCGAGTTCGTAGATGAACTGCTTCAGGTTGAGCGGCTCGTGCGCGCCGGAGACGTGCTCCGCCGAGACCGTCGTACCGCGGATGACGAAGATGTCCACGCCAGCGTCCACGACCGCCTTGGAGAACTGCGCCGTGCGCTGCGGGGAGAGCGCGGCAGCCGTGACCACCCCGGAGTCGCGCACCTCCTTGATGCGCGCGCCGATCAGCTCCTCCTTGATGGGGGCGGAGTAGATCTCCTGGAGGCGGCGGGTGGCCGTGTCCGCGTCCAGCTCGACGATCTCGTCGAGCAGCGGCTGCGGGTCCTCGTGGCGGGTCCAGAGGCCTTCCAGGTTCAGTACACCCAGGCCGCCCAGCTCGCCGATGCGGATCGCGGTGGCCGGGGAGACGACCGAGTCCATGGGAGCGGCGAGGAACGGCAGCTCGAACCGGTAGGCGTCGATCTGCCAGGCGATCGAGACCTCCTTCGGGTCCCGCGTACGGCGGCTGGGGACGACGGCGATGTCGTCGAAGGCGTACGCCCGGCGGCCGCGCTTGCCGCGCCCGATCTCGATCTCAGTCACGATGTGTGGCCTTTCCCTGATGCGTCTCAGCGTCTTCCAGTATCGCCGACGGGCACGACGAGGGCGGCCCCGGTTGCTCCGGAGCCGCCCTCGATCGTCTGCACGCGCGCGCGTGCAGACTACTTTCGGCTGTAGTTCGGCGCCTCGACCGTCATCTGGATGTCGTGCGGGTGGCTCTCCTTGAGGCCCGCCGAGGTGATGCGGACGAAGCGGCCCTTGGACTCCATCTCCTCGATGGTGGCCGCGCCCACATAGCCCATGGTCTGGCGCAGGCCGCCGACGAGCTGGTGCAGGACGCTGGACAGCGGGCCGCGGTAGGGCACCTGACCCTCGATGCCCTCGGGCACGAGCTTGTCGTCCGAGGAGACCTCGCCCTGGAAGTAGCGGTCCTTCGAGTACGACTTCGCCTGGCCGCGGGACTGCATCGCGCCGAGCGAGCCCATGCCGCGGTACGACTTGAACTGCTTGCCGTTGATGAACTGCAGCTCTCCGGGCGACTCCTCGCAGCCCGCGAGCAGCGAGCCGAGCATCACCGTGTCGGCGCCGGCCGCGAGGGCCTTGCCGATGTCGCCGGAGTACTGCAGACCGCCGTCACCGATCAGCGGGATGCCCGCCGGACGGGCCGCGAGGGAGGCCTCGTAGATGGCGGTGACCTGCGGGACGCCGATGCCGGCGACGACACGGGTCGTACAGATGGAGCCGGGGCCCACGCCCACCTTGATGCCGTCGACACCGGCGTCGATGAGGGCCTGCGCACCGTCGCGGGTGGCGACGTTGCCGCCGATCACGTCGACGGAGACGCTCGACTTGATCTTCGACATCCAGCTGAGGGCGTTGCTGTTGTGGCCGTGCGAGGTGTCGACGACCAGGAAGTCCACGCCGGCCTCGGCGAGGGCCTGGGCACGCTCCAGTGCCTCGGGGCTGGCGCCCACGGCCGCGCCGACGAGCAGCCGGCCCTCCGCGTCCTTGGCCGCGTTGGGGTACTTCTCGGCCTTGACGAAGTCCTTGACCGTGATGAGGCCCTTGAGGACACCCGCGTCGTCGACCAGGGGGAGCTTCTCGATCTTGTGGCGGCGCAGCAGCTCCATGGCGTCCGTGCCGGAGATGCCGACCTTGCCGGTAACCAGCGGCATCGGCGTCATGACCTCGCGGACCTGACGGGTGCGGTCGGTCTCGAAGGCCATGTCGCGGTTGGTGACGATGCCGAGCAGCTTGCCGGCCGGGTCGGTGACCGGGACACCGCTGATGCGGAACTTGGCGCACAGGGCGTCCGCCTCGGCGAGCGTGGCCTCGGGGTGCACCGTGATGGGGTCGGTGACCATGCCGGACTCGGACCGCTTGACCAGGTCGACCTGGTTGACCTGGTCCTCGACGGAGAGGTTGCGGTGCAGCACGCCCACGCCGCCCAGCCGGGCCATCGCGATGGCCATGCGGGACTCGGTCACCTTGTCCATCGCCGCGGAGAGCAGCGGGATGTTGACCCGGACGTTGCGGGAGATGCGGGACGAGGTGTCGACCGCGTTGGGGAGCACTTCCGATGCACCCGGCAGCAGCAGCACGTCGTCGTAGGTCAGCCCGAGTGTCGCGAATTTACCGGGCACTCCGTCGACGTTGGCAGTCATGACACCTTCCCCAAATGGCCTTGATCGGTGCGGATGTCCATGCTAACGGG
Organism: Streptomyces sp. NPDC006739; assembly: GCF_042869815.1. NCBI lineage: Bacteria > Bacillati > Actinomycetota > Actinomycetes > Kitasatosporales > Streptomycetaceae > Streptomyces > Streptomyces sp. NPDC006739. The sequence goes on from NZ_JBIAGM010000001.1 coordinate 590,518, forward strand.
AAGCACGGCCGTCACATTCCACGATCGTCCACGGTCAGGGACGGCTCCGGCCTCGTATGTTCGTACGGAAACGGGGCGGTGCCTGTTCAGGGAAGGCGCTCACCGCACGGATGTCACTGCTCCGCCAGGGCTCTGAGCCGGCTCAGCGCCCGGTGCTGGGCCACCCTGACCGCGCCGGGTGACATTCCCAACATCTGACCGGTTTCCTCTGCCGTCAACCCCACGGCGATCCTCAGCAACAGCAGTTCCCGCTGGTTCTCGGGCAGGTTGGCCAGCAGTTTCTTGGCCCACTCGGCGTCGCTGCTGAGCAGGGCGCGCTCCTCGGGGCCGAGCGAGTCGTCCGGCCGCTCCGGCATCTCGTCCGAGGGGACGGCCGTGGAGCCGGGGTGTCGCATCGCGGCCCGCTGGAGGTCGGCGACCTTGTGCGAGGCGATGGCGAAGACGAACGCCTCGAAGGGCCGGCCGGTGTCCCGGTAGCGGGGCAGGGCCAGCAGGACGGCGACGCAGACCTCCTGGGCGAGGTCCTCCACGAAGTGGCGCGCGTCGCCCGGGAGCCGGGAGAGCCTGGTCCGGCAGTAGCGCAGCGCCAACGGGTGGACATGGGCGAGCAGGTCGTGCGTGGCCTGCTCGTCCCCGTCGACGGCTCGGTGCACGAGCGCACCGAACGCCCCTGGGGCCGTGCCCGCCTCGTCGTCGCGCATCGGTCCATGGTGCCTTGCGGCCGTCCGGTCCGTCGCATCGTGCCCGTGGTTGTGCACCGAAGCGTTATGAGCAGGTGCGCCGGCACTCATCCCCTGCGCCCTCCCCTTCCGCTCGATCGACTCGTCCCCGAGAGACTCCACACCTCAAGGATGCGGCATCGGCGACGAAACGAGCAGCGGCCCTCGGGCGGCCCTGGTTGCCGACCCCGCCCACCATCGGGTAGGCGGGGAACGCCGAGCCGGCCGGGCCGTTCCGCTCCCCCGCTGCGGTCCACTCCCTACCGGACCAGTCCCCAGCGGAACCCGAGCGCCACCGCGTGCGCGCGGTCCGAGGCGCCGAGCTTCTTGAACAGGCGTCGGGCGTGGGTCTTGACGGTGTCCTCGGAGAGGAACAGCTCGCGGCCGATCTCGGCGTTGGAGCGGCCGTGGCTCATGCCTTCGAGGACCTGGATCTCGCGCGCCGTGAGCGTGGGCGCGGCGCCCATCTCGGCGGAGCGCAGCCGGCGCGGTGCCAGCCGCCAGGTCGGGTCGGCGAGCGCCTGGGTCACCGTGGCGCGCAGCTCCGCGCGGGAGGCGTCCTTGTGCAGGTAGCCCCGGGCGCCGGCGGCGACCGCGAGGGCCACGCCGTCGAGGTCCTCGGCGACGGTGAGCATGATGATGCGCGCGCCGGGGTCTGCCGACAGCAGCCGGCGCACTGTCTCGACGCCACCCAGTCCGGGCATGCGCACGTCCATCAGGATGAGGTCCGAGCGGTCGGCGCCCCAGCGGCGGAGGACTTCCTCGCCGTTGGCCGCCGTCGTCACACGCTCGACGCCGGGCACGGTCGCGACCGCGCGGCGCAGCGCCTCTCGGGCAAGCGGGGAGTCGTCGCAGACGAGGACGGATGTCATGACCGCCCTCCGCAGCTGATGCGCGTCACCTTGAGCCTCCAGGCTGGTACGGAATCGTCACCTGTGCGGTCGAACGTCTCGGACGCCTGCCCGAGCGCTTGTGCTTTCAACCGCCTCCGCACTCTCAACGACGGTCACTCGAAAGAGTTACGGGCCCGCGTGCCGTCTTCGGCACTCTACGTGAGGGCGCGCACACGGTGCAGACACGGTCGTCAGACCCTCAACTTTTCATCACAACCTATGCCCCATTTAGCGCCTTTTCTTCCCGTTTCTCAGTGTCTGGAGCTAGATTCGCAATGAGTCATATTTTCATCTCCTTAGACCGGAACCTGTACGGTCATTGGCACCGTATCCGCCCAGAACGGCTACAAGGGGTCACGTAATGGCAGATTTCTCCCGCCTTCCCGGACCGAACGCGGACCTGTGGGACTGGCAGCTGCTGGCTGCCTGCCGCGGGGTCGACAGCTCGCTCTTCTTCCATCCGGAGGGCGAGCGCGGGGCGGCTCGGAGCGCTCGCGAGAACTCGGCCAAGGAGGTCTGCATGAGGTGCCCCGTGCGCGCGGAGTGCGCGGCGCACGCACTGGCGGTGCGCGAGCCGTACGGCGTGTGGGGCGGCCTGACCGAGGACGAGCGTGAAGAGCTCATGGGGCGGGCGCGGAACCGGCTGGTGTCGGCGTCGTCGACCAGCGGGCACACCGCCTCGAACACTTGAAGGAACGTTTCTGCAGTTCGCAACTCGCGGGAAGCGACCTGAGGACCGCGGAAAGCGACGAGGAAGGGGGGACGGAAGGGGGGACGCCTAACGGCGCGCCGCGCGCGCCAGTTGTGCCAGCGTGGCCGCGACCGCCGGCACCTGCGCCAGATCGGGCAGCGTGAGCGCGACGATCTCCCGCCGTACCGCCGGTTCCAGCGCCACCGTGCGCACTCCCCTGGGCCGTACCGACTCCACCGCGAGCTGGGGCAGGACGGCGACGCCGAGACCCGCTCCCACCAGGCCCACCACCGCCGGGTAGTCGTCGGTGGCGAAGTCGATACGCGGGGTGAATCCGGCACTCTCGCAGACCTGGACCAGCTGGCCGCGACAGCGCGGGCAGCCCGCGATCCACGGCTCCCCGGCCAGTTCCCCGATGGCGACGGGCCCCGAGACGCCGGTGCGCGCGAGCCGGTGCCGCTCGGGCACCAGGGCGACCAGCCGGTCCGTCAGCAGGGGCTGTACGACCAGGTCGTCCCACTCCTCCTCGGCCGCCGCCCCCTCGTAGCGGAAGGCCAGCGCCACGTCGCAGTCGCCCTCGCGCAGCAGCCCGACCGACTCCGGGGGTTCGGCCTCCTCGAGGGAGACCCGGGTGCCGGGGTGCGCGGCGCGCAGGGCGGCGAGGGCGGTGGGCACCAGGGTGGAGCTGCCGCTGGGGAAGGAGACCAGCCGGACCCGGCCCGCGCGCAGGCCGGCGATGGCGGCGACCTCCTCCTCGGCCGCGGTGAGCCCGGCGAGGATCCCCGAAGCGTGCCGTACGAGGGCCTCACCGGCCTGGGTCAGGCGCATCTCGCGGCCGCCGCGGACCAGCAGCGGGGTGCCGACGGATGCCTCCAGGGCCTTCATCTGCTGGCTGACCGCGGGCTGGGTGCAGCCCAGTTCCCGTCCGGCCGCCGAGAAGGAGCCAGTGGTGGCGACGGCGCGCAGGACGCGGAGATGACGGGCCTCGATCACCCTTCGAGTATAAGGCCGACTTGGGCCGGGAGCCGAATAACGCGTAGACGCTTTGGGGTGCGGTCGCCTACCGTTCGGCCATGAAGCTTCTCTCGGTCAACCTCGGCCGCCCGCTCCCGGTGTCGTACACCGAGCAGCCGGACGGCGTCACCGGCATCGACAAGCGGCCGGTGGACACGGCGGTGCGGGTGGCGGCGCCGGGCCCCAAGGGGCTCGGGGCGAGCGGGCTGGCCGGGGACGCGGTCTGCCACACCCGCCACCACGGCGGCGACGACCAGGCGGTGTACGCCTTCGCGCGCGAGGACCTGGACGGCTGGGAGCGCGAGCTGGGCCGGACGCTGGGCAACGGCGCCTTCGGCGAGAACCTCACCACCGCCGGCGTGGACGTCTCCGGCGCGCTGATCGGCGAGCGCTGGCGGGTCGGTTCACAGGTGGTCCTGGAGGTCACCTCCGGGCGGATTCCGTGCCGTACTTTTCAGGGCCATTTGGGCGAACGCGGGTGGGTCCGCAGATTCACGCGGAAGGGTGCGCCGGGTGCCTACCTCCGGGTGATCGATCCGGGTGAGATACGGACGGGCGATCCGATCGAGATCGTGCACCGGCCGGAGCACGAGGTGACGGTGGCGCTGCAGTTCCGTGCGGTCACCACCGAGCGGGAGCTGCTGCCGCGTCTGCTCCCGGCGGGTACGGCCCTGCACCCGGAGTCCCTGGCGGCGGCCCGCAAGTACGTGGCGGACGCCTCGTCCTGAGCGGATGTCACCCGACGTCACGCGGCACTGGCGCACCCGGCGCCGCAGGAGGGCCGAGGCCCGCGCGCGGAGCGGACCGTGTCAGTCCGGGTAACTACCCTTGGGCCATGACAACGGCTCTCATTACGGGATCGACCGCGGGCATCGGTGCCGCGTTCGCGCGACGGCTGGCGGCGGACGGGCACGACCTCGTCCTGGTGGCCCGGGACACCAAACGGCTGCGCGAGCAGGCGACCGAGCTGCACGACCGGCACGGCATCGAGGCGGAGGTCCGCACCGCCGACCTGGCGACCGACGACGGAATCGAGACGGTCGCCGCCCGCCTCGGCGACCGCCGCAACCCCGTCGACCTGCTGATCAACAACGCGGGCTTCGGCAACAAGGGCCGCTACCTCGACGTGTCGATGGCGGACGAGCTGAAGATGCTCAAGGTGCACTGCGAGGCGGTGCTGCGGCTGACCTCGGCGGCGGCCGAGGCGATGCGGGAGCGCGGGCGGGGCGGTGTCGTCAACGTGGCCTCGGTGGCGGCCTTCGTGCCGCGCGGCACCTACGGGGCGTCCAAGGCGTGGGTCGTGCAGTTCACCCAGGGGGCGGCGAAGGACCTGGCGGGCAGCGGGGTCCGGCTGATGGCGCTGTGCCCCGGCTTCGTGCGCACCGAGTTCCACCAGCGGGCCGGGATGGGCACGGACAACATCCCGGGCTGGCTGTGGCTGGACGCGGACAAACTGGTCACGGCGGCGCTGGCCGATCTGGCGCGCGGGAAGTCGCTGTCCATCCCGGATCCCCGCTACAAGGCGCTGATGGGGCTGGTGAAGGTGGCCCCGCGCGGCCTGCTCGGCGGCGTCACCTCGAAGACCGGGCGGAAGTACGGCCCTCAGTAGCGGACGGGTGACGCCGCCGCCCCGGTGCGAAAATGGGCGTGACGGAACCGGACCAGGGGGGCCGGAGGCGGCGTCATGACGTTCGTACAGCTCATCGAGTGCAGGACCAGCCGGTTCGACGAGATGAACCGGCTGTTGGACAGGTGGGTCGAGCAGACCAAGGGGAAGCGGACGGCGACGCACGATCTGGTCGGCCGGGACCGTTCGGACGGGTCGCACCTCATCGAGATCGTGGAGTTCCCGTCGTACGAGGAGGCGATGCGGAACTCGAACCTCCCGGAGACCGACCGGATCTTCAGGCAGATGGTCGCACTGTGCGACGAGATGCCGACGTTCATGGATCTCGACGTCGTACGGGACGAGCAGTTGTCCGTGGACATGGTGCGCCGGTTCCTGGACGCCCTGGCGGCCCCGGGCGAACTGGCACCGCTCAACGACCTGCTGCAGGAGGACATCCACAGCCACGATCCGATGAACCCTCAGGACACGATCGGGCTGGACGCCGCACGGAGCGAGTTCCGGATGTGGCGCGACGCCTTCGACTTCAGCTTCACGGTCGACGACCTGATCGCCCAGGGCGACCGGGTGTGCGCGCGGTGGACCTGGACGGCTGTGCAGAAGGGCGAGTTCCTGGGGCTGCCGAACACCGGGCGGCAGGTCGCGATGACCGGGACGACCATCTGCCGGTTCGGTGACGACGGGAAGATCGCCGAGTTGTGGTGGCACGAGGACCAGCTGGGTCTGATGCAGCAACTGGGCGCGCTGGACGCGCTGGAGCGGTAGCGGGCGGCCGGGCAGCGTGAAGGCCCGGCACCCCTCGGGGTACCGGGCCTTCAGCCTTCAGCCTTCAGCCGGATCTACCGACGTGCGTCAGTGGGCGTGGCCGTGGCCGTGGCCCCCGGCGGCCGCCTCTTCCTCTTCCTTCTTCTCGACGACCAGGGTCTCGGTCGTGAGCAGCAGGGAGGCGATGGACGCGGCGTTCTCCAGGGCGGAGCGGGTGACCTTCACCGGGTCGATGACGCCGGCCTTGACCAGGTCGCCGTACTCGCCGGTGGCGGCGTTGAAGCCCTGGCCCTTTTCCAGCTCGGCCACCTTGGAGGTGATGACGTAGCCCTCGAGGCCGGCGTTCTCGGCGATCCAGCGCAGCGGCTCGACGACCGCGCGGCGGACGACGGAGACACCGGTGGCCTCGTCGCCGGACTTGCCCAGGCCGCCCTCCAGCACCTTGGCCGCGTGGACCAGGGCGGAGCCACCACCGGAGACGATGCCCTCCTCGACCGCGGCGCGGGTCGCGGAGATGGCGTCCTCCAGACGGTGCTTCTTCTCCTTCAGCTCCACCTCGGTGGCGGCGCCGACCTTGATCACGCACACGCCGCCGGCCAGCTTGGCGAGGCGCTCCTGGAGCTTCTCGCGGTCCCAGTCGGAGTCCGTGTTCTCGATCTCGGCCTTGATCTGGGCGATGCGGCCCTGGACGGCGGCGGAGTCGCCGGCGCCGTCGACGATGGTGGTGTCGTCCTTGGTGACCGTGATGCGGCGGGCGGAGCCCAGCACGTCCAGGCCGGCCTGGTCGAGCTTGAGGCCGACCTCCTCGGAGATGACCGTGGCGCCGGTGAGGACCGCCATGTCCTCCAGCATCGCCTTGCGGCGGTCACCGAAGCCGGGGGCCTTGACGGCGACCGCGTTGAAGGTGCCGCGGATCTTGTTGACGACCAGGGTCGACAGGGCCTCGCCCTCGACGTCCTCGGCGATGATCAGCAGCGGCTTGGACGCGCCGGCCTGGATGACCTTCTCCAGCAGCGGCAGCAGGTCCTGGATGGAGGAGATCTTGCCCTGGTTGATCAGGATGTAGGGGTCCTCCAGGACGGCCTCCATGCGCTCCTGGTCCGTCACGAAGTACGGCGACAGGTAGCCCTTGTCGAAGGCCATGCCCTCGGTGAAGTCCAGCTCCAGACCGAAGGTGTTGGACTCCTCGACGGTGATGACACCGTCCTTGCCGACCTTGTCCATCGCCTCGGCGATCAGCTCGCCGACCTGCTGGTCCTGGGCGGACAGCGCGGCCACGGCGGCGATGTCGGACTTCTCGTCGATCGGCCGGGCCGAGGCGAGCAGGTCCTCGGAGATGGCCTTGACGGCGGCGTCGATGCCCTTCTTCAGGGCGGCCGGGGAGGCGCCGGCGGCGACGTTCTTCAGGCCCTCGCGCACCAGCGCCTGGGCGAGCACGGTGGCGGTGGTGGTGCCGTCACCCGCGATGTCGTTGGTCTTGGTCGCCACCTCCTTCACCAGCTGGGCGCCGAGGTTCTCGTACGGGTCCTCGATCTCGACCTCGCGGGCGATGGTGACGCCGTCGTTGGTGATGGTCGGGGCGCCGAACTTCTTGTCGATGACGACGTTGCGGCCCTTGGGACCGATCGTCACCTTGACCGTGTCGGCAAGCTTGTTGACGCCGCGCTCGAGGGCGCGACGGGCGTCCTCGTCGAACTTCAGGATCTTCGCCATGACAGCGGGAGCCCTCTCGGAAACTGGTGGGTGAAAAAGACACTGCGCCCCGGGCGCCCGGCTTCGTTATCTGTCGCGGGGGGCCAGGGGCGCAGCTCAGGCAAAGGTTCGCTTCGAGGTGATGCTTACTTCTCGATGATCGCGAGAACGTCGCGAGCCGAGAGGACGAGGTACTCCTCGCCGTTGTACTTCACCTCGGTGCCGCCGTACTTGCTGTACAGCACGATGTCGCCGGTCTTGACGTCGAGCGGCAGACGCTCGCCGTTCTCGAAGCGGCCCGGGCCCACGGCCAGGACGACGCCCTCCTGGGGCTTCTCCTTGGCGGTGTCCGGGATGACCAGGCCAGAGGCGGTGGTCTGCTCGGCGTCGAGCGGCTGGACCACGATGCGGTCCTCGAGCGGCTTGATGGCAACCTTGGAGCTGGTGGTCGTCACGATCCGACCTCCCCCTTCGGAGATCTCACGGGGTTAACTGTCTGAGGTGGCGACCAGGTCGATCCGTCGTCGCGGGTGCCGGACCTGCCCGTCGCGTTGTTGGCACTCTCCTTCGTCGAGTGCCAGAGCCGAGACTATGACTGCGATTAGCACTCGGTCAAGCGGAGTGCCAATTGCCGTGCGGCGCGTCAGCAGTTTGCACGCGCGCGCCGCACCTCGCGGCAGCACGGCACGCTGCGGGCGCGGGCAGCACGGCTGCGGGTGCGGGCAGCACGGCTGCGGGTGCGGGCAGCACGGCTGCGGGTGCGGGCAGCACGGCTGCGGGTGCGGGCAGCACGGCTGCGGGTGCGCGGTGCGCGGTGGCGGGGCGCGCGGGCGGCGCGGTGGGGTGCGGTGGGGTGCGGGGGCTCGGTTTGGGTGCGCGATGCGGCTGCGGGTCGCGCGGACGGCTCAGTTGCGGGCGCGCGGTGCGGGGGCGGCGCCGCGCCCGACTGGGCGTGTTGCGGGCGCGGCTCGCGGCGGCTGCGGGGGGTTTACAGGTAGTCCTCCAGGCGGGCCACCGTCAGGCCCTGGGACTGGATCGTGCGCAGGAGGCGGGTCGTGAGGCTCCTCGGGGTGGGGGCCGTCGGCTCGTCCGGGCCGACCAGGACGATGTCGCCGGGGTGGAGGTGGCGGTCGCCCCTCGGGCAGGCGAGGCCGGTGGCGGTCATGGCCGCGCGCCACAGGACCACCGCCCTGATCCCGCAGTGGGCCGCCGCGCGCAGGGTGGTGGTGTCGTACCTGCCGTAGGGCGGGCGGAACAGGCGGGGGCGGATTCCGAAGCGGGAGCGGAGCTTGTCCTGCTGGCCACAGATCTCGGCGCGCTGGCCGGCGTACGGGAGTCCGGGCAGGGCGGGGTGGTGGAGCGTGTGGTTCTGGACGGTGGCGCCGACCGAACGCAGCCGGGCGAAGTGGCCGTAGCCCGGTCCGACGACGCTGTCGGTGAGGAACAGGCTGACGGGGAGCCGGAGTTCGCGGACCAGGTCGACGAATCGGGGGTCCCGCTCGGCGCCGTCGTCGTAGGTGAGGAAGACGACCCGGTCCGTGGTGGGGACGCGGTCCACGACCGGGGGCCGGGCGTGGGCCGGGGTGCGGGACTCCGACAGCGGGCGGGCCGGCGGGTGCGGAGGCGGGGCCAGCGGGTACCGCAGGCCCCAGCGGCGGTACGCCGGCTCCCTGGCCGGCCCGTTCGGCCGCACCTCCTGGGCCGCCTTCCTGCCGAGCCGCTCGATGGGGTCGACGGACTGGGCGCAGCCGGTGCCGGCCGGCAGGAGGGCGGCGGTGAGGGCCGCCGCCAGGAGCATCCGGCACCGCCCCGCCCGCCGCGCCCGCCCGCTCGTCACAGGTAGTCCTCCAGGCGTGCGACCGCGTAGCCCTCCCGGGTGACCTTCTCCAGAAAGCGGCGCATGTCGTCGACCATCGTGCCGTTCCAGTCGTCGCGGCCGCGGAAGTGGGTGAGCACGATGTCGCCGGGGTGCAGACTGCGGTCGTCCTCGCGGTACTCCCAGTGGTCGACAAAGACCTCCTCGTCCCAGATCGGCGCGTACTTGATGCCGCAGGACTTGGCGGCGCGCAGGGTGTCGCCGTTGTAGTTGCCGTACGGCGGCCGGAAGACGGCGGGGCGCCTGCCGAACTGTTTGCGCATGATCGTCTGCATGCCGCAGATCTCGTCCCGCTGTTCCTCGTAGTCGAGGCCGGGCAGGTAGGGGTGGGTGAGGGTGTGGTTGTTGAGGGTGTGGCCCTCGGACTGCATCTTGCGGAAGTAGCCGTAGTCGTCCTTGACCAGGTAGTTGCTGAGGAAGGCGGTGTACGGGATCTTCAGCTCGCTCATCATGCGCAGGAACGCCGGGTCCTTCTCGGCGCCGTCGTCGATGGTGAGGAAGACGACCTTCTGCTTGGTGGGGATCGTGGTGAAGACGGGGGGCAGGTCGTCCTCCACCTGCCCGTCCACCTCGAAGCCGGCGCGCGCGGTGATCGTCGGCTTCCTGGCCGGTGGGGCCGGGGGCGTGAGCGGCACCTGGGCGAGTCCCCAGCGCCGGGCGGCCGCGGCCACGCGGGCGTGCTCGGCGGCGAGCCGGGAGGCGTGGGAGTCCAGGTCGTGTGCCGGGCCGGCGGCCCGCCCCGGCTGCTGGCCGGGGGCGGGCCGGACACCGGTGTCCGGGTAGGGACCCGCGCAGCCGGAGGCCACGAGGGCGAGGACGAGGGCGGCGAGCGCGGCGCACCGCGCCATGGGACCAGATGACCGATTTTCTTCATTTTGTACTACTAGTCGCATGGTGCCGGATCCTCCCAGGCACCGGCCCGGAAGCCTGCCCGACACCGCCGCCGCGGGCGCAGCATCCACCGACTGGCCCACAATGAGCCGGTGAACGATCTCCCCTTCCACGCGCTGCTGACCCCCGAGGGACGAGCGCTCCTCGACGAGGTGCGCGGGACCGCGCCGGCCGACGAACTCGCCGTCGCCACCCGGCTGCGCCGCGACCACCCGGCCGACCTGGTGTCGGCGGCGCTCGGCCAGGCCCGGCTGCGGCAGCGGGCGGTGGTGAAGTTCGGGGCGGCGGACGCGGAGCGGATGTTCTTCACGCCGAACGGGGTGGAACAGTCGACGCGGGCGAGTGTGGCGGCCTACCGGGCGCGGCGCCTGCGGACGCTGGGGGTGACGTCCGTGGCCGACCTGTGCTGCGGGATCGGCGGTGACGCGATCGCGCTCGCGCGGGCCGGGATCCGGGTGCTCGCGGTGGACCGTGACCCGCTGACGGCCGCGGTGGCCCGGGCGAACGCGCGGGCGCTCGGGCTGGACGATCTGATCGAGGTGCGGGAGGCCGACGTCACGGAGGTGGACCCGGCGCCGTACGACGCGGTGTTCGTGGACCCGGCCCGGCGTGGCGGCCGGGGCCGCATCTTCGACCCCGAGGCCTACTCCCCTCCCCTGTCCTGGGCGGTGTCGGCGGCCTCCGCCGCCCCCGTGGCCGCCCTGAAGATCGCCCCCGGCATTCCGCACGAGGCGGTCCCGCCGCCGGCGGAGGCCGAGTGGATCTCCGACGGCGGGGACGTCAAGGAGGCGGTCCTGTGGTTCGGCACGGGCTCCCCGGGCGCCGTGCGGGCCACCCTGCTCCCCGGCCCGCGCTCCCTGCTCGGCCGGGGCCTGCCCGATCCCGCCGTACGGCCGGTGGGCCGGTACCTGTACGAGCCCGACGGCGCCGTGATCCGTGCCCACCTGGTCGCCGAGGTCGCGCGGGAGCTGGACGGGGGCCTGATCGACGCGACGATCGCGTACGTCACGGCGGACGAGCGCCGGGAGACGGCCTACGCGTCGGCGTACGAGATCACCGACCGACTCCCCTTCAACGTCAAGAAGTTGAAGGCCCTGCTGCGGGAACGCGGGGTCGGCGTCCTGACCGTGAAGAAGCGCGGCTCGGCGGTGGAACCGGAGGAACTGCGCCGGAAGGTGAAGCCCCAGGGACCGAACTCGGCGACGGTGTTCCTGACCCGCGTGGCCGGGGCCCCGACGATGCTGATCGGCCACCCGCTGGACTGACACCCGTCGACCCGGCGGGCCCCGTCAACCGGTCTCCGCGGCCCTGCGCAGCAACAGCTCCCGCTCCCGTTCGTTGTGGGTCAGTGCCGCCGCCCGCTCGAACTCCGCCCTGGCCTCCGCCGTACGGCCGAGGCGGGAGAGGAGGTCGGCGCGGACGCTCGGCAGCAGGTGGTAGGTCCGCAGCGAGGGTTCGCCGGCGAGTGCGTCCACCAGGCGCAGCGCCTCGGCCGGGCCCTCCGTCATGGAGACGGCCACCGCGCGGTTCAACTCGACCACCGGGGACGGGGACCGGACGGCGAGCAGGGCGTAGAGGCGGGCGATGGCGGCCCAGTCCGTGTCCTCGTAGGCGTACGCGTGCGCGTGGCAGGCCGCGATGGCCGCCTGCAGGGTGTAGGGGCCGGGGACGCCGGCGCCGGTGGCCTCGGCCCGGCCGAGGGCGGTGACGCCACGGGAGATGAGCAGGCGGTTCCAGCGGCGGCGGTTCTGGTCCTTGAGCAGGACCGGCGCGCCGTCGGGGCCGGTGCGGGCGGCGGAGCGGGAGGCCTGGAACTCCAGGAGGGCGGTGAGGGCGTGGACCTCCGGTTCCTTCGGCATGAGGGAGGACAGGACACGGGCCAGCCTGAGGGCGTCCTCGCACAGCGCGGGACGCAGCCAGTCGTCGCCCGCCGTGGCGGCGTACCCCTCGTTGAAGATCAGGTAGATGACGTCCAGTACGGAGCCCAGGCGGGCCTCGCGGTCGGGGCCGTACGGGACCTCGAAGGCGACGTTCTTCGTGGCCAGGGTGCGTTTCGCGCGGACGATGCGCTGGGCGACCGTCGGCTCCGGCAGGAGGAACGCGCGGGCGATCTCGGCCGTGGTCAGGCCGCCCAGCAGCCGCAGGGTCAGGGCCGTGCGGGCCTCGGGCGACAGCACCGGGTGGCAGGCGGTGAAGACCAGCCGCAGCAGGTCGTCGTCGATGTCGTCCGGGTCGGCGGCGTCGGCCGGCTCCCCGGCCGGGGCCGTCGTCTCCAGGTCGCGGCCGATCTCCGCCAGTTTGCGGGCGTAGGTCTCGCGGCGGCGGATCAGGTCCACGGCGCGATGGCGGGCGGTGGCCATGAGCCAGGCGCCCGGGTTGTCCGGCACCCCGTCCCGGGGCCACCGCTCCAGCGCCGCCACGAGGGCGTCCTGGGCCAGTTCCTCCGCGATGCCGACATCCCGGACGAGGCGGGCCACACCGGCGACGACCCGGGGGAATTCGAGCCGGAAGACGGTCTCGATGGCGTGCTCGGCGGCGTGCTCGGCGGCGTCAGCGGTGGTGCCTGCGGTGCCGTGTGCGGGGTCGGGGGCGGGCTCGGTGGCGTGTGCGGCCGTGGGCTGTGGTTCCACAGCCCACATGCAACACCCCCGAGCCCCCAGGGCCAAGAAGGCTCAGCCCTCGGCGATCTCACGGACCTCGCAGGTCACCGTCCAGAACTCCTCGTGCACCTTCAGGAACCGCTTGGTCCACTCCAGGGCCTCGGCCTTGTCCTTGCACTGCATGAGCGCGTAGCCGCCGATGACCTCCTTGGACTCGGTGAAGGGTCCGTCGGTGACGGAGATCTGGCCGCCCTCCCAGCGCACCCGGGTGCCCTCGGCGGAGGGGGTCAGCCCGGCGGTGTCGAGCATGACGCCGGCCTTGGTGATCTCCTCGATCAGCTCGCCCATCCGCCGCATCAGCTCGGGGCTGGGGCCCTCGGCGGGGGCGGTCTTCTCGTCGATCCTCACGAGCGACAGGTAACGGGGCATGGTGACTCCTTCGGTCGGGACGGCGGGGGCTGTCCCCGCCTTCTCACCCCTGCGTCGAACGGGCGGCACCCGGATCGACACGCTCCTCGGAATTTCTTCGAGATTCTTCCGGGAACCTCCGCAGCGGGCGACCCGGCCGCTGTTCGCGCAGCTCAGGGAGCGTCCACTCAGCGCAGGGACGCCCACAGCCGGTCCCGCCGGCCGGGAGGGCACCACCCGGTAGAGCCTGCCCGGGTCGGTGAGCAGGTCGGTGGCGGCCGACTGTGCCGGCAGGGCCTTGACCGGCTTCTGCCGCAGGCCTGTGCGGCCCAGGTCGCTGCCGTCGCCGATGCCGTACCGGGTGCGGGCCAGGGCGAGGGCCTGGGTGCCGTCGAGGTGGTGGGCGCCCGCCTTGAGGAGCAGACGGCTCTTGACCAGGATGTTCAGGGACCCGGCGGGCAGCGGGGCGGCGGACGCCGAGGCGGCGGCGGACGGGGGGTCATCGCCTACCGGGCGCGGTCGTGGCCGAGCGCGCTGTTGATGTCGACGCTCTTGATGTTGCCGTTCAGATGCCGGTACGCCCAGCCTGCGGCGCCCGCGCCCAGCACCAGCGCACCCGCCGGGGTGAGACCGACGGCCTTCAGCGCTCTCGACCGCCGGCCCACCCGCCGGCCCGTCTCTGGGGAGATTCTCACTCCGGGCGACCGTGCACACTCATCCCAGGGTCACTACAGGCACCGGATTGCTCCCGCTCCACGATCCGTTGAACCCGAACGTCACCGAACCGCCGTCCGGGACCGAGCCGTTGTACGAGGCGTTCGCGCAACTGACCACCGTGCCGCTCTGGGTGCAGGTGGCGTTCCAGGCCTGGGTGATCTGCTGCCCCGCGCCGAACGTCCAGTTCGCCTTCCACGACGACAGCGAGGCACCGGAACAGGAGATCGTCACCTGCCCGGTGAACCCGGTGTTCCACTGGCTGGTCACGCTGTACGCCGCCTGGCAGGCCCCAGCGGGCGGGGGCGGCGTGGGCGTCGTCCCGCCAAGCGCCCCGGAGATGCCGTAGTACGCCGGTTTCGGCGCGTAGTTCTCGTCGTACGGCGTCGCCGCGCCGTACCCCGGGAAGGTGCCGGGCACCCAGGAGTCGGAGTCGGTGAAGCCCCAGACGGTGACGTTGACACAGCGGGTCACGGCCACGCAGGCGGCCACGACGGAGGTGAAGTCGGCCTTCTGCTGGGCGAGTTTCGCGCTGTCGGCGGGCAGCGCCATCCGTATGTCCAGCTCGGTGATCGCCACGTCCACGCCCAGGTCGGCGAAGCGCTGGATGTTCTGCTGGAGGGTGGAGGGCACCTGGCCGAGGATCAGATGGGCCTGGAGGCCCACCCCGTCGATCGGGACACCCCGCGCCTTCAGGGACTTGACCAGGTTGTACAGGGCGGTGGACTTCGCGTTGACGCCCTCGACGTTGTAGTCGTTGATGTACAGCTTGGCGGCCGGATCGGCGGCGTGCGCCCAGGTCAGGGCGTTGGCGATGTAGTCCGCGCCGAGGCCGTCGTACCAGAGGGTGGGGCGGTAGGTGCCGTCCTCGTTGAAGGGCTCGTTGACCACGTCCCAGGAGGCGATCTTGCCCTTGTAGCGGCCCACCTCGGTGCTGATGTGGTTCTGCAGCAGGCCGCTGAGCTGCGCGGGGGTCCAGCTGCCGTTGGTCAGCCAGCTCGGGTTCTGGTTGTGCCAGACCAGGGTGTGGCCGCGCACCTGCTGGTTGTGGGCCTGGGCGAAGGCCACGATCTGGTCGGCCTCGGTCCAGTCGAAGGTGCCCTGCGCGGGCTCGACCGTGCCCCACTTCATGGCGTTGCCGGGGGTGAGCGAGCTGAACTGCGCCCCGGCGATGTCGCCGTAGGCGCCGGTGAGCTTGGAGCCGGTGACGGCGGTGCCGATGACCTTTCCCTTGGCTGCCGCGAGGTCGCGCAGCGGGGTGTCGGCGGCGTGCGCGGCGGGCGCCGCGAGCAGGAGCGCGAGACCGGTCACCAGGGATGCGAGGGACAAGCCTGTTCTCAGAGATCTCATCGGGGGCGCCTCCGAAAGTTTCGGTCGTACAACCGACTGGCTTCGGAGCAGTGTGGGGTGACCCCGCAGACCCGTCAATACGCGCGCCGCACCGTCAATACCCGCGCCCCTGGCCCACGGGAGGCGCTCCGGTGCTCGACCTCACCACCAGGCTGGTCGCCAGCTCCACCCGGGTCGCCGCCCGTTCGTCGTCCTCGCGGCCCAGTTCCAGCACCAGCCGGGCCGCGGCCTCCGCCATCTCGGTCAGCGGCTGCCGTACGGTCGTCAGCGGCGGGCCCACCCAACGGGCCACCGGCAGGTCGTCGAAGCCGACCACGCTCAGGTCCTCGGGCAGGCGCAGCCCCAGCTCTCGCGCGGCCTCGTACAGACCGAGCGCCTGCAGGTCGTTGCCCGCGAAGACGGCGGTGGGCCGGTCGGGACGGCGCAGCAGCTCCAGTCCCAGGCGGTAGCCGGCCTCGTGGTGGAAGTCGCCGGTCTTGACCAGGTCCGGGTCGACGGGCAGTCCGGCGGTCTCCAGGGCCGCCCGGTAGCCGTCGAGGCGGGCGCGGCTGCACATCATCCGGGACGGGCCGCTGATCGCGCCGATCCGGGTGTGACCGAGTTCGACCAGGTGGCGGGTGGCGGCGAGGCCGCCCTGCCAGTTGGTGGCGCCGATGGAGGGGACGTCGGGGCCGGGGTCGCCGGCCGGGTCCATCACCACGAACGGGATGGAGCGGCTGGTCAGCAGCGCCCGCTGGGACTCGTCGAGCCCGGACAGCACCAGCACGACACCGTGCGGCCGGCGGGCGGCGACCTGATCGGCCCAGGTCCGCCCGGGGGTGAGCCGCCCGGCGGACTCGGACAGGACGACACTCAGCCCGGCGTCCCGGGCCACGTTCTCCACGCCCCGGATGACCTCCATCGCCCAGGCGCTCTCCAGCTCGTGGAAGACCAGGTCGATCAGGGGCGAACGGGAAGCCTCGGCGCGCCGGCGCCGGTAGCCGTAGGCCCGCAGCAGTTCCTCGACGCGCAGCCGGGTCGCCGGGGCGACATCCGCGCGGCCGTTGAGGACCTTCGAAACAGTCGGAGCGGACACGCCGGCCTCACGGGCGATTTCGGCGAGGGTCGCCGTCTGCGTTTCTGCGGGCTTCGGAGGCTTCATGCCCGCGATCGTATCCCTGCGGGACCTCTTGACGAAGGCCCAGTCCCGCCATAGGTTCCCGGAACATTCGGTGCATTGCCCGAAACATTCGTGAGCAGAGACGGGAGTTATATGACCACCGCTCCTTGGCGCGACCCCGCCCTGCCCGCCGACGCCCGGGTGGACGATCTGCTCTCCCGGATGACCCTGGAGGAGAAGACCGCCCAGCTGTACGGCGTGTGGGTGGGTGCCGCCACGGACGGCGACGGCGTCGCCCCGCTGCAGCGCGAGATGACCGCCGACTACCACTGGGACGAGCTGATCACCCTCGGTCTCGGCCAGCTGACCCGCTCCTTCGGCACCGCCCCCGTTGACCCGGCGCTGGGCGCGCAGGCACTGGCCCGCGCCCAGCGTCGTATCGCCGCTGCGGGCCGGTTCGGCATCCCGGCCGTCGCCCACGAGGAGTGCCTGGCGGGCTTCACCGCCTGGGGGGCGACGGCGTACCCGGTCCCGCTCGCCTGGGGCGCGTCCTTCGACCCGCCGCTGGTGGAGGAGATGGGCCGGCGGATCGGCGGGGACCTGCGCTCGGTCGGCGTCCACCAGGGCCTGGCGCCCGTCCTGGACGTCGTACGCGATCCGCGCTGGGGCCGGGTGGAGGAGACGATCGGCGAGGATCCTTACCTGGTCGGCACGATCGGCGCCGCGTATGTGCGGGGGCTGGAGTCGGCCGGGGTCGTCGCCACGCTCAAGCACTTCGCCGGGTACGCGTCCTCGGCGGGGGCGCGGAACCTGGCGCCGGTGCGGGCGGGCACCCGGGAGTTCGCGGACGTCACGCTCCCGCCCTTCGAGATGGCGCTGCGGGAGGGCGGGGCGCGATCGGTGATGGCGGCCTACACCGAGCGCGACGGCGTTCCCGCCTCCGGTGATCCCGCCCTGCTCACCGAACTCCTGCGCGAGGAGTGGGGGTTCACCGGGACGGTGGTCGCCGACTACTTCGGCATCGGCTTCCTCCAGAGCCTGCACCGGGTCGCCGCGACCGAGGCGGACGCGGCCCGGCTGGCGCTGGAGGCGGGCATCGACGTCGAGCTGCCGACGCTCAAGTGCTATGGAAAGCCGCTGGTGGCGGCCGTACGGGAGGGGCGCGTCGCCGAGGAGCTGGTGGACCGCGCGGCCCGCCGTGTGCTGCTGCAGAAGTGCGGGCTGGGGCTGCTCGACGAGGACTGGCGGCCGGAGCCGGCCGGCCGCGTCGACCTCGACGCCACGGCGAACCGGGTGCTGGCCCGCCGCCTGGCCGAGGAGTCGGTGGTGCTGCTGGACAACCCGGACGGCCTGCTTCCGCTGGCCGCCGACAGCCGTGTCGCGGTCGTGGGACCGCGCGCGGCCGACCCGCTGGCGATGCTCGGCTGCTACTCCTTCCCGTCCCATGTCCTCACCCAGCACCCCGATGTGCCGCTCGGCCTGGACATCGCGACCGTCCTCGACGCGCTGCGCGCCGAACGCCCGGACGCCAAGGTGACGTTCGCCGAGGGCTGCGGGGTGTCGGACCCGGACCGGGCCGGCTTCCCGGAAGCGGTGGCGCGGGCCTCGGAGGCGGACGTGTGCGTGGCGGTGCTGGGCGACCGGGCGGGCCTGTTCGGGCGGGGCACGTCCGGCGAGGGCTGCGATGTGACGGACCTCGAACTCCCCGGAGTGCAGGGGGAGTTGCTGGACGCTCTGGTGGCGACCGGGGTCCCGGTGGTCCTGGTCCTGCTGACCGGCCGCCCCTATGCGCTGGGCCGCTGGCACGGCCGGCTGGGCGCGGTGGTCCAGGCGTTCTTCCCGGGCGAGGAGGGCGGCCCGGCGGTCGCGGGGGTCCTGTCCGGCCGGGTGAACCCCTCGGGCCGGCTTCCGGTGAGCGTGCCGCGCGTGCCCGGGGGCCAGCCGTGGACGTACCTCCAGCCGCCGCTGGGCCTGGCGGGCGAGCTGAGCAACCTGGATCCGACACCGCTCTACGCCTTCGGGTACGGGCGGTCCTACACCACCTTCGCCTGGGAGGACTTCACGGGCTCGGAGCCCCGGATCACCACGGACGGCTCCTACGACCTCACGCTGACCGTCCGCAACACGGGCGAGCGCGCGGGCACCGAGGTCGTCCAGCTCTATCTGCACGACCCGGTGGCGTCGGTGACCCGCCCGGACGTCCGCCTGGTCGGCTACGAGCGGCTGGAGCTGTCCCCCGGCAGGTCCCGCCGGGTGACCTTCCACTTCCACGCGGACCTCTCGGCGTTCACCGACCGCTCGGGCCGCCGGGTGGTCGAACCGGGCGACCTGGAGCTGCGGCTGGCCTCCTCCAGCGCCGATCCCCGGCACACCGCCCGGCTCACCCTGACGGGTCCGGCCCGAGCGGTGGGGGCGGACCGTCGGCTGCGCTGCGAGGTGTCGACCAGCGACGTCGACGGCTAGGCAAGGCGAGGCGAGGCGAGGCGACCGAGGGGGATCACCCTGACCGCCTCCCACGGCACCGTGCCGCGAGGACGGACCCCATGAGCCCACCCCCGCGGGCGTCACTCTTTCGGGTGGGCCCGGTGCCGACGGGGGTGAGGTTCGTGATCGACCACGTCACCGGCAGCCGGCCGAGGACGCCCTTCTCCCGGGGCCGCCGAACGGCCCAGGGCCGCCCGGGCGCCCGGGCGACGCCGACCCGGCGCCGGTGTGGCCGCGCATCCCGACGGGATAGAAATCCTGGAGCGGACGACATCCGGCTTGCCGACCGCCCCGCCCACCCCGTCAGGAGCACCCTTGGCCCCGCCGAAACCGGTGATGAAGAAACTGCCCGAGGTCACGCTGGCGTTCTGGATCATGAAGATCGCGGCGACCACGCTGGGCGAGACCGCGGGCGACCTCTTCGCGCAGACCCTGAAGCTCGGATACTTCCTCACCACGCTCGCCCTGTTCGGGCTGTTCGTGGTGACGCTGGTGATCCAGCTCCGCTCGTCCCGCTACAACCCGTTCTTCTACTGGACCGTGATCCTGTCGACCAGCATGGCCGGCACCACGATGTCCGACTTCATGAACCGTGACGCCAGCGCCAGATACCTCTCGGGCGGCGCCACCCGGCTGGGCTGGGGCCCGCAGGGTCTCGGTCTCGGCTACCCCACCGGCGCCGCGATCCTGATCTCGCTCCTCGCCGCCATCTTCGTGGCCTGGAAGCTGACCGGTATGACCTTCCGGATCACCGAGATCGTCAGCTTCCGCGGCGAGGCGCTGTTCTGGTCGGCGATCCTCGTCTCCAACACCCTCGGCACCTCGATGGGCGACTACCTCTCCGACAGCTCCGGCCTCGGCTACCTGGGCGGCGCGCTCCTCGTGTCGGGTGCGCTGGCCGTGCTGCTCGCGCTGACGAAGGTGCCCGTGGTGCCGAACGTGGTGCTGTTCTGGATCGCCTTCGTCCTCACCCGCCCGCTCGGCGCCACCGCCGGTGACCTCCTGACCAAGCCGGTCGCCAAGGGCGGCCTCGACCTGGGCACGGCCGGCTCCTCGGCGGTCCTGCTGGCCGTCCTGTTCGGGCTGATGGGCTCCGCTCACCTGAGGGAGCGCCGTGCCGCCCCCATGACCGCGGGACCGGAGCACGAGGGCCCGGAGGCGGAGGCGACCCAGCCGCAGCGGGCCAGGCGTTAGGAGCCGTCGGTACCGGGCTGCGCCCGGTCAGTGCCCGTCCACGCGCGCCGACTCGCATTCCACCGACTCGCATTCCACCGACTCGAACCGCCACCGGTGCACCGCCCGGGTGACCAGGTCCCCGGGCGGCTCGGGCAGCTCCGGCAGTTCGGCGTCGTACGACCCCTCCCACCAGGTGATCACCAGGACCCGGTCCTCGGGCGCCCGGAAGGCCTCCCGGCGCAGTGGCTGCCCGGCGAGCCGCTGTCCACGCGCCCAGGTGAGGAGGTCGTCCCCCCTGCCCCGGGCCGCCCGGGCCTCCCACATCAGCGCGACCGTCACGAGTAGAGGTTCTCCTCGCCGACCTCGTGCACATGGTCGTGGCCCGGCACATGCGGGTCGGTCACCGGCAGCGAGGAGTCCGCGGACAGGTCCCAGCCGGAGGCCGCCCGGTTCCGGGACACCATCTCCGCGCCCAGGGCCGCCACCATCGCGCCGTTGTCGGTGCACAGCTTGGGGCGCGGAACCCGCAGCCGGATGCCGGCCGCCTCGCAGCGCTCCTGGGCCAGCACCCGGAGCCGCGAGTTCGCGGCCACTCCGCCGCCGATCATCAGGTGGTCGACGCCCTCGTCCTTGCAGGCCCGTACGGCCTTGCGGGTCAGTACGTCCACCACGGCCTCCTGGAAGGAGGCGGCGACGTCCCGCACCGGGACCTCCTCGCCCGCCGCCCGCTTCGCCTCGATCCAGCGGGCCACGGCCGTCTTCAGACCGGAGAAGGAGAAGTCGTAGGCCGGGTCGCGGGGCCCGGTCAGGCCGCGCGGGAAGGCGATCGCCGCCGGGTCGCCCTCCTTGGCGTACCGGTCGATGACCGGGCCGCCCGGGAAGCCCAGGTTCAGCACACGGGCGATCTTGTCGAAGGCCTCGCCCGCCGCGTCGTCGATCGTGGCGCCCATGGGGCGGACGTCCGAGGTGATGTCCGAGGACAGCAGCAGCGAGGAGTGGCCGCCGCTGACCAGCAGCGCCATGGTCGGCTCGGGCAGCGGGCCGTGCTCCAGCTGGTCCACGCAGATGTGCGAGGCGAGGTGGTTGACGCCGTACAGGGGCTTGCCCAGCGCGTAGGCGTACGCCTTCGCGGCCGAGACGCCGACCAGCAGGGCGCCGGCCAGGCCGGGACCGGCGGTCACCGCGATGCCGTCCAGGTCCCGGGCCGAGACCCCGGCCTCCTTCAGCGCGCGGTCGATGGTCGGGACCATCGCCTCCAGGTGCGCCCGGGACGCCACTTCGGGTACGACACCGCCGAAGCGGGCGTGCTCGTCGACGCTGGAGGCGATGGCGTCGGCGAGCAGGGTGGTGCCGCGCACGATGCCGACGCCGGTCTCGTCGCAGGAGGTCTCGATCCCCAGTACCAGGGGTTCGTCAGCCATTGATCTCAGTTCCTTGCACGGATGAGGAAGGGTCGGTCAGGCGCATCACCAGGGCGTCCACGTTGCCCGGCTGGTAGTAGCCGCGTCTGAAGCCGATGGGGGCGAAGCCGAAGCGCTCGTAGAGCTTCTGGGCGGGAAGGTTGTCGACCCGGCATTCGAGCATGACCTCGGCGCACTCGAAGGCGGTGGCGGCTTTCAGCAGCTCGGTGAGCAGCCGTCCGCCGAGGCCGGTGCCCTGGTGGTCGCGGGCCACGGCGATGGTCTGGATGTCGGCCAGTTCACCGGAGGCCGCAAGGCCCGCGTATCCGACGATCCGGCCGGTCCCGTCCTCGGCCACCAGGTAGCGCCGGGTCGCCTCGGCGCCGCGGGAATGGGCCAGCTCGGACCAGAACATGCCCCGCGACCAGGCGTCCTCGGGGAACAGGTCCTTCTCCAGCTCCAGGACCGGGTCGATGTCCCACCAGCGCATCTCACGCAGTCGTGCGGTCACTTCGGGGTGACCACCTTGTAGTTCTTGGGGACCTGGGCGTCGGGCCGGCGCAGGTACAGCGGCCGGGGCGCCGGCAGCTCCTCGCCCGCGGCCAGCTTCTCGGCGGCCAGGGAGGCGAGGGCGGCGGCGGAGATGTGCTCCGGTTCGTGGGCCTGCGGGAAGGTGTCGGGGTAGAGCAGCGCGCCGGCGCCGACGGCCGGCAGCCCGGTCACCCGTTCGGCGATGTCGGCGGGCCGGTCCACGGCCGGGTCGGTGAGCCGGGTGCGGGAGTCGGCGTACGTGGCCCAGTAGACCTCCTTGCGCCGGGCGTCGGTCGCCACGACGAAGGGCCCCTTCTCGATGTCGGCGGCGTAGGCGAGGCCGTCCAGCGTGCACAGCCCGTGCACCGGCACGCCGAGCGCGAGACCGAAGGTGTCCGCGGTCATCAGGCCGACGCGCAGCCCGGTGTAGGGGCCGGGACCGGTGCCGACGACGATCCCGGTGACGGTGTCCAGCGTGAGGCCGGCCTGGGCGAGGACGCGGTCGACGGCCGGCAGCAGCAGCTCTCCGTGCCGGCGCGCGTCCACCTGGCTCGACGAGGCGATGACGTCCGTGCCGTCGTGCAGCGCGACGGTGACGGCGGGGGTGGCGGTATCCAGAGCGAGCAAGAGCACGCGAACAGCCTACGGCTCTCGCGCGTGGCGGGCGGCCGTCCCGGTGGGGTGGTCACGGACTGCTACCGTCTGTACGAAGTACGACAAATGACGCGAGACAGAGGTGGGCGCACGTGGCAGGGACCAGCGCGGGGATCGTGGCCGGGCTCACCGCGGCGGCCGTGGGAGCCGTGGGTTTCCTCGCCTACCAGGCGTCGGCGACCGTACCGGCGGGACTGGGCGCCAGGGTCACGGCGAGCGGCGCGCCCGGGCCGAACGCCGCCAGGACGTCCCGGGACCGGCGCGACCCCACCGCGCTGCCCGCCTCCTCCGGAACGGGTGAACGGGTCGTGTACTCGGTGGACACCGACCGGGTCTGGCTGGTCACCGAACGGAACCGGGTGCAGCGCACCTTCACGGTACGGCCCGGCACCGTGGACCCGCTGCCGGGCAGGTACCGGGTCACCTCCCGCTCCAACGCGGTCACCGGCACCGACGGCACCCCCATCGAGCACGTCGTCCGCTTCACCACGCTGGACGGGGTCACGATCGGCTTCAGCGCGGCGGTGGGCGACGGCTCCGCCGCACCCCCGGACCCGGTGACCAGGACGGGCGGCATCCGCGAGAAGCGGGCGGACGGCGACGCCATGTGGCGGTTCGCGACGATCGGGGTATGGGTCGTCGTGATCCACTAGGGCGGTTCCCGGGCGGCCCCGCGCCAGGCTCGGGGCCGGTCCTGTTCCCGGCTACGCCGCCTCGCGGTGCCCTTCCGTCGGCTTCACGGGGGTCTCCGGTTCCGGTTCCCTCGGGGGTGTGGAGATCACGTCCGCGGCCGCGCACGACGCCAGCAGATCGCGCATCGAGACCCCGGCGGCCGCGTACGGCCGTGCCATGGGCTGAGAAGCGGGCATGGACGCCTCCTGAGGTACGGGGGCGGAGGTAGTTAGGCACACCTAACTACGTGCTGGATACCATGTGACCACGCCCGACGGCTCCAGCGCAATATGTTGCCGACGGCTTGTCGGAAAGTTCCCTCAGGCGGACAGCGCCCCGAGATCCACGGTCGTCCACCGCTCGCCCAGACCGGTCACCGTCACGTGCCGGACCTCGTCGGTCGTGTCGCCGACGGCCCGGTGGATGACGACCTGGAGGCGGTCCTCGGTCAGCTCCTCGACCTTGCCCTCGCCCCACTCCACGACGATCACCGAGTCGGGCAGCGAGACGTCGAGGTCGAGGTCCTCCATCTCGTCGAGGCCGCCGGCCAGGCGGTAGGCGTCGACGTGGACGAGCGGCGGGCCGTCGACCAGGGAGGGATGCACACGGGCGATCACGAAGGTGGGCGAGGTGACCGCGCCGCGCACGCCGAGCCCCTCGCCGAGGCCCCGGGTCAGCGTCGTCTTGCCCGCCCCGAGTTCCCCGGTGAGCATCACCAGGTCGCCCGCGCGCAGCAGCTTGGCCAGGCGTCGGCCCACCTCCCGCATCTGCTCGGGGGAGTTGACGATCAGCTGGGTCTCAACGGGGTTGTGCGGTGCTGCTGGTGCTTCCATAGCCACTTACCGTAGCCCCTGCGGGCACGGCACCGGCGCGGGTGAGGAGGTCGGCGAGGCGGTCGGTGACCACCTCCGGGTGCTCCAGCATCACCAGGTGCCCGGCGTCCGGCACGAGGACCAGTTCGGCGTCCGGCAGCAGGTCGGCGATGGCCTCGCTGTGCTCGCTGGGGGTGACCAGGTCCTTCACTCCGGCCAGCACCAGCACCGGGAAGTCCCGGAAGAGGGCGAGCGCCTCGGTCTTGTCGTGGTCGGTGAAGGCCGGGTAGAACTCGGCGACCACGTCGATCGGGGTGGACTCGATCATCCGCTCGGCGAACCGCTCCACCGCCGGATCGACGTCCCGGGAGGCGAACGAGTACCGCTTGATGATCCCGGCGAACAGCTCGGCCGTGGCCCGCCGCCCCTTCTCCACCAGCGCCGCCTGCTGCCCCAGCGCCTTGAGCACCCCGGGGAGCACCCGGCGCACCGCGTTGACCCCGGCCACCGGCAGACCGAAGTTGACCTCGCCGAGCCGCCCGGAGGAGGTACCCACGAAGGCGGTGGCGACCACCCGTTCGCGGATCAGTTCCGGGTACTGGGCGGCCAGCGCCATCACCGTCATCCCGCCCATGGAGTGCCCGACGAGCACGATCGGCCCGTCCGGCACGGCCGCGTCGACGACCGCCTTGAGGTCGCGGCCGAGCTGGTCGATGGTGAGCGCCACGCCGTTCTGGAGCTGGCCCACGCCCCGCCCGGAGCGCCCGTGGCTGCGCTGGTCCCAGTGCACGGTCCGTACGACGCCGCGCAGCGCCGCGCGCTGAAAGTGCCAGGAGTCCTGGCTGAGGCAGTAGCCGTGGCTGAAGACGACGGTGACCGGGGCGGGTGCCTTGCGGCCGAAGAGCCGGCGCCGGCGCGGGGACAGGTTCGGACCGCCCGCGTCGGGCTCGACGTCGTCGACCTCGTAGTACAGCTCGGTGCCGTCGTCGGCGTACGCCTTGCCGGGGGTGCCGCGCAGGGTGCCGTACGGTCCCGCCGAGTCCAGCGCCAGCCGGGCCTTGCGGCGCACCCCCCGGCCGACCGTCATGCGCTCCACGGCGACGCCGGCGGCCGCACCGGCGGCGAGTACGCCTATCGCGGCCCCGGCGATGCCGGTCGCCTTGCGCCAGCCCCCGGCCGCCCCGGCGGCGGAGGCGACGACCACCGCGGCGGCGTCGGCCACGGCCTCCGCACTGCTCTCGCTCACGTACCGCTCCTCTTCGCCGTGCCGCAGTGTTCCAGTTACCGGTCGTACAGGTGTCAGCGTGGCGGGCGGTACCGTGGCGCGCGGCCGACGGACGCCCCCGGACGGTCGTCCGTCCTTCTGCCCGTGCGTCTACTGGTCCGTTTACCCGTCCTGTTCCTCGTTCACATAGACGCGAGGAACACGGGTTCCGATCCGGGTGACGATCTCGTAGGCGATCGTGCCCGCGGCCTGCGCCCAGTCCTCGGCGGTGGGCTCGCCACGGTCGCCGGGGCCGAACAGGATCGCCTCGTCGCCCGCGGCGGGCTCGTCGCCGCCGAGGTCGACCACGAACTGGTCCATCGCGACCCGCCCGGCGACCGTCCGCCACTTGCCGCCGACCAGCACCGGCCCGGAGCCGGAGGCATGGCGCGGGACACCGTCCGCGTAGCCGACGGGGACCAGCCCGAGGGTCGTCTCGCCGGCGGTCACGTAGTGGTGGCCGTAGCTGACGCCGTGACCGCCCGGCACGTGTTTGACCAGCGCCAGGGACGCCGAGAGCGTCATCACCGGGCGCAGGCCGAAGTCGGCCGGGCTGCCGAGCTCCGCGCTGGGCGAGACGCCGTAGAGCGCGATCCCGGTGCGGACCAGGTCGAAGTGGGTCTCGGGGAGGGTCAGCGTGGCGGGCGAGTTGGCGATGTGCCGCACCTCGGGGCGCACGCCCTGATCCTCGGCGTACGCCAGCATCTCCCTGAACCGGCCGAGCTGTGCGGCGATGGAGGGGTGGCCCGGCTCGTCGGCGCAGGCGAAGTGCGACCACAGCCCGGTGACCCGGATCAGGCCCTCGCTCTCGGCGCGCCGGGCCTCGGCCACCAGTTCGGACCAGTCGGCGGGCTGGCAGCCGCCCCGGCCGAGTCCCGTGTCGGCCTTCAGCTGCACGCGGGCGGTCCGCCCGGCCTCCCGGGCCGCCCCGGTCACCTCGCGCAGCGCCCACATCCCGCTGACGGACACGTCGAGGTCGGCCTCGACCGCCTGCCGCCAGGGGCCGCCCGGCGTCCACAGCCAGCACATGATCCGCCCCGGCAGACCGGCCGCGCGCAGCGCCAGGGCCTCCTCGGGCGTGGCCGTGCCGAGCCAGTCCGCGCCCGCCTCGACGGCCGCGCGGGCACACGGCACCGCCCCGTGGCCGTAAGCGTCGGACTTGACCACGGCCATCAGGGCCGCGCCCGGCGCGAGGCGGGCACGCAGGGCGCGCACGTTGGCCCGCAGGGCGGCCAGGTCGATCTCGGCGCGGGCGCGCAGGGGCGCGGTCGGCGCAGGTGCTGTCTCACTCATCGCGCCCCCAGTGTCTCAGAGGCCCCCGGACGCCCTGGGGCGCAGGCCCTACGAACCGGCTCGCCGCCCCCAGACGTATACCCGGTCGTTCAGCTTCAGCACGTCCCACAGCTTGCGCGCGTCCTTCAGTTCGAGGTTGACACAGCCCCAGGAACCGACGGTGGTGTAGATGCTGCCGTAGACGGCGTGGAAGGCCTCGCCGCCGTCGAAGAACTGGGCGTACGGCATGGGCTGGTTGTACAGCGTCGACCAGTGGTTCTTGTGCCGCCAGTAGATCCGGTGCCAGCCGCCCCGGGTCACATGTCCCTTGCGTCCGCTGCGCATCGGCACCGGGCCGAAGATCACCTTCTTGCCCTTCTGCACCCAGGTCAGCTGCCGGTTCAGGTCCACACAGGCGACCCGGTAGGAGCGCACCGGGCACTTCTTGGCCGCGTTGGGGTTCTTCCCCGCCGAGATCAGCATCATGGTCGACCAGGTGACCGGACCCGCGAACCCGATGGCGGGCTTGATCCCGTGCTTCTTCTGGAAGGCGCGGATGGCCTTGCAGTCGCCCGTGGACTGCTTGCCGTCGACCTTCCGCTTAAGCCACCGCTCGACCTGCCGCTGGTAGGGACCGGCCTGCTTGCTGCACGCCACCTTGGCGACGACGTCACCGAGGGGCACGTACTCGACGAGGTCGTACGCCCCCGGCGCCGCGTCCTTCGGCTCCACGGCGTCCTCGGCCGCGCTGGGCGTGTACACCTTCGGGGGCAGCATCTGGTCGGGCGTGTCGATCTCCCACGGCTGGGCGGGGCCGGGCGGGATGCCGGGCACCAGCTCCGTCTCCGCGCCGGCGACGGCGGGAGGCGCGGGCGCGGCGACGCGGGGCGCGGTGGCGCCGAGAACCGTGGCGGGGACGAGTGGCGCGGCGAAGGCGGTGGTGGAGGTGGAGGTGGAGGTGGATGCGGAGGTGGATGCGGAGGCAGAGGCGGAGGCAGTCGCTGAGGCAGAGGCGGTCGCCGTGGCAGTGGCGAGCAGTACGGCGATGCCTCGGAACGCGAGCCGCGTGCCGGTCATTCTTCGGTTGATCATTCGTGTGCTGACCATGCGATCAGCCAAACGCCCCGCCCGCCGGGATCACGGAAGCCGCGCGGTCGGTTCACCCGATAAGAGAGCGGTCGGACCACCCGACAGACACCCGCACGGCCCTGTACGGCGGCGTCAGTCCCGTACATCCCGCCACGCCTCCGGGATCCGCGCCGCCACGTCGTGGGCCCCCGCCGGCGCCCCGTCCGACGCGAACCGCCCCGCGAGGCCGTGCAGATAGGCCGCCACGCTGCCCGCGTCCAGCGCCGTGAGCCCGGCCGCCAGCAGGGACCCGGCCAGCCCCGACAGCACGTCCCCGCTCCCGGCGGTGGCCAGCCACGGCGTCCCGGTCGGGTTCACCCGTACGGTCCCTCCCGCGCCGTCGGCGACCAACGTCGTCGACCCCTTGAGCAACACGGTCGCCCCGTACAGCGCGGCCAGCCTCCGCGCGGACTCCAGCCGCGCCCCCTCGACCTCCTCGCGCCGCACCCCGAGCAGCGCGGCGGCCTCCCCGGCGTGCGGGGTCATCAGCGTGGGAGCCGTACGGCCCCGGACCGCGTCCCGTTCGGCCAGCCGCAGCCCGTCCGCGTCGAGCAGCACCGGCACGTCGGACCCCAGCACCTCGGCCACGGTGGCCGCGTCGTCCCCGGCGCCGGGCCCCACCACCCAGGCCTGGACCCGCCCGGCCTTCCTCGGCCCCTGACCGGACACGAGCGTCTCCGGGAACCGGGCGATGACGGCGTCCCCGGCGGGCCCGACGTACCGGACCGCGCCGGCCCCGCCCCGCAGGGCCCCGGCGACGGCGAGCACGGCGGCCCCCGGATACCGGACGGAGCCGGCGGCGATGCCCACCACCCCCCGCCGGTACTTGTCGCTCTCGGCGGCGGGCCGGGGCAGCAGCGCGGCCACGTCGGCGTGCTGCAGGGCCTCCAGTTCGGCCTCGGCGGGCAGTTCGAGCCCGATGTCGACGAGGCGGACGGAGCCGGCGTACTCCCGGGCCGGGTCGATCAGCAGTCCGGGCTTGTGCGTGCCGAAGGTGACGGTGAGATCGGCGCGTACGGCGGTCCCGCGCACCTCTCCGCTGTCCGCGTCGACCCCGCTCGGCAGGTCGACGGCGACGACGGCGGCGCCGGATCGTTCGACGGCGGCGGCCAGCGCCTCGGCGTCCGCCCGCAGCCCGCCCTTCCCGCCGATGCCGACGATCCCGTCCAGGACGAGGTCGGCACGCGCGATGTGCGTGCCGGCGCCGCCGGCCGCCGCCGGCACGACGACGCCCCCCGCCCGCCGCAGTGCCGCGAGTCCCCCGGGATGGGCGCGCTCGGGGTTGAGGAGTACGGCGGTGACCCCCGCGCCACGCCGGGCGAGCCTCGCCCCGGCGTACAGCGCGTCTCCCCCGTTGTCCCCGCTGCCGACGAGCAGGACGACCCGGCGGCCGTACACCCGCCCGAGCAACTCGGCCGAGGCGGCGGCCAGTCCGGCGGCGGCCCGCTGCATGAGGGCCCCCTCGGGGACCCGCGCCATCAGCTCGCGCTCGGCTGTCCTTACGGTTTCCACGGTATGAGCGGTACGCATGGGTCGAGTCTGCCCCGAATCCGGTACCGCTCGCTTCCCGAGTTCACCCTTCGGCGATCACCACGGCCGACGCGATCCCTGCGTCGTGACTGAGCGACACATGCCAGGAGCGCACCCCGAGTTCGGCGGCCCGGGCGGCGACGGTCCCGGTCACCCGCAGCCGGGGCTGCCCGCTCTCCTCGACGTACACCTCGGCGTCCGTCCAGTGCAGGCCGGGCGGGGCGCCGAGGGCCTTGGCGACGGCCTCCTTGGCGGCGAACCGGACGGCGAGCGAGGCGATGCCCCGCCGCTCCCCGCTCGGCAGCAGCAACTCGCTCTCCAGGAACAGCCGGTCGGCCAGCGCAGGCGTACGGTCCAACGACGCCCGGAACCGGTCGATCTCGGCTACGTCGATTCCGACCCCGATGATGCTCATGCGAGGCAGCTTAGGGGCCCTTGGGCGAGGATTCCTGAGGGATCCTCACTCCACCGTGACGGACTTGGCCAGGTTGCGCGGCTGGTCCACCTCGTTGCCCCGGGCGGTGGCCAGCTCGCAGGCGAAGACCTGGAGGGGCACGGTGGCGACGAGCGGCTGCAGCAGCGTAGGCGTGACCGGGATGCGGATCAGGTGGTCCGCGTAGGGCACCACCGCCTCGTCGCCCTCCTCCGCGATCACGATCGTCCGGGCGCCCCTCGCCCGGATCTCCTGGATGTTGGAGACGATCTTGTCGTGCAGGACGGAACGGCCGCGTGGCGAGGGGACGACCACCACCACCGGCAGGTCCTCCTCGATCAGCGCGATCGGACCGTGCTTCAGCTCGCCCGCCGCGAAGCCCTCCGCGTGCATGTACGCCAGCTCCTTGAGCTTCAGCGCGCCTTCGAGCGCCACCGGGTAGCCCACGTGCCGTCCCAGGAACAGCACGGTGTTCTTGCCGGCCAGGGACCGCGCCAGCGCACGCACCGGCTCCATCGTCTCCAGCACCCGGTCGACCTCGCCGGAGATCTGTGACAGGTCCCGGATGACCGCCCGGATCTCGTCACCCCACTTGGTGCCCCGCACCTGGCCCAGATACAGCGCCACCAGGTAACACGCCACCAGCTGCGTCAGGAACGCCTTCGTCGAGGCGACCGCCACCTCCGGCCCCGCGTGCGTGTACAGCACCGCGTCCGACTCGCGCGGAATCGTCGAACCGTTGGTGTTGCAGATCGCCAGCACCTTGGAGCCCTGTTCCCGGGCGTGCCGCAGCGCCATCAGCGTGTCCATCGTCTCGCCGGACTGGGAGATGGCGATGACCAGCGAGCGGGAGTCCAGGATCGGGTCCCGGTAGCGGAACTCGCTCGCCAGCTCCACCTCGCACGGGATGCGCGTCCAGTGCTCGATGGCGTACTTGGCGATCATCCCGGCGTGGAAGGCCGTACCGCAGGCCACGATGACGACCTTGTCCACCTCGCGCAGCTCGGCCGCGCCGATGCGGACCTCGTCGAGCGTCAGCGAGCCGGCCGCGTCGATGCGGCCCAGCAGCGTATCGGCGACCGCCTTGGGCTGCTCGGCGATCTCCTTGAGCATGAAGTAGTCATAACCCCCCTTTTCCGCGGCCGACGCGTCCCAGTCGACGTGGTACGAGCGGACGTCGGCCGGACGGCCGTCGAAGCCCGTCACCGTCACGCCGTCCCGGCGCAGCTCCACCACCTGGTCCTGTCCCAGCTCGACCGCCGACCGCGTGTGGGCGATGAACGCGGCGACGTCCGAGGCGAGAAAGGCCTCGCCCTCTCCAACGCCCACCACCAGCGGGGAGTTCCGCCGCGCGCCCACCACCACATCCGGTTCGTCCGCGTGCACCGCGACCAGCGTGAACGCGCCCTCCAGCCGCCGGCACACCAGCCGCATCGCCTCGGCGAGATCCGCACACGAGGAGAACTCCTCGGCCAGCAGGTGGGCGACCACCTCCGTGTCCGTCTCGGAGGCCAGCTCGTGCCCCCGCTCCGCCAGCTCCGCGCGCAGCACCGCGAAGTTCTCGATGATCCCGTTGTGGACCACCGCCACCCGGCCCGCGTTGTCCAGGTGCGGGTGCGCGTTGGCGTCCGTCGGCCCGCCGTGCGTGGCCCACCGCGTGTGCCCGATCCCGGTGGACCCGGTCGGCAGCGGCCGGTCGACCAGCTCCTTCTCCAGGTTCACCAGCTTCCCGGCCTTCTTCGCGGCCGCCAGCCCGCCGTCCGCCAGCACGGCGACGCCCGCCGAGTCGTACCCCCGGTACTCAAGTCGCTTCAGTCCGGCCATGACCACATCCAGCGCCGACTGCGACCCCACGTATCCCACGATTCCGCACATGCAGCGCAGCCTACGG
Source organism: Streptomyces sp. NPDC006739 (assembly GCF_042869815.1). Lineage (NCBI taxonomy): Bacteria > Bacillati > Actinomycetota > Actinomycetes > Kitasatosporales > Streptomycetaceae > Streptomyces > Streptomyces sp. NPDC006739. The sequence goes on from NZ_JBIAGM010000001.1 coordinate 622,104, forward strand.
TCACTACCCCGCCGGAAACCGGCATCGCGTGCCCGGAATCGGAAATTATCGGGGTGGTTCCGGAGCCGACGTGGAATCCCGGTGCAGCGACGGCCGAGCGTGACCCACCCCACCCCACGGCCCGTTCAAACTCCGTTAACAATGGACTGTGATCTCTCCGGTCTCCCCGATGCCCCGGAGCGCCCACCGGCACAGGCCGGAGGCGACTCCCTACGTCGACCTCACCCGCGCCGAGTGGAGCGCGCTGCGCGACAAGACGCCGCTGCCGCTCACCGCCGAGGAGGTCGAGAAGCTGCGTGGCCTCGGCGACGTCATCGACCTCGACGAGGTGCGGGACATCTATCTGCCGTTGTCCCGGCTCCTCAATCTCTACGTCGGCGCGACGGACGGACTGCGCGGGGCGCTCAACACCTTCCTCGGCGAGCAGGGCTCCCAGTCCGGCACCCCGTTCGTCATAGGCGTCGCCGGCTCCGTCGCCGTGGGCAAGTCGACCGTCGCGCGTCTGCTGCAGGCCCTGCTCTCGCGCTGGCCCGAGCACCCCCGCGTGGAGCTGGTCACCACCGACGGCTTCCTGCTGCCCACCCGGGAGCTGCAGGCCCGGGGCCTGATGTCGCGGAAAGGTTTCCCCGAGTCCTACGACCGCCGGGCGCTCACCCGCTTCGTCGCCGACATCAAGGCCGGCAAGGACGAGGTGACGGCCCCCGTCTACTCCCACCTCATCTACGACATCGTCCCCGACCGGCGGCTCACCGTCCGCCGGCCGGACATCCTCATCGTCGAGGGGCTGAACGTCCTGCAGCCCGCTCTGCCCGGCAAGGACGGCCGCACCCGCGTCGGTCTCGCCGACTACTTCGACTTCAGCGTGTACGTCGACGCGAGCGGCGAGGACATCGAGCGCTGGTACCTCAACCGGTTCAAGAAGCTGCGCCAGACCGCCTTCCAGAACCCGTCCTCGTACTTCCGCAAGTACACCCAGGTGTCCGAGGAGGACGCGCTGGACTACGCGCGCACCCTGTGGCGCACCATCAACAAGCCCAACCTCGTCGAGAACATCGCCCCCACCCGCGGCCGGGCCACGCTCATCCTGCGCAAGGGCCCGGACCACAAGGTGCAGCGGCTCCGGCTGCGCAAACTGTGACCGCCGCGCTCCCCGCTACCCTGCGGGCATGCTGCATCTGCGTCTGATCACCCCGGCCGACAGGACCGACGAGGTGGTGCGGCTGATCGAGAAGACGGTCGGCACCACGCACCTCGCCGTCCTGCCGGGGGCCGCACGCAACCCGGCCGGGGACATCGTGATGTGCGACGTCGCCCGGGAGGCGGGCGACGGACTGCTGACCGGACTGCAGGAACTGGGCATCGAGGACACCGGCTCCATCGCCGTGGAGAACATCGACCTGTCGCTGTCCAGGCGGGCCGACAAGGCCGAGGAGGAGGCGCCGGGCGAGGGCGCGGACGCGGTGCTGTGGGAACACCTGGCCGACGCCACGCACGACGAGTCCACGCTCTCGATCACGTACGTCGCCTTCCTCACCGTCGCCACCATGATCGCGGCCTGCGGCGTGGTCCTGGACAACGCGGTCCTGATCGTGGGGGCGATGGCCGTGGGACCCGAGTTCGGTCCGCTGGCCGGACTGAGCACGGCCGTCGTCCAGCGGGCCCCGCGCCTGGCGCTGCGCTCGCTGACCGCCCTGCTGGTGGGTTTCGCGGTGGCGATGGCGGCGACCGTGGGCTTCAGTCACTTCATGGACGCGGTCGGTCTGTTCCACCGCTCGGACCTGGCGGGCGAGCGGCCCAACACGGCCTTCGTCTACGCCCCCGACGCCTTCTCCTTCGTCGTGGCCGTGCTGGCCGGCATCGCCGGGACCCTGTCGCTGACCTCCGCCAAGTCGGGCGCGCTGGTCGGCGTGGCGATCTCCGTGACGACGGTGCCGGCCGCCGCCAACGCGGCCGTCGCCCTCACCTACGGCGACACGCGCCAGACCGTCGGTTCGACGGACCAGCTGCTGCTCAACCTGCTCGGTATCGTCCTGGCCAGCACGCTCACGCTGCTCGCCCAGAAGTGGCTCTGGCGGAAACAGCGCGAGCGCACCGCGCGGACCGGTTGAAACGGACCGGTTGAAACGGACCGGTTGAAACGGACCGGCCTGAAGCGGATCGGCCTGAAAGGGATCCGCTCGAAGAAGGTCAGCCCAGCGCCGACTTCACGGCGTCGGCCAACCGGCCCGCCACCGAGCGCGCCTGGTCGATGTCGGCCGCCTCGACCATCACGCGTACCAGCGGTTCCGTACCGGACGGCCGGAGCAGCACCCGGCCCGTCGTGCCCAGTTCCCGCTCGGCCTCGGCGACCGCCGCGGCCAGGTCCGCCGACGTCTTCACCCGGGACCTGTCCACGTCCGGGACGTTGATGAGCACCTGCGGCAGCCGCTCCATGACGGAGGCGAGGTCGCGCAGCGTACGGCCGGTCTGCGCGACCCGGGCCGCCAGCAGCAGGCCGGTCAGCGTGCCGTCACCGGTGGTGGCGTGGTCGAGGATGATGACGTGCCCGGACTGCTCGCCGCCGAGGGCGTAGCCGTGCTCCTTCATCTCCTCCAGCACATAGCGGTCACCGACCGCCGTCTGCACCAGCTGGATGCCCTCGCGCTCCATGGCCAGCTTGAAGCCCAGATTCGACATGACCGTCGCGACGACGGTGCCGGAGCGCAGCGCGGAACGCTCCCGCATCGCCAGCGCGAGGACGGCCATGATCTGGTCGCCGTCCACCTCCTCGCCGGTGTGGTCCACGGCCAGGCAGCGGTCGGCGTCGCCGTCGTGGGCGATCCCGAAGTCGGCGCCGTGCTCGATGACGGCGGCCTTCAGCGGGCCGAGATGGGTGGAACCGCAGCCGTCGTTGATGTTGAGACCGTCCGGGTCCGCGCCGATCGTGACGACCTCGGCACCGGCCCGGGTGAACACCTCGGGCGAGACCCGCGAGGCCGCGCCGTGCGCCTCGTCGAGGACGATCTTCAGCCCGTCGAGCCGGTTCGGGAGCACGCCGAGGAGATGGGTGACGTACTTCTCGGAGCCCTCGTCGTAGGACCGGACGCGGCCGACGCCCGCGCCGGTGGGGCGCTCCCAGGGCTCACCGTGGCGGTGCGCCTCGTACACGGCCTCGATCCGCTCCTCCAGCTCGTCGTCGAGCTTGTGCCCGCCGCGCGCGAGGAACTTGACGCCGTTGTCGGGCATCGCGTTGTGGCTGGCGGACAGCATCACGCCGAGGTCGGCGCCGAGCGCGCCGGTGAGGTACGCCACCGCGGGCGTCGGCAGCACGCCGACCAGCAGGACGTCCACGCCTGCGCTCGCCAGGCCGGCCACCACGGCGGCCTCCAGGAACTCCCCGGACGCACGCGGGTCCCGTCCGACCACCGCCGTCGGCTTGTGGCCCTCGAAGGTACCCGCCTCGGCCAGTACGTGGGCCGCCGCGACGGAGAGACCGAGCGCCATCTCGGCCGTCAGATCCGCGTTGGCGACACCGCGCACGCCGTCCGTACCGAAGAGTCGTCCCACTTGTCCTCCATCCGATCACACAAGCCTCTGAGCAGCTGAGCGTCTTGTGTCGTTATACGCCCTTGACTGGGATAAACGAACGCCCCGACGGCACATGTGGCGTGCCGCCGGGGCGTTCGGAGTACGAGCAGGCGACGATTAACGCTTGCTGTACTGCGGGGCCTTGCGGGCCTTCTTCAGACCGGCCTTCTTGCGCTCGACCGCACGGTCGTCGCGACGGAGGAAGCCGGCCTTCTTGAGCGGACCGCGGTTGTTGTCGACGTCGGCCTCGTTCAGGGCACGGGCGACACCGAGACGCAGGGCACCGGCCTGGCCGGAGACACCGCCACCCGCGATGCGGGCGACGACGTCGTAACGGCCTTCGAGCTCGAGCACCTTGAAGGGCTCGTTGACTTCCTGCTGGTGCACCTTGTTGGGGAAGTAGTCCTCGAGGGTGCGACCGTTGATCTTCCACTTGCCGGTGCCCGGGACGATCCGGACGCGGGCGATGGCGTTCTTGCGGCGGCCCAGGCCGGCGGCCGGCTGGGGCTCACCGAAACGGGACGCGAGGGACTCGGAGGTGTACTCGCCCTCGACGGGGACGTCCGACTCCGTGGTGTAGCTGTCGATGTCAAGCTCTTCGAGCGGCTGCTCGGCAGTGGTCTCGGCCACGATTCTCCTCAGATTCTGTTCAGTCTTAGGGGGTGGCCGGACTTACTGCGCGACCTGGGTGATCTCGAACGGCACCGGCTGCTGCGCAGCGTGCGGGTGCACGTCACCCTTGTAGACCTTCAGCTTCGAGAGCATCTGACGGCCCAGCGTGTTCTTGGGGAGCATTCCCTTGACGGCCTTCTCGATGGCCTTCTCAGGGTTCTTGTCGAGCAGCTCGTCGTAACGGACGGAGCGCAGACCACCCGGGTAGCCGGAGTGGCGGTACGCCATCTTCTGGGTCCGCTTGTTGCCGGACAGGTGCACCTTGTCGGCGTTGATGATGACGACGAAGTCACCGGTGTCGACGTGGGGGGCGTAGATCGGCTTGTGCTTGCCGCGGAGAAGGGACGCGGCGGTGGTGGCGAGACGGCCCAGGACGACGTCCTGAGCGTCAATGACGTGCCACTGGCGAGTCACATCGCCGGGCTTGGGGCTGTACGTACGCACTTCGCAGCCTTCTTCTTCAGTGGATGGGTGCTGACACATGGCATCACTGAAGCGATCGTGCAGCTGGGGACGACAATGCCGGGGACGCTGCCCGTATGCCGCCCACTGGTAACTGCTCCAGGGAACCTAGGTAGAGGCCACTCCCGTGAAAATGAGCGAGCCAATACACAACGAAGGGTTAGCGTACCGGGACGCCCCCGGACGGGTCAAAACGAGCCCGCCGGGATCCGGGCGCGCCGAGATGATCCAGCCTACGGCGATACGTCCCCTACGGCATCCGGCAGAGCGCACCGGCACCCCGCGCCCCCCGTCTAAGATGCGCCCCATGAGTTACGGGCAGGGGGGACCCCAGTCTCAGTGGGATCCCTGGAAACCGAATTCCCAGCAGCCGTGGAGCGCGGACGGGGGTGCGTCTCCCGACTGGGCGGCGCTCGCCGAAGCGTCGGAGACACGCAACAAGCGGCGCAAACTGCTGTTCATCGGCGGTGGCGCGCTCGCCACGGTCGGCGTCGGGGCCGCCGTCGCCATGGCCGTGGTCTCGGCGAACGACGGCCGCAGCAGCGCCTCGGGGCAGCCGACCAACCTGCCCGCGAGCGCCTCGCTGCCCAGCAGTTCGGCCGGCGCGCCGTCCTTCGCGCCGACCACTGCCCCGCCGCCGCTGGACCCCAAGGTGTTCATATCCAGTGTGAAGAAGGACACGGCACCGCTCAGCGCCGAGACCCTCTTCCCGGGCACCCAGCTGACCATGGGCGAGACGGTGTACAAGAAGGGCGCCACGGCCGACACCAAGGACTGCGCCTCGGTCGCGGGCGGCACCCTTCCCAAGGTCCTCACCGCCAACGGCTGCACCCGGCTGCTGCGGGTCAGCTACACCAAGGACGGTGTCGCGGTGACCGTCGGCGTCGCGGTCTTCGACACCGAGGCCCAGGCGCTCAAGGCCAAGGGCCAGGCGGACCCGCACAGCATCGTGAAGTCGCTGGCCGGCCAGGGCATCAAGGCCTTCTGCGACTCGGCGATCTGCCGTTCGACGACCAACTCCTACGGCCGCTACGCCTACTTCACGATCGCCGGCTTCACCAACGGCAAGAACGTCACCAACAAGGACACCAAGGTCTTCCGCACCGGTGACGACCTGGCCGAGTTCACCTTCCGGCAGATCCGCCGCCGGGGCGAGGCCCAGGCGTCCGCGGCCACGAACCACTAGCCGCCAGGAGACGGTCAGCAGGTTTCGCAGCCCGGCGATCCGGGCAGCGACCGCTTGTTCCGGGCCTCCTTGTTCCGGGCCGCCAGCAGCTCGTCGGCGGGGTAGCCGACCTCCTCCAGCGTCAGCCCGTGCGGCCGTACGACATGCACGGCGGAGTCCCGGACACCGGCCGCCAGCACCTTCCCGGGCCACTCCGGACCCCGGTGGCCGTCCCCGACGAACAGCAGCGCGCCGATCAGTGAGCGCACCATGTTGTGGCAGAACGCGTCGGCCCGGACGGTCGCGGTGACGACCCCGTCCGCGCCGCGGGCCAGGCTCAGCTCCTGGAGCGTACGAATGGTGGTCGCGCCCTCGCGCCGCTTGCAGTACGCCGCGAAGTCGTGCTCGCCGAGGAGCGCGCGGGCCGCCTCGTTCATGGCGTCCACGTCGAGCGGCCAGTCGTGCCACAGCACGTGCCCGCGCAGCAGCGGGTCGACGCCCCCCGGGTTGTCGGTGACGCGGTAGGCGTAGCGGCGCCAGATCGCGGAGAAACGTGCGTCGAAGTCGGCGGGGGCCTCGGTCAGACGCCACACGCGCACGTCCTTGGGCAGCCGCCCGGCGAGCCGCTTGAGCAGCTTCTCCCGGTGCTCGGCCCACAGCTCCCCGGGCAGGTCCACATGCGCCACCTGGCCGCGGGCGTGCACCCCGGCGTCGGTGCGTCCGGCCACGGTCAGCTCGTACGTCCTCTCCCCCGACCGCGTGACCGTCCGCAGCGCGTCCTCGATCTCGGCCTGTACGGTCCGCTTCCCGCCGGCCTGCTTGGCCCAGCCGTGGAAGTCGGCGCCGTCGTAGGACAGGTCGAGACGGACACGGACGTGACCGGGCTGTACTTCACTCACACACAGATCCTTTCAGTGCGGATCCCTCGGAAAGAACGCGAAAGCGGGCCCGCCCGGTGAAGGGCGGACCCGCTCAGCTCAAGGCAGGGCCTCAGGCGTCCGTGGACTCCTCGGGGGCGTCCTCGGCCTTGGTCTCCTCGACCTTGGCCTCGTCCGCCTCCTTGACCGCACGCTTGGTGGCGGCCTCGGCCTCGCCGGTCGCCTGCTGCGCCACCGTCAGCGCTTCGACCAGCTCGATGACAGCCATGGGCGCGTTGTCGCCACGGCGGTTACCGATCTTGGTGATGCGGGTGTAGCCACCCGGACGGTTCTCGTAGCGCGGGCCGATCTCGGTGAAGAGCGTGTGGACGACGCTCTTGTCCGTGATCACCTGGAGCACCTGACGGCGGTTGTGAAGGTCGCCCTTCTTCGCCTTGGTGACCAGACGCTCGGCGTACGGCCGCAGCTTGCGGGCCTTCGCCTCGGTGGTGGTGATACGGCCGTGCTCGAAGAGGCTCTTCGCGAGGTTCGCGAGGAGCAGCTTCTCGTGCGCGGCGCTGCCGCCCAGACGGGCACCCTTGGTGGGCTTCGGCATTGTTCTTCTCCTGTGTGTCTGCCCCGGCCGTATCAGGTACCGGGGTCAGGAACCCGATGAGCGGATGCTCACCGGCAACGACCGGTCAGTACGGTCAGTACTGCTCGGTCTCCACGAAACCCGCGTCCGCGTCGTCGTCGGCGCCGAAGGCGTCGGCGGCGGCCGTGGGGTCGAATCCGGGCGGGCTGTCCTTGAGGGCCAGGCCCATGCCGGCCAGCTTCGCCTTGACCTCGTCGATGGACTTCGCACCGAAGTTGCGGATGTCCAGCAGGTCGGCCTCGGAGCGGGCGACGAGTTCACCCACGGAGTGGATGCCCTCACGCTTGAGGCAGTTGTAGGAGCGGACGGTGAGCTCCAGCTCCTCGATCGGCAGCGCGAGGTCGGCGGCCAGGGCGGCGTCCGTGGGGGACGGGCCCATGTCGATGCCCTCGGCGTCGATGTTGAGTTCACGCGCGAGACCGAACAGCTCGACCAGGGTCTTGCCGGCGGAGGCCATGGCGTCACGCGGACGCATCGCCTGCTTGGTCTCGACGTCGACGATCAGCTTGTCGAAGTCGGTGCGCTGCTCGACACGGGTGGCCTCGACCTTGTACGTGACCTTCAGCACGGGGCTGTAGATCGAGTCGACCGGGATACGGCCGATCTCCTGGCCCACCTGCTTGTTCTGCACGGCGGAGACGTAACCGCGGCCGCGCTCGACCGTCAGTTCCATCTCCAGCTTGCCCTTGCCGTTGAGCGTGGCGAGGACCAGGTCGGGGTTGTGGACCTCGACACCGGCCGGGGGCGCGATGTCGGCGGCGGTGACCAGACCCGGGCCCTGCTTGCGCAGGTACATCACGACCGGCTCGTCGTGCTCCGAGGAGACGACCAGCTGCTTGATGTTGAGGATCAGGTCGGTGACGTCCTCCTTGACGCCCGGCACGGTGGTGAACTCGTGCAGGACGCCGTCGATGCGGATGCTGGTGACAGCGGCACCGGGGATCGACGACAGGAGGGTGCGACGGAGCGAGTTGCCGAGGGTGTAGCCGAAGCCCGGCTCCAGCGGCTCGATCACGAACCGGGAGCGGAATTCGTCGACGACCTCTTCGGTCAACGAGGGACGCTGAGCGATCAGCATGTGTGGATCAGATCCTTCTTTCGTGGACGCCCGCTATTTGACGCCCGACGGAAACCGCCCCCGGCGAAAGGGACGGGTACTGCAAGGGTACGGGCGATACGGCCGTTCTACGGAGCCGTACCGCCCGAATCCTCAAGCCGTGCCTGCGTCAGACGCGACGGCGCTTCGGCGGCCGGCAGCCGTTGTGCGGGGTCGGGGTGACGTCCTGGATGGAGCCGACCTCGAGACCGGTCGCCTGGAGCGAGCGGATCGCGGTCTCACGACCCGAACCCGGGCCCTTCACGAACACGTCGACCTTGCGCATGCCGTGCTCCTGGGCGCGGCGGGCGGCCGACTCGGCGGCCATCTGCGCGGCGAACGGCGTGGACTTCCGGGAGCCCTTGAAGCCGACGTGGCCGGCGGAGGCCCAGGAGATCACGTTGCCGGACGGGTCCGTGATGGAGACGATCGTGTTGTTGAACGTGCTCTTGATGTGCGCGTGGCCGTGAGCGACGTTCTTCTTTTCCTTGCGGCGCACCTTCTTGGCAGCGCCCTGACGACCCTTGGGGGGCATCTACAAACTCCTACGGGGAGGTGGTCGGTCCTACAGCGAAGACCGCTGATGAAGCGTTGTCCGCTGAGGACTACTTCTTGCCCGGCTTCTTCTTGCCGGCGATGGCGCGACGCGGGCCCTTGCGGGTGCGGGCGTTGGTGCTGGTGCGCTGACCGCGGACGGGCAGGCCACGACGGTGGCGCAGACCCTGGTAGCAGCCGATCTCGACCTTGCGGCGGATGTCGGCCTGAACCTCGCGACGGAGGTCACCCTCGGTCTTGATGTTGTTGTCGACGTACTCGCGGATCGCGACCAGCTGCTCTTCGGTCAGGTCACGAACGCGGGTGTTCGGGTCGACGCCGGTCGCAGCCAGCGTCTCCTTCGAAAGGGTCCGGCCGATGCCGAACACGTAGGTGAGGGCGACCTCCACACGCTTTTCGCGCGGGATGTCAACACCGGAAACGCGTGCCATTCAATGGCTCCTGGTGATCGTCGGAGGTCTTCCACAGGACCGGCTCCCAGTCGCCGTACCAGGTACGAACTGGGTCCCCGGCCTCCGAACCGGGGGTGTCAGACATCTGCATGCCTGGGTCCTGCGTATGAACAATTCAGCTTGCGTCGCGCGAATCCCTGCGATGGATGCAGAGGGTGCGGTCGTGCGTCAGCCCTGGCGCTGCTTGTGGCGCGGGTTCTCGCAGATGACCATGACCCGACCATGACGGCGGATCACCCTGCACTTGTCGCAGATCTTCTTGACGCTCGGCTTGACCTTCATGGGATTGAGGTTCTCCGGGTCAGTGCCACCACCCCGCCGGAGCGGGATGCGGGCAAGATCTACTTGTAGCGGTAAACGATCCGACCACGCGTCAGGTCGTAAGGAGACAGCTCCACCACGACCCGGTCGTCAGGGAGGATGCGGATGTAGTGCATACGCATCTTGCCGCTGATGTGTGCCAGGACCTGGTGGCCGTTCTGGAGCTCGACCTTGAACATGGCGTTCGGCAGAGACTCGACGACAGTGCCCTCGATCTCGATGGCACCTTGCTTCTTGGCCACGCTTCGCCCTTCGAATCGACTACCTTGATCGACTCTCCCGCTTTCCCTTGCGGGCGCATGCGGACATGCGGGTGCACGAGAGCCGACGAGTCAGTCTACGTCAGGGCACCTGGAAACACGAATCGAGACAGTCTGCCCCGGCGCGGAGATCATCATGCGGGGCCTTGGGAGAAGGGGACGCTCCGACGAACGGGACCTTCAGGCGAGCGGGTCGGGCGCCGCGGTCACGCCGTACTCGGCCAGCTTCGCCCGGCCGCCGTCCGGGGCGGTGAGGACCAGGGGGCCCTGCTCCGTCAGCGCCACCGAGTGCTCCCAGTGGGAGGACCAGGTGCCGTCCGTGGTGATGACCGTCCAGTCGTCGGAGAGGACCTCGGTCCTGGGGGTCCCCAGGGACACCATCGGCTCGATGGCCAGACAGAAACCGGGGACCAGCTTGGGGCCCTTGCCTCGCTTGCGGTCGACGTAGTTCAGCAGGTGCGGGTCCATGTGCATCTCGGTGCCGATGCCGTGGCCGCCGTAGTCCTCGATGATCCCGTACTTGCCGCCGCCCGGCTTGGGCTGGCGGCGGATGTACGTCTCGATCGCGCGGGAGACGTCGACGAGCCGGTTGCCCTGCTTCATCGCGGCGATGCCGGCCCACATCGACTCCTCGGTCACCCGGGACAGCTCGATCAGCTCCGGGGCGTGACCGGAGCCCACGAAGGCCGTGTAGGCCGCGTCACCGTGCCAGCCGTCGACGATCGCGCCGCAGTCGATGGAGATGATGTCGCCGTCCTTCAGGACGACGTCCTCGGAGGGGATGCCATGGACGACCACGTCGTTGACCGAGGTGCAGATCGTCGCGGGGAAACCGCCGTACCCGAGGAAGTTCGACTTCGCGCCGTGCTCGGCGAGCACCTTGCGGGCCACCTCGTCCAGGTCCCTGGTGCTGGCGCCGGGCACCGCCGCCTCCCGGGTGGCCGAGTGGATCGCGGCGACCACCAGCCCCGCCGCACGCATCTTCGCGATCTGCTCGGGGCTCTTGATCTGCACCATGGGGGGCCTGCGCTCTCCGTCACTCACGTCGACTGGGTTACCTACACAACAGTACGGCCGCGGCACCCGGCAGGGGCACCGCGGCCGAAAGGGCCGGAGACTACTTGTTCTCGGCCTTCTCGCGCTTGAGGGCCTCCAGCGCCCGCTGCGTGATCTCGTCCACCGGGCCCAGGGAGGAGATCGTGACGACCAGGCCCTGCGCCTTGTAGTAGTCGATGATCGGCTCGGTCTGCGTGTGGTAGACCTCCAGCCGCTTGCGGACGGTCTCCTCGGAGTCGTCGTCGCGCTGGTACAGCTCGCCGCCGCAGACGTCGCAGACGTCGTCCTTCTTCGCCGGGCTGTACGTCACGTGGAAGACGTGGCTGGAGTCGTTGCGGCAGATGCGCCGGCCGGCGATCCGCTTGACGACCTCCTCCTCCGGGACCTCCAGGTCCAGGACCGCGTCCAGCTTGATGTGCTCGCTGTCCAGCAGCTCGTCGAGCGCCTCCGCCTGCGAGACGTTGCGCGGGAACCCGTCCAGCAGGAAGCCGTTCTCGGCGTCCGGCTGCTCCATGCGGTCCTTCGCCATGGCGATGGTGACCTCGTCCGGGACGAGGTTGCCGGCGTCCATGTAGGACTTCGCGAGCTTTCCGAGGTCCGTCTGCCGGCTGATGTTGGCCCGGAACAGGTCACCCGTGGAGATGTGCGGGACGCGCAGCTTCTCGGCGAGACGGACGGCTTGCGTTCCCTTACCGGCACCCGGCGGCCCGACGAGGACGATACGCATCAGCGGAGGAACCCTTCGTAATTGCGCTGCTGGAGCTGGCTCTCGATCTGCTTCACCGTCTCGAGACCGACACCCACGATGATCAGGATGCTGGTCCCGCCGAACGGGAAGTTCTGGCTTGCCCCAAAGCCGACCAACGCCATCGTCGGCACGAGAGCGATCAGACCCAGATACAGCGAACCCGGCCAGGTGATCCGGTTGAGCACGTACGACAGGTACTCAGCGGTCGGCCGGCCAGCCCGGATGCCCGGGATGAAGCCACCATACTTCTTCATGTTGTCGGCGACTTCCTCGGGGTTGAAGGAGATCGCCACGTAGAAGAACGCGAAGAACACGATGAGCAAGAAGTACAGAGTGATGTAAATCGGGTGGTCACCCTTGGTCAGGTTCTGGGTGATCCACTGCTTCCAGTTCGAATTACCGCCCGCGAACTGCGCGACCAGTGCCGGAATGTAGAGCAGCGACGAGGCGAAGATGACGGGAATCACACCCGCCTGGTTCACCTTGAGCGGGATGTACGTGGACGTACCGCCGTAGGAACGGCGGCCGATCATGCGCTTCGCGTACTGCACCGGGACGCGGCGCTGGGCCTGCTCGACGAAGACCACCAGCGCGACCATGACCAGGCCGACCACGATGACGGTGCCGAACTCGATCCAGCCGCCGGCCAGCGTGCCCTGCTTCTTGATGGCCCACAGCGCGGAGGGGAAGGTGGCGGCGATCGAGATGAACATCAGGATCGACATGCCGTTGCCGATGCCCCGGTCGGTGATCAGCTCACCGAGCCACATCACGACGGCGGTGCCGGCGGTCATGCAGACCACCATCGTGATCGTGGTGAAGATCGCCTGGTCGGGGACGATCTGGCTGGCCACCGAGCAGGAGCCGAAGAGGGCCCCGCTGCGGGCGGTGGCCACCAGGCCGGTGCCCTGCAGGATGGCGAGCGCCACCGTGAGGTACCGGGTGTACTGCGTGATCTTCGTCGTACCGGCCTGGCCCTCCTTCTTCAGGGCCTCGAGGCGCGGGATGACCACGGTCAGCAGCTGAAGGATGATGCTGGCCGTGATGTACGGCATGATGCCGAGCGCGAAGATCGTGATCTGGAGCAGCGCGCCACCGCTGAACATGTTGACGAGACCGAAGAGGCCCTGGTTGCCGGACGCCTCTTTCACGCACGTCTGGACGGCCTTGTAGTTGACGCCGGGGATCGGAACGTGGGTACCGACCCGGTAGACCACGATGATGCCCAGCGTGAAGAGCAGCTTCTTGCGCAGGTCGGGCGTCCTGAACGCCCGGGCGAACGCGGTGAGCACGGTGCCTCCTGCGACCCCCGCGCAACTGCGTCAAGGGTGACGGTCTTGAGGTTCGACGAATACGGAAAAGAACAGTGCTGGCCACCTTACCGGCGACACTGCCCCCCTTGGAACGACCAACCGGGGATACCCCATTGTGAGGTATCCCCGGTCGGGAGTGTGCTTTACGTCATCGAGACGCCTGAGCGGGTCAGACGAGCTCGGTGACGGTGCCGCCGGCGGCGGTGATCTTTTCCTTGGCGGAGCCGGAGACGGCGTCGACCGTCACCTGCAGCGCCACGGAGATCTCGCCCTGGCCGAGGACCTTGACGAGGCTGTTCTTGCGAACGGCACCCTTGGCCACCAGACCCTCGACGGTGACCTCGCCACCCTCGGGGTACAGCGCGGCCAGCTTGTCGAGGTTCACGACCTGGAACTCGGTCTTGAACGGGTTCTTGAAGCCCTTCAGCTTCGGAAGACGCATGTGGAGGGGCATCTGGCCACCCTCGAAGCGCTCCGGAACCTGGTAACGGGCCTTCGTACCCTTGGTACCACGACCAGCCGTCTTACCCTTCGACGCCTCACCACGACCGACACGGGTCTTGGCGGTCTTGGCGCCCGGGGCGGGACGGAGGTTGTGGATCTTGAGCGGGTTGTTCTCCGCCATGATCAGTCGACCTCCTCGACCGTCACGAGGTGGCGGACGGTGTGCACCATGCCGCGGAACTCGGGGCGGTCCTCCTTGACGACCTGCGTGTTGATGCCCTTGAGACCAAGGGAGCGCAGGGTGTCACGGTGGTTCTGCTTGCTGCCGATGTAGGACTTGACCTGCGTGATCTTCAGCTGAGCCATCACGCACCCACTCCGGCACGGGCACGCAGCAGAGCCGCGGGGGCGACGTCCTCCAGGGGCAGACCACGGCGGGCCGCGATCTCCTCGGGACGCTGCAGACCCTTCAGGGCCTCCACGGTCGCGTGCACGATGTTGATCGCGTTGTCGGAGCCGAGCGACTTCGACAGCACGTCGTGGATACCGGCGCACTCGAGCACGGCACGCACCGGACCACCGGCGATAACACCGGTACCGGGGGACGCGGGCTTGAGCAGCACGACGCCGGCAGCCTTCTCACCCTGGATCGGGTGCGGGATGGTGCCCTGGATACGCGGGACCTTGAAGAAGTGCTTCTTGGCCTCCTCAACGCCCTTGGCGATGGCGGCCGGCACCTCCTTGGCCTTGCCGTATCCGACACCCACGGTGCCGTCACCGTCGCCCACCACGACCAGCGCGGTGAAGCTGAAGCGACGACCACCCTTCACAACCTTGGCGACGCGGTTGATCGCGACGACGCGCTCGACGTACGCGGTCTTCTCGGCGGCAGCAGCGCCGCCGTCACGGCCCTTCCGGTCCCGCCGCTCGCCGCCACCGGCACCGCTTCCGCGGCGCTGGGGTCCAGCCATTGGATTACCTCTCTCTTTCCGCTAGCTACAAGCGGCTCAGAACTTGAGCCCGGCCTCGCGGGCGGCGTCCGCCAGGGCGGCGATGCGCCCGGCGTACTGGTTACCACCACGGTCGAACACGACAGCCTCGACGCCGGCGGCCTTGGCACGCTCGGCGACCAGGGCGCCGACCTGCTTGGCCTGCGCGGACTTGTCGCCCTCGCCACCGCGGATCGACGTGTCCAGCGTGGACGCCGAAGCCAGGGTGTGGCCCTTCAGGTCGTCGATCACCTGCGCCACGATGTGGCGGTTGGAGCGGGTCACGACCAGACGGGGGCGCTCCGCCGTACCGGAAAGGTTCTTGCGAATCCGGATGTGACGGCGCTTGATCGCGGCGCGCTTGTAGGCGTCGCCCTTCAGGATCTTCTGCCCGTATGCCATGGCTTACTTACCCGCCTTTCCGACCTTGCGGCGGATGACTTCGCCCTCGTACTTGACACCCTTGGCCTTGTACGGGTCAGGCTTGCGCAGCTTGCGGATGTTGGCCGCAACCTCGCCGACCTTCTGCTTGTCGATGCCCTCGACCTGGAAGCGGGTCGGGGTCTCCACCTTGAAGGTGATGCCCTCGGGCGCCTCGACGGTGATCGGGTGGCTGTAGCCGAGCGCGAACTCGAGGTCCGAACCCTTGGCGGTCACGCGGTAACCGACACCACTGATCTCGAGCTTCTTCACGTAACCCTGGGTCACGCCGGTGATCATGTTCGCCACCAGCGTGCGGGACAGGCCGTGGAGAGCCTTGTTCTGACGCTCGTCGTTCGGGCGGGTGACGTTCAGGACGCCGTCCTCACCCTTGACGATCTCGATCGGTGCCACGACGGTGTGGGTCAGCTCGCCCTTGGGGCCCTTGACCGAAACCGTACGGCCGTCGATGGTGACGTCCACGCCGGCGGGAACCGCGATGGGGAGCTTGCCGATGCGCGACATAGCTGTTTCCTCCGTTCCCTTCTGCTACCAGACGTAGGCGAGGACTTCCCCACCCACGCCCTTCTTGCCGGCCTGCTTGTCGGTGAGGAGCCCGTGCGACGTGGAGATGATCGCCACGCCGAGGCCGCCCAGCACCTTCGGCAGGGAGGTGGACTTCGCGTACACCCGGAGACCGGGCTTGGAGATGCGCTTGATCCCCGCGATGGAGCGCTCACGGTTGGGGCCGAACTTCAGCTCCAGGACGAGGTTCTTGCCGACCTCGGCGTCCTCGACCTTCCAGCCCGTGATGAAGCCCTCCTGCTGGAGGATCTCCGCGATGTGCGACTTGATCTTCGATGCCGGCATCGTCACGGAGTCGTGGTATGCCGAGTTCGCGTTCCGCAGACGCGTAAGCATGTCTGCGATCGGATCAGTCATGGTCATGAATTGGCCTTCGGCCTCTCTCGCCGGGGTTTCCAGGTGCCCATCCCTCTCCTCGATCCGAGACGAGGCGGGTGCGGTGCGGTGGACCTACGGCGTAGTAAGTCGTACGGGCAGTCGTCAGACGCCCAACCCTCCAAGCCTAAGCCATGGAAGGGAGGGCGCCTGACACGCCCATTGCTTACCGAGAGCTTCGGGAATCCCTAAAAGACGGGACTACCAGGAGCTCTTGGTCACGCCCGGCAGCTCGCCACGGTGAGCCATCTCACGAAGGCACACGCGGCACAGGCCGAACTTGCGGTACACGGAGTGCGGACGGCCGCAGCGCTGGCAGCGGGTGTAGCCACGCACACCGAACTTGGGCTTGCGAGCAGCCTTGGCAATCAGAGCCTTCTTCGCCATCTCGCTCACGCCTCCTTGAACGGGAAGCCGAGGTGACGAAGGAGCGCACGGCCCTCAGCGTCGTTGGTCGCCGTGGTGACCACGGTGATGTCCATGCCCCGGGTACGGTCGATCTTGTCCTGGTCGATCTCGTGGAACATGACCTGCTCCGTGAGACCGAAGGTGTAGTTGCCACGGCCGTCGAACTGCTTGGGGGACAGACCGCGGAAGTCGCGGATGCGCGGCAGCGCGAGCGACAGGGTGCGGTCCAGGAACTCCCACATGCGGTCGCCACGGAGCGTGACGTGGGCACCGATCGGCTGGCCCTCACGCAGCTTGAACTGCGCGATGGACTTGCGGGCCTTGGTGACGGCCGGCTTCTGACCGGTGATCGTGGTGAGGTCGCGGATCGCGCCCTCGATCAGCTTGGAGTCGCGGGCGGCGTCGCCCACACCCATGTTGACCACGATCTTGACGAGGCCGGGAACCTGCATGACGTTCTCGTACTTGAACTCGTCACGCAGCTTGCCCGCGATCTCCTCGCGGTACTTCGTCTTGAGACGCGGAGTGGTGGTGGTAGCCATCAGATGTCCTCACCCGTCCGCTTGGCAACGCGGATCTTGTTGCCCTCGTCGTCGAAGCGGTAGCCGACACGCGTGACGACCTTGTTGCCGTCCTTCTCAACGACCAGCTGGACGTTGGAGACGTGGATCGGCGCCTCGGTCGTGACGATGCCGCCGGCCTGCGAACCGCGAGCGGTCGGACCGGCCTTGGTGTGCTTCTTGACCCGGTTGACACCCTCGACCAGGACGCGCTCCTCGCGCGGGTAAGCGGCAATGACCTTGCCCTGCTTGCCCTTGTCCTTACCGGTGATGACCTGGACCAGGTCGCCCTTCTTGATCTTCATGCTTACAGCACCTCCGGAGCCAGCGAGATGATCTTCATGAACTTCTTCTCGCGCAGCTCACGCCCGACCGGGCCGAAGATGCGGGTGCCGCGAGGGTCGCCGTCGTTCTTCAGAATGACGGCGGCGTTCTCGTCGAAGCGGATGTACGAGCCGTCCGGACGGCGGCGCTCCTTGACGGTGCGAACGATGACCGCCTTGACGACGTCACCCTTCTTCACGTTGCCACCGGGGATCGCGTCCTTGACGGTGGCGACGATGACGTCACCGATGCCCGCGTAGCGGCGACCGGAGCCACCGAGCACACGGATGCAAAGGATTTCCTTCGCACCAGTGTTGTCGGCGACACGCAGTCGCGACTCCTGCTGGATCACGTCTATCTCCTGATCGTCTGCCGGTTCCCCGGGGACCGCTTCTCAGCGGCCCCCGGAGCCTGGCGGAACTGACCTGCGGGGTTGGTCCCGCAGGAAATTACTTGGCCTTCTCGAGGATCTCGACGACGCGCCAGCGCTTCGTCGCGGACAGCGGCCGGGTCTCCATGAGGAGGACGCGGTCGCCGACGCCTGCGGCGTTCTGCTCGTCGTGGGCCTTGAGCTTGTTCGTACGGCGGATGACCTTGCCGTACAGCGCGTGCTTGACACGGTCCTCGACGGCGACGACGACGGTCTTGTCCATCTTGTCGCTGACGACGAGACCCTCACGGGTCTTGCGGAAGCCGCGGGCCTCTGCAGTCTGCTCAGTCACGTTGCTCTCACTCATCAGGCGCTCTCCACCGTCTCGATGCCCAGCTCGCGCTCACGCATCAGGGTGTAGATCCGCGCGATGTCCTTACGGACGGCCTTCAGCCGACCGTGGTTCTCGAGCTGACCGGTCGCCGCCTGGAAGCGGAGGTTGAACAGCTCTTCCTTGGCCTCGCGGAGCTTCGCCAGAAGCTCCTCGTTGCCCAGCTCGCGCAGCTCGGACGCCTTGGTACCGGCCGACATCACGCTTCACCTGCCTCGCGCTTGACGATCCGGCACTTCATCGGCAGCTTGTGGGCCGCACGAGTGAGGGCCTCACGCGCAATCTTCTCGTTCGGGTAGGACAGCTCGAACATCACCCGGCCCGGGTGAACGTTCGCGATCCACCACTCCGGCGAACCCTTACCGGAACCCATGCGGGTCTCGGCGGGCTTCTTGGTCAGCGGGCGGTCCGGGTAGATGTTGATCCAGACCTTGCCGCCACGCTTGATGTGGCGGGTCATCGCGATACGGGCCGCCTCGATCTGGCGGTTGGTCACGTACGCCGGCGTGAGGGCCTGGATGCCGTACTCGCCGAACGCGACCGTCGTACCGCCCTTGGCCTCACCGCGACGCTTCGGGTGGTGCTGCTTGCGGTGCTTGACCCTACGGGGGATCAGCATGTCGGTCAGGCCTCCGTTCCGGTGCTCTCAGCCGGAGCGGACGCGGGAGCCTCGGCCTTGGGGGCCTCGGCGCCGGCAGCCTGCTGCGGCTTGCGACCGCGCCGCTCGCCACCGCGGCCACCACGGGCCGGGCGGTCGGCACCGCCACCGCGAGCCGGGCGGTTACCCGCACGGGCGGCAGCGTTCTCGGCGCGGACCTCGGCGATGTTCTTGACGTCGCCCTTGTAGATCCAGACCTTCACACCGATACGGCCGAAGGTCGTCTTGGCCTCGAAGAAGCCGTAGTCCACGTTCGCGCGGAGGGTGTGCAGGGGCACACGGCCCTCGCGGTAGAACTCCGAGCGGGACATCTCGGCGCCGCCGAGGCGGCCACCGCACTGGATCTTGATGCCCTTGGCGCCGGCCTTCATCGCCGACTGCATGCTCTTGCGCATGGCACGGCGGAAGGAGACGCGGGAGGAGAGCTGCTCGGCGACGGCCTGCGCGACCAGCTGAGCGTCCGTCTCGGGGTTCTTGACCTCGAGGATGTTCAGCTGGACCTGCTTGCCCGTCAGCTTCTCGAGGTCGCCGCGGATGCGGTCGGCCTCGGCGCCACGGCGGCCGATGACGATGCCCGGACGAGCGGTGTGGATGTCCACACGCACGCGGTCACGGGTGCGCTCGATCTCGACCTTGGAGATGCCGGCGCGCTCCATGCCGGACGTCATCATCCGACGGATGGCGACGTCTTCCTTGACGTAGTCCTTGTACAGCTTGTCGGCGTACCAACGCGACTTGAAGTCGGTCGTGACACCGAGCCGGAACCCGTGCGGGTTTACCTTCTGGCCCATTACCGGGTTCCTTCCTTGCTGCTGACGACCACGGTGATGTGGCTGGTCCGCTTGCGGATCCGGTAGGCGCGGCCCTGGGCGCGCGGACGGAACCGCTTCAGGGTCGGGCCCTCGTCGACGTAGGCCTCGGAGATGTAGAGGCTGTCGGCGTCGGTGTGGTCGTAGTTGTGCGCGGCGTTGGCAATGGCGCTGTCCAGCACCTTGCCCACCGGCACGCTCGCGGCCTGCGGGGTGAAACGCAGGACCGCCTGAGCCTCCGTGGCGTCCATGCCACGGATGAGGTCCACCACACGGCGGGCCTTCATGGGCGTGACGCGGATGTACCGCGCCTGGGCCCTGGCTTCCATGGTTGTCCCTTCAGTGTTTGTCATTGGTCATTCCACCCCGCTACTAGCGGCGCTTCGACTTCCGGTCGTCCTTGACGTGACCCCGGAAGGTGCGGGTCGGCGAGAACTCGCCGAGCTTGTGGCCGACCATGGACTCGGTGACAAACACCGGGATGTGGGTCTTGCCGTTGTGCACCGCGATCGTGTGGCCGAGCATCGCCGGGACGATCATCGAGCGACGGGACCAGGTCTTGATGACGTTCTTGGTACCGGCTTCGTTCTGGACGTCCACCTTCTTGATCAGGTGGTCGTCGACGAAGGGTCCCTTCTTCAAGCTACGAGGCATCTCAACCCGTCCTTAGCGCTTCTTGTTCGTCTTGCGGCGGCGGACGATGTACTTGTTCGACGCCTTCTTGGGCGAACGAGTACGGCCTTCCTTCTTGCCCCACGGGGACACGGGGTGGCGGCCACCGGAGGTCCGGCCCTCACCACCACCGTGCGGGTGGTCAACCGGGTTCATGACCACGCCACGCACGGTCGGGCGAACGCCCAGCCAGCGCTTACGGCCCGCCTTGCCCCAGTTGATGTTGGACTGCTCGGCGTTGCCGACCTCGCCGATGGTGGCGCGGCAGCGGACGTCGACCAGCCGGATCTCGCCGGACGGCATGCGCAGGTGGGCCATCGAGCCCTCCTTCGCGAGCAGCTGCACGGAGGCACCGGCGGAGCGGGCGAACTTGGCACCGCCACCGGGACGGAGCTCGATCGCGTGGATCGTGGTACCGACCGGGATGTTGCGGAGGGCCAGGTTGTTGCCCGGCTTGATGTCGGCCCCGGGACCGTTCTCGACGCGGTCACCCTGCTGCAGGTTGCGCGGGGCGAGGATGTAGCGCTTCTCGCCGTCGGCGTAGTGCAGCAGCGCGATGCGCGCGGTGCGGTTGGGGTCGTACTCGATGTGCGCGACCTTCGCCGGCACGCCGTCCTTGTCGTGACGACGGAAGTCGATCACTCGGTAGGCGCGCTTGTGTCCGCCACCCTGGTGGCGAACGGTCACACGACCGGCGTTGTTACGGCCGCCCTTGCTGTGCAGGGGGCGGACCAGCGACTTCTCCGGCGTGGACCGCGTGACCTCGACGAAGTCGGCGACGCTGGCGCCACGACGGCCCGGCGTAGTCGGCTTGTACTTGCGGATTCCCATTTCTCAGTCCTCGTCCGATATCGGACGATCCGACCCGCTTACGCGGTCGGACCGCCGAAGATGTCGATACGGTCGCCCTCGGCGAGGGTCACGATCGCGCGCTTGCTGCCGGCGCGCTGACCGAAACCGGTCTTGGTGCGCTTGCGCTTGCCCTGGCGGTTGATCGTGTTGACCCCGGTGACCTTGACCGAGAAGACCGCCTGGACGGCCTGCTTGATCTGGGTCTTGTTGGCGCCCGGGGCGACGATGAACGTGTACTTGTTGTCGTCGAGGAGCGCGTAGCTCTTCTCCGAGACGACCGGCTTGAGCAGCACGTCACGGGGGTCCGTGAACGACTTGCTCAGCGGGGTCTCGACGGTGTTCTTGCCCTCGGTGGCGTGGCGCTTCGCCTTGGCGACGCGCGCGGCCTTGGCGGCCTTGGCGGCCTTCGAGGCGATGCTCGGGTGACGCGTAGCCATCAGGCCTCGCTCCCTTCGGTGTCAGCGGCCTTGGGGCCAGACACGAAGGACTCGAACGCGGCCTGGGTGAAGACCACGTCGTCCGAGACGAGAACGTCGTACGTGTTCAGCTGGCCCGGCTCCAGGATGTGGACCTGGGGCAGGTTGCGGGCGGACAGCCACGCGGCCTCGTCGGCGCGCTCGACGACCAGGAGCAGGTTCTTGCGCTCGCTGATCTTGCCGAACAGGCTCTTGGCGGCCTTGGTGCTGGGGTTCTCGCCCTCGATCACGCCGGTGACGACGTGGATGCGGTTGTGGCGGGCCCGGTCGGTGAGGGCGTGGCGCAGGGCCGCGGCCTTCATCTTCTTCGGGGTCCGCTGCGAGTAGTCACGCGGCTGCGGGCCGTGGACGACGCCACCGCCGGCGAACTGCGGGGCGCGGGTCGAACCCTGACGGGCGCGGCCGGTGCCCTTCTGGCGGTACGGCTTCTTGCCGCCACCACGGACTTCACCGCGGGTCTTGGTCTTGTGCGTGCCCTGGCGGGCAGCGGCGTTCTGCGCGACGACGACCTGGTGGATCAGCGGGATGCTGATCTTCTCCACGCCGAAGATCTCCGCGGGGAGCTCGACGCTACCGGTCTTCTCGCCCGCAGGCGAAAGGATGTCAACAGTGCTCATCGGTACCTCAGGCCCCCTTGGCCGCGGTGCGGACCAGGACGAGGCCGCCGTTCGGACCGGGAACCGCGCCCTTGATGAGCAGCAGACCCTTCTCCGCGTCAACGGCGTGGACGGTCAGGTTCTGGGTGGTGACACGCTCGTTGCCCATGCGACCCGCCATGCGGAGGCCCTTGAACACGCGGCCCGGGGTGGCGCAGCCACCGATGGAACCGGGCGAGCGGTGCTTGCGCTGGGTGCCGTGTCCGGCGCCGAGGCCCTTGAAGTTGTGACGCTTCATGACACCGGCGAAGCCCTTGCCCTTGCTCTTGCCGGTCACGTCGACCTTGACGCCGGCCTCGAAGACCTCCGCGGAGATCTCCTGGCCCAGCGTGTACTCGGAGGCGTCCGCGGTGCGGATCTCGACGAGGTGGCGGCGGGGAGTGACGTCGGCCTTGGCGAAGTGGCCCTTGAGGGGCTTGTTCACCTTGCGCGGGTCGATCTCGCCGAACGCGATCTGGACGGACTCGTAGCCGTCGACGTCGTTCGTGCGGACCTGGGTGACGACATTGGGGCCGGCCTTGACGACGGTGACCGGAACAACGCGGTTGTTCTCGTCCCACACCTGCGTCATGCCGAGCTTCTCGCCCAGGATGCCCTTGATCTGCTTAGCCATTCTCAGATCACCAGCCCTCAGAGCTTGATCTCGATGTCGACACCGGCCGGGAGGTCGAGTCGCATCAGAGAGTCAACGGTCTTGGGGGTCGGGTCGAGGATGTCGATCAGGCGCTTGTGCGTGCGCATCTCGAAGTGCTCGCGCGAGTCCTTGTACTTGTGCGGCGACTTGATGACGCAGTACACGTTCTTCTCAGTGGGCAGCGGCACCGGGCCCGCGACCGACGCACCAGTGCGGGTCACCGTCTCGACGATCTTCTTCGCCGAGGAGTCGATGACCTCGTGGTCGTAGGCCTTGAGCCGGATGCGGATCTTCTGTCCCGCCATGGCTACTCAGTAGTCCTGTCTCTCTTACGCTCCGGAACCCGGTGGTTCCGTTTCCCTCTCCTCCGACCCACGCGGTCGGGCGTGTCGCGCTCCCGCTGACACGGATGTCCCTTGTTCGAACATCCCTGCGGGGAATGCACACGGCCCTTCCGGAACCGCAAGCCGAGGGCGAAGGCCCACCGGGCGCCTGGCCGGTGCCGCACCGCACTTCCCGAAAGATTCCCGTACGTCCGCCCCAGCGCTGCCGTGGTGGCAGTTAGGGCGACGAGTACTGTGGGACTCGCTTTCGGTCCTCCCGGCGGGAGGCGCGCAGCATCAACACTCGACCGAGCAACTCGGACAGTCTGCCATACGGGTCGGGGGCCTGGCCAATCGGGGCGAAGAGATTACCCCCGGAGTGGCGCACGTCAAACACACGCCCACCGGACACCCCCGCTCGTGTTCATGTTCATGAATAAGAATCAAGTACAGGTCTATTGACGCGTCCACAGCAAGCGCTTACGTTCGCCTACGAGATTCCGGAGAAAGCGCTTTCCCTTGCACGGAACCCCTGGTCACGGACGAACCTGGAGGCACCACCATGCAAGTGCGACCCGTCATCGCGTGCGTCAGCCTGCTGGCCGGCGCGCTCGTCGCCCTGTCCGGCACCTCGGCGCAGGCAGCGAGCAGCACGCTGTACGTGTCCCCGAGCGGTACCGACGGCGCGGCCGGAACGCAGTCGGCCCCCACCACCCTCACCTCGGCGATCAGCCGCATCGCCCCCGGCGGCACCATCTACCTGCGCGGCGGGACGTACAACTACTCGTCGACGATCACGATCCCGGCGGGCGACAACGGCACGGCCGGTGCCCGTACCACCCTCTCCGCGTACGCGGGCGAGAAGCCGGTACTGGACTTCTCGGGACAGAGCGCGGGTGCGTCGAACCGCGGGATCCAGCTGAACGCCGACTACTGGCGCCTGTACGGCCTCACCGTCGAACACGCCGGTGACAACGGCATCTTCATCGGCGGCAGCAACAACGTCGTCGAGCGCGCGGTGACGGCGTTCAACCGCGACACGGGCCTGCAACTGGGCCGGATCGCCTCCACCACGCCCAACGGCCAGTGGCCGTCGAACAACCTGGTGGTGAGTTCGGAGTCGCACGACAACATGGACGCCACCGGCGAGAACGCCGACGGTTTCGCCTCGAAGCTCACCACCGGCACCGGGAACGTCTTCCGCTACGACGTCTCCCACAACAACATCGACGACGGCTGGGACCTCTACACCAAGACCGCCACGGGCCCCATCGGCCCGGTGACCATCGAGTACTCCCTCTCGTACCACAACGGCACCCTCACCGACGGCACCCAGAACCCGAACGGCGACCGCAACGGCTACAAGCTCGGCGGCGACGCCATCGCGGTCAACCACGTGGTCCGGCACGACATCGCGTACGGCAACGGCCATCACGGGTTCACGTACAACAGCAACCCCGGCACGATCTCGGTCTCGAACGACGTCAGCATCGACAACACCGAACGCAACTTCTCCTTCGACAAGGGGACGTCGGTGTTCAGGACCGACACCTCGTGCCGGTTCGCCGTCAACGGTTCGAGCGACAAGATCTCCGGTGACACCGACGGCTCCGACCAGTTCTGGTCCGGGACGAACGGCTCCCGCTGCTCGTCGTACTCCGGCGCCCTGGGCTGGTCCTTCGCCTCCGACGGCCACCTCGTGGTGACCTTCGGCGGCAAGGTCGTGAACCCCTGACCCACCCGGTCCGGTCCGCCGGCACCGGGTGGCGCCCGGTGCCGGCGGATTCCCTTCCTCAGATCCGCCGGCTCTCCAGCGGGCCCAGATACGTCGGCGTCAACCCGCCCGTGTCGATCACCAGCCGCTGCAGCACCACCGTCGGGTCGACCATCCAGAACTTCAGCCGGTGGACACCGGGCCGGTCGAGCGTGTGCCGTGTCGACGTCCGGTTGACGTTGTCCGACGTGTTGCGGGCCCAGACCGCGTTCAGCAGGCCGTCGTCCGCGCCCACGGTGATGTCCACCTGCTGCGGGGCGTCCTCGTCGAAGGAGACGGCGTAGCGCAGGCCTTCCGCCGCCAGGGCCGGGTTCCTGGGGGACAGGTACGCCCACACCGTCACCTCACCCGGCCCCGACACCAGGCTCACCTCGTACTCCAGACGCGGGGAGGAGCCGCCGGGGGTGCGGCGGGGAGCGGTCACCGGCCACGGGGTCATCCCGGCGGACGTACGGCCGATGCCGTCCAGCCGGCGCCACTGCCCGACCGCGCGGTGGTGGTGCTCCGCGTCGATCGCCACGTACCCGCCCGCCTCGACGAAGCCCCCGAGGCCCCGCACCCGGGGATCGTCCGTCACGCACGCCACCGTCACCGACGCCCCCGCCCCGCTCACCGTCAGCGCGGCCTCGGCGCGGCCGGCCGGCGCGCGGGACCAGTCCACCCGTACCTCGACGCGTACCTGCTGCTCCACCCGGCCCCGCGGCCGGTCGGCCACCAGCCAGGGCGCCGACGTCTCCACGCGGTAGTCGAAGGGCGTCCGGCCCCGGTTGAAGATCTCCACGTACTGTCGCGGCCGTGTCTGGTGCGGACTGAACTCCGGCAGCGCCGGCTCCTGCCCGGCCGCCCCGCCCGGCCACCACCGCCCGGAGTCCTCGGCGCCGTCCAGCGACACCCCCAGCTGGGCCCCGGCGGGTACCTCCACCCGCCGCACCGCCGGGAACAGCACGTCCGGCAGTGCCACGTTGTCCTTCTCCGGCTGCTGCCAGGGAGCGTTCGGGCCGTACCGGGCGACATCCCCGTAGTCGATGTGCGGCTGCGTCTGGAAGCCCCGCCATTTGCCGTCCGCGACCGTGGAGTTGAAGCGGTCGGCCAGCGCGAAGTCCGTCCGCAGGGCCGCCTCGGCCGCCGCCGCCCTGTCGTCGGTCGCCGCCCGGCCCTGGCCCGCGTACAGCAGGTTCTCGAACTCCGCCGCCCGTAGCGCGTACAGGTTGGCGGTCGCCGCCACCTCGTAGCCGACCAGCTCGAACCAGGCGTCCCGCGTCCCGGCCGGCAGCCTGCGCGCGATGCGGTCCGCCGTGTGCGCCAGCCGCTGCCACTCCCCCGTCACCCGCTCCAGCTCCCGGTGCCCGAAGTAGTACGGGGTCTGCTGGTCGTCGTCGATCACCTGGCCGTCCGCCGCCACGGTGATCCGGCGGTTCAGCAGCTCCGGCTTGCGGCGTGCCTGCAGCCGGCCGTACTCCGCCAGCAGCTCGGCGATCGCCCCCGCCTCCGCCGCGCCGAAGTTCTGCCGGGCGTACCCCCGCTCCCACTCCCCGAGCCGGTCCAGGTCCAGGCGGTCCGGGTTCCAGGCGTAGTCGAGGAAGAACTCGGTCGGCAGTTCGTTGCCCTTCAGGTCGCCCACGTTGGCCACCCACAGGCCGTGGTTGCCGTACGCGTGCGCCTGGTGGAGCTGGTCCCAGGTGTTGCGGATGTTGGCGGTGTCCACCCACTTGTAGTTGCGGCCGGCGCCCACGTAGTCGAAGTGGTAGTAGAGGCCGTAGCCGCCGGCCCGCGGCCCCTCGGCCGGGTCCGGGTGCTTGCGGATGTTGCCCCAGTTGTCGTCGGTGAGGACCACCGTCACGTCGTCGGGTGCGCGCAGGCCCCGGTCCCAGTAGCGCTGCACCTCCTTGTACAGCGTCCACACCTGCGGGGTCTCGGCGGCCGGCTTCCCCGTCACCTCCTCGATGATCTGCCGCTGCGTCGCGATGATCTCCCGCATCAGATCGATGCCGTCGCCGTCGGGCAGGCCGGTGTCGCCGTTGCCGCGCATGCCCAGCGTGACCACGCCCTCGAAGCCCTGGTCCACCATCCGCTGGATTCCGGCTCGCCAGTACGCGCGGATCGCCTCGGCGTTGCGCCGGTACGACCACTCCCCCGTTCCCCCGTACGGGTCCTTCCCTGACCCCGCGTGCCGGTTCCACTCCTCGATGCCCCGCATCATCGGCGCCTCATGAGACGTGCCCATGACAACGCCGTACTCGGCGGCGCGGCGGTGGTTGTCCGGGTCGTCCTCCGCGAAGGCCCTGCCCCACACCGCCGGCCAGAGGTAGTTCCCCTTCAGGCGCAGCAGGACCTCGAAGACCCTGGAGTAGAAGTCCGCGTTGAAGCCCCCGGGGTACCCCGGTGCCTTCCCCGGTCCGAAGTACGCGGGCGCCCAGGTGCCGAGCGCCGGGTTCTCGTCGTTGACGAAGAAGCCGCGGTACTTCACGGCGGGGGTGCCCTGGGTGTGCCTGCCGGGCAGTACCCACACCCCCTCGCGCCGCACCGGCGGCACGTCGTCCCACCAGTGCCAGGGGGAGACACCGATGCCGTACGAGACGTCGTACGCGCCGAAGATCGTGCCGCGCGGGTCGCTGCCCGCGATCACGAACGCCCGCTCCACGCCGGGCATCGGACGGTCCACCACCGTCTGCAGCGAGGTCTCCCACCGGCCGCGTACGCCGGTGACGTCCAGCTTGCCGCTCTCGATCAGCCCGTCGATCAGCCGGCTGCGGCCGATCGTGCCCACCAGCACCGGGAAGCGGGCGATGGTGGAGCCGGGCCGTACGCCCGTCACCCGTTCGAGGTCGTCGCGGAGGTCGCCCGCCACCCGTACGACTCCCGGATGATCGTCGGGACTGACCACCACCGGCGCGCCGACCAGCGAGAACGCCCCGCCGGTGAAGGAGACGTAGCCGCCGGGGTCCGTCACCCGGAGGCCCCCGGCGGCTTCGGCCGAGGCCGCCCCCTCGGCCATCGCGGGCACCGCGGGGACCGCGGCCGTCCCGGCGCCCAGGCCGGCCCCCAGACCTGCGCCCAGGACGGTTCTGCGACTGACGGACATGCGTCACCCCTCCACACCGAATTTGGTCACCGGCATGACAAATGCTGAGGGGGGTGGCCCCTGGGGACAACGGGTCGGGTGCGTCGAATACTTTCGGGGCACGGCAAAGGGCCCGTACGACCGAGGTCGTACGGGCCCTTCGAGACCTACCGGTCAGTGACCGGCCGGGTCGGACAGAGTCACTTGTTGATCTTGGTGACCTGGCCGGCGCCCACCGTGCGACCACCCTCACGGATGGCGAACTTCAGGCCCTCCTCCATGGCGATCGGCTGGATCAGCTGAACGCTCATGTCGGTGTTGTCGCCCGGCATGACCATCTCGGTGCCCTCGGGGAGGGTCACGACGCCGGTCACGTCCGTGGTACGGAAGTAGAACTGCGGGCGGTAGTTGTTGAAGAACGGCGTGTGGCGGCCACCCTCGTCCTTGGACAGGATGTACGCCGTGGCCTCGAACTCGGTGTGCGGGGTGACCGAACCGGGCTTGATGATGACCTGGCCGCGCTCGACGTCCTCGCGCTTGATGCCACGGAGGAGCAGACCGACGTTCTCACCGGCCTGGCCCTCGTCGAGCAGCTTGCGGAACATCTCGATGCCGGTGACCGTGGTGGTGGTCTTCTCGGTCTTGATGCCGATGATGTCGACGGTCTCGTTGACCTTCAGGACACCACGCTCGATACGGCCGGTGACGACCGTACCGCGACCGGTGATCGTGAAGACGTCCTCGATCGGCATGAGGAACGGCTTGTCGACGTCACGCTCGGGCTCCGGGATGGACTCGTCGACGGCCTTCATCAGGTCGAGGACGGACTGGGTCCACTCGGCGTCGCCCTCGAGGGCCTTGAGCGCGGAGACCTTGACGACCGGCAGGTCGTCGCCCGGGAACTCGTACTCGGAGAGCAGCTCACGGACCTCGAGCTCGACGAGCTCCAGGATCTCCTCGTCGTCCACCATGTCGGCCTTGTTCAGGGCGACGACGATGTACGGAACGCCGACCTGGCGGGCCAGGAGCACGTGCTCCTTGGTCTGCGGCATCGGACCGTCGGTGGCGGCGACGACGAGGATCGCGCCGTCCATCTGCGCGGCACCGGTGATCATGTTCTTGATGTAGTCCGCGTGACCCGGGCAGTCGACGTGGGCGTAGTGACGGGTCTCCGTCTGGTACTCGACGTGCGCGATGGAGATGGTGATACCGCGCTGACGCTCCTCGGGCGCCTTGTCGATGTTGTCGAACGCGGTGGCCTCGTTCAGGTCCGGGTACGCGTCGTGCAGCACCTTGGTAATGGCGGCCGTGAGGGTCGTCTTACCGTGGTCGATGTGACCGATGGTGCCGATGTTGACGTGCGGCTTAGTCCGCTCGAACTTCGCCTTCGCCACTGGGGTCCTCCTGTGGAGTGGTTCTGTACGCCTTACTTCATCGGCGCCAGGTGATCTTTGCTGTAAAGGCCCGGAACCCGGGGGCATTCCGTCCGCGATTGCGGGGGAATGCCCCTGGAGGCTCCGGAGTCAAGCCTACGGCGTGTGAACGCGGTGCGTTACTCGCCCTTGGCCTTCGCGATGATCTCCTCGGCGACGTTCCGCGGAACCTCGGCGTAGGAGTCGAACTGCATCGAGTAGCTTGCGCGCCCCGACGTCTTGCTACGGAGGTCGCCGACGTAGCCGAACATCTCCGACAGGGGCACGAGGCCCTTCACGACGCGGGCACCGGCCCGCTCCTCCATGGCCTGGATCTGGCCACGGCGGGAGTTGATGTCGCCGATGACCTCACCCATGTAGTCCTCGGGCGTGGTGACCTCGACGGCCATCATCGGCTCCAGGAGCACGGGCGAAGCCTTGCGCGCGGCCTCCTTGAAGGCCTGCGAACCGGCGATCTTGAAGGCCAGCTCGGAGGAGTCGACCTCGTGGTAGCCACCGTCGTGCAGGATGACCCGCACACCGGTCATCTCGTAGCCGGCGAGGATGCCGAACTGCATGGCCTCCTGCGCACCCGCGTCCACCGAAGGGATGTACTCCTTGGGGATGCGGCCACCGGTGACCTTGTTGATGAACTCGTACGACGCGTCGCCGCCCTCGATCGGCTCGATGCCGATCTGGACCTTGGCGAACTGACCCGTACCACCGGTCTGCTTCTTGTGCGTGTAGTCGACGCGCTCGACGGCCTTGCGGATCGTCTCGCGGTAGGCCACCTGCGGCTTGCCGACGTTGGCCTCGACCTTGAACTCACGGCGCATACGGTCGACCAGCACCTCGAGGTGCAGCTCGCCCATACCACCGATGATGGTCTGGCCGGTCTCCTCGTCCGAGTGGACCTGGAAGGACGGGTCCTCCTCGGCCAGGCGCTGGATCGCGACGCCCAGCTTCTCCTGGTCGCCCTTCGACTTGGGCTCGATGGCGACCTGGATGACCGGCGCCGGGAAGTCCATGGACTCCAGGATCACCGGCTGCTTGTCGTCGCACAGCGTCTCACCGGTCGTGGTCTGCTTCAGACCCATGACGGCGATGATGTCGCCGGCGCCCACCGAGTCGATCTCCTCACGCTTGTTCGCGTGCATGCGGTAGATCTTGCCGATGCGCTCCTTCTTGCCCTTGACGGAGTTCAGCACCGAGGTGCCGGACTCCAGGCGGCCCGAGTAGACCCGGACGAAGGTGAGCTTGCCGAGGTGCGGGTCGCTCATGATCTTGAACGCCAGCGCGGAGAGGGGCTCCTCGTCCGACGGCTTGCGCTTGACGACCACCTCGGGGTCCTTGACGTCGTGGCCCTCGATGGCCTCGATGTCGACGGGCGAGGGGAGGTAGCGCACGACCGCGTCGAGCAGGGGCTGGACGCCCTTGTTCTTGAACGCGGTGCCGCAGAACACCGGGGTGACCGTGGTGTCCTTCGACTTGCCGGACGCGATGGTGATACGACGGATCGCGGCGTACAGCTGCTCCTCGGAAGGCTCCTCGCCCTCCAGGTACAGCTCCATGATCTCTTCGTCGTTCTCGGCGACGGCCTCGAGCAGCTTGCCGCGCCACTCCTCGGCCGCCTCGGTGTGCGTGGCCGGGATGTCGACGACGTCGTACATCTCGCCCTTGGTGGCCTCGGCGGACCACACGAGCGCCTTCATGCGGACCAGGTCCACGACGCCCTTGAAGTCGGCCTCGGCACCGATCGGGAGCTGCATGACGATCGGCTGCGCGCCCAGGCGGTCCGAGATCATGTCCACGCAGCGGTGGAACTCGGCACCCGTGCGGTCGAGCTTGTTGACGAAGCAGATACGCGGAACGCCGTAGCGGTCCGCCTGACGCCACACCGTCTCGGACTGGGGCTCAACGCCGGCGACGCCGTCGAACACCGTCACGGCACCGTCGAGCACGCGCAGCGAACGCTCCACCTCGACGGTGAAGTCGACGTGGCCCGGCGTGTCGATGATGTTGATCGTGTGGTCGACGTCTTCCAGCGGCCAGTGACAGGTGGTGGCAGCAGAGGTGATCGTGATGCCACGCTCCTGCTCCTGCTCCATCCAGTCCATGGTGGCAGCGCCGTCGTGGACCTCACCGATCTTGTACGAAACGCCGGTGTAGAACAGGATCCGCTCGGTGGTGGTCGTCTTGCCCGCGTCGATGTGGGCCATGATCCCGATGTTGCGGACCTTGGCCAGGTCAAGTGAAGTGGTAGCCATAAGGCTTCAGTCTTCTCTCGGTCTCGATGTGGGTAGCGACTACCAGCGGTAGTGCGCGAAGGCCTTGTTGGACTCGGCCATCTTGTGCGTGTCCTCGCGCTTCTTGACGGCCGCACCGAGGCCGTTCGAAGCGTCGAGAAGCTCGTTGAGCAGACGCTCGGTCATGGTCTTCTCGCGACGGGCGCGGGAGTAACCGACCAGCCAGCGCAGCGCCAGGGTGTTGGCACGGCCGGGCTTGACCTCGACCGGAACCTGGTAGGTGGCGCCACCGACACGGCGGGACTTGACCTCGAGGGTCGGCTTGATGTTCTCGAGAGCGCGCTTGAGGGTGATGACCGGGTCGTTGCCGGTCTTCTCGCGCAGGCCCTCCATGGCACCGTAAACGATCCGCTCGGCAGTCGAGCGCTTGCCGTTCAGCAGCACCTTGTTGATCAGGGAGGTCACCAGAGGAGAGCCGTAGACCGGGTCGATGATGACCGGGCGCTTCGGGGCGGGGCCCTTACGAGGCATTCTTACTTCTCCTTCTTGGCGCCGTAGCGGCTGCGGGCCTGCTTGCGGTTCTTGACACCCTGGGTGTCGAGCGAGCCGCGGATGATCTTGTAGCGAACACCCGGCAGGTCCTTCACACGGCCGCCGCGCACGAGCACGATGGAGTGCTCCTGCAGGTTGTGTCCCTCACCCGGAATGTAAGCGGTGACCTCGATCCCGCTGGTCAGACGCACACGCGCGACCTTACGCAGGGCCGAGTTCGGCTTCTTCGGGGTGGTCGTGAACACACGCGTGCAGACGCCACGACGCTGGGGCGAACCCTCGAGTGCGGGCGTCTTGTTCTTCTCGACCTTGTCCTGCCGGCCCTTACGGACCAGCTGCTGGATCGTAGGCACTACTTCTCCGGTTTCTGTGTGCCGATGGGTACAGCTAACCTGGAACTTCGCCGACCCACGCGGTCGGGTGTGTCGAATCCCGCAGACTCCCGCCGGAAGGCGGGAAAGGCGCAGATTACGGTGGCCGGTGACGGCTCGCCATGCGGTTGAAGGCACGCACGAGAGCCAGGGCACACCCCAGGCACAAGGTCTGAGCGTACCTACCTCAAGGACTTCGGTCAAAACAAATGGAGTCCGCCCCGACACGCCGGAATCATCTCCCCCGTCATCGGGGGGTCCCGTGGGCCCGGTGTGGGTCCGGCGTGGGCCAGGAGTGAACATCCTCTGATCCAGTGCCCATGTTAACCACCCTTTCAGTACGTTGACCGTCTGCTGGGGGACGCGGGGATCGGGGGAACGGGATGACGGCGGCCGGCTTACCCGACGGCACCGGGCTCGACGACCGGGTGCCCTTCCTCGCGCGGCTGGAACGGGCCGACCGCGAGACGCTGCTCGGGCTGGGCCGCGAGCTGGCCTTCCGCCCCCGGGACGTGCTGCTCCACCAGCACGAACCCT
Organism: Streptomyces sp. NPDC006739; assembly: GCF_042869815.1. NCBI lineage: Bacteria > Bacillati > Actinomycetota > Actinomycetes > Kitasatosporales > Streptomycetaceae > Streptomyces > Streptomyces sp. NPDC006739. The sequence continues at coordinate 655,182 of NZ_JBIAGM010000001.1, forward strand.
CCTCCTACGTCCTCTTCGTCATCCACGGCTGGACGAAGGTGACCGCCGCCGCGGCCAACGGCTACGAGGCGCTGCTGGCGCTGCGCGGCCCCGGTGACATCGTCGGCGAGTCGGCCGCGCTGACCGGCCGCCCGCGGTCGGCGACGGTGACCGCGCTGGAGGCGGTCCGCGCGGTCGCCGTGGACCGGGAGCGCTTCACCGAGTTCCTCACCGGCTCGCCAACGGTCTCCTACGTCCTGCTCGGCCTCACCTCCGACCGGATGCGCGCCGCCGACCAGCGCCGCGTCGAGTTCGCCTCGCTGAGCGTCCGGGAACGGCTCGCCGTGCTCCTGCTGGACCTGGCCCGCACCAACGCCCGCTACACCGAGACCGGCGTGGAGCTGCTGGTCCCGCTCAGCAAGCAGGAGCTGGCCGGGTCGGTGGGGGCCTCGCGGGAGATGGTCCAGCGGCTGCTGAAGGAGCTGCGGGACCGGGGGGTGGTGGTGACCGGCCGCCGGACCCTGCGGATCGTGCGGATGGACGTGCTGCGCCGGATCGCGCGGGACGGCTGACCGTTCGGGGTCCTCCCGCGCACACCGATCCGGTCTTCTGTGCATACGGTCACACTTCGAGTGGGTCATCCGCCGTCTTCCGCGCACCGGTCCACGGGCCACTGTTCTCGCCAGGCACCATGCCCTCGCGAGAAAGGTGACCATGAGTGATCCCGTGAGCCAGACGATCCTGCTGCTCGACACCGAGCGCCACAGCGACCGGGACGACATCGAGCGGGCCTACTTGCGGCGGATGCTGTACGACATCACCGACCGCGCGCTGGAGCGCGCCGGCATCGACGAGACGCTGCGGCTGCGGGCCGGCCGGGGGGACCCGGCCCCGGTGATGGAGCTGATCGACGCGGGCGCCTCCGTGCCCGCGCTGCTGCGGGCGTTGCTCACCGAGATCCCGGCCCAGCTGCGCACGGTCAACCGGATGGCGTCCAGTTCGGCGCAGATCCGGCTGCGCGGGGTGGTCGCCTCGGGGTACGTCACCACCGCCCCGTACGGCTGGGCCGGCTCCGGCCTCGACCAGGCCCGCCGCCTGCTCGACTCCGGCCCGTTGCGCGAAGCGCTGCGCGAGCGCCCCGGCGACTTCGCGCTGTGCGTCTGCGAGAGCGTCTGCGCCGGGATCCCGGCGGCGGACTTCCACCCGATGACGGTGGACGGCGAGAACGGCCCGCTGAAGGCCTGGCTGCACGGCCCGCCGCCCCAGGGGGCGGCCGGGCCCGACGACCACAGTGGAACGGGGGTGGGGGGAGCCCCGGTGCCGGGTGCCTCGGGGGACGGCCCGGCACCGGGGCGCGCAGCGGCGCCCTCCGCACGCCGGGCCCCGGGCGGTGTCGTGCTCGACTTCGGCGGCGGTGCCGTCGCCGCCGACCAGCACGGCGCGTCCGGGGGCCAGGGGACCGGGGACGTACACCTCGGCGGGACCGGAGGTGACGCGGCGTGACGGCCGGGGCCCGGCCCAGGCCCGGTGGGCCCCCGCCGGCTCCCCTGCCCGGTGTGGTCGCCGGGGAGCGGCTGCTGGCCGAGATGCGCGGGGAGATCGCGCGTGCCGACAGCAAGGCGTCCGTGCTGGTCGCCGCCCTGGGCATGACGGCGGGCGTGTTCACCGGGCTGGTGGCCGGACGGAACTGGGGACCGGAGATGCTCTCGGCCGCCGGCACCGTGCTGTGGTGGGCCGGCGCCCTCGCGCTCGCCCTCTCCCTCTTCGCGCTGCTCCTGGCCGTACTCCCCCGCTACCGCTCCGGCGCCTGGGTCCCGGGCCGCCCGCTGGGCTACTTCGGCGACGTCCAGCAGGCCGTCCGTCAGGGCCGGCTGGCCGACGCCCTGGCCGACACCGAGCGCGACCCCGCCGCCCGGCTCACCGACGCCCTCACCCAGACCAGTCGCATCGCGGCCCGCAAACACCAGTGGATCCGCGCCGGCCTGATCGCCTTCTGCGTGGGCACGGTGCTTCTGCCGACGGCGCTGCTGGTCGGCTGACACCCGCTCAGGCCGGCACGGGCTCCAGGCGGGCACAGGAGGAACGCCGAAGGGCGGCCACCCCACGGGGTGACCGCCCTTCGGTTCAAGCGGCTGCTCGCCTACTGGTTGTACGGACCGTAGTCGTAGTCCTCCAGCGGAACGGCCTGGCCGGAGCCGGTGCCGAACGGCGAGTAGTCGATGTCGTCGTAGCCGACGGCCGAGTACATCGCGGCCTTGGCCTCCTCGGTGGGCTCCACCCGGATGTTGCGGTAGCGGGACAGGCCCGTACCGGCCGGGATGAGCTTACCGATGATGACGTTCTCCTTGAGGCCGATGAGGCTGTCGGACTTGGCGTTGATCGCCGCGTCCGTCAGGACTCGGGTCGTCTCCTGGAAGGAGGCGGCCGACAGCCAGGATTCCGTCGCCAGCGAGGCCTTGGTGATACCCATCAGCTGCGGACGACCGGAGGCCGGGTGACCGCCCTCCTGGACCACACGACGGTTCTCGGTCTCGAACTTCGAGCGCTCGACCAGCTCACCGGGCAGCAGCTCGGCGTCACCGGACTCGATGATCGTCACCCGGCGCAGCATCTGCCGGATGATGATCTCGATGTGCTTGTCGTGGATCGACACACCCTGCGAGTTGTAGACCTTCTGGACCTCGCCGACCAGGTGCACCTGGACGGCACGCTGACCCAGGATGCGCAGCACGTCGTGCGGGTTGGTGGCACCCACGGTGAGCTTCTGGCCCACCTCGACGTGCTCGCCCTCGCTGACCAGGAGCCGGGCACGCTTCGAGATCGGGAACGCCGTCTCGTCGCTGCCGTCGTCCGGGGTGACGACGATCTTCTTGGTCTTCTCGGTCTCCTCGATCCGCACGCGGCCCTGGGCCTCGGAGATCGGGGCGACACCCTTCGGGGTACGGGCCTCGAACAGCTCGACGACACGCGGCAGACCCTGGGTGATGTCGTCACCGGCCACACCACCGGTGTGGAAGGTACGCATCGTCAGCTGGGTACCGGGCTCACCGATGGACTGGGCGGCGATGATGCCGACCGCCTCACCGATGTCGACCAGCTTGCCGGTGGCGAGCGAACGGCCGTAGCACATCGCGCAGGTACCGACGGCGGACTCGCAGGTCAGGACCGAGCGGGTCTTGACCTCCTCGACCCCGCGGGCCACCAGTTCCTCGATGAGGACGTCACCCAGGTCGGTGCCGGCCGGGGCCAGGACCTGACCGTCGACCACGATGTCCTCGGCGAGGCAGCGCGCGTACACGGACGTCTCGACGTTCTCCGCCTTGCGCAGCACGCCGTCCGCACCGCGCTCCGCGATGTGCAGCTTGAGGCCGCGCTCGGTGCCGCAGTCCTCCTCGCGGATGATGACGTCCTGCGAGACGTCCACCAGACGACGGGTCAGGTAACCCGAGTCGGCGGTACGCAGGGCGGTGTCCGCCAGACCCTTACGGGCACCGTGCGTGGAGATGAAGTACTCCAGCACGGACAGGCCCTCACGGAAGGACGCCTTGATCGGACGCGGGATGGTCTCGTTCTTCGCGTTCGACACCAGACCGCGCATACCCGCGATCTGCCGCATCTGCATCATGTTTCCTCGGGCGCCCGAGTCGACCATCATGAAGATGGGGTTGGTCTTGGGGAAGTTCTCGTTCATCGCCTCGGCGACCTCGTTGGTCGCCTTGGTCCAGATCGCGATGAGTTCCTGAGTGCGCTCTTCCTTGGTGATCAGACCGCGCTCGTACTGCTTCTGGACCTTCTCGTCCTGCGCCTCGTAGCCCTTGACGATCTCCTTCTTCGCCTCGGGAACGACGACGTCGGAGATGGCCACGGTGACGCCGGAACGGGTCGCCCAGTAGAAGCCGGCCGCCTTCAGGTTGTCGAGCGTCGCCGCCACGATGACCTTGGGGTAGCGCTCGGCCAGGTCGTTGACGATCTCGGAGAGCTGCTTCTTGCCCACCGAGTAGTCGACGAACGGGTAGTCCTCGGGCAGCAGTTCGTTGAAGAGCGCGCGGCCCAGCGTGGTGCGCAGGCGGAAGGTGTCCCCCTGCTGCCACTCCGGCTCACCCTCCTCACGCGCCGGCGGGGTCCAGCCGCGCGGCGGGATGGTGCCCACCGGGAAGCGGATGTCGATCGCCGACTGCAGCGCCAGCTCACCGGCGTCGAACGCCATGATCGCCTCGGCCGTGGAGCCGAAGGACCGGCCCTCGCCCTTGGTGTCACGCAGCTCGCCGTCGGTGGTGAGGAAGAACAGACCGAGGACCATGTCCTGGGTCGGCATCGTCACCGGACGGCCGTCGGCGGGCTTGAGGATGTTGTTCGAGGACAGCATCAGGATGCGGGCCTCGGCCTGCGCCTCCGCGGACAGCGGCAGGTGCACGGCCATCTGGTCGCCGTCGAAGTCCGCGTTGAACGCGGTGCAGACGAGCGGGTGGATCTGGATGGCCTTGCCCTCGACCAGCTGCGGCTCGAAGGCCTGGATGCCGAGGCGGTGCAGGGTGGGCGCACGGTTCAGCAGCACCGGGTGCTCGGCGATGACCTCTTCGAGGACGTCGTACACGACGGTGCGGCCGCGCTCGACCATGCGCTTGGCGCTCTTGATGTTCTGCGCGTGGTTGAGGTCCACGAGCCGCTTCATCACGAACGGCTTGAACAGCTCCAGCGCCATCGCCTTCGGCAGACCGCACTGGTGCAGCTTCAGCTGCGGACCGACGACGATCACGGAACGCGCGGAGTAGTCCACACGCTTGCCGAGCAGGTTCTGACGGAAACGGCCCTGCTTGCCCTTCAGCATGTCGCTGAGGGACTTCAGCGGGCGGTTGCCGGGGCCGGTGACCGGACGGCCGCGACGGCCGTTGTCGAAGAGGGCGTCAACAGCCTCCTGAAGCATGCGCTTCTCGTTGTTGACGATGATCTCGGGCGCGCCGAGGTCGAGGAGCCTCTTCAGACGGTTGTTGCGGTTGATCACGCGGCGGTACAGGTCGTTCAGGTCGGAGGTCGCGAAGCGGCCACCGTCCAGCTGCACCATCGGGCGGAGGTCCGGCGGGATGACCGGGACGCAGTCGAGGACCATGCCCTTGGGGCTGTTGGACGTCTGCAGGAACGCGGAGACGACCTTCAGCCGCTTCAGGGCGCGGGTCTTCTTCTGGCCCTTGCCGGTGCGGATGATCTCGCGGAGGCGCTCGGCCTCCTCCTCCAGGTCGAAGGACTCCAGGCGCTTCTGCAGCGCCGCGGCACCCATCGAACCGTCGAAGTACGTGCCGAAGCGGTCACGCAGCTCGCGGTAGAGCAGCTCGTCGCCCTCCAGGTCCTGGACCTTGAGGTTCTTGAAGCGGGTCCACACCTCGTCGAGACGGTCGATCTCGCGCTGCGCGCGGTCGCGCAGCTGCTTCATCTCGCGCTCGGCACCCTCGCGCACCTTGCGGCGCACATCGGCCTTGGCGCCCTCGGCCTCCAGCTCGGCCAGGTCGCTCTCCAGCTTCTTGGCGCGGGCTTCGAGGTCGGCGTCGCGACGGTTCTCGATCTGCTGCCGCTCGACCGAGACGTGCGCCTCCAGGGAGGGCAGGTCGCGGGTACGGCGCTCCTCGTCGACGAACGTGATCATGTACGCCGCGAAGTAGATGACCTTCTCGAGGTCCTTCGGCGCCAGGTCCAGCAGGTAGCCGAGGCGCGAGGGAACACCCTTGAAGTACCAGATGTGCGTGACGGGGGCGGCCAGTTCGATGTGGCCCATCCGCTCACGGCGCACCTTGGCGCGGGTGACCTCGACGCCACAGCGCTCGCAGATGATGCCCTTGAAGCGGACGCGCTTGTACTTGCCGCAGTAGCACTCCCAGTCCCGGGTCGGACCGAAGATCTTCTCGCAGAAGAGTCCGTCCTTTTCGGGCTTGAGCGTGCGGTAGTTGATCGTCTCGGGCTTCTTGACCTCGCCGTGGCTCCACTGACGGATGTCGTCAGCGGTGGCCAGGCCGATCCGGAGCTCGTCGAAGAAGTTGACGTCGAGCACTATGCGTCAATCCCTCTCAGGGTCGTAAGTCTGTGGTCTGAAACGGGGGCCTGGGGGTCGGCGGGGCCCTGTGGGTGAGGGCCCCGCCCAACTCCCGTCAGACCTCTTCGACGCTGCTCGGCTCGCGCCGGGACAGGTCGATGCCGAGCTCCTCCGCTGCGCGGAAGACATCCTCGTCGGTGTCACGCATCTCGATGGACATACCGTCGCTGGACAGCACCTCCACGTTCAGGCAGAGCGACTGCATCTCCTTGATGAGGACCTTGAAGGACTCGGGGATGCCGGGCTCGGGGATGTTCTCGCCCTTGACGATGGCCTCGTAGACCTTCACGCGGCCGGTGACGTCGTCGGACTTGATGGTCAGCAGCTCCTGGAGGGCGTAGGCGGCGCCGTAAGCCTCCAGCGCCCACACCTCCATCTCGCCGAAGCGCTGACCGCCGAACTGCGCCTTACCACCCAGCGGCTGCTGGGTGATCATGGAGTACGGACCGGTCGAGCGGGCGTGCAGCTTGTCGTCGACCAGGTGGTGCAGCTTCAGGATGTACATGTAGCCGACCGAGATCGGGTCCGGGAACGGCTCACCGCTACGGCCGTCGAACAGCCGCGCCTTGCCGGACGGGAGCACCATGCGCTCGCCGTCGCGGTTCGGGATGGTGTGCTGCAGCAGACCCGCCAGCTCGTCCTCGCGGGCACCGTCGAACACCGGGGTGGCGACGTTGGTGCCGGGGTCGACCTGGTCGGCGCCGATGACCTGCAGGCGCTGGGCCCACTCGTCGGCGAGGCCGGAGACGTCCCAGCCGCGGCTGGCGAGCCAGCCGAGGTGGATCTCCAGGACCTGTCCCGGGTTCATTCGGGACGGGACACCCAGCGGGTTGAGGATGATGTCGACCGGGGTGCCGTCCTCCAGGAACGGCATGTCCTCGATCGGCAGGATCTTGGAGATGACACCCTTGTTGCCGTGGCGGCCGGCGAGCTTGTCACCGTCGGTGATCTTGCGCTTCTGCGCGACGTAGACGCGCACCAGCTGGTTCACACCGGGGGGCAGCTCGTCGCCCTCCTCGCGGTCGAAGACGCGCACGCCGATGACCTTGCCGGTCTCGCCGTGCGGCACCTTCAGCGAGGTGTCACGGACCTCACGGGCCTTCTCACCGAAGATCGCGCGCAGCAGGCGCTCCTCCGGCGTCAGCTCGGTCTCACCCTTGGGGGTGACCTTGCCGACGAGGATGTCACCGGCGATGACCTCGGCACCGATACGGATGATGCCGCGCTCGTCGAGGTCGGCGAGGACCTCCTCGGAGACGTTCGGGATGTCCCGGGTGATCTCCTCGGGGCCGAGCTTGGTGTCACGGGCGTCGACCTCGTGCTCCTCGATGTGGATCGAGGAGAGGACGTCGTCCTGGACGAGGCGCTGCGACAGGATGATCGCGTCCTCGTAGTTGTGACCCTCCCACGGCATGAACGCCACGAGCAGGTTCTTGCCGAGGGCCATCTCGCCGTTCTGGGTGGCCGGACCGTCGGCGAGGACCTGGCCCTCGATGACGTGGTCGCCCTCGTTGACGATGACCTTCTGGTTGACCGAGGTGCCCTGGTTGGAACGGGCGAACTTGGCCAGGCGGTACGTGATGTACGTGCCGTCGTCGTTGGCGGTGGTGATGTAGTCCGCGGAGACCTCCTGGACCACACCCGCCTTCTCGGCCTTGACCACGTCGCCGGCGTCGACGGCGGAGCGGTACTCCATGCCGGTGCCGACGAGCGGGGACTCGGACTTGATGAGCGGCACGGCCTGACGCATCATGTTCGCGCCCATGAGGGCACGGTTGGCGTCGTCGTGCTCCAGGAAGGGGATCATGGCGGTCGCGACCGACACCATCTGGCGCGGCGAGACGTCCATGTAGTCCACGTCGTCACCGGCGACGTAGTCGACCTCGCCGCCACGGCGGCGGACCAGGACGCGGTTCTCGGCGAACCGCATGTCCTCCGTGAGGGTGGCGTTGGCCTGCGCGATGACGAATCGGTCCTCTTCGTCGGCGGTCAGGTAGTCCACCTCGTCGGTGACCTGGCCGTCGACGACCTTGCGGTACGGCGTCTCGACGAAACCGAACGCGTTCACCCGTCCGTAGGAGGCGAGCGAACCGATCAGACCGATGTTCGGGCCTTCGGGGGTCTCGATCGGGCACATACGGCCGTAGTGCGAGGGGTGCACGTCACGGACCTCGAAGCCGGCCCGCTCACGGGAGAGACCACCCGGGCCAAGGGCCGACAGACGGCGCTTGTGGGTGAGACCCGACAGCGGGTTGTTCTGGTCCATGAACTGCGACAGCTGGCTGGTGCCGAAGAACTCCTTGATGGAGGCGACGACCGGCCGGATGTTGATCAGGGTCTGCGGCGTGATCGCCTCGACGTCCTGGGTCGTCATGCGCTCGCGGACGACCCGCTCCATACGCGCCAGACCCGTACGGACCTGGTTCTGGATCAGTTCGCCGACGCTGCGCAGACGACGGTTGCCGAAGTGGTCGATGTCGTCGGTCTCGACGACGATCGACTGGCCGCTGTCACCGGTGGTCTCGGTCTCGCCGGCGTGCAGCTTGACCAGGTACTTGATCGTCGAGATGACGTCCTCGACGGTCAGGATGCCGGCGTCCAGCGGGGCGTCCGCGCCCAGCTTCTTGTTGACCTTGTAGCGGCCGACCTTGGCGAGGTCGTAGCGCTTCGGGTTGAAGTAGAGGTTCTCCAGAAGCGTCTGCGCGGCCTCACGCGTGGGGGGCTCGCCCGGACGCAGCTTGCGGTAGATGTCGAGCAGCGCGTCGTCCTGGCCCTGGGTGTGGTCCTTCTCCAGGGTGGCGCGCATGGACTCGTACTCGCCGAACTCCTCCAGGATCTGCTCGGTCGTCCAGCCGAGAGCCTTGAGCAGAACGGTCACGGACTGCTTGCGCTTGCGGTCGATGCGGACACCGACCATGTCGCGCTTGTCGATCTCCATCTCCAGCCAGGCACCCCGGGACGGGATGATCTTGGCGGAGAAGATGTCCTTGTCGGACGTCTTGTCGATGGAGGAGTCGAAGTAGACACCGGGCGAGCGGACCAGCTGCGACACCACGACACGCTCGGTGCCGTTGATGACGAAGGTGCCCTTGTTCGTCATGAGCGGGAAGTCGCCCATGAAGACGGTCTGCGACTTGATCTCGCCGGTCTCGTTGTTGGTGAACTCGGCCGTCACGAAGAGGGGCGCGGCGTACGTGAAGTCGCGCTCCTTGCACTCGTCGATGCTGTTCTTCGGCGGCTCGAAACGGTGGTCGCGGAAGGTCAGCGACATCGACCCGGAGAAGTCCTCGATCGGGGAGATCTCCTCGAAGATCTCCTCGAGGCCGGACTTGGTGGGGACGTCCTGACCGTTGTCCAGAGCCTCCTCGACCCGACTCTGCCAGGCGGTGTTACCGAGCAGCCAGTCGAAGCTCTCGGTCTGCAGCGCGAGCAGGTTGGGAACCTCGAGAGGCTCCTTGATCTTTGCAAAGGAGATGCGCAGCGGGGCAGTGCTGGCGCCGTTGTTCGTATTCGCGGTCGAGGCGTTGCGCGAGGCGGCCAAGAGGGGGTCCTTCCGAGGGCTCGGACTCACTACGCGCGTACCGGCCCCTCTCCCGCGCACGGAGACAGAAGTCCCAGGTCAGGGAACGTTCGTCGTCGATGCTCGAGGGAGGGCAGACCCCTGGTGACGGGCAGGGGACAGCTAACAGGCAGCGCAAAGGGTCAGTGTAGCCACTTGGCACACTGATGTCCAGTGCGGGTTCTTTGAGACCCTCGTTACCGTCAAAGCCCTTGGCATCCTGCCCTCAACGCACGTTGATACTGCCCTCTTCGCCGTCGATCCATGCCTCGGATTCGGATCGTTGTGACGACGCGTCCTGAGAATTGCGCGCTGCGTGCGGTTCGTCAAGGCCCCCCTTGCCCAAACCGGGTGCTGCACTCGTCACTTGCAGCCGGACCCCACGGGCGCTCAAGGCCACGGCGAAGATCACCATACTCCCCGCGACCGTGGGCGCAAGGTAGCCGCCGCCGGACCCCCGGATACGCCGAAGAGCGACCACCCGGATGGATGATCGCTCCTCGGTGCGTTCGCGTTACAGCCCTACCGGGCCGCTGTCAGCGCGCAGGTGAGTCCTGGAGGACTCGTGGGGTCACTTGACCTCGACGGAGGCGCCGGCGCCCTTGAGGGACTCGGCGGCCTTCTCGGCGGCGTCCTTGGCGACCTTCTCGAGAACGGGCTTCGGGGCGCCGTCCACGAGGTCCTTGGCCTCCTTCAGACCCAGCGAGGTCAGCTCACGCACGACCTTGATGACCTGGATCTTCTTGTCGCCGGCACCGGTGAGGATGACGTCGAACTCGTCCTTCTCCTCGACGGCCTCGGCGGGGGCGGCCGGGCCGGCCGGGCCCGCGACGGCGACCGCGGCGGCGGCGGTGACGTCGAACTTCTCCTCGAACGCCTTCACGAACTCGGAGAGCTCGATGAGGGTCATCTCCTCGAACTGCGCGAGCAGGTCTTCCTGGCTGAGCTTCGCCATGATGGGCGATCCTTCCACTTGTTCGGCGGGTGCCGGATGTACGGGGTAAGGCGGGCGTACGTCGGCCCGCTGCGACCTTTGCCGCCTCAGGCGGCGCGGGTCAGAAAGCGAGCCGAGTTACTCGGCACCGCCCTGCTCCTCGTGCTTGGCGCGAAGAGCGTCCACGGTGCGGACGAGCTTCGAGGGAAGCGCCTGGAAGAGCTGAGCAGCCTGAGTCTGCTTGCCCTTGAAGGCACCCGCCAGCTTGGAGAGCAGAACCTCGCGGGACTCGAGGTCCGCAAGCTTCTTGATCTCGTCGGCGGACAGCGCCTTGCCGTCAAGGACACCGCCCTTGATGACGAGATTCGGGTTGTCCTTGGCGAAGTCACGGAGACCCTTCGCCGACACCACGGGGTCACCCGTGATGAAGGCGACAGCCGTCGGACCATTGAACTGGTCGTCCAGCGTGGTGATCCCGGCCTCATTGGCCGCAATCTTGGTCAGCGTGTTCTTCACCACGGCGTACTGGGCGTTCTCACCGAGCGACCGGCGCAGGTTCTTGAGCTGCGCCACGGTGAGACCGCGGTACTCGGTCAGCACGGCAGCGTTCGAGGTGCGGAACTTGTCCGTCAGCTCGGCAACCGCGGCAGCCTTGTCGGGCCTCGCCATAGAGCCTCGGCCTCCTTCCGGGTGATTCGGACCGCGCGGACCCGAAGGAGGACTGGGGAAACGAAACGCCCCGGCGCAGGCGCACGGGGCGGACTCGACCGGCGGCAGACGCGATAACGCGTTCGCTCCGGGAGTTCTTCCACAGTCACCTGCGCGGGTCGTCCACTTTTCAGCGGATCCTTCGGCCACCGCACCCTCATTCGAGCGCACGGCAACGACCAGCGGTCTTTGGCTTCCTCGGAAGAGTACGGGACCGGGTCGCCGTCAGGCAAATCGGTCCCGTACGGGGCTGGGCCGGCCGCTCAGGAGGACGCGCCGGAGCCGCCGACCTCGCTGCCGGAGCCGACCGCGGTGTTCGGCGAGCCGCCCAGCTTCTTCAGCAGCTGGGCGAAGTCCATGGTGTCGCTCGCGGCGGGCTTCTGCACCAGGACCTGTACGCCGTAGTCGCTGTAGTACGAGGTCTGGTCCATGTCGCCCATGGTCATGTGGGCCGTGGAGTGCGACTTGACCAGCAGCTGCTGGTCGTTGACCCAGATGTCGACGGTCTCGGTGGTGACACCGGCCTGGGCGAGCTGCTTCTTCAGCTGGTCCAGCTGACTCTGCGGCAGGTGGGAGGTCTTGGCGGCGAGGTCGGCGACGCTGACGGTGCCCGCGTAGTGGGTGGTGTGCTCACCGCGCACGGTCGCCTCACCGGCCTTCTTGACATCCCCCGAGGCCAGCAGCAGCTTCACCGACTGGTTCGGCGTGCTGTTCTGCATCTGGTCCTTGAGGAACGCGCCCGAACCGCCGGCGATCTTGGCGAGGTCGTCGTAGCCGTACCGGAGCCAGTGCTTGCCGCCGGACTGGCGGGCGAAGGTGTCACTCATGTGGGCGTAGTAGGCGTCGGGCAGGTACCGCGCCTCCATGGACGTGCTGCCCGTCTTGCGCATCGCCTCGGCCATCGTGCCGCCGGTGTAGTCGATGGTGAGCGTGCCGTTGAGGCCTTGGCCCCACCGGACGGAGCCCTTCGCGGTCATCGCCATCACGGTGCCGATGGTGGTGGTCGACTCGACCTTGGCGGAGTTCGCCTTGTCCGTGGACTGCTCCGCGGTGCGCAGGGCGGCGATGGGGCTGACCTGCAGGGCACCGCCCGTGGCCTTGCCCTTGCCGTCGGAGGAACCGGAGGAGCCGCAGGCGGCCACTCCCGTCAGGGCGGCCACCACTGCTATCGCGAGAGTCGTCCGGCGTACGGTCGTGTTCCTCATTGGTCCCCACCCCTGTGTGATCGCTGTGCTCTGCACGCTAACCCAGGCCACTGACATCCGTACGGAAATAATCCGGCCACCGACGCCGACCATCCGTACCTGCCACCGGTACCTGCCACCGACAGGAAAGAGGGCGGGCCCCGCACCTGGAAGGTTGCGGGGCCCGCCCTCTTTGCTTGCGCGTACCTGACGCGGCTACCGGGTGAGCGCGGGGGCTCAGACGGCGGCCGGGTCCTCCTCGACGAGGAGGTTGCGGGTGCGGTTCGGGTCGACCGGGATGCCGGGGCCGATCGTGGTGCTGATCGCGGCCTTCTTGATGTAGCGACCCTTGGCGGCGGACGGCTTCAGACGGAGGATCTCGTCCAGCGCGGCGCCGTAGTTCTCCACCAGCTTGTCGTCCTCGAAGGACGTCTTGCCGATGATGAAGTGCAGGTTCGAGTGCTTGTCGACGCGGAACTCGATCTTGCCGCCCTTGATCTCGGTCACGGCCTTGGCGGTGTCCGGGGTCACGGTGCCGGTCTTCGGGTTCGGCATCAGGCCACGCGGGCCGAGGACGCGGCCGAGGCGGCCGACCTTGCCCATGAGGTCCGGGGTGGCGACGACGGCGTCGAAGTCCAGACGGCCCTTCGCCACCTCGTCGATCAGTTCGTCGGAGCCGACGATGTCGGCGCCCGCGGCCTCCGCGGCCGCAGCACGGTCACCGGTCGCGAAGACCAGGACCCGGGCGGTCTTACCGGTGCCGTGCGGAAGGTTCACGGTGCCACGGACCATCTGGTCGGCCTTGCGCGGGTCGACACCCAGGCGGAAGGCGACCTCGACGGTGCCGTCGAACTTGGTCGTGGAGGTCTCCTTGGCGAGACGGACGGCCTCGAGCGGGGCGTACAGCTTCTCCCGGTCGACCTTGGCGTCCGCAGCGCGGAGAGCCTTGCTGCGCTTGCTCACAACTTGCTCCTGTGTGTTCTGAAAGGAGTCGTGGTGTACGGGCCGAGCAGGCCCTGCCACGTGCGGCTTCCTACGGCCGCATGACTGCTACGAAGGTGAGGGTCAGCCCTCGACCGTGACGCCCATGGAACGCGCGGTACCGGCGATGATCTTCGCGGCGGCGTCCAGGTCGTTGGCGTTGAGGTCGGGCAGCTTGGTCTGGGCGATCTCGCGGACCTGCGCCTCGGTGATCTTGGCGACCTTGGTCTTGTGCGGCTCGCCGGAGCCCTTCTCGATGCCCGCGGCCTTCAGGATCATCTTCGCGGCCGGCGGCGTCTTGGTCACGAAGGTGAAGGAACGGTCCTCGTAGACCGTGATCTCCACCGGGATGACCCAGCCACGCTGCGACTCGGTCGCGGCGTTGTAGGCCTTGCAGAACTCCATGATGTTGACGCCGTGCTGGCCCAGCGCCGGGCCGACCGGCGGAGCCGGGTTGGCGGCGCCGGCCTGGATCTGGAGCTTGATGAGCCCCGTGACCTTCTTCTTCTTGGGAGGCATTTCGGGTCCTCTCCCGTTTCTCTGTAGATTTCCGAGTGCCCGAAGGCAACCGCACAACCCTAACGGGTAGTGCTGCGCGGCTAAAAACCGAGCAGGTCAGACAGGCTGTGCAGCCCGTCTGACCCGACCGGTGGCTTGAGTCGCCGAAGGCGTCAGTTCTTCTGGATCTGGTCGAAGGAGAGCTCGACCGGAGTCTCGCGGCCGAAGATCTCCACCAGGCCCTTGACCTTCTTCGAGTCGGGGTTGATCTCGTTGATGGTCGCCTGCAGCGTGGCGAACGGGCCGTCGGTGACGGTGACCGAGTCGCCGACCTCGAAGTCCAGCACCTGGACCTCGACCTTGCGCTGCGGAGCCGGCTTGCCCTCGGCCTCGGCGGCCTCGCGGGCGGCCTTCTCCTCGGCCTCCGGGGCGAGCATCTTGACGATCTCGTCCAGGGTCAGCGGGTACGGGTCGTAGGCGTTGCCGACGAAGCCGGTGACGCCCGGGGTGTTGCGGACGACGCCCCAGGACTCGTTGGTGAGGTCCATGCGGACCAGCACGTAACCCGGCAGCTTGTTCTGCTTGATCGTCTTGCGGTCGCCGTTCTTGATCTGGACGACCTCTTCCTGCGGCACCTCGGCCTGGAAGATGTAGTCCTCGACGTTCAGCGAGACGGCGCGCTGCTCCAGGTTGGTCTTCACGCGGTTCTCGTAACCGGCGTACGTGTGGATGACGTACCACTCGCCGGGCAGGGTGCGCAGCTCCTCGCGGAGCGCCTGGATCGGGTCGACGGGCTCGGCGGGCTCTTCCTCGACCGGCTCCTCGACGACGGCCTCGGCCTCGTCGGCCTCGCTCTCGTCGGTGTCCTCGTCGGTCTCGTCGTCCTCGACGTGCAGGGCGGCTTCCTCGGCCGCCTCTCCCGCCTCGGCCTCCGCAGCCTCGAACTCGTCGGTCTCGTCCGCGCCCTCGACGATGTCGAGCTCGTCGTCCACCGCCTCGGCGGCACTTTCGCGAGGCTCGGTGGCGTCGTTCAGGTTCGGGTCAGACACGATGGCTGCTTCTTCCTGGATACATAGGGGTGGAACATGCGAAAACGGGCGCCGGTACCACGGCGCCCTTCGCTCTTGGCTCAGCCGAAGACGTACTTGGCCGCGTGGTTGAGCCCATAGTCAATCACGGTCACCAGGGCGATCATGATGGCGACGAAGAAGATCACCACGGTGGTGTACGACGTCAGCTGGTTGCGGGTCGGCCAGACGACCTTGCGGAGTTCCGCGATGACCTGGCGGTAGAAGGTGCCGAGCCGCTTCAGCGGGCCCTTCTTGGCACGCTTGCCACCCTTGCGGGCCTTCTTCTTGGACTCCGGCAGCTCGTCCTGGGCATCAGGCGTGTCGATGGAGCCCACGGCGTCCGTCATTCGTCCTCACCTGATCCCGGGTCGTGGCCGTGCCGCGCCCGGTTCTGAGCCGCACGGCGGTGCATCGCTGCTGTACGTACATGCGCACACATCCTGGCGGTGTGTGTAGCAGGGCCGGAGGGACTTGAACCCCCAACCGCTGGTTTTGGAGACCAGTGCTCTACCAATTGAGCTACGACCCTTTGTCTGTCCCCCAACGTACCGCATCCGACCGGGTGCTCGGTGTACACCTGGCGTGTGCGCCTGCTGAAGGCCAACGAGGTGAGAGTGTACGTGGTCCGGCGCCCGGCGTCGAACAGAAAGTGCCCGTCCGGACCCGCCCGACGGAAGATCGTCCTGGCGGGGGCCCGGATTCGTACCCGTGTTCACGCATCGGCCCGATGCTGTTCAGTCCGTGAAACCCCCGTGCCGGGCGTGTTTCCGGTCTGGGACGATGGGGCCCATGAGCGCTGCAACCCCTCCCACCGAGCGCCGGGTCTCCGCCCGAGTCGGCGCGATCTCCGAGTCCGCCACCCTCGCCGTGGACGCCAAGGCCAAGGCCCTCAAGGCCGCCGGACGTCCGGTGATCGGCTTCGGCGCCGGTGAGCCCGACTTCCCGACCCCGGACTACATCGTCGAGGCGGCCGTCGAGGCCTGCAAGAACCCGAAGTACCACCGCTACACCCCGGCCGGCGGTCTGCCCGAGCTGAAGGCCGCGATCGCAGCGAAGACGCTGCGCGACTCCGGCTGGGAGCCCGACGTCTCGCAGGTCCTGGTCACCAACGGCGGCAAGCAGGCGATCTACGAGGCCTTCGCCGCGATCCTCGACCCGGGCGACGAGGTCATCGTCCCGGCGCCGTACTGGACGACGTACCCGGAGTCGATCCGCCTGGCCGGCGGTGTCCCGGTGGAGGTCGTCGCGGACGAGACCACCGGCTACCGGGTGAGCGTGGAGCAGCTGGAGGCCGCCCGCACCGAGAAGACCAAGGTCGTCCTCTTCGTCTCCCCGTCCAACCCGACCGGCGCGGTGTACTCCGAGGCCGACACCGAGGCGATCGGCCGTTGGGCCGTGGAGCACGGCCTGTGGGTGCTGACCGACGAGATCTACGAGCACCTGGTGTACGGCGACGCGGTCTCGGTGTCCCTGCCGGCGCTGCTGCCCGAGCTGCGCGACAAGTGCGTCGTGGTCAACGGCGTGGCGAAGACGTACGCCATGACCGGCTGGCGGGTGGGCTGGGTCATCGGCCCGAAGGACGTCGTCAAGGCCGCGACCAACCTCCAGTCGCACGCCACCTCGAACGTCTCCAACGTGGCCCAGGTGGCCGCCCTGGCCGCCGTCTCCGGCGGTCTGGAGGCCGTCGCCACGATGCGTGAGGCCTTCGACCGCCGCCGCAGGACGATCGTGCGGATGCTCAACGAGATCGACGGCGTGGTCTGCCCCGAGCCGGAGGGCGCCTTCTACGCCTACCCCTCGGTGAAGGCCCTGGTCGGCAAGGAGATCCGCGGCAGGCGTCCGCAGGACACGGTCGAACTGGCCGCGCTGATCCTGGAGGAGGCCGAGGTCGCGGTCGTCCCCGGTGAGGCCTTCGGTACGCCCGGTTACCTGCGGCTGTCGTACGCCCTGGGTGACGAGGATCTCGTCGAGGGCGTGAGCCGGATCCAGAAGCTGCTGGCGGAGGCCCGCGACTGAGATCCCGCCTGGGCAGGGGCACATACGGGTTCCCGTATGTGCCCCTGTTTCTTTGGCTCCTTTGTGCGAGCAAGACCACGTCCGGGCAATCCGCCGCCCGATCCGCTACCGGGACCACGGGAACGTACGGCAGGATCCTCCAATGGAGCGTGTACGTGATGTCTCTGAACTGCCGAAGGCCCATCTGCACCTGCACTTCACCGGGTCGATGCGGCCCGCGACCCTGCTGGAACTGGCCGACAAGTACGGCGTGCGCCTGCCCGAGGCGCTGACCGACGCCCTGACCGGCGGGGAACCGCCGAGACTGCGGGCCACGGACGAGCGGGGCTGGTTCCGCTTCCAGCGGCTGTACGACGCGGCGCGCTCCTGCCTCAGAGAGCCGGAGGACATCCAGCGGCTGGTCAGGGAGGCGGCCGAGGAGGACCTGAGGGACGGCTCGGGCTGGCTGGAGATCCAGGTGGACCCGACGTCGTACGCGCCCCGGCTGGGCGGCCTGATCCCGGCGCTGGAGATCATCCTGGACGCGGTGGACACGGCCTCGCGGGAGACGGGCCTGGGCATGCGCGTGCTGGTGGCCGCCAACCGTATGAAGCACCCGCTGGACGCGCGCACCCTGGCCCGGCTGGCGGTGCGGTACGCGGACCGGGGCGTGGTCGGTTTCGGGCTGTCGAACGACGAGCGGCGGGGCATGGCGCGGGATTTCGACCGGGCGTTCGCCATCGCCCGCGACGGCGGTCTGCTCGCGGCTCCGCACGGCGGCGAGCTGGCCGGTTCGGCCTCGGTGCGCGACTGTCTGGACGACCTGCACGCGGCCCGGATCGGGCACGGGGTGCGCGCGGCGGAGGATC
Source organism: Streptomyces sp. NPDC006739 (assembly GCF_042869815.1). Taxonomy (NCBI): domain Bacteria; kingdom Bacillati; phylum Actinomycetota; class Actinomycetes; order Kitasatosporales; family Streptomycetaceae; genus Streptomyces; species Streptomyces sp. NPDC006739. The sequence continues at coordinate 673,041 of NZ_JBIAGM010000001.1, forward strand.
CGCGGCTGCTGAAGCGGCTGGCGGACCGGGGCGTGACCTGTGAGGTGTGCCCCGCGTCGAACGTGGCGCTGGGCGTGTACGAGAAGCCCGAGGACGTGCCGCTGCGGACGCTGTTCGAGGCCGGGGTGCCGATGGCGCTCGGCGCCGACGACCCGCTGCTCTTCGGCTCCCGGCTGGCCGCCCAGTACGAACTGGCCCGCGGCCACCACGGCTTCACGGACGCGGAACTGGCCGAACTGGCCAGGCAGTCGCTGCTGGGTTCGGCGGCACCGGCGGACGTGCGGGCGAAGCTGCTGGCGGGCGTGGACGACTGGCTCGCCCGCCCGCCCGCGTCCTCCGTCTAGTGCTGTGACCGGAAAGGTTTGCCGAGAAGCTCGCGGCGTCCGGTGCTGGGGGCACCTCCCACGCCGTTCAGGCAGTGGGGGAACATCGCAAGGCGGAGCGTCGCCCGCGTACTGGACGTACTCGGGTGATGCGACAACGCGGCGTGGGAGTACCCCCGGCCGAAGGCTGGGGGAGTGCCGTGCCCGGCGTCGCGAGCCGGTGAACCTTTCCGGTCGCAGCCCTAGAGGCTGACGCCCACCGTGACCGGCTCGTTGACGAGGGTGACGCCGAAGGCCTCGCGGACTCCGGCGACGACTTCGCGGGCGAGGGCCAGCAGGTCCTCGGTGCTGGCACCGCCCCGGTTGGTGAGGGCGAGCGTGTGCTTGGTGGAGATCCGGGCGGGTCCGCTGCCGTACCCCTTGGTGAAGCCCGCCCGGTCGATCAGCCAGGCCGCCGACGTCTTGGTACGGCCCTGGCCCGCCGGGTAGGCGGGCGGCTCCACGCCGTCGCCCAGACGCTCCCTCACGCGCGCGTGGAACGCGGCGAACTGGGTGTCGTCGAGGATCGGGTTGGTGAAGAACGAGCCCGCCGACCAGGTGTCGTGGTCGTCGGGGTCGAGCACCATGCCCTTGCCGGCCCGCAGTCCCAGCACGGTCTCCCGGGCGGCGGCCAGCGGCACTCGCTCGCCGGGCTCGACGCCGAGGGCGCGGGCCGCCTCGGCGTACTTCACCGGTGCGGACAGCCCGTCCGCGTCCTCCAGCTGGAAACGGACCCGCAGGACGACATAGCGCTCGGGGTCGGCCTTGAAGCGGCTGTGGCGGTACGAGAAGGCGCACTCCTCGTTCGTGAGCGCGACCGTCCGGCCCGCCCGGCGGTCGTAGGCGATCACCTCGGTGATCGTGGAGGACACCTCCTGGCCGTAGGCGCCCACGTTCTGGATGGGCGTGGCGCCCGCGGAGCCGGGAATGCCGGCCAGGCACTCGATGCCGGCGAGCCCGGCCTCGACGGTGCCGGTCACGGCGTCGGTCCACACCTCGCCGGCCGCCAGCTCCAGCGTCGTACCGCGCAGTTCGGCCCCGCGGGTGGCGATGCGCAGGGCGGTGCCGTCGAAGCCCTTGTCGCCGATGACCAGGTTCGACCCGCCACCGATGACGAGCAGCGGTGTCCCGCTGTCGTCGGCCTCGCGGACGGCGTCGATCACCTCGGCGTCGGTGGTGGCGGTGACCAGCCGGGCCGCGGGGCCGCCCAGTCGGAAGGTGGTCAGCGGGGCGAGGGGGGCGTCGTGGAGTTCCTGCACGCGCCCAAGACTACGAGACACCACCGACAGCCCTTGGCCGGCCATGACGCGCGGCAGGCCCGGAACGCCCACGCGCGCGTACGGCCCCACCCCGCCCCTGGTCGGGACGGGAGCCGTACACGCGCGTGCCGCTGTCCGGCGGCGGACCGCCGGAGGTCTCAGTGGCCGACCGCCCCCAGAACCGGCGGCAGCTCCGCCTCGGCGACGACCCGTCCGGCATGGCGCCGGCCCGGGATGACCAGGGCCGCGGCGGCGCCGAGGGCGACCACCCCGGAGCCCGTGACCAGGGCGGGCCGCAGGCCGTCGACGAAGTCCTGGGCGCTCGCGTAGCCGCCCTGTGCGGAGAAGATCGACGACATCACCGCGATGCCGAGGGCGCCGCCGACTTCGCGCAGCGCGTTGTTGGCGCCGGACGCCATGCCCTGTTCGTGCGGGCGGACGCTGGACATGACGAGGTTGGCGGCGGGAGCGAAGTACAGGGCCATGCCGATGCCGCTGATGATCAGACCGGGCAGCTGGGCGGTGTAGGAGGCGTGCGCGGTGACCAGGGAGGCCAGGTAGCCGAGCCCGACGGCCTGCAGGAACAGACCGGTGGCGACGACCGGACGGCCGCCGACGCGGTCGGAGAGGATCCCGGCGACGGGCGCGACGAGCATGGGCATGCCGGTCCAGGGCAGCATGCGCAGTCCCGCCTCGGTGGGCGAGTAGCCGAGCACGCCCTGCATGTACTGGCTGAGCAGGAAGATCGATCCGAACATGCCGACGAACATCAGCAGGCTGGCCGCGTTGATCCCGGAGAAGGCCCGGGAGCGGAAGAGCCGCATGGGCAGCATCGGGTTCTCGGCGCGGGCGCTGTACAGGACGAAGCCCGCCAGCAGGGCGCTCCCGGCGATCAGCGCGGTCAGCACCGGGGAGTCGGTCCAGCCGTCGGCGGGCCCGCGGACCAGGCCGTACACGATTCCGAAGAGCCCACCACTGGCGAGCAGGGTGCCGGGGACGTCGAGCCGGGCGCCGGTGCCGAAGGACTCGGCCAGGCGCAGCCGGGCGAGCGGCAGCAGGGCCACGCCGAGCGGAACGTTCAGCCAGAAGATCCAGTGCCAGGAGACGTGCTCGGTGAGGCTGCCGCCGATGAGCGGGCCGGAGGCCACGGCGAGGCCGTTGACGGCGCCCCATATGCCGTACGCGGTTCCGCGCTTGGCGGCGGGCACGGCCGCGGTCAGCAGGGTGAGTGTCAGCGGCATCATCACGGCCGCGCCGACGCCCTGGACCGCGCGTGCGGCGATGAGGGAGCCGATGCCGGGCGCCATGGCCGCGGCGGCGGAGGCGCCGGTGAAGACGGTGAGTCCGGCGAGGAACAGCCGGCGGCGGCCGAAGCGGTCACCCAGCGCGGCACCGAACATCAGCAGGACGGCGAAGGTGAGCGTGTAGGCGCTGACGGTCCATTCCAGGTCGCTCAGCGCGCCCCCGAGGTCCTTGCGGAGGGACGGCAGGGCGGTGGTGACGACGAGGTTGTCGAGGGCCGCCATGAATCCGGCGACGCTGGTGATCACGAGGGCCCAGGCGGCTCCCCCGCGCCGTGTGGTGGTCTGTGCGGTCTGCTGTGACATCGCTCCCCCAGAGCGTCTTCGGTTAGTTATCAATGACTAACTTCTCGGGCCATGAAAAGGCGGAACCGACCCCTGCGGTCCCGCTACTTCTCCAGCCGGCCGGTGATGCGAGCCGATGGATAGAGCCCTTCCCACACCCGGTGTCCGGGCGGAAACCCCATGGCCATCAGGCAGTTGATGAGCATCCCGCACGCCAGGAAGTTCGTCGTCTCGTTGACGTCGGCACCGAGCGGCAGGTTCACGGCGTCCCACAGGCGCGTCCATCCGGCGCGGACGGTCTCGCCGAAGGCCAGGTCGCCCTCCTCCTCGGCGGCCGCCACCGCGACGTACATCTGCATCTGCATCAGCAGCCGTTCCGGCCGCTCCTCGATGACCCTGATGTACGCGGCGCCCATGGCGTGCAGGGCCGCTTCGCCCTCCAACCCCTCGGCGGCCTCCTCGAAGGTGCGGATGGTGTCCTCGACGCAGCGTTCGGCCGCCGCCAGGAAGATCGCCTTCTTGCCGGGGAAGAGGCGGAAGAGGTACGGCTGCGAGACCCCGACCCGCCTGGCGATCGCCTCGGTGGACGTGCCGTGGTAGCCGCCGCGCGCGAACTCGCTGATCGCGGCGCGAACCACGCTCTCGCGCCGCTCGGCTGCGCTCATCCTGACCATGCCTGGAAGTTAGTGCTCAATCACTAACCAAGTCAAGGGGAGGTGGCAGGAGTGGGCGTGAGGGAGTGCGGGGTGACGGAACGCGGGCAGGGGGCGAGCGCGAGTAAGGGGCACCCACCCTTGATGGGCGCTCCTTACCCTCACCTCTTCCCTCAGGCCAGTCGTACGACCGCCCGGGACATCCCCAGCACCTTCTGGCCGCCGCTCGTCGCGGTCAGGTCCACGCGGACCGTGTTGTCGTCGAGCTTGGCACCGACCTTGCCGCTGACCTCGATCACGGCGCCCCGGTCGTCGTTCGGGACGACGACGGGCCTGGTGAAGCGGACGCCGTACTCGACGACCGCACCCGGGTCGCCGGTCCAGTCGGTGACCACGCGGATCGCCTCGGCCATGGTGAACATGCCGTGCGCGATGACGTCCGGCAGGCCCACCTCCTTGGCGAACTTCTCGTTCCAGTGGATCGGGTTGAAGTCCCCGGAGGCCCCCGCGTAGCGCACCAGTGTGGCGCGGGTCACGGGGAAGGTCTGGGCCGGCAGCTCGGTGCCGATCTCGACGTCGTCGTACGCGATCTTCGCCGTCATCGCTTCCTCACGCCCCCTCGTCCGCCGCGCGCGCCACCAGCTTGGTCCAGGCGGTCACCACGTGCTCGCCCGCCTCGTCGTGCACCTCACCGCGGATGTCGAGGATGTCGTTGCCCGCCATGGACTTGATCCCCTCGATGGTGGAGGCGACCGTCAGCCGGTCACCGGCGCGCACCGGGCGGCTGTAGGCGAACTTCTGGTCGCCGTGCACCACACGGCCGTAGTCGAGCCCGAGCTGGGGGTCCTCGATGACCTGTCCGGCGTCCCTGAAAGTGATCGAGAACACGAAGGTCGGCGGGGCGATCACATCGGGGTGGCCGAGCGCTTTGGCGGCCTCGGGGTCCGTGTACACCGGATTGGCTTCCCCCACCGCCTCGGCGAACTCACGGATCTTCTCCCGGCCCACCTCGTAGGGCTCGGTGGGCGGGTAGCTCCGCCCCACGAAGGACTGGTCGAGCGCCATGGCCCGGCACCTCCTGATGTCTGCTGTGATGGCCCACGAATCGGCTGGTCACCAGCCGGTGAAACGACGCGAGGCCGCCCCCGGTGTGGGGACGGCCTCGCGTACGAGCCTGATTATCGCGTTTCGCGGTGCGCGGTGTGCGCGTTGCAACGCGGGCAGTGCTTCTTCATCTCAAGACGGTCCGGGTTGTTACGCCGGTTCTTCTTGGTGATGTAGTTCCGCTCCTTGCACTCCACGCAGGCCAGCGTGATCTTCGGGCGGACGTCGGTGGCAGCCACGTGAGTGCTCCTTGACGAACGGATAGGACTGATTCAACGCAAGAAAGAGTAGCCGATCGAAGGACCGACCCCGCAATCGGCTACTGTCAGTAGCGGTGACCGGACTTGAACCGGTGACACAGCGATTATGAGCCGCTTGCTCTACCGACTGAGCTACACCGCTGTGATGCGATCGGTCCCGCCTTGCGACGGGAACCTTTCACACCAGAGCCCCAATACGGAATCGAACCGTAGACCTTCTCCTTACCATGGAGACGCTCTGCCGACTGAGCTATTGGGGCGAGCGATGAAGACATTACACGCTCGGCAGCCGTTCGCCCAAATCCGTTTCGGGCCCCCCGACACCAGGCCCCGGACCGGCCCCCGGCCGACCCTCGGCCGACCCTCGACCGGTCCGTCACGGGTCTCCCGGCGACCCCGTCGGCCCCCTCCGAGGCGCCGCACGCGCGTGTGCCCGACGGCCGTCCCCCGAGGCGGACCACGCCGGTACGACTATTGCGCTCCTCCCCGCCCTGTGCCGCTCGTCACCCTAGGCTCGACTCACTCTGCGTGATCTTGCGCCCTCACCCGGCCCCCACTGCTGCGTCCTCACCCGGCCCCGCCCGAGGCCGCAGCCCGATCCCTGGAGCGCGATGCCCGACAGCCAGCCGCAGCCGCCCCCGTCGTCGCCGGACTCCTCGGGCTCCTCGGGACAGCCCGACAGGGCCGCGCTCCTGCTGTGCGGGGCCCGGCTCACCGACGGCCGGACCGTGGACGTGCGGCTGGCCGACGGGCGCATCGAGGCGGTCGGTACGGCCGGCAGCCTGGCGCCGGGGGCCCGCACCGGCGCCACACGCGTGGACCTCGGCGGATATCTCTTGCTGCCGGCCCCGGCCGAACCCCACGCCCACGCCGACACCGCCCTGTCCGCCGAGCGCGGCGGGCCGGTCTCGTACACCCCCGAGGACGTCCAGCGCCGCGCGACGGAGGCGGTGCTGCTGCAACTCGGGCACGGGGCGACGGCGCTGCGGGCGCACGTGCGCGTGGGCGATGTGCAGGGGCTGGGCGCGCTGGCCGCCGTTCTGCGGGCGCGGCGGTCGTTGCAGGGGTTGGCGGAGCTGACCGCGGTGGCCGTGCCACGGCTGCTGACCGGTACGGCCGGCGCGGACGGGCTCGCGATGCTGCGGGACGCGGTGAAGATGGGCGCCTCCGTGGTGGGCGGATGCCCGGACCTGGACCCGGACCCGACGGGTTACGTGGAGGCGGTGCTGGAGGTGGCCTCCGAGCACGGCTGCCCGGTCGACCTGCACACGGACGCGGTCGATCCCGCCCGGCTGTCCCGGCTCGCGGCCATGGCGGGTGGCCTGCGCCCCGGCGTGACGATCGGTCCGTGCGCCGGCCTGTCGCGCCTGCCCGCCGGGTCGGCCGCCCGGGTCGCGGAGCGGCTCGCGGCGGCCGGTGTGACGGTGGTCTGCCTGCCCCAGGGCGGCTGCGGCGGGGCCGACGGCCGGGGCATGGTTCCGGTACGAGTCCTGCGCGCGGCCGGGGTGCGGGTGGCGGCCGGCAGCGGCGCCCTGCGGGACGTGTCGAACCCCGTGGGACGGGGCGACCCCCTGGAGGCGGCCTACCTGCTCGCGTCCCGCTGCGGTCTGCGGGCCGAGGAGGCCTACGACGCGGTGAGCACGTCCTCCCGCGCGGCCCTCGGCCTGCCCGAGGTCCGGGTGGAGGCCGGCTTCCCCGCCGAACTCCTCGCTCTGCGCGGTGACCACCTGGCCGGTGCGCTGTCGCTGGCGTACAGCAGGATCGTGGTGCACCGGGGGCGCGTGGTGGCGCGCACCAGCGCGGTCCGCGAGTACTGCAACTCCGCCGTGACGACCGAACTGGGCCTGCCCCGACAGGGCCGCAAGGAACTCTCCTAGCGACGGTGTGCGCCGATGGGGCGGGTGCCAAGTCGTGCGGCGGATGCGTCCCTTCGGGCGTACGGTCGGAATCATGCGCATTGTCATCGCTGGTGGTCATGGTCAGATCGCGTTGCGGCTGGAGCGGCTGCTCTCCGCGCGCGGGGAAGAGGTCGCGGGGATCATCCGCAGGCCCGAACAGGGCGACGATCTGCGGCAAGCCGGTGCCGAACCGGTTCTGCTCGACCTGGAGTCGGCCTCGGTGGAGGAGGTCGCGGCGCATCTGCAGGGCGCGGACGCGGCGGTCTTCGCGGCGGGCGCGGGCCCGGGCAGCGGCGCGGCCCGCAAGGAGACGGTGGACAAGGGCGCGGCGGTGCTGTTCGCGCAGGCGGCCGTCCGCGCGCGGGTACGCCGTTTCGTGGTCGTCTCCTCGATGGGCGCGGATCCGGCACACGAGGGCGACGACGTCTTCGACGTGTACCAGCGCGCCAAGGGCGAGGCCGACGCGTACGTGATGCGGCAGGACGCCCTGGACTGGACGATCCTGCGGCCCGGCAGCCTGACGGACGACGCGGGCACCGGTCTGGTCCGCCTGGAGGCGCATACAGGCCGGGGACCGGTCCCGCGCGACGACGTGGCCGCCGTGCTGGCCGAACTGGTGGACACCTCGGCCACGGCCGGCCTGACCCTGGAGCTGATCAGCGGGTCCACCCCGGTGTCGGTGGCGGTGAAGTCGGTGGCCGGGAACTGAGGCCGCGCACCGTTCGTTGAATGCTCCGACGGCTCCGACGGCCGGTCCGGCAGGGAGCGCCCGACCGGTCGCCGACCCGTCAGAAGAGCGACAGCTGCCCGGGGAAGTCCGGCACCGCGTATCCGTCCAACGCCGGCTGGACCGCCCCGAGTTGCGCCTGCCGTCGCGAACCCGCGCACGAGACGAATCCCCCGCTCTCCCGCGCGCCGGGCGGATCGTGCCGCGCGAAGCGCCCTGCGACGACGGCGATGTCGCGACGGCACACCGGACAGGTTCTGCGACGGGAGGACATGGCCCCAGTGTGCCCCGAGCGGACACAACACAAAGAGACCCCCTCGGGACTGTGTTTCCACAGTCCCGAGGGGGTCATCCCCAAAGTGGCGGCGCCAGGATTCGAACCTGGGAAGGCGAAGCCGGCAGATTTACAGCGGGCCGCTTTCAGTGCCCCTGAGCTGCTGCTTTTCTGACGATCTCCTCACCTGGGGAACACCTGGGGGAATCCTCGGGTCAGACGAACTCGTACTGAAGCTCATAGAGGTGCCCGGCCTTGGCCATCACCGTGACCTCGATCGGACGTTCTCCGTCGCTGTAGACCACCCGGAACGTGCGAAGCACGGGGAGACCACTGGGCAACTGCAACGCCTCGAACTGCTCCTGGGTGGGCACCCGGGCCGACACCCGGTCCACCGTATTGCGCGGCGGGTACCCCATCTCTGCGAGCAGGGCGGGCGTTCCGCCGCGAATCTTCCGGCGCTCGGCCATCGCTGTCCCCCTGGCAAGCTCGACAGGGTAGTAGGACTTCACCAGCTCCACCGGCACGTCGTCGTACGAGAGCACTTGGCTCCGCATGACGGCCGTTTCCCCCTCGGCCAGCCCGAGTGCTGCGGTCACGTCCGCTGGCGGCTGCACTTCCGCGACATCCACCAACTCGATACTTCCGCGCTTGCCCCGCCGGCTGGCCACGGTGAGCCATGAGTACTGCTCGCCAGGGGGCGCCGGCTGCCCCGTGTCGGCCGGTCGGATGGTCTCCTGCCGGTGCTCCCGAACCGTGACGCTCGCACCAGCGCGGCCGACCACGAGTCGTTCGTCCTTGAGGACCTGTAGCGCCTTCTGCACGGTCGCGTTGGATGCCTCGAACCGATCCTTGAGCCGCTGAGTCGACGGGAGACTGGCCCCGGGCGGGAGATCGCCCGACATGATCTCGTCGCGCAGATCAGCCGCGATGCGCTCGTGAAGGGGACGCCGATCGTAGGCGTCTTGCTCAGCCTTGGGCACGTTCAGCTCCTCGGTTCGAGTTCGTAACGAAGTCGCTGCCCGCTCGCAGGGAAGACGGACACGTCCACCTGGAAGGGCCGCCCGTCCGCGTCCAACGTCACCCTGGTCATGCACAGAACAGGGTCGTCGTCCGCGAGGTCGAGCACTCGCCGTTCAGCTTCAGTGGGCATCCGCGCTGAGACTTCCTCGCGGACGCGATGCGCGGTGTAGCCCAGTTCCGCGAGGAGTGTGACCGCGCCACCCCGGATCTTGGCGGCTCCCTCCAGCCGAGTGCCACGGGCGATGTCCACCGGGTAGTAGGTGTCGGTCAGCTCGGTCGGCTGGTCATCGAGATAGATGATCCTCTGCCTCACTACGACGTCAGCGCCGTCCCCGATGGCGAGCAGTGTCGCCACCTCCTCAGGCGCGGGCACCTCGCCGGCCTGGACGATGCGCTGACTGCCCACACCCCCCTTGGCTGCGGCTTCGTCCTGCCACGCGTCACGCTCACCCTTCGCCCTGGGCACCACGTACGGCACCGAGCTACTGACCCAATCACTGCTGCTCATCTGGTCCCCATCTCAGTCCGTTGGGCTGCCAACCTCGCCGCTTTACACAGTAAGCGATACGCCCCACGCCTCAACCTTGCTACCTTTCGCGAATAGCGATACGGTCAGTCTATCGCCACCGCGCAAGCGGAAGCGAAACGGAGGGGCCTTCTCTGGGCTGCTTCGTGGCCTTGTCGGTTCGGGATTGCTCGTGCAAGTGGGGCCCTGAGCTGGTCGTTCCTTGAGAACTCAACAGCGTGTCTGAGGGAGTCCCGCCCCACCTCCGCAAGCAAGAGGGCGGGCGCGTGCAGGTTCTGCTCCTGTGCGCGGTACAGCGCGACCTCAACCACTTCGCAGCGCTCTGAGCTGCGCCGGTTGCCTCCGCTGCTCGTCTCGTACGAGCAGCGCTGAGGGGAGCCGGATCTACCGACTTCAACGGCGTGAGCCCCCGGAGCTGCAACTCCGGGGGCTCTGTTCGGGCCGTTCACCTTGAGAGGACACGACCCAATGAGCGACATCGTCACTGTTCAGGAAGCTGTTACCGCGTTCGCCGACTGGAACGAGCCGACGGATGCAGAGCTGGACGCCATCGACCGGGAGATGCCGGTCATCCTCGCGGACATCGACCTGTTGGACGCGTACATCGTCACCCTCGACCGCACGCCGACCGAGCTGGATGAGCGCCGCCTTCGCCGGGCCCGTCGGCGGGCGCTGGCCGCGCGGGTGGAGCTGACCAACCACGCGGTCACGGCCGCGGGGGTCGGGGCGTGAACGCCGTTCAGATCCGTTCAGCCGAGCGCGCGTTGTCCATCGGCACGTGGCTGATCGTGGCGGGCGCCATGCTCTATTCGATCCTCACCGTCACCCCGCTGGCCGCCGCGCACACGCCGGCCAAGTGGGCGTGGACGGCGCCGATCCTGCCGACCGTGGTGGATGCGGCTGTGCTGATCGTCGTCCGCCTGGATGCCGTACTGGCTCTGCTCGGGGGACACGGCGGCAGTTGGCCGATCGTCCTGCGCTGGATGACCGGCTGCATGACCCTCGCTCTGAACGTTGCGGACTCCGCGCTGCGAAAAGACCTGGTGGGCGTGGCCGTACATGCGGTCGCTCCGCTGTTGCTGATCGTCACCGCTGAGGCGGGACTTGCTTACCGGCGTGCGATCGCCGCGGCGGTGGCCGCGGTGGAGGAGCGGCAGCAGGCACAGCGGGAAGCTCGCGAGCAGGCGGCTGCCGAGCGCCGTGAGGAGGCCGTGCGGCTGGCCCGTGAGGAGCGCGAGCACGCCGCGCTGTTGGCGCGTGAACAGCGTGAACACGAAGCCCGCCTGATCCGTGAACAGGCCGAGCGCGACGAGCGGGCCCGCCGCGAGGAACGTGAGCGCGCCGCCGCCCGTGAGGAGGCCGAGCGAGCCGAGCGTGAACGGGCCGAGCGCGAGCGTGAACACCAGCAGCGGGAGCGTGAACGCGCTGAGCGCGAGGAGGCCGAGCGCCGCGAGCGGGAGCGGGCCGCGCGGGCGGAGCGTGAACGCCGTGAACGGGCCGAGCGTCATGCTCGGGCCGAGCGTGAGCGCGCCGCCCTGCTGGCCGCCGGGCCCGCGACTGAGAAGCTCCCGGAGGAGCAGGCCCGCGCGACGGTCCAGGCCGCGTTCGAGGCGGGCCTATCGGTCCGGTCCGCGGCCGAGCTGTGCGGCTGGTCGGTGGGCTGGGTCTCCACCCGCTACCAGGAGTTCCGCGACGCCGGCCACCCGACGTTCGAGGCTGACGGGGCGATGGTCTGATGCCCACGGCCTACACGAAGTGCTTCGACCCGAACGGGGCCCGCTACGGCATACCGACCTTCCCGTGGCGCATGGCCCCGGACGGCTACGCCACCCGCCGGCAGCTCCGTGCTCGGGGCTTACGGCCCGGCGGTCAGCCGATCGCCGCACAGGTGATGGTGTTCAACCGTCGCCACGGCGCCCGGGTCGCCTTCCTCTACCGGCTCGACCTGGCCAAGCCGGTCCGGCCGATGACGTCGCGGAAGTGGGGCGCGCTCGCTTTGGCGATGCTCGCCCGCCGTACCTGCCCGCGCTGCCTGCTCGACGTTGGCTACTGCATCCCCACCTCGCACGGCATCTGCGGCCTGTGTCTGGCCGCCGAAGAACAGCGCGCCGCCTGACCCTTCAACCTGGGAGTTTCGCTGTGTCCAGCCGTACCCGTTCCCGTGGCCTGAAGACGGCCGCGGGCATCCACACCGTCCACATCCCGCGCTCGCGCGGGCGCCGTTCCCAGCCGTTCGTGGTCGTCGTCCCCGAGCACCCGAGCCTGACCCGCGAGGCACTCGGCTTCCTGGGCCGGACGCTGTGGCGCTTCCGCCACGCGCTCGCCCCCACCTTCCTGGCCCTGGCGGCGTGGCCGCTGACTGCCATCCTGCACGCCCTCGCCTGGTGGTCCGGCCTCCTGCTCGCCCCCGTCGCCGCAGCCCCGCTGCTGTGGCTCGGCTTCGTCCAGTTCCGCCGACCCGCCCGGGCCGCCGCATCGGCCTGGCGGGTGGGCCTGGCCCTGCTCGCCACCGCTGCCGTCACCTGGGCCGCGCTCGCGGCCGGGTTCGGGCCTCTCGCGGGTCCGCTGCCGCTGATCTGGCTCCTGACCTGGCTCACCGCGCAGACCGCTTGGCTCATCGTCCGCTCCCGCTGACCCGAGGAGATCACTCAATGGCAGACAACGGATCCGCCAAGCAGGTTCGCGACTTCGCGAACCGGCAGGCAAGCCAGCCGTTCACTCACCCCCGGCACATCGACGGAGCCAACGGCTCCTACGCCAAGGGCGCGGTGAACAGCAAGAACTTCGGCGCCTCGTTCGCACCCGGGTTCACGATCAACGTCAACGCGGGCAACAAGACCACGAACGGCTCCGGGTCGTCCGGCGGCCATGGTGGCGGCTCGCGGAGCGAGTCCCTGCTTCCCGCCCCGGAGTTCGGCTCCCCGGCGCAGGTACGGCAGTACTGCAACACCCTGCGCGCCGCCGCCGTGACCTTGTCCATCGAGGTCGCGATGGGGGCCGAGATCCTCAAGGGCGTGCTGGCCGCGGTACCGGATCCTCAAGGCCGCATGGGCGGCTCCCGGGTGCGCGCCAACAAGGTGGCCCGCAAGATGCGCCGCTCCGCCGACGCGTTGCGGGATGCCGCGAAGAACGCCGCGGCCGCCTACTCCACCTTCCAGCAGGAGTACGAAGAAGAGATCAACCGCGTCCGTCACCGCGCCCGGCGTCCGGCTCAGCCGGTCATCAACTGGGCCCAGCAGTAAGGAGGCTCACCGATGGCTGAGCGCAACGCACAGCAGCAGCTTGCCGAGCTGCTCGAAGTCCAATTGCAGGGCGGCTCGGACGCCGGCGGGGTCGGCAAGTATCTGCTCCACCGGGCCAAGCCCCACCTGCCGCCGTGGCTAGGGTGGGCCGGTACCGGCCTGGCCGGAGTCCTGGGCCACCTGCGGTGGGCCGACAGCGCCGGGGCGGCCGTCGGCCTCACGCTGGGATCGGTGGCGCTGACCGGTGCCACCTGGCTGATCGGCAAGAACACCAGCCAGCAGCGGCGTTTGCACTCAGCCATCACCGTGGCCGCGGGCTCCGCCTGGCTGACCGCGGCCTGCCTCGCCGGACCCACCGCCGGGCCGATCGGCGACCTGTACCTGATGGGCGGGCCCGTCATCGCCCTGTCGTGGAACGTGCGGATGGTTCTGCGGCACAACCCGGACGCGGCCGGCGAAAGCAGCGACAAGGGGCTGATGGAGAAGATCGGGCTCGCGCGGGCGCAGATCGGTGCGGCGAAGGTGGAGCCGAACCGGGTCACCGCGCCGGTCGCCCTGGAAGCCGGCACGCAGACCAACGACGACATGACCAAGGCCCTGAGCAATATCGCCTCTGCGCTGGATCTGCCGACGTCCGCTGTCCGCTACACCCCGGACCCTGGATCCGCCCGGCGCGGGGAACTGGTCATCGTGCCGGAAGACATGCTCGCCGAAGTCGTCGAATGGGCGGGCCCGTCGAACCTCGGAGGGTCGATCGCCGAACCGCTGGTCATCGGCCGCTACGACGACGGTGCCGCGCTGGTCATCTGGCTGCCGGGCGACCCGGACGCCGGCCGCAACTCCACCCACGTCCTGGTCGCGGGCGGTACCGGCTCCGGCAAGGGCGACGCCGCGCTGAACCTGCTCACAGAGGTCCTCTCCCGCCGCGACGTCATCGTGTGGTTCTCCGACCCGAAGGCGTTCCAGGACTTCGCCACCCTGCGCCCCGGGCTGGACTGGGCAGCGGAGGGCGGCACGTCCACGGAGGTCATGGTGGCCGCGGTCGAGGCCGCCATCCCGGCGCGTACGCGCTGGCTGGGGGCCCACGGCTACCGGCAGTGGGTCCCCGCGGCGGCGCAGCAGCAGAACAGCCCCGAGCACACCTGCCGCTCGGACGGGCGGGCGTGTGGCTGCGAAGGGATGCCGTTCCTGGTGGCCTGGTTCGAGGAGGCCGCCAACACCCTGCGCGCGCTGGGTGACGACGCATTCACGGGCATCGCTCAGGAGGCCCGGTCGGCGGGTATTTCGCTGATCGTGTCGCTTCAGCGGCCGTCCTACGACCAGATGTCCACGAGCACCCGCGCCTCCCTGCCATCCGTGATCGCACTGGGCTGCGACGCCCGCGATGAGGGGTTCTCGCTGCCGGATGAGGTGCTGGCCGCTGGCGCCCACCCCGGGGCGTGGGGCAACCGGCGCCCGGGCTACTGCTACGTCGTCTCTCCGGGCATCCCAGAGGACCGTTACCCCTCCCCGGGCCGCACTCGGCGCTTCACCCACCGGGCCGTGCCGGTCATGGAACTGCTCGCCACCTGGGCACAGCGCAACGGCGCCACCGCCGACCCCGTCACCGCCGGCGCCGCCGCCAGCGTCGCCGGACGCGCCTACGCCGGCCGTGCCACGGCCGGCACCGAGCAGCCGACCGCGCTGCGGGCCGTCGAGCAGGAAGAAGACGACATGGAGCAAGCCGGCCTGCTGGTCGACCCCGAGGACCAGGACATCGACCCCGAAGCCGAACTCCCCGAGCCGGAGCAGGGCGACGATGCCCCGATCTTCGGCCAGGACACCGGCCGCAAGCCCTCCCCGGAGGAGGCCCGGCGGCTGTTCGCTCAGGCACTGGAGGAGTTCGAGCGCGAGGGACGCATGATCGTCGGCCCGAAGGACTTCACCGACTGGTGCGACCGGCACAACCTCTCACGCCCGTGGGTCTCCGCCCGCCTCAAGGACGCGGCCATCGACGGCCGGCTGGAGCCGACCAACACCACCGGCCGGTGGCGCATCGTCCCCGCCCTGACGGCCGCCTGACGCCTGACACCGTCACGGTCGTCTGACACCCAAACCCCTAGGCAAACCCGGTGTCAGAAACGCGTGACGCCCCCCGCGTGACACCCCTGACACCCGTCTCTGACACCCGACCCGCGGGCCCGCCGCGCGCACCCACGCGCGGGCCCGCAGCCGTCCCGAAGGAGTCGCCGTGACTCACCTCGAACGCCCCGGAACCGTCGAAGTCCACCACCCCGAGCCGATCACCGTGTACCCGCCCGCCGCACCCCTGGAGCCGGCACAGCCGGGGCCGCCACCGGCCGTGCAGAGCATCGTGCTGCCCGACGGCCGCGTAATCACCGGCTACGCCCTCACCCCCACACCCGCCCCGCTCCCGGCACCGGCCGAATCCCGACCGGCCGTCTCCCGCGCCGCGGTGAACATCGCTCTCGGAGGCATCGGGTTCGGCGCGGTGTGCGGCGGGCTGGTCCTGCTCACCTCGTTCATCGCGGCACTCGCCGCGTTCATCCACCAGCTCATCATCCTCGCCGCGGTCATCTTCGGCGGATGGATCGCCGTGCAGGTCTTCGGCCCGAGCCACTCCGGCGGGGGCGGGACCACGGTCAACATCCGCAAAGCCGTCATCAAGCGCAGCCACTTCCACGGCTAGCTACGCCTAGGGCGGCCCGCTTCTCGCCAAAGTCCCGGGCCGCCCTGGTCTCCAGTCCGCAACAGACCTATTGGAGGTCTCCAGCATGACCCATGACGCCCGTTCCGCGCTGCTGCGCGCGGCACTGGACGCCGCCGCACGCGGCTGGCACGTCTTCCCTCTCCGGCCTGGCGCCAAGCGCCCCGCCCTGCACGGCGAGGCCGCCTGCACCGGAGCCGGCGAATGCACGCACGGCCACCGGAAGTGGGAGCAGCGCGCCACCACCGACCCGGACCGCATCCGCGCCGCCTGGTCCCGCGCCCCGTTCAACGTCGGCATCGCCACCGGCCCGTCCGGGCTGGTCGTGGTCGACCTCGACATGCCCAAAGAAAAGGGCAGTTCGGACGCGCCTAGCGGCGCGGCAACCTTTGAGGCGCTCTGCGAGCGCGCCGGCCACACCGTCCCCGACACCCACCGGACCCGGACCGCGAGCGGTGGACAACACCTCTACCTCGCCGCCCCGTCCGGCGCACGGCTCGCCAACACCGCAGGCACCCTCGCCCCGTTGGTCGACACCCGGGCATGGGGCGGCTACGTCGTCGCCGCAGGCAGCATCACCGCCGCCGGACCGTACGAGACCGTGAACGACTCCCCCGTAGCGGCGCTGCCCGTATGGCTGCTGCGGCTGCTCGAACCGGCTCCCGTACAACCAGCCGCACCGCTGCGGCTCCCGGCGGTCAGCGGCTCCCGTGCCGCCGTGGCCGCGCTGGAAGCCGAGTGCGCTGCGGTCACTGCCGCGCCGGAGTCGATGCGCAACATCACGCTCAACCGGTGCGCCTTCAAGGTGGGGCGCTTCGTCGCATGGGGCGACGTCCCCCGGCACGTGGTGGAAGAGGCCTTCCAAGCGGCGGGGGAGGCGCACGGACTCACCGCTGCGGAGTGCCGCGCCACGATCCGCAGCGCCCTGGACGCGTCCATCCGCAAGGCCCGGCCCCGGGATGCGGCATGAACACACGACCCCGCCTCCCCTTGGAAGGCCAACCCACCGTAACGACCGGCCCGCACGCCGCCGGACGGGCCGCGCCTCAGGCGACCGTGGGCGCCCGAAGGGTCGTCGCCGAAGGCGTCCCTTCAGCTCTTCGTCCTGACCCGCCGCAGGGCGACGGCCGGTACCCCATCGCGTGGCTGCGCATCACCGCACCGCGCGGCGCGGTACCCACGGCCACCTCGACGTGCCTGTGCGGCAGGGACCGCAGCGCCGTCGGCCACGGCAAGGTGCTCGCCCTGATCACCGACCACGAAACCCACCGCGACCTCTGCCCGCTCCGCACTCCCCAGGAAGGGAGGACCGCCGCATGACCGACACCATTGACGGGGCCGCACTGCTCGACGAGGTGGAAGCCTTCCACCGCCGCTTCAACGTCTTCCCCACCGAGGCCGCCTACGTCGCCGTCACGCTGTGGGACGCGCACGCCCACCTGCTCGACGCGTTCGACTCCACGCCCCGCCTCGCCTTCCTCTCCCCGGAACCCGGCTCAGGCAAGTCACGGGCGCTGGAGGTCGTGGAGGCCCTCGTGCCGCGCGCCATGGCGGCCGTGGACGCCTCCGCCGCCGCGCTGTTCCGCTCCGTCTCAGGAGTCGACGGCGGCCGTCCCACGATCCTGTTCGACGAGATCGACACCATCTTCGGCCCGAAGGCCGGAGAGAACGAGCAGCTTCGCGGGTTCATCAACGCAGGCCACACCCGCGGGCGCCCGATGTACCGGTGCGTCGGAGACGGCGCCAACCAGCAAGTACAGGGCTTCCCCTCGTACTGCGCCGTCGCGGTCGCCGGACTCGGCTCACTGCCCGACACGATCATGACCCGGTCCGTGATCATCCGCATGCGCCGCCGGGCCCGCAACGAGAAGGTCGAACAGTGGCGCACCCGCATCCACGTGCAGGAGGGCAACCAGCTCCGGGACCGTCTCGCCAAGTGGGCTGAAACGGTGCAGGAGCAGGTCACCGACGTGTTCCCGGAGATGCCCGAGGGGGTCGCCGACCGGCCGGCGGACGTGTGGGAGCCCCTGCTTGCCATTGCGGACGCGGCTGGCGGGGAGTGGCCCCGACGGGCGCGCGAGGCCTGCGTGACTCTAGTGACCGCGTCCAAGGCCAACGACAAGGGCAGCCTGGGGGTTCGACTGCTGGCCGACCTGCGCGACCACGTCCTGGTCGGCATCGACCGCCTGCCCACCGTCGCCATCCTCGACCGGCTCAACGCCCTCGACGACGCCCCCTGGGCCGACCTCCACGGCAAGCCGCTGGACAACCGGCGCCTGTCGAAGATGCTCGCGGAGTACATGACGGCGGACAACGAGCCGATCACCTCCCGCAACATCAAGACCGCCGGGAGCGTCCTCAAGGGCTACTACGCCACCGATCTGCACGACGCGTGGGACCGGTACCTCCCTCCACCCCCGCAAAGTCCGCTACCTCCGCTACCCGGCACGGAAAACGTGGCCTGACCTGCACCAACGGGGTAGCGGCAACCGGCATCCGGAGCCGCTACCCCGCCGCTACCCATCCGCTACCGCTACCCCTTCCCGCTACCTCGAACAGGCCCCTGACCTGCGCGGTAGCGGCGGTAGCGGAGGTAGCGCCCCTCAGAAGGGGGCCGACGGGCCCCCGGCTCTCACCCCGAGAAGGAGTCGCCGTCTTGGCCAGCACCGAGAAGCTCGAACTCCGCGAAGTCCTCACCGAGATCAAGATGAGCCGCGCCGCCTTCTACCGCATGCGCGCCCGGGGCAAGGCCCCCAAGCTCATCAAGTTGCCGAACGGGCAGCTCCGTTGCCGACGCAGTGACCTCGACGCCTGGTGGGCGTCCATGGAAGACGCTGCCTGACCACCTCCCCGAACACCCGAGACACGAGGGGCCCGCTTCCGGCGGGCCCCTCTGGAGTTCATATGGCACTGACCTACGACGTCCGCCTCTACTCCATCGAGGTCCGCAAGGATCGCCCGAAGCCCTACCGTCTGCGCTGGCTCGTCGGGGAGCGCAAGCACTCCAAGAGCTACACGCTCAAGGTTCAGGCCGAGGGGCGCCGCTCGGAACTGATGTCCGCCGTACGGCGCGGCGACCAGTTCGACGAGGAGACGGGCCTGCCGGTCTCCGAGTTGCGCGCCAAGCAGGGCTCCATCACGTGGTACGAGCACAGCCGCTCCTACGTCGACCGCAAGTGGGCGCTGGCCCCGGCAAAGTCGCGGAAGAACTACGCCGATGCGCTGGCGACCATCACCCCCGCACTCGTGAAGACGAAGACGGGGATGCCCGACACCGCGCTTATGCGACGCGCGCTGTACGGGTGGGCGTACAACCGGAACCGCTGGGACCTGACCGCGCCGGACGATGTGGCCCACGCCCTTGCCTGGATCTCCAAGCACTCCCTGCCGGTCTCCGCGATGGAGGACCCCGCGACCGTCCGGCTGGCCCTCGACGCGCTCTCCCTGCGGCTGGACGGGAAAGAGGCGTCGCCGCGCACCGCGAAGCGCAAGCGGGCCTGCCTGAGTGACGTTCTCGGGCTCGCCGTGGAAGAGCAGTACTTCACCATGCCGGTCAACCCGATCACGGCCGTGAAGTGGACCGCCCCGAAGTCGGTGGAAGCGGTCGACCCCGAAAGCGTCGCCAACCCCCGCCAGGTCCGCGCGCTGCTGGCAGGGGTACGGGAGCAGGGCCCGCGCGGGCGGCACCTGGAAGCGTTCTTCGGGTGCCTGTACTACGCGGCCATGCGGCCAGCCGAGGCCGCCGGACTGCGCGTGAGCCAGTGCCACCTACCGGAGACGGGGTGGGGGATGCTCACCCTGCGGCAAGGAGTCGTCCGGGCCGGACGGAGCTGGACCGACGACGGAACGGCGCATGAGACGCGCCACCTCAAGGCCCGCGCCAAGAAGGACTCCCGTCCGGTGCCGATCCCCCCGCACTTCGTGCGCCTCCTGCGGGAGCACATCGCCACGCACGGCACGGCACCCGATGGCCGACTCTTCCGGACGAACCGTGGCGGCCTGCTACAGGAGACCGGCTATGGGGAGGTGTGGGCGAAGGCCCGGAAGGACGTGCTGAGCGAGGCAGAAACCGCCTCACTGCTGGCCCGTCGTCCCTACGACCTCCGACACGCCGGGGTGTCGTTCTGGCTCAGTTCCGGGGTGGACGCGATGGAGTGCGCCCGCCGCGCCGGCCACAGCATCGCGGTACTGCACAAGGTGTACGCCAAGGTGCTCGACCAGACGCGGGAGCGGGCGAACAGCCGGATCGATGCAGCCCTTCGGGAGTGGAACGAGCCGGAGTGATCAAGCTCTCCCCCCGGGGGACACCTGGGGGACACGCACTGATCAACAGTGGGATATGGGCGGTACGAGGTGAGACACGTCCGCGTCTCGTCCACGCTGATTCGAACGGCGCCGAGCAAATGAAAACCCCCTCTGACCAGGCTAAGAACCTGTTCAGAGGGGGTCATCCCCAAAGTGGCGGCGCCAGGATTCGAACCTGGGAAGGCGAAGCCGGCAGATTTACAGTCTGCTCCCTTTGGCCGCTCGGGCACACCGCCGGGGGGTGATGCAGGTAGTCCCGCTTTTCGGCGGTGCTCCCTGGCAACGACGTAAACAATACCCGATGCCCGGGGGTGCTTCGCCACCCGATTGATCGCCACCCGGGGGTCGTGGGGTGGCTAGGCTGGTGCGGATGCGGCCCGGTGTCATGCCGGGCTCGGCGGCCGCCGCCGCGCACGCCGACACGCATCCGATCACGCACCCGGATACAAGGAGCCACAGGACATGGCCGACTCCAGTTTCGACATCGTCTCGAAGGTCGAGCGGCAGGAGGTCGACAACGCCCTCAACCAGGCCGCCAAGGAGATCTCCCAGCGCTACGACTTCAAGGGCGTGGGTGCCTCCATCTCGTGGTCCGGCGAGAAGATCCTGATGGAGGCGAACTCCGAGGAGCGGGTCAAGGCGGTCCTCGACGTCTTCCAGTCCAAGCTGATCAAGCGCGGCATCTCGCTGAAGGCTCTGGACGCAGGCGAGCCCCAGCTCTCCGGCAAGGAGTACAAGATCTTCGCGTCGATCGAGGAGGGCATCTCCCAGGAGAACGCGAAGAAGGTGGCGAAGATCATCCGTGACGAGGGCCCGAAGGGCGTGAAGGCCCAGGTCCAGGGCGACGAGCTGCGCGTCAGCTCCAAGAGCCGCGACGACCTGCAGGCCGTGATCGCCCTGCTGAAGGGCAAGGACTTCGACTTCGCGGTGCAGTTCGTGAACTACCGGTAATCGGGAGCGTCGAGAGCCGGACGAGAGCCGGGGATCACGAGGTGAGGGCGGTCGCCCGCGGGGGTGGCCGCCCTCACCTCGTCCGGCGGCTCTGCTGTCCTGGGTCAGTCGCGCGAGTTCCCGAACAGGATGCGGTAGACGACCAGGAGGACCAGCGAGCCGCCTATCGCGGCAGCCCAGGTCGCGCCGTCGTAGAAGTGCTTGCTGATCGGGTGGTCCAGCCAGCGGGCCGAGATCCAGCCCCCGATGAACGCGCCCGCGACGCCGATGAGGGTCGTGCCGATGAAGCCGCCCGGGTCACGCCCCGGCAGCAGGAGTTTGGCGATGGCTCCGGCCAACAGTCCCAGGATGATCCAACCGATGATGCTCATGCCGTGAACCTGCCCTTCCGCGCTGTGTTCGCACCGTCTGGGCGCTGTGATTTCCGCCTGGTCCGACTGTGCACCGCGCGCGTGTTCGTGCTCTGTTGATGAACAGGACGCCCCAGGTCCACCGCGCGGTTGCGGCCGCCCATAGGGTCGCCCCATGACACTTCCGGACACCGGCCTGCGACGCACCCTGGGGGTGCGGGACGCCGTCGTCGTCGGCCTCGGCTCGATGATCGGGGCCGGCGTCTTCTCCGCGCTGGGCCCCGCTGCTCGTGCGGCCGGCTCGGGGCTCCTGCCGGGGCTGGCCGTCGCGGCCGTGGTGGCCTACTGCAACGCCATGTCCTCGGCCCGGCTGGCCGCCCGGTACCCGGCCTCGGGCGGCACCTACGTGTACGGGCGGGAGCGGCTCGGCGCCTTCTGGGGATACCTCGCGGGCTGGGCGTTCGTCGTCGGCAAGACCGCCTCGTGCGCGGCGATGGCGCTCACCGTGGGCGCCTACGTCTGGCCGGCGCAGGCGCACGCGGTGGCGGTCGCGGCCGTGCTGGCGCTGACCGCCGTGAACTACGGCGGCATCCAAAAGTCGGCGTGGCTGACGCGGCTGATCGTGGCCGTGGTGCTGACTGTCCTCGTCTCCGTGGTGGTGGTGTGCCTGTCCTCCGGACGGGCGGACGCCGGGCGCCTGGACCTCGGGCTGTCCTCGGGCGTGGGCGGGGCGCTTCAGGCTGCCGGTCTGCTGTTCTTCGCCTTCGCCGGGTACGCGCGCATAGCCACCCTGGGTGAGGAGGTGCGGGATCCGGCGCGCACCATCCCCCGCGCCATCCCGCTGGCCCTGGGTATCGCGTTGGTGGTGTACGCGTGCGTGGCCGTGGCCGTCCTGTCCGTGCTCGGCTCGGCGGGTCTGGGCCGTGCCGCGGCACCGCTGGCCGAGGCGGTGCGGGCGGCCGGGGTGCCGGGGCTGGCGCCCGTGGTGCGGGTGGGAGCGGCGGTTGCGGCACTGGGCTCGCTGCTCGCCCTGATCCTGGGTGTGTCGCGGACGACGCTCGCCATGGCCCGCGACCGCCATCTGCCCGGCGCGCTGGCCGCCGTACATCCGCGTTTCCAGGTGCCGCACCGGGCGGAACTGGCCGTGGGCGCGGTGGTCGCCGTGCTGGCGGCGACGGTGGACGTACGGGGGGCCATCGGCTTCTCCTCTTTCGGTGTGCTGGCCTACTACGCGGTGGCCAACGCCTCGGCCTGGACGCTGAGTCGTGCTCCGATCGCGCGTGTGGTGCC
Source organism: Streptomyces sp. NPDC006739 (assembly GCF_042869815.1). Taxonomy (NCBI): domain Bacteria; kingdom Bacillati; phylum Actinomycetota; class Actinomycetes; order Kitasatosporales; family Streptomycetaceae; genus Streptomyces; species Streptomyces sp. NPDC006739. Next base: position 695,558 of record NZ_JBIAGM010000001.1, read on the forward strand.
GGTGGTTGGGGTGCTGGGCTGCGCGACGCTGGCCTTCGCACTGCCGGTGGTCTCGGTGGCCGTGGGGGCCGGGGTGCTGGCGGCGGGGGCGGCGGCGTACGGCGTGCGGCGGCTGCGGGGAGCGCGGTAGGGCGCTCGCGGCTCGCCGTCAGAGCGCCTGTGCCGGGGCCGTACGTATCCGGAAGTCGCTCCAGGGGGCGAGGTCCATGCCGTCGTTGGCCTCTTCGTACCAGCCCGTGCCGTCGAGCCAGGCGTGGAGCCAGTCGGTGAGGTCGGGGGCGTCCAGGTACCAGGCGTCGTCGGCCCGGTCGGCGTTGGGCTCGTAGAGCAGGACGGTGGCCCGCGGGCTGCGGCAGTCCACGCACGCGTACATTCCGCAGCCCCAGTGGGAGATCGGCAGGACGTCCTCCGGCCAGGGCCAGTCGGGGTTCTTGAGGGAGTGCTCCCGGTTGGCCAGGTACTGGGCGACGGCCGCCGGTTCGCCGGAGGGCGGGCTGTCGAGCAGGGGCAGCAGACCGTAGGAGGGGCCGAAGCCGCCGTCTCCTATCCGCAGGTAGAGCGCGGCGAGGAGGGGTGGCAGGGGGAAGCCCAGGGCGGCCTCGGCTCGTTCGAGCGCGGCCGTGTCGACGGGCTGGGGAAGGGAAGGCCAGCCCCACGGACGGAGGTTGCGGGCCTGCTCCGCCACCCGTGTCAGCAGTTGCTCGATGTCGGTCATGGCTTCATGATGCAGGCCGCCACTGACAGCCGGGGCGGCCCTGTGGACAACCGCGCACCTGTGGAAAACCCTGGGTGATGCCGTCGCCCATGACGTTCCGTCAGTCGGTCACCGTGCCGCGAACGGCTGGTCCGTGGGCACGATCTCGCGTCCCAGTGGAAGGAGCGACACCGGGATCAGCTTGAAGTTGGCGATGCCGAACGGGATGCCGATGACCGTGAGGCACAGGGCGATGCCGGTGGTGATGTGGGCGAGGGCCAGCCACCAGCCCGCGAGGACCAGCCACAGCACGTTGCCGACGCAGGAGCCGGCGCCCGCGTCGCGCCGCTCGACGGTCGTGTAACCGAAGGGCCACAGGGCGTAGACACCGATTCTGAAGGCGGCGATCCCGAACGGAATGCCGATGATCGTGACGCACAGCAGTACGCCCGCGAGCAGGTAGCCGAGAAACAGCCAGAACCCGCTCAGGATCAGCCAGATGACATTAAGGATGATCTTCACTGGTAACGACCTGCCATCTTCTCTAGCCGGGCGATGCGCTCCGCCATGGGCGGGTGCGTGGAGAACATCTTCGAGAGTCCCTGACCCGCGCGGAAGGGGTTCGCGATCATCATGTGGCTCGCGGTCTCGAGCCGGGGCTCCGGGGGCAGCGGCAGTTGCTGGGTGCCCGTCTCCAGTTTGCGCAGCGCGCCGGCGAGGGCGAGCGGGTCGCCGGTGAGCTGGGCGCCCGAGGCGTCCGCCTCGTACTCCCTGGAGCGGCTGATGGCCAGTTGGATGAGACTGGCGGCCAGCGGACCCAGGATCATGATCAACAGCATGCCGAGCAGACCCGGGCCGTCGTCGTCGTCCGAGCGGCCGACCGGGATCAGCCAGGCGAAATTGACCAGGAACATGATCACCGAGGCGAGGGCTCCGGCGACCGAGGAGATGAGGATGTCGCGGTTGTAGACGTGGCTCAGCTCATGGCCGATGACGCCGCGCAGCTCGCGCTCGTCCAGCAGGCGCAGGATGCCCTCCGTGCAGCACACGGCGGCGTTGCGCGGGTTGCGGCCGGTCGCGAAGGCGTTGGGTGCCTCCGTCGGCGAGATGTACAGGCGCGGCATGGGCTGACGGGCCTGCGTGGACAGCTCGCGGACCATGCGGTACAGGGCCGGTGCCTCGAACTCGCTCACCGGGCGGGCGCGCATCGCGCGGAGCGCCAGCTTGTCGCTGTTCCAGTACGCGTAGGCGTTCGTGCCCAGCGCCACCAGGACCGCGACGACCAGGCCCGTACGGCCGAAGAAGCTGCCGATGACGATGATGAGTGCCGACAGCCCCCCGAGGAGTACTGCGGTCCTTAGCCCGTTGTGCCGGCGGTGCACGGTACGCCCTCCAAGTCGTGCGGCAGGGGAACCCTTTGGTCCAGTGGACCCTCCCGCAATGGTCAACGCCAGGCGGCGGCCACGAGTTCCCTGGTGCGGGGGGTGTCACGGCTCGGCCGTCCGGGTGACGGGCTCAGAACAGGCTGGTGGCGGCGAAGCGGAGGACGAGCTGGGGTGCTCCGGACAGGGCGACGGCGAGAATGCCGGTGAGGCCGATCGCGGCGGTGAGCGGGGCGGGGGCTCGGTGTCCGCCCGGTTCGCCCTCGGGGGCGCGGAACAGCAGGGCCGTCCACTGCAGATAGTAGAAGAGGGCGATGACCACGTTGACGGCCATGACGACCGCGAGCCAGCCCAGGCCCGCGTCGACGGCCGCCGAGAACACGGTGACCTTGGCGAACAGGCCGATGATGCCCGGCGGCAGCCCGGCGAGGCAGAGCAGGAAGAAGGCCAGGAGGAGGGCGGCGAGCGGGTTGGCGGCGTACAGGCCGCGGTAGTCGCTGATCCGGTTGAGGGACCTGGTTCGGCCCACCAGGGCGGCCACCGCGAAGGCGCCGAGGTTCACGGCGGCGTACATGAGGGCGTACGCGACCGTGGAGCCGATGGCCCTCTGTGCGTCCCTGGCGTAGCCGGCGGCGGCGATCGGTACCAGGAGGTATCCGGCCTGGCCGACGGAGGACCAGGCGAGGATCCGTACGGCGCTGTACGCGCGCGTGGCCTGCTGGCGCAGCGCGCCGACGTTGCCGACGGTCATGGTCAGGGCGGCCAGCGCGGCGAGGGCGGGACCCCAGACGTCTGCGTACGACGGGAGGGCGACGACGGTGACGAGGATGAGGCCGGAGAAGCCGACCGCCTTGCCGACGACCGACAGGTAGGCGGCGACGGGCAGGGGGGCGCCGACGTAGGTGTCGGGGACCCAGAAGTGGAAGGGGACGGCGGCCGTTTTGAAGGCGAAGCCGATCAGCGTGAGGACGACGCCCGTCTGGGCGAGGGTGTGCAGTTGTCCGTCGACGTGCTGGATGCGCTGGGCTACCTGGGTGAGGTAGAGGGTGCCCGTGGAGGCGTAGACGAAGCTGATGCCCATCAGGCTCACCGCGGTGGCGGTGACCGAGGACAGGAAGAACTTGAGGGCCGCCTCGGAGGACTTCTTGTCGCCGTGCCGGATGCCGACGAGGGCGAACGCCGGCAGGGAGGCGACCTCCAGGGCGACGATCAGGGTGGCCAGGTCGCGGGAGGCGGGCAGCAGGGCGGCGCCGGCCGCCGAGGAGAGCAGCAGGAACCAGAACTCGCCCTCGGGAACGCGCCGCTGTTCGTCCTTGAGGGTCGTGACCGACAGCAGGGCGGCCAGGAGTGCGCCGCCGAGGACGAGGAACTGGATGATCAGGGTGAAGCGGTCGGCGGTGTAGCTGCACGCGCGCGTGGAGCCGCTCAGGCAGAAGGTGCTGCGGTCGCCGTCGAGCAGGGGCAGCAGCAGGAGGGCGGCCGCGGCGAGCCCGGCGACGGAGACCCAGCCGAGGACGGCCTTGCGGGCCTGCGGCAGGAACAGGTCGGCGACCAGGACGGCGAGGCCCACGGCGGCGGCGGTGGTGGGCGGGGCGATGGCGAGCCAGTCGACGGACTGGACCGCCGACTCGGCCAGCGGCTGGGCCAGGGCGCTCATCGGGTGCCTCCTGCGAGGAGCTGCTGCACGGCCGGGTCGGTCAGGCCGAGCAGGGCCCTGGGCCACAGCCCGGCGACGAGGGTGAGGGCGACGAGCGGGGTCCAGGCCGCGAACTCGTACGTGTGGACGTCGGCGAGGCGAGGGGCCTGCTGCTGCGGGGCGCCCATGCAGACGCGGCGGACCACGACGAGCATGTACGCGGCCGTCAGCAGCGTGCCGAACGCGGCGACCGCCATGAAGGTGAGGAAGGCGGGCCGGCTGAGGGCGGCGGCGGGCTTGAACGCGCCGAACATCGCCAGCATCTCGCCCCAGAACCCGGCCAGGCCCGGCAGTCCGAGCGAGGCGACGGCGCCGAAGGCGAGCAGGCCGCCGAGGCGGGGGGCCCTGGCGTAGAGCGCGGCGCCCGTCTCCTTCGCGAGGGTGTCGAGGTCGGTGCTGCCGGTGCGGTCCTTGAGCGCGCCGACCAGGAAGAAGAGGAGGCCGGTGATGAGGCCGTGGGCGATGTTGGCGAACAGGGCGCCGTTCACACCGGTCGGGGTCATGGTCGCGATGCCGAGCAGGACGAAGCCCATGTGGCCGACGGAGGAGTAGGCGATCAGGCGTTTGAGGTCGCCCTTCGCGCCCTGCTTGGCGAGGGCCAGGCAGGCCAGGGAGCCGTAGATGATCCCGACGACGGCGAAGGCGGCGAGGTAGGGCGCGAAGGTACGGAAGCCGTCCGGTGCGATCGGCAGCAGAATCCGGACGAACCCGTACGTACCCATCTTCAGCAGGACGCCGGCCAGCAGGACCGAGCCGACAGTGGGGGCGGAGGTGTGGGCGTCGGGCAGCCAACTGTGCAGCGGCCACATCGGTGTCTTGACCGCGAGCCCGATCCCGATCGCCAGAACGGCGATGACCTGCACGGATGTGGTCAGCGACCGGCCGTTGTCAGTGGCGAGTGCCACCATGTCGAATGTGCCCGCCTTGATTCCGATCAGGAGCAGGCCGAGCAGCATGACCACGGATCCGAGCAGGGTGAAGAGGATGAACTTCCAGGCGGCCTGGGTCCGGCCCGCACCGCCCCAGCGGGCGATGAGGAAGTACATCGGGATGAGCACCATCTCGAACGCGAGGAAGAACAGCAGGAGGTCGAGGACGGCGAAGGTGGCGAGCGTGCCGGACTCCAGCAGGAGCAGCAGCGCGACGAACGCCTTCGGAGACGGGCCGGTCGGCGGCTTGTAGTAGGAGTACAGCGCGCACAGGAAGGTCAGCAGCGCGGTCAGGACCAGAAGGGGGAGGGAGATGCCGTCGATGCCGAGGTGGATGCGCACGTCGAGTGCGGGGATCCAGCTGATGTCGGTCGTGGCCTGCATCTTCGACGGGTGGTCGTGGTCGAAGCCGAGTGCCAGGACGATCGCGGCGATGAGGATCGCGCCGGTGACGGTCAGGCCGTGGCGCAGCACGGCCTGCTCGGGTGATTTCCCCTTCAGTCCGGGTGGGGCGGGCAGGAGGGCGGCGACGGCGCCGAGGAGCGGGCCGACGACGACGAACGCCAGAAGGAACTGCATCACGGACTCGCTGATATCGATCACGCCTGCTCACGCTCCCGTGGCGACGAGGAGGACGGCGACCGCCAGGACGACGGTGCCGGCGAGCAGCGCGCTCACATAGGTCTGCACATTGCCGGTCTGGGCCCGGCGTACGGCCGCGCCGAGGAGGCGGGGCAGGGCGGCGGCGCCGTGGACGTAGGTGTCGACGACCTCGCGGTCGAGGAACCTGACGAGACTGGCGCCGGCCAGCACCGGGCGGACGAACAGGGCTGTGCAGAGGGCGTCCAGGTGGAAGCCGACGGCCGCGTGCCGGTGCAGCGGGCCGAGCAGCAGCCGTCCGGGGTCGGCCGGGTCGGGCGCGTAGGCCACGTCGCCGTAGACGGGTTCGTGGCTGGCGATGGCCTCGGCCTCGACGAGTGCGGCGTCGCCCTCGGGGTGGGCCGCGACCGCGCCGAGCGGAACGCGGCCGGCCAGGGCGGTGGTGCGCTGCCAGGCGCCGTAGGTGACGAGTCCGCCGACCACGGCGAGGCCCGTGCCCAGGATGGAGGTGGTGAGCGTCGGGGTCAGGTCACGGCCGTCGAACCAGTCGGGCAGTACCCGGTAGGCGAGCCCGCCGAGGGCGAGCGAAGGGACGGCGAGCACCCAGAGCACGGCGTTCATGACCAGCGGCTGCCGACCGTGGTCGGGGGCCTCCGCGCCCCGGCCGCGGAAGGCCAGCAGCCACAGGCGGGTGGCGTACGCGGCGGTGAGCAGGGCGGTGGCCAGGCCGGCGACGAGGACGATCCAGCCCGCGCCGCCGGGGACGCGGTCGGTGTGGCCGGTGGCGGCGTGCTCGGCCGCGCCGAGGACGGACTCTTTGGAGAAGAAGCCGCTGAAGGGAGGGATCGCGGCGAGCGCGAGCAATGCCACGGTCATCGTCCAGTAGGCGTCGGGCACGCGGTCGCGCAGGTGGCTCGTGCGGGACATGGCGGCCAGTGAGTTGGTGCCGGCGGCGTGGATGATCACGCCGGCCGCGAGGAACAGCAGCGCCTTGAAGGCGCCGTGGGTGAGGAGGTGGAAGACGGCGGCACCGCGGTCGCCGACGGCGAGGGCGCCGGTCATGTAGCCGAGCTGGCCGATCGTCGAGTAGGCGAGGACGCGCTTGATGTCGTCCTGGGCGAGCGCGGCGAGCGCCGAGCCGGTCATGGTGACGGCGGCCATGACGGCGAGGACGAGCATCGCGGCCGAGGAGGCCTCGAAGACGGGGAGGAGACGGGCGACGAAGTAGACCCCGGCGGCCACCATCGTGGCGGCGTGGATCAGCGCGGAGACGGGGGTAGGGCCCGCCATCGCGTCCGGGAGCCAGGTGTGCAGCGGGAACTGGGCGGACTTGCCGGCCACACCGGCGAGCAGCAGCAGGGCGATCACGGTCGGGTGGTGGAGGCCGCCGTTCGCGACGGTGGCGAGGACTCGAGTGACGCGGAACGACCCGGCGTCGGTGGCCAGCGCGAACAGGCCGATCAGGAAGGGGACGTCGCCGAGCTTGGTGACCAGGAAGGCCTTGAGGGAGGCGGCGCGGGCCTGCGGGGTCTCCCAGTAGTGGCCGACGAGGAAGTAGGAGCAGATGCCCATGACTTCCCAGCCGACCAGCAGCACGATCAGGTCGCCGGAGTAGACGACCAGGAGCATCGCGGAGGTGAACAGGGAGACGAGGGCGGCGTAGGAGGGGTAGCGCGGGTCGTCGCGCAGGTAGCCCGTCGAGTAGAGCTGCACGCAGGAGACGACGAAGGCGACCAGGACGGCGACGAGCGCGGCGAAGCCGTCGATGTGCAGGGCGAGTTCGATCGGTACGGAGCCGGTGGGTGTCAGTCGGGTGTGGGCGTCGATCGCCTGGCCGCCGTCCTGGCGTACGGCGACCAGCGCGGCCAGCACCAGTGAGGCCAACGGCGGCAGTACGGCGAGCGGGCGCACGAAGCCGGGGGCGGTGCGGCCCAGGAGCAGGCCGGCCGCGGCACCGAGGAACGGCAGGACGGGGACGAGGACGGCGAGGGTGGTCGTGGTCACGCGGTGGCCTCAGTCTTCTCGGCCTCGGGGGTGTCGGGGTCGGGGGTGTCGGGGTCGGTGCCGTCGGTCTCGTGGCCCTCGGCGCTGTCGCGGAGGCGGTCGATGTCCGAGGTGCCGCGGTTGCGGTACACGGCGAGGACGATCGCCAGACCGATGCCGATCTCGGCGGCGGCGATGGCGATGGTGAACAGGGTCAGCGCCTGGCCGGAGTGCAGGGTGTCGCGGGCGGTCCTGCTGAGCCAGACGTCGAAGGCGACCAGGTTGAGGTTGACGGCGTTGAGCATCAGCTCGACGGACATCAGCACGAGGATCGCGTTGCGGCGGGCGAGGACGCCGTACAGGCCGGTGCAGAAGAGGAGGGCGGAGAGGACGGCGGGGTAGGCGAGGTGCATCAGCGGACACCGCCCGGGGTGGTCTCCTCGGCGTGGTCCGCCGTGGCCTTGCGGGACAGGACGATCGCGCCGACCAGGGCGGCGAGGAGGAGGACGGAGAGGGCTTCGAAGGGCAGGACCCAGTGCCGGAACAGGCTCTCGCCGGTGACCCGGGTGCTGCCGGCGGCCGGACCCTCCAGGTCGATCCAGGTGGTGCGGAAGGCGTCCACGACCACCCACACCAGGGCGCAGGCGGCGGCGACCGCGACGGTCAGCGCGGCCCAGCGGTTGCCGGAGTCGGCGTCCGGGGAGCGGCCGATGGGGGCCTTGGTGAGCATCAGACCGAACAGGAGGAGGACGACGACGGAACCGACGTAGATGAGGACCTGCACCCAGGCGATGAACTCGGCCGTGAGCAGCAGGTACTCCACGGCGAGCCCGCCGAGCGCGACCACCAGCCACAGGGCGGCGTGCACCAGCTGCCGGGTGGTGACGGTGACGAGGGCGGCACCGAGGGTGGCCAGGCCGACCAGGACGAAGGCGATCTCGACGCCGGTCGGGGACAGGAAGCCGGGTGTCTGGGAGGCGGCCGTGGTGACCGTTGCCGCGGCGAGGCTCATGACTCGCCCTCCTGTGTCCCGGCCTGTGCGGCGGCCAGTTTCTCGGCGGCCTTGCGGGCGGCGGCGATCTCCTTCGGTTCCTCCGCGCCGGGGTCGAGGGCGGGCGGGGCCGGGACCGTCCACATCCACTCGCGGAGCTTGTCGCGCTCGTGGGTGAGTTCGCGGATGTCGGTCTCGGCGTACTCGAACTCGGGGGACCAGAACAGGGCGTCGAAAGGACAGACCTCGATGCAGATACCGCAGTACATGCACAGGGAGAAGTCGATGGCGAAGCGGTCGAGGACGTTGCGGCTGCGCTCGCGGCCGCCGGGGGCCGCGGCCGGCACCGTCTCCTTGTGGGAGTCGATGTAGATGCACCAGTCGGGGCACTCGCGGGCGCACAGCATGCAGACCGTGCAGTTCTCCTCGAACAGGCCGATGACGCCGCGGGTGCGGGGCGCAAGGTCCGGCTGGGCGTCCGGGTACTGCTCGGTGACCGTCTTCCTCGTCATCGTGCGGAGGGTGACGGCAAGGCCCTTGGCAAGGCCGGAGCCAGGAACGGGGGCCATCAGGAGATCACCACCTTGACGATGCCGGTGAGGGCGATCTGGGCGAGGGAGAGGGGGACGAGGAGGGTCCAGGAGAACTTCTGGAGCTGGTCCTCGCGGAGCCGGGGGTAGGTGACGCGGAGCCAGATGACGAGGAAGGCGAGGATCGCGGTCTTCAGCAGGGTCCACAGCCAGCCGAGGCCGTCGGTGCCCCAGGGGCCGTGCCAGCCGCCCAGGAAGAGGACGGTGGTCAGGCCGCACAGGACGACGATGCCGGCGTACTCGGCGAGCAGGAACAGGGCGAAGCGCAGACCGGTGTACTCGGTGTACGCGCCGAAGATGATCTCCGAGTCGGCGACGGGCATGTCGAAGGGAGGGCGCTGCAGTTCGGCGAGGCCGGCCACGAAGAAGACGACCGCGCCGACGATCTGCCAGGGCAGCCACCACCAGTGGAAGGCGTGCAGGATGCCGGGGATCGAGACGGTTCCCGCGGCCATGGCCACCGAGGCGGCGGCGAGCAGCATGGGGAGTTCGTAGGCGAGGAGCTGGGCGGCGGTGCGCAGGCCGCCCAGGAGGGAGAACTTGTTGGCGCTGGCCCAGCCGGCCATGAGGGAGCCGAGCACGCCGACGCCCATCACCGCGAGGACGAAGAAGATGCCCGCGTCGAGGACCTGGCCGACGGCGCCCTCGCTGGGGCCGATGGGGATGGCGAGCAGGACGAGCAGGTATGGGAGGAGGGCTACGGCGGGGGCGAGCTGGAAGACGCGGCGGTCGGCGCCGGCGGGGACCACGTCCTCCTTCTGCGCGAACTTCACACCGTCCGCGATGAGCTGGGCCCAGCCGTGGAAGCCGCCGGCGTACATCGGGCCGAGGCGGCCCTGCATGTGGGCCATCACCTTGTGCTCGGTCTGGCCGACGATCAGGGGGAAGGTGAGGAAGACGACGAAGACGACCACAAGTCGCAGGGCGACGTCGAGCGCGTCGTTCACTGCGGGCCTCCTGGGGCATCGGCGGGGTCGTCGGAAACCGGGCCGTCGGCAGCGCGGCTGTCGGGGGCCGGGCTGTCGGCAGCGCGGCTGTCGGGGGCCGGGCTGTCGGCAGCGCGGCTGTCGGGGGCCGGGCTTTCCGGACCACGAGTTTCCGGACCGGCGGTCTTGGGACCGGCGCTCTCCGGACCCACGGCCTCCGGAGCGACGTCTTCGGGACCAGCGGCCACCGGATCGGCGGCTTCCGGATCGGCGGCCACCGGATCGGCGGCTTCCCGATCGGCGGCTTCCCGATCGGCGGCCTCCCGATCGGCGGCCTCCCGATCGGCGGCCTCCCGATCGGCGGCCTCCGGATCGGCGGCCTCCGGATCGGCGGCTTCCGGATCGGCGGCTTCCGGTTTCCGTTCCGGTTTCTCGAAGGCCGGCCGGGCGTGGTGCCACGGCGCGTCCGAGCCACGGGGGGCAGCGGCGGGCGGGGTGGAGGCGGCCGGTTCTCCTGCCGCGCGCGGCGAGGCGGACTCCCGCTGCGAGGCGGACCCCGCGCTCGCGCTGCGGGACCGGCGTGGACCGGCGGCGCCGCGGCCCTCCGGAGCGGCGCCGGTGCCCTCGCTCGCCATCCCCTCGGGAACGGCGGTCTTGCCCCCGCGCTCACTCGCCGGCCCCGTAGGAACGGCAGGCGGAGCGGCGGCCGTGCCCGCGGTCTGGCTCGCCGAGCCCTCCGATGCCGTGCGGGCACGCCGTACCGGGCGTTCGCCGGCCGCGCGTGCCGGGCGCTCGCGTGCCGCGTCCGCCGGAGCCGCCGCGCGGCCCGCCCCCCGTGCCGGGCGGGCCGGCGCAGGTGGAAGCTGGCCCTTGAGGGGGCCCCACTCGTTGGGGTCGGGGACGCCGGGAGGGAGCATCTGGCGGCGCTTGGGGCCGCCATGGGCCGCGCCCGCCGCGGACTCCCCGGGCTCCTTCGCGCCGGGCCAGGCCTTGGCGACCCGGGCGGCCAGGACGAAGTCCTTGCGCAGGGGGTGACCCTCGAAGGTCTCCGGGAGGAGGAGGTGGTCCAGGCCCGGGTGGCCCTCGAAGGTCACGCCGAACATTTCGTGGGTCTCGCGCTCGTGCCAGGCGGCGCCCGCGTAGACGTCGACGGCGGAGGCGAGCGCGGGCGCCCCGTGCGGGACGGTCGTACGCAGCAGCAGGCGGCGGACCGGGGAGAGGGCGACGACGTGGGCCGAGACGCGGAAGCCGGTGTCCGGTTCGTCGACGGCGCTCAGCCAGTCGAAGTAGGTGCAGCCCAGTTCGTCGCGGGCGGTGCGCAGGGCGGTGAGCCAGGCGACGGGGGGCACGTCCACCGTCAGGACCTGGTAGGAGTCCTCGGCCGTCGCCTCCGTTCCGAAGAGTTCCTCGGCGGGGGCGGGCAGCCAGCCGGCGGCGGTCATCGCGCCTCTCCCTCGGCGGGGGCCGGGGGTCGGACCAGGCCGCTCTGCAGGGCGGCGGCCGACGGGCGTGCCTCGCCGGTGCCGTAGCGCTCGCCCAGCGACTCGCGGGCGATCTTCTCCTGGAGCTTGAGGATGCCCTGGAGCAGCGCCTCGGGACGCGGCGGGCAGCCGGGGACGTACACGTCGACCGGGATGATCTGGTCGACGCCCTTGGTGACGGAATAGGAGTCCCAGTACGGGCCGCCGCAGTTGGAGCAGGCGCCGAAGGAGATGACGTACTTCGGCTCGGGCATCTGCTCGTACAGGCGTTTGACGGCCGGTGCCATCTTGTCCGTGACGGTGCCGGAGACGACCATGAGGTCGGCCTGGCGGGGTCCCGGCGCGAAGGGGATGACGCCGAGGCGGATGAAGTCGTGGCGGGCCATCGACGCGGCGATGAACTCGATCGCGCAGCAGGCGAGACCGAAGTTGAAGACCCACAGCGAGTAGCGGCGGCCCCAGTTCAGGACCACCTTCATCGGCTCGGGGGCCAGTCGGGCGAGCGCGCCGAGCCGCTTCGGCTCCGGGAGGAGGACCGGCTCGGGCACCGCGGGGTTCACGTCCATGTCAGGACGCCCTTCTTGTATGCGTACAGCAGGCCGACGGCCAGGAAGCCGAGGAAGACGAACATCTCCACCAGCGTCGTCGCGCCGTAGCCGGGGGCGGCGAAGACCGTCGCCCAGGGGAACAGGAAGATCGAGTCCACCGCGAAGATCACGTACAGGAAGGCGTAGACGTAGTAGCGGACCTGGGTGTGGGCCCAGCCCTCGCCGACGGGGTCGACGCCGCACTCGTAGGTCAGGAGTTTCTCGGGGGTGGGGACCACGGGCCGCAGCAGTCGTCCCGCTCCGAAGGCGACCGCGACGAAGAGCACGCCGACGACGGCCAGCAGTCCCACGACCGAGTAGGACCGGAAGTAGCCCGCCGCGACGACGGTCGAGCCCCCCAATGTCTCGCGCACCGTCCGCCCCTCACTCCTGACCTGGTGGTGACCCAGTCGACTCTTGATTCGTCGTTCTTCATTCGAGGATCTGTACGCACGGGAGTCTAGGCCCTGATAAAGGCACGGTAAGCAGCCCGTCACGCCGTGGGACACGGGGGTGGGGTTTTCCCCAGTCGATCGCGGCGGCGAACTCCATGGCACGGCGGCCGCGCACACGGCACGCTGGCCCGTATGACCGCTCGTATCCTCTCCGTCGACGCCGCGCGGACCGACGCCGACGACCCTCTCCCGCCGGTCCGGTTCCCCTACGAAGGGCACACCTGGAAGGAGATCGCGCACCTCCTGCTGAACCTGCCGGTGGCCCTCCTCGGCTTCGTCTACGTCTTCACCGTGCTGCTCGTCAGCGGTGTCCTGACGCTCACGGTGGTCGGCTTCCCGCTGCTCGCGCTGGCTCTGCTGGGCTCGCGGCAGCTGGGCAGGATGGAGCGGACGCGGGCCCGGAAGCTGCTCGGGGTGCGGGTGGAGGAGCCGTCGCGGCTGCCGTTCGGCCAGGGCGGCGGCCCGCTGCAGCGGCTGTGGATGGCACTGAGGGACCCGGTGGGCTGGCGGACGCTGCTCTACGACGTCATCCGGCTGCCGTGGGGCGTCCTCACCTTCGCCACGGTGCTCGTCTCGCTGTTCCTGCTGTGGCCGGTGCTGCCGTTCATCGCGCGGGGCCTGACCAACGTGGACCGGGCGATGGTGCGCGGGCTGCTGTCGCCGTCCGACGAGCTGGAACGCCGTATCGCCGAACTGGAGTCCGACCGGGGAGTGGTGGTCGACACCGCCGCGGCCGACCTGCGGCGCATCGAGCGCGATCTGCACGACGGGGCGCAGGCCCGGCTGGTCAACCTGGCGATGGGGCTCGGGCTGGCGAAGGAGAAGCTGCTGGAGGACCCCGACTCGGCGGCGGTGATGGTCGAGGAGGCGCACGGCGAGGTGAAGCTGGCGCTGCAGGAGCTGCGTGATCTGGCGCGCGGTATCCATCCCGCCGTACTGACCGACCGCGGTCTGGACGCGGCGCTCTCGTCGGTCGCCTCCCGGTGCACCGTGCCGGTGAGGGTGACGGCGGACCTGCCGACCAGACCGGCCGCCGCGATCGAGGGCATCGCCTACTTCACGGTCTCGGAGCTGCTGCAGAACGTCAGCAAGCACAGTGGGGCGCGCGGCGCCTCGGTCGAGGTGTGGCGGTCGGGGGACCGGCTGCTGATCCAGGTGCGGGACGACGGGCGGGGTGGTGCGCGGCTGGAGGGCGGCAGCGGGATGCGGGGTCTGGCGGAGCGGCTGGGGGCGGTGGACGGACTGTTCGTGGTCGACTCACCGGCCGGCGGCCCGACCGTCGTCACCGCGGAGCTGCCCTGGCGCGACCGGGAGCAGGCGCGTCCCGCCGACCGGACACAGACCCGTCCCACCGACCGGACACAGCTTCCTCCCGACCGGAGGTGACCGGTGGGGTGCCCGGAGGTGACCGGTGGCGGTAGGGAAAACCCCCCGCTCAAGACGCCTACGGCCTCCATGGCCCGCGGACCTGCGGCGCAGCAGGGTGGAGGCACGGCAGCACGCCGCTACGACGAGGAGAACGGGACGACGCCGATGGCCACCGACCACGGACAGGAATACGGGCATCACCCCAGTGGAACCGGAATCCGGAGTGGAACCGGAATCCGGATGAGCGGCTCCGACGGCCGGGACGGGGCGGACGGCCGAGGCAAGCGCCACCGGCTGCCGGCCGCGCTGCGGGCGCCGGTCGAGGCACGCAGCTGGCGCGAGCTGGGGTACGTCCTGCTGAGCCTGCCGTTCGGCATCACGCTGTTCGTGTGGGCGGTCACGACGGTGTCCCTCGGGGCGGGTCTGCTGGTGACCTTCCTCGGGATCCCGGTGCTGGCGGCGGCGCTCGCCGGCTGCCGGGGCTTCGGCGCGCTGGAGCGGGTGCGGGCGCGTGCGCTGCTCGGCCTGGAGGTGGCCGACCCGGAGCCGCTGCGGATGCGCAAGCCGGGCGCGTTCGCCTGGATGGGCGCGGTCCTCAAGAGCGGCACCTCATGGCGGCACCTGCTGTACGCGGTGCTGCAGTTCCCGTGGTCCGTGTTCTCGTTCACCGTGGCGGTGAGTTTCTGGACGTACGGCTGGGCCCTGCTGACGTATCCGCTGTGGTTCTGGGTGTTCCCGGCCTACGTCGGGCAGGGCGGTCTGCAGCTCTACGGCGACGCGCACCACAGCGTGTACCTCGACAACCCGTTCGAGATCACCGTGACCGCGCTGGTCGGGCTGCTGTTCACGCTGGCCACGCCGTGGATCGTCCGGGCGCTGACCACGGTGGACCGGCTGCTGGTGAGCGGGCTGCTGGGCCCGTCGCGGCTGTCGGCGCGGGTGGTGGAGCTGGAGTCGGACCGGGGTGTGGTGGTCGACACGGCCGCCGCCGACCTGCGGCGCATCGAACGGGACCTGCACGACGGTGCGCAGGCCCGGCTGGTGGCTCTGGCCATGGACCTGGGGCTGGCGAAGGAGAAGCTGCGGGAGGATCCGCGGGCGGCGGCGCGCATGGTGGACGAGGCGCACGGCGAGGTGAAGACGGCGCTGCGGGAGTTGCGGGACCTGGCTCGCGGCATCCATCCGGCGGTGCTGACCGACCGCGGCCTGGACGCGGCGCTCTCGTCGGTCGCCTCGCGCTGCACGGTGCCGGTGCAGGTGGAGGTGGACCTGACCGAGCGCCCGGCGCCGGCCATCGAGGGCATCGCCTACTTCACCGTCTCGGAGCTGCTGCAGAACATCAGCAAGCACGCGCGGGCCACCTCCGCCTCGGTCGACGTGTGGCGGGCCGAGGACCGGCTGATGCTCCAGGTGGCGGACAACGGCATGGGCGGCGCCGACACCTCAGGGGGCTCGGGCCTGGCGGGCCTGGCCGAACGCCTCGACGCGGTGGACGGAATCCTGGTGGTCGACTCGCCGCCGGGCGGGCCGACCCGGGTGACGGCGGAGCTGCCCTGGCGGCGGTGACGGTCCGGGCAGCCCCCTCACCACGACGGACGACGACGGACCCCCTATTCGCCGGGCTCGGGCGCGGTACGGCCCGAATGCTGGAATGCTGGTCTTCCGTACGGACAGGACCGTCGGAAGATCGGGCTGCACGGGGGGCCGGAAGATCGTGGAGGACAGGGTGCGGGTGGTCATCGCCGAGGACTCAGTGCTGCTCAGGGAGGGCCTGACCCGGTTGCTGACCGACCGCGGGCATGACGTCGTGGCCGGTGTCGGAGACGCGGAGGCGCTGGTCAAGACCATCACCGAGCTGGACGCGCAGGACGCGCTGCCCGACGTGGTGGTGGCGGACGTACGGATGCCGCCGACGCACACCGACGAGGGCGTGCGGGCGGCCGTACGGCTGCGCAGGGCGCACCCCGGGCTCGGGGTGCTGGTGTTGTCGCAATACGTGGAGGAGCGCTACGCCACCGAACTGCTGGCCGGATCCAGCCGTGGCGTCGGCTATCTGCTCAAGGACCGGGTCGCCGAGGTGCGGGAGTTCGTCGACGCGGTGGTGCGGGTGGCCGAGGGCGGTACGGCGCTGGACCCGGAGGTGGTGGCGCAGCTGCTGGGGCGCAGCCGGAAGCAGGACGTGCTGGCCGGGCTCACCCCGCGCGAGCGGGAGGTCCTCGGGCTGATGGCCGAGGGGCGCACGAACTCGGCGATCGCCCGGCAGCTGGTGGTCAGCGACGGCGCCGTGGAGAAGCACGTCAGCAACATCTTCCTGAAGCTGGGTCTGTCCCAGAGCGACGGTGACCACCGGCGTGTTCTGGCCGTGCTGACCTATCTGAACTCCTGACGGGCTGAAACTGTGTCAGCACGATGTCAGCTGTTCCGGCTTCTGTTGAAGCCGGTACTCGTGTTCGAAGAGCAGTGCACAGCCGACTTCAGCACTTCAGAGCCTCAGGCTTCGGGGGGCCGACACATCATGACAAGTCAGGGCGACCGGCCGTCTCAGATTGCCGTCCATCATACGGAAAGCCTCGGGAAGGCGACCCTAACCGACGTAGGGTTGATCCTGGGAAGGTCCGTGGGACGACCGAGCCCGGACAGCCGCCTCGAAGGAGGTCCAGTTCAGTGACCAGCCAGGTCAGCAGCCCAGCGGAGCAGGCCGACTCAACCGTCGTGGGAGAGCAGCGCAAACCGGGTGGCGTGAAGGACGTACGGCGTCTGGACCGGGTGATCATTCGGTTCGCGGGGGATTCCGGTGACGGTATGCAGCTCACCGGGGATCGTTTCACTTCGGAGACGGCGAGTTTCGGTAATGATCTGTCGACTCTGCCGAACTTCCCGGCCGAGATCCGGGCGCC